>PYIY01000123.1 GCA_003635195.1 Candidatus Poribacteria bacterium | reverse complement strand
AAATTTTAGGTTTTAAGGAAGTGAAGGAAGGCTGGAAAAAATGCCGTGTTTGTTTCCTTAGGCGAATTCGAGGTAAAAAACATTATGAAAATTAGAGTAACCGCCATTTTTGTTCAAGATCAGGAAAGTGCGTTAAAATTTTATACTGAAAAATTGGGATTTGTTAAGAAGAGGGACATTCCCTTAGAAAATGGTGACAGATGGCTTACAGTAGTATCAAAAGAAGAACAAGACGGGCCTGAACTTTTGTTAGAACCATTATCTGATAATCATTTTGGACCCGCCAAAACGTATCAAGAAGCTTTATTTGATGCAGGACTTCCATGTACCCAATTCAGTGTGGAAAACGTTCAAAAAGAATATGAGCGATTAATCAACCTTGGCGTCGAATTCAGTGTAGAACCTACTGAGATAGGAACAACAATTTTTGCTGTTTTCAATGATACTTGCGGAAACAACATTCAGATCGTAGAAATTGAGTGAAGGTGGAACTTGCTCAAGCGAGGAATTATGGAAAACAATTTTGAAGTTAAAGTAAATGCCAAAACACATCTGGTTGTTGATAGTAACACAGGCAGATGTTTGGGCGGTGTCGGTGCGAACTTTTATCGTCCGTTTGTCTTTCCGTTCTACACACCAGCGGGCCATACCGTTGTTCAGGAGTTCGCCTTTGATCATCCGTTCCACAACGGTATTTTTGTTGGACAAGGACCGGTTCAAGTCGGCGACAGGGAAGCAGGTTTTTGGGCATCGCCACCCCGTCGTTCTTGGACGGATAAAGTCTTTGAGAGATTGGGACGGATGGATACACAAAAAGACATTGACATCACGCCACACGCCGATGGTGTCCAATTCGTTCAGAACGTTATCTGGCGCGATGAAAACGAAGCACCGTTGATCGACGAAATCCGTACTGTCAATCTTCGTGCACTCGATGATGCCACCATCTGCGATATGACGAGTGAGAAAATCGCCGCTTACGGTGCTGCGACGTATCCACAAACGAAGTTCGGAAGCATCGGCATTCGCGTGGAACCGAGGCTTTTACCTGTCATGGGCGGCATTGTGTTGGGAGACAACGGACGTAGTGGAAGTGTTGATGTCGTTCACGAAGGCGAATCCGATTTCGTTGCTTACCAGAACGTGTTAGCAGGGCATGGCGCGTTTGGGGTCTTTATGAGTATTCTTAATGAAGGCATTCGGGGACCGTGGTTTATTCGCGATTACGGAATGGCACTCTATAATCCGACTTGGACAGGTTCCGTATCGACACCTGCAGGTGAAAGTTGGACAGTTTCGCTTCGGGTTATCGCTTACGATGGAGAATTGACACCCGCGAGCGTGGAAAAGTGGTGCCTGCTGTAGATGGAAAAAGAAAACATCCTTGAACTTCGGAATGTTACGAAAACCTTCGGAGATTTCGTCGCGGTTGACAGCGTCGATTTTACGCTCCAAGCGGGTGAAATTCACGCGATTTTAGGCGAAAATGGTGCAGGAAAGTCCACACTGATGAATCTTATCTATGGGCTTTACCAACCATCGACGGGGCGCATCTATGTTACAGACCGTGAAGGTTGGCGGCGTAGGTTACGGGCAAAATCGCCACGTGATGCCATTGTCGCTGGTATCGGCATGGTGCATCAGCACTTTATGCTGGTTGAGAATCTGACGGTTGCTGAGAATATCGCCTTGAGTCTTGGGCAATTAAAAGGAAAGCAGAAAGATGGGAGGGAAGGATGGAAGAACGGAAGGATGGATGCCCCGCAGTCTTCCAATCTTCCGCGCTTGCTGTCTTCTCTTCCAGTCTTCCAATCTTTTTGGTTTAAGAAGGAAGACGCGATTCACATTACTGAAGCACTCTCGGAGCAGTTTGGTCTGGCTGTTGATCCGAGTGCATTAGTGCGTACCCTTTCAGTCGGCTTAAAACAACGCGTAGAGATCCTAAAGGCACTGGCGGTTGATGCTCGGATTCTCATCCTTGATGAACCGACCGCCGTTCTGAGTCCACAAGAGGTAGAAGGTTTCTTCACAATCCTACGCAAACTCCAAGCGGATGGTCGCGCCATCATTTTCATTAGCCACAAAATGAAAGAAGTTTTAAGCATCAGCGATAGGATTACGGTTTTAAGGCGCGGCAAAAAAGTCTATCTCGGTCCGACGGGTGAACTGACTGCACGAGAACTCGCGCGGGAGATGATCGGGGAAGAAATCAACGAAGTTGAACGTTCAGGAGACGCACCCCTCGAAAATAAGACCTCAGACAGCGTGCTGCAACTCTCAAATCTGACGGTACGGGGCAGTCGCGACGAAATCGCCGTCTCAGATGTCTCTATGGCGACCCATCGCGGTGAAATCGTCGGTATCGCTGGCGTTGATGGCAACGGACAGCGCGAACTCGCCGAAGCGATCATGGGATTGCGACACAGCGAATCGGGAGCAATAAGCATCTTAGGCACCGATCCGAAAGGGACAAAAGCCGTGCGACAACACGGGGTCGGTTATATCCCCGAAGATCGACAAACAACTGGCGTTATTGCGTCGTTCTCGGTTACAGAGAATCTCTTACTGAATGTGACGCACTTGGAAAATATAGCGCACTGGAATGTCGTCAATCAAACAAGAAAACGGAACACCACAGAACAACTTATCGCGGATTATGACATCCGTCCGCCTATCGGTGGCCTCCCTGCCGCCGCACTCTCTGGTGGTAACCAACAAAAAATTGTCCTCGCCCGAGAAATCTCACTGCAACCCGAACTACTTATCGCCGTTAATCCGACACGTGGTTTAGATGTCAACGCCGCCCACTATGTCCATGAAAATCTGCTGGCGCAGCGCGACGAAAAAAAGTCTGTCCTGCTCATCTCAACAGAGTTAGATGAAGTCCTATTACTGAGCGATCGACTCTTTGTGATGTCAAGGGGTAAGTTGATAGAAGCGACGGCGCAGCGCAACGATATTGAAGCACTCGGGTTGCTAATGACAGGCGAAACCCATAGAGATCTAAGTGATGGACTGGAAACATGATGTTAAACGTAGGCAATATATTAAAAAGGATTGACATCCGCTGGTTAGTGACACCTGTTATAATTCTCGCGAGCGCGTTTGTCACAAATGCTATTATAATGCTGTTGTGTAACTATAACCCGTTAGAAGCTTATCAGGCAGCAGTGAGTGGCGCGTTTGGTAATACCAGGAAATTTGGCGAAACGTTGGTGAAAAGTACCCCATTTCTGATGGCTGGACTTTCGGTCGCGATGGCGTTTCGATGCGGGATTTGGAATATCGGTGCCGAAGGGCAGTTTTTGATGGGTGCGTTGGCGGCGACGTGGTTTGGAACGAAACTCGCTCCGCTTTTTCCTGAAACCCCGTGGATTGCAGTACCAATGTCGCTCGGCATGGCGACACTGGCAGGTGGAATATGGGGACTCATCCCGGCAGTGCTCAAGGTAACGCGCGGTGTCAACGAAGTTATCAGCACGATTATGTTGAACTACGTCGCACTTCATCTGGTGAGTATGATGATAGATGGCGGTCCCTTGCAGGAAGCATCCCAACGCGGTCCGCAGAGCGATCGGATCGCCGAGTGGGTATTTTTGCCTCGGCTTTTCCCACCCCACCGCATTCATTTCGGTATTGTTATCGCTGTCGTATTGGCAATTATTCTTACCTTTATCCTCTTTCGGACAGCATTTGGATATCAGCTTCGCGCCGTGGGAGAGGGTGCGGCTGCAGCAGAAGCGGCGGGAATTTCGATTATGCATAACACGCTCCGCGTCTTTTTTATTAGCGGCGCACTCGCAGGACTCGGTGGCGCAATTGAATTGACAGCACTGACCCGTCGGCTCTATCTCAACTTTTCACCCGGGTACGGTTATACAGCGATTGCGGTGGCACTACTGGCGAAACTAAATCCGTTGGTAACGGTTGCTGCTGCCTTGCTGTTTGGCGCGTTATCGACCGGTTCATACGGTATGCAGCGAACGGTGGGTATCTCTGACAAAGTAACCTTTGTGATGCAAGCAACTATCTTGCTTTTTGTTATCGGTTACGGCTCTATTCAGCTTTTCCGAAAACGTGAGTCTTCGCATTCTTAAGGATATATTCAACCTATATCTTTGATCTGGAAATGGTTTGATAAGCGTTCTCAAAGACGCTACAATTTTAGGAAAAATATAATTCTTGAATTTGACACAGTTTCTGCATTACGGAGAAGTACACATGCCAATTCATTGGAGAGACTATATTGTTAGCACACCAGACACATTGCGCGGTAAACCACGTATCAAAGGAACGAGAATTCCAGTAAGCCTGCTCCTCGGATACTTGGCCGCGGGTTATACACCAGACGAAATCGTTATCGAATTCCCTGATCTCAAAGCAGTTCAGATCCGAGCCTGTCTTGATTACGCACGTGAATTAGCAGATTTTGAGGAAGTCGCTTAATGGGATTGCAGTTTTTATTGATGAAGAAACAAAACCTAAGGAAGCTACTTAAATGCCTGTCAAACACTTATTTGTTACATTAACAGTTCTACTCAGTCTTTTCCTCCCTACCCTTTCACAGGCACAACAACAGGAACGCCCTATCGTTCGACTCATCTATTTCCTTCCCCGCGACCGTCAACCGCAACCGGACATAGACGAAAAAATGGATGGGTGGATAAAAAATGTGCAGCAGCTTTACGCCAACCAGATGGAAGCGCATGGGTTCGGCAGAAAAACCTTTTTGTTTGAAACCGATGAGCACGGAAAAGCAGTGGTGCATCATTTTGTCGGACAGTTTACCGATGAACATTATAGCAGTTTAGTCTCAACATGGGATATCTGGGAAGAAATCCGTAAGCGATTTGACACATCTAAAAACATCTATCTCACTGTGATAGATATGAGCAGTGAGCGGTTAGACACTGGAGGCATTGATTACACTGAACTTGACACTACTATCCTCGGGATAGGTGGCTCCGTCGGAGCATTGGGAGGTCAAGCACTCGTCCCTCTCCACAATACTTCTGCTATTGCCCATGAACTCGGACATATCTTTGGATTGGGCCACGACTACGACTACCACAGAAACCGTGCTAAGCGGATTGAGAGATATACCACAGACCCGATGCTCAGCTCTTTCTGTGCCGCCGAGTGGTTGGATAAACATCGCGCCTTCAACCCCGGTACCCCCTCTATCAATCAAAACATGACGATTGAAATGCTGCCACCGATCCTCGTCCCTCCATCCAATGCTATCCGCTTCCGCTTTAAGATAACTGATCCTAATGGGGTTCACCAAGTACAACTATTTCACACAGGGATTACAAGGGAGGGGGTGTTACAAGGTTGTAAGCAATTAAACGGAAACCCGAGTAGCACTGTTGAATTTGTCACTAACTTAACACCGAAAGAGAAGTCAGTAGTGCTTGGGGTTATGGATGTTCAGGGCAACATAAATTGGGAGTCGTTTCCGATTGAGATGACGCAGCTGCTGCCCCCTGCTGAAGTTGTATCTATACCGGATACAAACTTAGCAGCGGCAGTCCGGCAAAAGATTGGCGATGCCATCACGACCCATACACTGCTAAATTTAAAGTTGCTTGATGTGTCAGGTCGTGGAATAGCAGATCTCACAGGGCTTGAACACGCGTACAATCTGGCAATACTTAACCTTACGGATAATCGAGTATCAGATTTTTCACCGCTGGCGAACTTAACACAGCTGTATTACCTGACACCTTCAAGGAATGGTCTCTCGGATATATCAACCCTCGCCAACCTCACACAACTGATAATACTGGATCTTGAGGTCAATGCGATCTCAGATATATCCGTTCTTGCCAACCTCACACAACTGGAACGTGTGCGGCTTGGTGGAAACGATATCCAGGATATATCAGCACTCGCCAACCTCACACAACTGACAAAACTGTGGCTTGATGGAAACGATATCCAGGATATATCAGCACTCGCCAACCTCACACAACTGGATTTCCTATCACTTGGTGGCAATCGCATCTCAGATATATCCGTTCTCGTAAACTTCACACAACTGGAATGGCTAGAACTTTCAGCAAACGATATCCAGGATATATCAGCACTCGCCAACCTCACACAACTGACAAAACTGTGGCTTGGTGGAAACGATATCCAAGATATATCAGCACTCGCCAACCTCACACAACTAACACAACTGTGGTTTGACGGCGGTGGTGTCAGGGATATATCAGCACTCGCCAACCTCACACAACTGACACTTCTGAACCTTGCTTACCATGACATCTCAGATATATCGGCACTCGCCAACCTCACACAACTGACGGGGCTGAATCTTAGTGGCAATCGCATCATGGATATATCGGCACTCGAAAATCTCACACAATTACATCAACTGGAGCTTGCTAACAACGCTATTGTAGATGTATCGCCGCTGACAGAGTTGACCAATTTGGGAAGACTGGATCTCTCCAATAATGAGATAACCGACTTCTCACCCGTACAACTATTACTCGGGAAGACATCTGTCGCGATAGATGGTAATCCGGGGTTCCCGACAGGCGGCCCGAAGATAACAGGCCCATGGTTATGGACAATAGTCCCAGGATTCCTCCCTTACGAGAACGTAGATTTTCTGGCGCGCGCCAGTGATGGTGCGGTAACAGAACAAGAGATCGCTATCAACGGCGCAAGCGCGGGAGACGCTGTCGGAGACAGTTTTTGGGCACTTCACAGCCTCTCTGCTACCGGCCGCAATAACATGGAAAAAATGGCAGAGGCTCTCGGTTGGGGAACAGGTAACGAGTTATATGGCCGTATCGTTTACGGTTCGATCATCTTGGATTCTCCAAAGGAACAAAAAACGATGATGTTTGTCGGTAAAGATGGTGAGGTCAAAATCTGGCTCAATGGAGAGGTAGTTCGACACCTACCTGTTATAAGTGCCGCCCACGATTACCAACATTTCTTTCCAGTCACACTGAAACGGGGTCAAAACGTTTTATTGGTGGCGGTTGATAATCATGATGGGTGGGGGTTTACTAGCTTCTTTGGGTTTGCACCTGATGCGGAATATAGTATCATTGGTGATACACCACAGCCGACTGTAGATGTCAACGGAGATGGTTTAGTAAGCATCTTAGACCTGGTATCGGTATCCACAAACTTGGGACAGATGGGGCAAAACCCTGCTGATGTCAATGGCGATGGAATCGTCGATATCATAGACCTCCTCAAAGTTGCCAGTGAGATAGGTGCCGATGCGGCTGCACCTTCAGCATATCCACACACACTGAAGATACTCACCGCAGCAGACATCCAACACTGGCTCATTCAAGCACAACACGCAAACCTCACAGACGCAATCTCTGAACGCGGTATTCTGATACTTGAACAACTTTTAGCGGCGTTAATCCCAAAAGAGACATCACTACTGCCTAACTATCCGAATCCGTTCAACCCTGAGACGTGGATTCCCTACCAACTTTCCAAAGCAGCAGAAGTGGTGTTGACGATCTCTGACATCCACGGTCGCGTCGTGCGTGATATAGACCTGGGGCATCGGCGTGCGGGAGTCTATCAGACCAAGAGTAGTGCAGTGTATTGGGATGGTAGAAATGCACAAGGGGAGCCTGTCGCCAGCGGAATTTATTTCTATACGCTAACAGCCGGAGATTTCACAGCGACACGAAAGATGTTGATACGGAAGTAATTTTTTGATACGATTATCAGAGACCAAAAACGTAAAAGGACTTACGGAAATTTAGTACGCGATGGTAGATTTTTTTAGTTTTAAACCCCCTAAATCCCCCTTATCAGGGGGACTTTAATACGTAATTATCTTCGATACCGTAACGATCTCAGAAGAAACCGTTTTTCGACAACGGAGAAAAACGAGCAGAGGCCTAATATTTAAAATTATGTTTGAAGAAATTCTTTCGGCGACAATACGTGGGGCGACACCGCTCCTACTGGCAGCGCTCGGTGAAGTCATCTCCCAACGTGCCGGTGTACTTAACATCGGTATTGAAGGGATGATGCTCATCGGCGCGTTTTTTGGGATGGTCGGTTCATTCTACACCGCGGAATTCGTGGCGTTCGCACCGTGGTTCGGACTTCTGATGGCAGGACTCAGCGGACTTATCGCTGCCGCGCTTTTTGCATTGTGTGCTATCAGGCTGCGGGGCGACCAAGTCATCATCGGCACAGCGATGACGCTTTTGGCACTGGGTTTAACAGAAGTCATCTATCAACGGCTCTTCGGTGTAACGGGGATCGCGAAAGGCGTGCCAGCGTTCCAGCAGATCGACATCCCACTACTCTCCGAAATCCCTTTCTTGGGGCGTGCGCTATTTTCACACAATATTCTCGTTTACATCGCGTTTCTGCTGATGCCGTGTGTCTATTTTTTCCTCTACCATACACAGTTGGGGCTGAGAATACGCGCGTGTGGCGAGCATCCGAAGGCAATCGCTACCGTCGGTTCCAATGTACTTCGTTTGAGAACCATGTCTCTACTCTTCGCGGGTGCTATGGCAGGGATCGCTGGCGGGTATCTCTCCCTCGCAGATGTTCCGTATTTTACACCGGGAATGACAGTCGGACGCGGGTTTATCGCTTTGGCGATCGTCATCTTTGGGAAATGGCATCCTGTGAAGGCGTGCGGTGCTGCGTTGCTTTTCGGACTTGGTTCAGCACTCGATGCACGGTTCCAAGCGTTAGGTTGGGATATCCCCTACCAGTTGTGGTTGATGTTACCTTATGTGCTCTGCTTAGCGGTACTGGCAGGATTTGTTGGACGTGCTGAGGCACCCCTCGCATTGGGCAGACCCTACGGAGAGTCAGAATAATCATCAGCAGAAATGGCTATCAGCAATCGGAAACCATCAGCCTTTAGCAAGAAGCCTTAGATATATGCTAAACCTCTTAACTGACTACTGATAACTGACCACTGACAACTATTAAAAAGTACTACCAAGTCGGATATGTGCCCTTCTTGTATCGGGTGAACTCGGAACAGATACGAGTGGAATCGCATAGTCAAGCCCGAATGTGAACGCCCCAAAATCCAAATAGAGTCCAGCCCCGACGGCGGACGGCAAACGCGTTAAACTACGCTCAATATCCGCCAGTGAATCCCAGACGTTGCCAGCATCAAAAAAGAAGGCACCGCGGACGACTGAATAGATTGGAAAGCGTAGCTCTGTATTAAAAATGAATTGCACATCGCCGCGGTGGATACCTGCACTATGCTCGGGACCGAGGGAACGCTCAGCATAGCCTCGAACCGTCGTGCTGCCACCTGCCCAAAACCGCTCAAAAGAGATAAGTTCCGCGCGGCGATTTGAGCGCAAGCCGGTCGTGATACCGCATCGAACTGCCGTCGCTAACACAAGACTGCCGATCAGTTTTTGGTAATAGCGCGTATCCGTCGTCGTTTTAATAAAACTGGTTTCGCCTTGCAAGAGCCCACCCGCGTATTCAAGTGTAATCTCGTTGAACATGCCACCTATCGGATTCAGATAGCGTACACGACCATCGTAAGTCCAAGAAAAGCGTAGACTACTCACGGTTGTGCTGAATGGGTTCTGTTCTTCAGGTAAACGGATCTCTGGCGGTGTGCCTTGCCCCATGGGTGGCACCGGTTGGTTCAAATCTCTGTAACTGTATCGCAAATCCAAATGATGCGATCCGCCTAATTTCCGACTGAGGATGAAACTCCCTTGGAGTGCGCGAACATTGTCATCTCTCTCTAACTTCTTAGCAGATACCTGTAAGGTGCCGCGTGTCCTACCAATCAACCACGGTTCGGTGAGCCTTGCATCAACAAGGTAACCCAATTCATCTCGCCACCCTAATCTACTGCGGAAGGACCCTCGGATGTTCCGTTTAAAGAGGAAGTTGCTATGCGTTAGTTCCAGCGTCCCGTACCAACCTTCTGCGAAACTATAGCCACCGCCATAGCTATAGGTTCTCGGTTGCTGCTTGTCAACTGTTACTAAAACGTCATAGGTTTTGAGAATAGCGTGAGCGTTCTCTCCGTTAGTGGTTTTTACACCATCGCTGCCTTCTATTTTTTCGAGTTCGCGTGGTTCTGCTTGGACCCCGAGAAAAATCCCTAACCCGGAGAGGTTTTGCAAGGCACGGCTTAATCTGTCAGATGTCCAAAGTTCTCCCTCAAGATGTGCCACTTCCCGTTTGAGAACGTGTTGTTTCACAATGTCCGTATCGCCTTGAAAATAGAATTTACCGAATGTTACCTGTTCACCCTCCGTCTCGACAGTAAGATTGAGGATACCGTGTTCAAACACCTCAAGATGTGTCGCTTCCTGCTTGAGCGTGTACCGTGGATTGCCCTCAATATCTTGGATGCTCCAGCGGTTACCGACATTTGTCGCTATGAAAACCCCCGCGAGTGTCAGATCCTGCCTTTTAAACGCATCGCGGATTTCCAAAGGGAGGTTACCCTCCGAAAGAGATTCCGAAAAATTGCCTTCTACTTCAAAAACTGCAGTTTCTGTTTTAGGTATGTAAGTGTCATTAACCTTTGCGTTGCTATATCCGCGTTCCCGATACGCGTTACGGACTGCATCTTGGTAGACAGTTCTTTCAAAGACGGCATTCGGTTGTGGAAACTGAAGTTCGCTTTCCAAATCTTTTAGAAGTGTAGCAGTATCTATCGCGCGGTTACCGCTGATCGTACATCGGTGAATCACCTCTTTGTAGTTTTCAGTAACTGAGACGTGTATTGCAACTTCGCCAATGTTTCGGTTGTTTAGGGGCTGCTTTTTATCTGTTATCTCAATGACTGCGTTGGGATAACCGACTCTCTCGTATAAAATATCAAGGCGGTGCTCATCTTTCTCAAGGTCATCTTCATAAAAAAAGCGTTTCTGTTCTCGGCGCGATAGGAACCTGGCAACAAGATTCGAGAGTCGCAGACTCCCCAGAAGTCCGACTGTCGGTTTCACTGTCATTTCTCGTAGTAAGTCCGCGTCCAGAAAGGCGCGGTTCCCAGAAAAAGACACACGCGTAACCCTATAACGGGTCCCAGGATTAATCGTCAGTTGAACGCTGGAGGCATCCGAAGCTTTCTCCTGCACAGTCGTCCCATGATACCCTTCGTCTTTGAAATATGCTTTTATCCGTCCTTCCCACAGAGAGGGTGCCCCCGTACTTATCACCTCGGCTATATCTTCTGTGAAAGTATCTTGTTGGGATAAAGAGAGTTCACCCGTCCCCGAAACGAAATTAAACTGGACCTGCTTGCCTTCATTAATGTCAAACTGCAACAGACCTGTTTCAGGAGTAAAGATCGGCATGATGGTGGCAGTCGGATAGTTGTTTTTACGGTAGAGTGCTTCCATTGCTGCCACATCAGTCTCAACATCAACTTTGTTGTAAACCGGATAGCGTATGCTGAAGCCACAAGCACGTTTGAGGCGGTTGGTTGAAATAGCGGAATTCCCCTGAATTTGCAACCTTTTGATCGTTGACAGAACCCCCAGGATTATCTGATAAGTTAATACGCCATCTTCGGTAAGGACATCGGCAACCGTAACTTGCGCGTCAAAGTATCCGTGTTCCTCGCAAATGCGTTTAATGTAGATAATATCTGTGTTGGCAATCGCGGGTACATATCTGCCACCCGGCTTTGATTTTATCACATTTTCAATCGCCGATTTGAATGGGTTCGGTGGAATGCCAGCGATCACAATCGCTTTAATGCGATCAAAAGATGTCAGTTGGTAGGTGAGCGCAACGCCATTGATGTTTTTCTGCGCGTAAACGTGGATTTGAGAATATTGTTGTGTCGCGTAGAGTTTCTTAATACTCTGTTGAATCGCGTACGGAGATAATCTGTCCTCAACACTTACCAAGGCCTGCTTGCTGAGTATGTTGTATTGTTCTGTAGTTTCCGCTACCGGTGCTGTATCAATGTAGTACGCAATTTTGTCTATGCGCGTCGTCCCAAACGCCTGGCGCAGCGTGAACTCTTCCGCCCTTATATCACCTGATGTTTCCGTGGGTTCGTTCGCACTTACAGATTGCAAAAAAAAACAGCAGAACATCAAGATAAGACAAATCACTCTATCTATGAATGTATTGTAATTTGCAGAGCCCATTAAAAACGCCCCTTTATCTCAAAGCCGACACCATATTCGCCTTTTTCGTTGTTCTCAATTTTAATGGACATGTTTTTTCGCAGTTGATATTCCGCGCTGATAGACCGCGCGTCTTCATCATGCGGACGGTGAAAATTAAACGTGAAGCCCCAGAAGGCACGCGAAAATGCAGCGTTACGTATAAGAAACGTCATAATCTCCTCATGCGAGAGGATTTCAGTCGCGTTCGGTGCGCTCAGAACGAATTCGGGGTTCTTTAAGGTACCCGTCAGACTCGCGGTAATCTCAAGGTCAACTGTGCTTTGATCTCTCGGCAGGACACCGCGAATACGATCAGGGGTCCGGAGGAGGATGTTGAGCTCTGGATCGAACTCACTGGGACTTCGGTTGGTAATTCTTGAACCTTCAACAAATTCAAAGATCTGTGGAACAAGCCCAATTCTACCGCTGATTACTGAAACAGTGCCATTGAAAACCGGATTCTGAATTCGACCGATGAGTTTACCCCCTGAACTGGAAATTTCAATGTCTGTCGGGCCCGTGATAGATGAGCGCACATCAAAGTTATCTGGGATATCAATATCAACATCTAAATATAAATTGCGAAGAATCGGATAATCCAATATAACGTCCACTTCGCTTACGGAAGCCCCTGCGAACCAATCGACAACTGCCTCCCAGTTTTGTTCATAATACCCCTGACTTATGTTCAGATTGCCTGTTAAAGATGGATCGTCAAATCCGCCTTGTAGGCGTAAGTGGGTTGGATTAGAACCCAGTTTAACCCGATACTTTCCGGATTGTTCAAAAAGTGCTGATGAGATACTGGTATTCACATCCAGCGTCGGCGCGTGTTCCCAGACACGTCCATCTGCAGGTGCCATGACGCTACCGGTAATGGAGAAGGGACCCTCATTCAATATGCCTCCAAACCGTTCAATGGTCGCGCCTTGCTCTGATAATTCAATTCTACCGCCCGTCTCTTTAACATAAATGCCAGCTTCCGGAATTTCAAAACCGATGTTATTAAAAAGCACGGCACCTATGGCTTGCGGTGCCTCTATCGTGCCTTTGAATTCAACATGGACTTGACCCGTACCTGTTGGCGATTTGAGACCCGGCACCACAGATGATAGGACATCAAAATCATCGACCTTAATGTCCAAGATGCCACCCATCTCTGTTTTTCGGAGTTCGTTCCATACTGCTGCTGGTGCCCGTTGCAATTCCATCAAAAGTGGAACGAGTTCAAGTTGATAAGGCATCTCCCACGAAAAGTTAAGCAGGTTTTCACCGAATTCCACTTCAACATATCGTGCCTTTGAGATTTCCCATTTCCCGTTCTGGTACCGAATTCTCCATCGAAGGTCAATAGGGATGTCATGCAGGTAGAGTTCTGCGGGTTCAGACTTGTGTCGGCGCAGCGTTATCTTCGGATCTTCGCTGGTGCCGCTTATCTGTAAACTTCCTGACAACGCACCCTTAATTTGGTAGGGCGCGGGCCAAGTGTCGGTTAACGCTGAGATATTGATATTATTAAATCGCAGTGCCGCGTCAAATGCCCCATTTACCGACCATTGACTCCCGGCATCAATGCTGAGTGCTGTTTTTGCATCGTCAACTGTGTGTATGTATACATCGGCATCAACACCTTCTGGCTTTTCATCTTCATCGGTAAAGGTCTGCTTGACTGGAAAGGCGTACTGATTCTCAAGGGTAAATGGTTTAGGTAGCGTTATTGTCCCGGCGTTCAGCACTATCTGAACGGGTCCCGGATCTTGGAAGTCGTACGACCGATCCAGTGCCTTAAAGATGAGACGCACACTATTAATGGATAGCTGTGCGTTTGAGACAGCCACAATATCCGCGAGTGAAGGGACCTTTTGGATCTGTGGAAATGGCGTATTTTCTCCTTTTGTCAGAAAACTGTTGAAAGGAATTGTTAATTCATTGAGCGTCACACTGAGATGTCCCTTAACCTCTTCCAATACTTCTGGGGGCAGGGCATGCTGAATCGTTGAACCGAGCGGGAATAGTTCAAATCTCAATCCTGTTAGTGTGAAGTTTTTAGGCGTTAATCCGTCTAATGCCAATTGTCCCTGCTGAAGCATACAGTAACCTGTTCCCATATCAAAGCCGAGTTCTTTAAAATGAATCGTCTCGCCGCGAGCACTCAGTTCTACCTTCACGTTCCGAATCGGTTCGTGGAAATTCTTCAGTTGGAGTTGCCCTGCCTCAAGCGATACGGTCCCCGTTATATGAGGATCGCGGCTTGTGCCTTGTAGGGCTAAATCTATGTCAACAGTACCGTCTCCCTCTGGAAAGAGTAGATCGCTGCCGGGGAAAAAGTCAAGTGGTAGTTCCGTACCCCGAAAACGCACATCAATCCGTTCATCGGGAAACCGATCCGATATGTCAATCCCTGTGAATGCCAAATTGAACGGAATCACACCGGTAATGGTTGACGTGCCTGCACGGTTTTTTATCTCAATCCGCGCAAGCGTTATGCGTTCATCACGGTACTCGACTTTTCCGTTCCATTCCATCTCGTTGATGTCCCCGGTCCATTCTGCTATGATCTCTGGTGCCTTGACAGTACCTGTGATATTAACGTCCGCCGTTGTCACCATTTCAGGCGATTTCAGTTTTAAGGGTAGACGCACAGCAAGGTCCCCTCGCTCGGAACGGAATTCGAGCGGTGCTGTGTTGGTACAATTAATACCATATCCCTGAAAATTCAACGCACTCACTTCACCGGTGATTGAGATTTCGTCTGGGCGCAGGCTCCCTTTACTGCTGAATTTCGCATGTCCAGAAACGGTACCACGGAAAGGTGGAACTTGCCCTGAGAACAAGGTCGCAAAGTCAGCAATCCCGAGTTCGGATACTGACACATCAATTGCAAACTGTCGTGCGTCTGCCTCTTGAGTTGAGAACGAAGCATCCCCTTGGACTCGGTAGCTGCCATCACCTATCCGTCCATCTGCCTCTACTAATTGGACCTTTAGAGCGTCCGAATTAAGAGTCGCATTTGCATGCAAACGCTCTAGCGTGATAGGGTTCACGTAAGTCGTGAGGCGGATCGGTTGCTGCGGTACGGTTTGCGCGTTTACAGCGATTAAAGTTTCGGCAGGGGTGCCTGTGATGTCTATTGAAACGCCTAACGCGCCTCCCGTTAAATCCTCAACTTTGATGCTATTCGCTGAAGTTCGCGCTATCAATTCTGCAAACGTCGTAAGTTCTAAATCACGCGTGTTGACGCTGATGTTTAGTTGCAATTTACGAACATCTGCCAAGTGAAGGTCTATCTCACCGTCTATATCTACTGAGTTCCTCAAAAGCTTCAGGGCAGTCTTTTCAAGGCGCATTAAATTGTCTCGGTATATTATTGCACCGCCTGCATCGCTTACGCGAATATCACCCACATCTGTTTTTAAATCCAACATCGGAATCGCCCAATCCAACACGGCTTGGGGTTGCTGAGATGTACCCGTCATTTTCAAGGTGTAACTGCCCGTCCCAGCGTGCAGCATGTCAAGCGGAAGTCCGAACGCTGTGCCAAAAGGTGCCAGTGCGAATCCGTCGGATTTCGCATCAATCTCTATCGCCTCACTTTTAGCATCAAAACTTCCGGTCAGTTGCATAAACGCTGATTTATCCTCGGATGTCCTTAGGGAAAACGCATCAATAGTCCATTTGTCGTCTTTGAGGTATAACCGGATGGGTTCAGCATTTGTGAATGGTGTCTTTTGTCCTGTTGAGTTTTCATAGTAAAGTTGGCTGGAATCAATTTCGATATCAACGGAGAAGTTTCCAGTTTCCAGTTTCGAGTTACCAGTTACAAGAGACCTCTTTTCTGGTGACTGGTAACTGGTGACTGGTAACTTCTTTTGACGGCTATTTTCATCATCCGTTGGGGCGAGAGCTGCTACTGTTCCTTTTATCTCAGCGCGTCCTTTGGCAGTCCCTGTGACTGCCTCAAGTACGGGATGCAAGATACGTAGAATCGGTGTAACTTCAAGTGCTGTGCTCTCTACTTCAAATTTATAAGGATTATCAGGAGCCATACTAACATACCCCTGAATCTGACCGTTAAACCCACTTCCCGTAAAATCGAAACGATCCGGTTCACCGGTAACATTTTTCAGTTCTACGAGCGTGCCGTGTAGGGAAGCATCACCAAGTGGGTGTTGAGTCTCGCGTCCGTTGTCTAAGAAGGTTATATCCGAGAAATCCAGCGCGATCTGAAAGTCAGCACTTTCCGGTTTTTTTAGCGTTCCGACGACCCGAACATCAAATTGCCCGCCAAAAGGGAAATCGGAGATGTTTGCTGCGCTTGCAAGTGCTTGGAAACTCACAGGTGGATCGTTTTCAAGCAACAAATCGTAATCGCCATTCGAGGCTACTGAAACATTGAGCGTAACTTTCTGACCGCGGGTGGTAATCTCAAAGTTGGGAAGATCGATGTTATAATCCTCAATGCGTAACGGCAGTATTAGCGGATCCAAATGGATACCCCATGCCTCGCCTTTGGTGACACTAAAGTCCGCCCTGCCATCAAGGTTAATGAGCGTTCCATCTAATTTAAGTTCACCTCTAACTTCACCCTTTACCGGATATTCTGCACCTAACAATACCCTCGGATAGTGTTGAGCATAAACGGGGTCTGCGACGATGCTAAATTCCGCCGGGAAATCGCCTTCAACATCCACAACACCCCTAATTGTGGTCCGGCTCTGATATGTTGTCACGATGTCTTGTTTCGTGTTTTTGGTGAGCAGCCCGTTTTCGATGAATACCTGTCCCTCTTGATAGTCGAGGTTACCTACCAAAATACCGATCGGTATATCGTTGAAACTCGCGTTTGGGATTTTCAGAGAACCCTCCAGCGTACCATCTGAAGACAACTTCGCAGTGTATTCCCCCGTCCCGCCGAGATCCGCACTGTTAACAATTTTCATTAGGTCGTCGAAATTGATATCTAACAGTCGAAGTGCCAGAGCATCTTGCTCCGCTAAAGGAAAGGGACCTGTGATGTTAATTTGGGTTTCATCAAGGTTTCCGTCGGCTTTCAATTCACCCGCATCAATTATGCAACGCAGTCTTGAATCCGCAAGTGCCACTTCGTTGAGGGTGGTTTCTGTTATTTCTATCGTGCTGTTAAGTTTGAAAGTTGAGAAGTCTTTTTGCCTCGCAGTGAGAGTTCCGTTAAATGTTGCGTTACTGGAGAGGTATCCTGTGCTGTCTGCAAGGTATTCGGGGAGTTGGACGAACATTGACAGCAGCGGTATGAGTTCGACATCTGTTGCCCTCCACTGTCCTATATAGGTAAGCGAAGATGTTGTCAGTTGTCGCAGCTGCGCAATAACATCGCCTTCTGGTCGGCTTTGGAGTCCGATAGTTCCCTTACCGGTCAAGGTGCCGTCAGCGATCTGTGTACTGAAGGTTTTTAGTGTGAATGTTGGGATCGGGTGTAAATTGAAATCGGCATCAATTTTTAGGTCTGTCAGGACAATTTGTCTATCCTTTTCCTCTTGGGTCATAGAAAAGGTCGGGGTTTCTACAGAGAGTGTCGTAGCAAAGCTGGCATCTCGGTTCCCATTCGCTGTTATCCTACCGTTTACAATTCCTTCAAGTTCGGTGCCTTCGCCGAGAAACCGTTCTATATCTGCAACATCCAATCGCTGTAAATCCAGTCCAATGCCCCAGGGTTTTCCCGTTGATCCATGTGGGAAGTGACCTGTAATCTCCAATTTTGAGTTCCCAAATTCCAGTTGGAGTCTGTCTAATTCGCTATACGTGGCTAAAATCTGAAAATCCACCTCAAACTTATCAATTGGTGTCTCGAAACCGTTGAACTTAAGACTGCCAGCGTCAATCTTCAAATTGCCCTTGTGGTTCCACGTGTCGAGTGGTCCCTTCACTGTTAGTGTAATTCCTTGAACGCTTATGTCAAGATCTCTTTGTGTATCAACGTAATCAATCGTCCCTTGACTGAATTGAATCTTTTCAACAGCGAAACTGAATTGTGGCGTGTTTTCATTGGATGGGGTCTCGCGAAGAATATTAGACAGATTGAAAGTACCATCAGGGTTGTGTTTCGCATGAATTTCCGGCGCATTTACCTGTAATTCATTAACCTCAAATTTGCGTGTAAGTAGCCCGAGCAAATTATATTTGAGTACGACGCGCCTCGACGAAAGTACCGGTTCGCCTGCTTTGAATATCGTAACACCGTTGATGGCGACATTTCCGAAGATGCTGCCTTTTATATCGCCAATATCTGCCGTGTAGCCCTCTTTTATCCGACTTTCCAGTTCCGATTCAAGCCGTCCTTCCACCCAATTCAGGAAAGCATCTGAACGGAGAAAGAAGAAAATCCCGCATAGGGCAAGGATAATGAATATTCCGAAGAAAATAGCGATTTTCTGGATTCTTTTGCGCATCTTTTTTCGCTATCGGCTATCGGCTATCAGCAGTCAGAGAAGAGGTCATTGATTAACAAAAGACCCGCTTTACTGATGGCTGATGGCTGATGGCTGATGACTCCTAAATAATTCGTGTGCTTCCGCGACGACCTCAACGGTCGTTTGCCGCGGTTGAACGTCCATTTCGCGCGCGTTCTCTTGCGTATTAAGTTCAACCGTGAACCAAAGTAGATACTCAATATTTCTGATGTTTTTGTGGATCGGCGAATATGTCAACCCTCTCACTATAGCCCCAAGTTTTTCCGTAACGAAAACACTGAGATTGTCTATTGTCTCAATATGTACCTGTTTATCAGACACTATTCCGCCCTTTTTCACATGGGCTTTTCCGGCTTCAAACTGCGGCTTGAGCAGTGCAATAATATCATAGGAATGGTTATTAGTTGTCAGTTCGGTTTTTCTGCGAAAAACCTTTTGGTTTTCAGTTAAGAGGTTATCGTTTTGACAAGATCTCCCTCTTAACTGACGACTGACGACTGACGACTGACAACTATTCCCCTGTGTCAGAAGCTTAATGACACTCGGTAGTACTGTCCTCAGAGAAATAAAAGAGACATCAATGGCAGCGATAGTGATAAAATCTTCGCTATCGTTGCGTGCTGCTGTCTTTAAAAGTGCGGGGGTTAAATGTCGGATGTTCGTTTTCTCAATCGACTGAACCTGTGGATGCGTCCGGAGTTTCCAAGCGAGTTGCCCATAACCAACATCAACAGCATAGACGAACTTTGCGCCGTGCTGAAGGAGGCAGTCTGTGAATCCACCGGTTGATGCGCCGACATCGAGCGCGACCTGGTCTTGCACATCCACATTAAAGAGAGATAGTGCTTTTTCCAACTTGAACCCACCGCGACTCACATATCTTTGTGGCTCCTGAACAACGACCTCCGCATCGGTGGGAACCCGCTGCCCGGGCTTAATTCGGGTGTTTCCGTTAACGGTTACAGCACCCGCAAGGATAAGCCGTTTCGCCTGTTCTCGGCTCTCCGCTAAACCCTGCTCTACCAGAAAGACATCTATCCGTTGCATAATAGTTATAAGTTGTTGGTTATAAGTTATAAGTTTTTAGTTTATGCTGGGCCAACGCCTTCTTGTGGATACCTATCCCCAATTCGGTTGTGGCTGCTACAAGAAATTGTTGATAAGGCACAACCCAGGCTTATAACCTATAACCGACTTCTTCATCCTAACATTGCCTGTGCAGCGCGAACAACAGCGTCAGCGTCACACTGGTACAGCGCGTGAAGGTGCTTGACATCGCCGTGCTCAATAAATTCGTCGGGAATACCGAGATTTGTAACTTGCACATTTGTAATTCCCGCTGCGGCGAGTGCCTCCAAAACCGCACTGCCGAAACCGCCCATTATCACACCATCTTCAACAGTAATTACCTTACCTATGTGTTTAGCAAGCGGCAGAATTGTTGCAGTATCTAACGGTTTTACAAATCTCGCGTTGACAACGGTCGTTGAAATTCCAATTCGGTCCTCCAACGTTTGCGCGGCTTCAAGTGCAGGATACACCCGGTTACCAATAGCGATGACAAGTACATCGTCCCCCTCTCTGACGATCTCACTTTCACCGATAGGCAGCACTGTTGGTTCCGCTGCGATTTTTACACCGATTCCTGTGCCTCGCGGATAGCGGAATGCAATGGGACCGCCTTCATAGGCAAGCGCGGTCTTCACCATAGATTGTAACTCGTTCTCATCTTTCGGTGCCATCACGACCATGTTGGGAATAGAACGCAAGTATGCGAAATCGAAAACACCGTGATGTGTTGGCCCGTCCGCGCCGACAAGTCCACTCCTATCCAACGCGAAGATAACCGGTAGATTTTGGATACAGACATCGTGTAAGACCTGATCATAACTCCGCTGGAGGAAAGTAGAATAGATCGCAGCGACAGGACGCATCCCTTGTGCTGCGAGTCCGGCTGCGAATGTAACAGCGCACTGCTCCGCCAATCCGATATCAAAACACCGGCTCGGATACGCGCTTGCAAATTTATCAAGTCCCGTTCCGCCCGGCATCGCTGCCGTCACGCCGACAACCCGTGCGTCACGTTTCGCTAATTCAATCAGCGTGCGACTGAACACTTCCGTGTAGGACGGGATCGTCGGTTTGGGTTTAATCGTTTTCCCTGTCTTCAGGTTGAAGGGCCCGCTGACGCTATAGAACCCGACCGGATCTTCTTCTGCTGGCGCGTAGCCGCGCCCCTTTTCGGTTACGACATGGAGCAGAATAGGACCGGACAAACTACGGATGCCTGTCAACACTGGAATGAGTGCTTCTAAATCGTTTCCATCCAGTGGCCCAAAGTACCGGAACCCGAATTCTTCAAATAGCGTCCCTGGTTTCAATGAAGCCTCAATTTTACGCGCAATCTGCTTTGCATCTACCGGCATTAAGTTCATCAACTCTTTAACGCCAGAGCGGAGCAAGTTGTACTGCGATGAACTCGTGAGTTTGTGAAAGTGTTTTGAAAACGCGCCGACAGTCGCGGAGATAGACATATTGTTATCATTGAGGATAACGACCATGTCGTTCCTGAAGTCACCGGCAGCGTTCAACGCTTCAAACGCCATACCGCCTGTTAAACCACCATCCCCGATGATAGAGACGACCTTGTAAGTCTCATTAACCAAGTCTCGCGCAGTGGCGATGCCTAACGCCGCAGCGATAGAGGTACTCGAATGCCCGGCGCCAAAAACGTCATATTCACTTTCGGCTCTACTGAGAAACCCGCTGATACCCCCACTCTGTCTGAGCGTTGGAAACGCATCTCTTCTGCCGGTCAGCAGTTTATGGGGGTACGCTTGATGTCCAATGTCCCAGATGACTTTATCGCGCGGTGTGTCAAATACCTTATGCAATGCTATCGCCAATTCAACCGTCCCGAAGTTCGGTGCGAAATGTCCCGGATGCTCGGATAAAACCGTGAGTAGATAGGCGCGCATCTCCTCAGCCAGTATTTCAAGTTCGTTAATATCAAGTTTTTTTAGGTCCGCTGGGCTATTAATTTTTTCTAAGAACATGTTTTTTAATCCTATGGCGTTATAAGTTATAAGTTATAAGCTTAAGAGATTGACTTCAAAAGGAACGGCTCTCCTCTTAACCAACAACTTATAACCAATAACTATTAACTATTTATGCGTTATCAGTTTTAAGAACGTTTTCTACCCGTTGTTCTGCGTTTTCGAGCATCTCGCGACACGATGAGACCAAGCCGACACCCTCCTCAAAGAGTTTGAGAGAATCCTCAAGCGGCAGTTCGTTGCCCGCTTCAAGCTTATCAACGATCTCGGTCAGTTTTGCGAGTTTTTCTTCAAAAGTCATGTGTTGTCTCCATAAGAAAATAGTTGACAGTTATCGGTTGTCAGTTTCCGTCAGCAGTCGGCAATTCGTAATTAGGAGTCAGCAGTTTCTTACTTTTGATGATCTTCATCCAGAAATTCTTCAACACGACAAGTGAGATGTCCTTTTGCCAATTGAACCTTAATTCTATCGCCAACGGACACCTGCTCAGATGCCGTTAATACCTCGCCATCTGCTTTCCGACTGATACTATACCCGCGTTTCAACGTGGCTAACGGACTCAATGCGTCAAGCCGTTGGACAAGTGTGTGAAGTCTGTTGTCGCTATCAGCAAGGGTCCGTCCTACAGCCGATCGACACGCCACATCTAAGGTATCTACTGTTTGGTAAAGTTGATAAATCTCGCCTTTACGTTGTTCCGGGGCAATTCGCGTTTCAAGTTCTTGGATCCGTGCTTCATGGCCATTCAATTGATTCTGAATTGTTGTGCGCAGCCACGTATCAAGGCCGTCTAATTGTGCCAAAAGTTCATCTTGATCCGGGACAATATGCTCAATTGCCGCCGATGGGGTCGGTGCCCGGTGATCCGCCACCATGTCCGAGATCGTGTAATCCGTTTCGTGACCGACCGCCGACACGACCGGAATCACAGACGCGAAAATCGCACGCGCAACGCCTTCTTCGTTAAATGCCCAGAGATCCTCAATCGAACCGCCACCGCGTCCGACAATTAGCACATCAATATCGTCTCGCTGATTCATCGTTTGCAGCGCGTCGGCAATCTCCTGTGCTGCGCCATCACCTTGGACGAGAGACGGATGTAGCAACACTTCGGCTAACGGATACCGTTTGCGCAATTGCTCGCAGATGTCTTGGAACGCTGCCCCTGTTGCCGACGTAATTACACCGATTCTCTGCGGGAATTTTGGCAACGGCTTCTTGTGAATATTATCGAACAATCCCTCGTCCGCAAGTCGCTGTTTTAACGCCTCAAACGCTCTCTGCAGCGCACCGATTCCAAGCGGTTCTACCCTACTCACCGTAATCTGATATTTACCTTGCGGACCATAAACGCCAATCGTTCCTTGTGCCAATATCTCTTCACCGTGTTTTGGCAAAAACCGGAGGCGATCTGCACTGCTCCGCCAAATGACACAATTAATTTGGTTTTGCTCATCCTTGAGTGTGAAATAGATATGTCCAGAACCAGGGCGACTGTAATTCGACACCTGTCCTTGCACCCATACATTTTTGAAGGGTGGATGTTGCTCTATCAACCTTTTCAAGAGATTTGTTATTTCACTGACACTGTGGACAGTTCTTGTTGGCATCGAAAATTCTAATTGCATAACTGGTTATCAGTTGTCAGTACGATTTTTTCTGCGAAAAAATCTTTCAGTTGTCAGTTTCCAGAAAGAGACTTTGGGACTATCCAAAACCTCTTGTAACTGATAACTGGCAACTAATTAATACTGCTCCTGCAGCGGCACAATACTTACCGCCATTCCTGTTTTATTGTCAAGTTCTATCTCAGCACCGCAGAGCTTGACATTCCCTTTAGCGACAGTGAAGCGCGCGGGCATCATCGTCAGAAACCGTTCAAGCACACGATCCGTTCGCACGCCGATAACCGAATCATAGGGGCCTGTCATCCCAACATCAGTCATATAAGCTGTGCCTTGCGGGAGGACACGCGCATCTGCTGTCGGCACATGCGTATGTGTCCCAATCACCGCGCCGACTCTACCGTCAGCGTGCCAACCCATTGCGATTTTCTCGGAGGTCGCTTCGGCGTGAAAGTCGAGCAGGATATAAGGTGTCACCGCTTGGATCTCAGGTAAAATTGTATTGAGGGCGTGAAATGGGTTGGTATATGGGTTCATGAAAAGTTGTCCGGCAAGGTTGATGACACCAAGTTGTGTCTGTCCATCATCAGAAGAGACGATGGTCACGCCGCGCCCGGTCACCTCGGTTGGATAGTTCGCCGGACGTATCAGCTGCGGTGTTGTATCTATAAAGTTGAAAATATCTTTATTATCCCAGACGTGGTTGCCAGTTGTAATTGCGGAAACACCTGATGCCAGAAGTTGATCAACAATTTCAAACGTCAACCCTTTCCCACCCGCTGCGTTCTCGCCGTTAGCGACAATAAAATCGTACTTGTCGCGATGCGCTTCCAGAAATTTCGTTGTTGCTGCTCTGCCCGGATTTCCGACTATATCTCCGATAAACAGTATCTTCATTTTTAATGGCTATCGGCTGTCGGCTTTCAGCCATCAGTAAAGGGGTCTCTGATGAACCAGAGGGTCTTGCTGACGGCTGACTGCTGACGGCTGACTGCTACTCTCCTTCTAACTCCGTGAGCGTGAAAACGGATGCGAATGTACATCCGAGTTCATCAATTTTCGCGGCACCGCCTGCCTCCCGATCAATGACTGCTACAACATGTTCCACTATATACCCGGCTGCGCGAATCTGTTCAATTGATGTGCAGACCTGTCCTGCAGTCGTAATCACATCTTCTATCACGACAAGTCTGCTCCCCTCTTTGGCACCACCCTCTATAAGGTTACAGGTGCCATAAGTTTTCGCTTCCTTACGGACGTAAAAGCAAGGAATTCCCGTTTGCAGTGAAAGCGCGGTTGCAAGCGGAATGCCACCTAACTCCAAACCTGCCAACCCGTCACAACTCCGTGGGAGCAGTTTCGCCATCTCTTCGGCAATCGCGGTAAGCAGCGCGGGGTTGCTCTCAAATCGGTATTTATCCCAATAGAAATTACTGATATTTCCTGAGCGGAGTTTGAATTCACCTGTGAGATACGAAGCCTCACGCATCTGTTTTGCCAGTTCTGTTTTTGTCATTATTAGTTTTCAGTTTTCAGTTATAAGTTATAAGTCTGGTTTCTGATTACCTATTATCTCTTTGTAACCAGTGGGAAGGGTTTGTAACCCTGAAGTTCCCCAATTGAAGCACCGACAGTTACTAAGAAATATGAAACCCTCGGAACCCACTTAACTAAAAACTTATAACTTATAACTTATAACTATTAAAATACCTCAATATGCGCGGCATCCCCAGCTACCACTTCTCCAATAACGGCGGCTTCTGGGCAATCCGCGGCACGCAGTTCCGAGACCGCTGCATCAGCATTCTCGGCAGGAAGTGAGAACAGCAAGCCACCGGATGTCTCCGCCTCCATCAGGATGTGATGCATTGCCTCGCTATCTGTGTGGAATGTCACTTTGTCGGCAAGGAACGACATATTCGCAAGATAGGCTTGTGTATAGGTATCCTGCGCGACGAGTGCCGGGGCATCGTCAAAGTGAGGTACCGTAGTGCTATCTATCTTAAGACAGGCGCCATTGCCTGCCGCCATCTCCGAAGCGTGTCCTAACAAACCGTAACCTGTGACATCCGTGCAAGCACTCGCACCATACTTCAGCATTACCTTTGATGCAGCGGCATTCAACCGAGTCATCGATTCAACGAGTTGTGGCAGTACCGCATCGCTAATCTTATCAAACTTCAAACCTGTGGTAAGGATGCCGATACCGAGATTTTTGGTCAAAATGAGGACATCCCCTGGACGTGCCCCATAATTTTTGACGAATTTCTCCGGATGCACGACACCCGTTACGGAGAGTCCATACATGAGTTCCGGTGCATCGACCGTGTGTCCACCGACAAGTGCAGCCCCTGCCTCAATGGCTTTTTCTGTACCGCCCCTGACAATATCGCCAAGGATTGATAAAGGCAGGTCCGCCTTGGGCCAGCAGGTGATATTCAACGCCGTTTTCGGGACACCCCCCATACTGTAGACATCGCTCAGTGAGTTCGTCGCGGCGATCGCACCGAATGTATACGGATCGTCTACGATAGGTGTGAAATAGTCCACCGTGTTGACGAGTGCAAGGTCATCAGAAATGCGGTAAATTCCGGCATCATCAGAGGTTTCGGTGCCGACAAGGAGGTTCGGGTCGGTAGATTTCGGAATGTTATTTAAAATGTGGGCAAGCTCACCCGGAGCGAGTTTCGATGCTCACCCAGCGCATTTCACTGTCGCAGTTAAGCGGATCTTCTGTTGTGTCATTTTTTACTATTCCCTAACGGGTTCGATCAATAGGGCTTAGACGTAGAACTCCCCACGGCATAACCCGCACTGCGCCGTTGTTGCAGTGCTGCTGTCTTTGATGTATAGGACTTACGTATCCTCTCTTAAAGTCCCCCTGATAAGGGAGATTTAGGGGATTAAAAATGTTGTGTCACGGCACAGGAACTTACAGAAACATACCATTGACTTCTTCAGACGCGCAATTATTGTAGATCCTCCAAAACAGATTTCACATACGCCACGCTCCGTCCATCTTGATGGAACTGGTCACCGTCGCGGATCCCTTCAATCGCCAAGTAGCCATCGTAGCCAGCATCAAGCACCGCGGCGATTGCGAAGCGATAGTCGATCTCCCCATCGGGCAGCGGGACTTGAACGTAGATAGCCGTTTCCAGGTCCGGGATATGCACACGATAGAGGCTTTTGCAATGCCAATAATTGACATGCGGTGCAACCGCGGCGATTGCGGCTTCACACGTCTCCTCTGGAATGTCGTAAGTCCAGTAGATATTCCCTAAATCCGGATTTATCCCGACATTCGGCGCGTCAATGAGTTCTAACAAACGTAGCGTCGCCGAACTGTTGTCTGCTATTGAATTTTGATGGATTTCTATGGAGATCTCGATGCCGAGATTCGCGGCAATAACAGCAACTTCACTCACGGCACTTGCAGTGCGCACGTAATCTTCATCACTCGCTTGACGGCTTGAGCCCTGCGAGACGGATTCACCACGATACGTGCCTTTTCCACCTGGATCGTCGGGCGGTGTAGTGACTGTCGAATTAACGACACCCGCGCCCATCTTCGCCGCGAACTGAACGGCATCTATCATCCGTTGTTTGTTGGCTGCAGCGACTTGCGGATCCCTCGCGGCACCACCACCGCCGCGAATTGCGACACACGGCATACCTGCATCTTCAAGTTCTGCGCGGAATGTTTTGGCTTCAGCGTCAGAGAGATTCATCCCAGGAAGTTCAATCCCGTCGAAACCAATCTTTTTGGCGTGTGCGAGAAATCGTTGGCGATCTGTGGCATCGGTGGGTAGCGCGCCACCGTTGTAAGGGTATGATGTACATCGTCTAAAAGCGTACGCAATCTTCATAGCGTCCTTCCTTCAAATAGATAGACTACAGCCTGCTGGAACTGTTGAAAGAGTTGAGCGTTTACAACATCTACCGCTGCAGGCCTTTTCCGAGCGTCATTACAATCGAATGGTTCGTGCTGAGGTGCGGTGTCGTTGGCATCAGGTATGGCATGCACACCGTTATCATGCGTAGTTAGTGTAGCACATTCCACCCTTTTTTGTAAAGTGGCATCTCGGTCTGCGATCGCACCGAGAACGCTCCGATAATACCACGCTTGATCTTCGACACCACCGTGAAACCGATCCCAGACAGCGTCACCGATGAGATCGTATTCTGAAATGATCGTCCGTAGGTTGTGAAGTTTATCAGCACAGGTCACAGTACAAACTTCGGGGCTGGCACTTCTTAACGCCTCAATCCGTTCCGTTTTACGGGCACGCCACCGCAGTGCCTTGTTTTCTGAACAGCCATCAACGATATTTGCGATAGCGTCCCCAAAACGTTCTCGGATAAATTCCAACGTCAGATCGGTGTCCTCGACCGTATCGTGCAAGATGCCTGCAATAATCACTGCTTCGGTGCATCCTGCTTCCATTAAGATGAGTCCGACGGCATAGGGATGTGTGATGTAAGGCGTATCGGTGCCTTTCCGATATTGCCCTTGGTGGGCTTCAGCGGCGACTTCTATCGCTTCTTCGATCTGATTTTTTCCAGTACCATTCTGCGTCATACTTCCAGTAAAAAAAGACAGGTCCTACAGACCAAACCTTGGTAGAAAATTGGAGATTTAAATATTGTTAAATGATACACTAATTCAAGTGTAACCGTCAAGGTGTTTTTGATTTATGGCTATCAGCAGGAATGGCTGTCGGCTATCGGCTATCGGCTTTCAGTAAGGAAATTCATTGTGGCAGCAACAAATAACCTAACGACCACAAAAAACTAACTGATGGCTGGCAGCCGACGGCTGAAAACTATTCGCAAGGAAAATATTATGACAACAATCGCTATCGGCGGCATCATGCACGAATCCAATACATTTAGTCAAACACCCACCGATTTCGCCGCGTTTACGCAAACCTTTGCTCGGAATCTGCTCAATACTTGGGGCGAAGCCCATCACGAAATAGGGGGTTTTATCCAAGGGGCAACAGAATACAACTACACAGCTTACCCGACGCTCATGACTTCGGCAACACCCGCAGGACGCGTAACAGACGACGCTTTCGACCGATTCACCGGGATGCTAATCCAGCACCTCAAAGCTGCACCCAAACATGAAGGCCTCCTCCTCGCGCTCCACGGCGCAATGGTCGCCGAGAGTTACCCCGATGGCGACGGTGAAGTCTTACGCCGACTTCGGGATGTCTTCGGTCAAGATTTTCCGATCGTCGTTACGCTCGATCATCACGCCAACGTCTCCGCGCAGATGGTCGCTGAATCGACTGCCCTCGTAATTTACAAGACGACACCGCACATTGATCAACGCCAACGCGGACTACAGGCAGCAGAACTCATGATGCGGATACTCAGGGACGAAGTTACGCCGACGCAAGCACTCACCAAACCGCCGATGCTCCTGAATATCCTCTATCATAACACCAACGTGCCACCGATGGAGCCTATTCTCACAGCAGCGAAGCAACTCGAAACACGTCCAGATGTCCTTGTGGCAAACGTCGCATTGGGGTACCCTTACGCTGATATCCATGAAGTCGGTCCGTCCTTTGTCGTCGTCACGGACGATAATCCACAACTTGCACAGATGGAAGCCGATCAGTTATCCGATATGTTGTGGAATGTCCACGAACAACTCACAATTGATCTGCCCGATGCAGCCCAAGCCGTTGAGCAAGCCATCCAATCTGAACAACATCCGGTGATCCTTGTCGAGATGGGGGACAACATCGGCGGCGGTTCACCCGGAGATAGTACTTTCGTTTTAGCGGAGTTGCAACGACAGGGAGCATCAGGGTTCGTCGTCGTCCTCTACGATCCGGGAGGTGTACAAAGTTGTATTCAGGCGGGTGTTGGCGCGGAGGTTACTTTAGATGTCGGTGGGAAAGCAGATAATCTGCACGGTGACCCTGTCACAATTCACGGTAAGGTGCGTCTTATCCACGACGGTCGTTATGAGGAGACGCAACCTCGGCACGGCGGGCAGCGATACCACGATCAAGGGTTAACGACTGTCGTTGCTGTAGCGGATTCTCTGGTCGTGCTGACAAGTAGACGGCAGACACCGTTTAGTCTCCAACAGTTGTTGAGTCTCGGTATCAATCCATCGGAGATGCGGATGATTGTCGTCAAAGCCGCGGTCGCCTACCGTGCTGCCTATGAACCCATCGCAGGGCAGATTATTGAAATAGACACACCGGGGTTGACAGCAGTGAACCCATTGCATTTTGAGTATCACGATGTCCGCCGCCCTTTGTTTCCATTGGATTGATACCCTTAATTCGGCAGTCAGTTGTCAACAGTTAGCAAAGGATATTCAGTTTCATTTGACATTGACCAAATAGTATGATATAATTTCTCGCAAGTCTATTAGCAATCTTTTCTTTTATCACAACACAGGCTGTAATTTGTGAGAAATGGTATGATTTTCCCTAATACACTAACACTTGGGCGTGGTTTGAAAATTTGCATTGCAATAAATCTATGCTGCTATGTCGCGCTGCTTGGTGTCATCGAACTCACGCACGATCACGATCATTGTGAACACGCGCATTCTGCGGAAACTTGTACAGCCTGTGTCTACAACAGCCAACACGTCGGCGAGGAAATTGAGGTCGTTATACTCACTTCTCCGTTTCTTCCAAGTACGACGCTTCCGCTGTATGAAACCGTTTTTCTTCCTTTAAAACTCATCACGAACACGCGAAGTCGTGCCCCACCTATATTCTCCAATCAACTTACAAATTTTGCCTCTTAAAGGCAGACTTTGTTTTTCCTTTATACTTGTTATTGTACAAAGACCGCGGGGTTATCTGCACGCGCCCCGCGCTTTGTGCATCTCTGCTTTGCAATATATATATAGTAGTGTTTCTGTGGTAGACACCACCTGATTGTGTACCCAACGGTTCCTCGTTCAGGCGTTTTACAGGTCTATCTATTATCCTAACAAAGCATGAGGTACTCGCGGCATGTCAACACGCATTCCCTATCTTTCGCGTGGCATGTTCGTTGTTAAGTGTAATTCCATTTTAGATAGAACTTACGTATGCTGCTCTTTTGTAGCAGAGGCTGTTAGCCTGTGCCAAGGGACCGTCTGCGTTTTTCCAAGCACCCTACTTAACAGAGTGTGCTAAAATCAAAATTGCGTAAGTCCTATTAGAAATAATGGGCACATAACTGTGTGCCATCAGATCAAAAAAGTTAAAAAATTGGAGAATACAATGTTTACACGTTTTTATGGAAGCGGCTTTTCTGTCGCCATTTCTCGATTAATGTTCCTAACTTTCGTCACCGTCCTCCCCTTCATCGGAGGTTGCGGTGAAGATGACAACCCCATTATTGATGATGAGCATGACCACGAACACGAAGCGGCTGCAGCCGCTCACGCCGATGCCGATGGCTTCTTTTTGGAAGTCGAGGAGGTAGAGGTCTATCGTCAACTTCAAGGCGCCCATAATGGAGGACTCACCGTTGGTGCTGGCGAAGAGATTGATGTCCATGTCGTATTCCTTGACGCGAACGGCGCGGAAGTCCACCTTGATGAAGTGCAAGACTCGGAACTCTATACCTTAGGTCTGACGGATTACGATTCCGCTATTATTGACATCCATCTGTTTGAAGCGGAAGCGGAAGCGGAACCCGATGGACACGTGCACGGAGAGGAATTGGGGTTTGAAGTCGTTGGACTCAAAGCAGGAACAACGGAAATTAAACTCCAACTGCTTCACGGGGATCATCCCGATTTCACGGGAGCACTTCTGATACCAGTAACTGTTCAATAAGGGGGCCCCCCATGTTAAGCACCTGTTTAAGCACTTGTGCTTGTTCGCACAGGTCTCCTACGGTGGGAACGCTTAAAAAGTGTTCCCACCTATTGGTGTTAGTGTCTGGGATGGTAGGCTGTCTCTTTTGCTATCTCAAAGATGCCCAAAGTGCTTCGGACACAAGGCGGTCCCTGGAAGGAGAGGTCGTTGAAATACGGAGTGGTACTCGACTTGTCGGGGTTTCTGTCCGTATTATCGGGTTAGAGAAGAAGGTACAGACCGACGCGAAGGGGCGGTTTAAATTCGACGCGGTGTCTGAAGGACAGTACACGCTTCGGTTCACGAAAGCTGACTATCAGCAGTTTGAACAGGTAATTGATGTCAATGCCGCCACGCCTTACATCCGGATTGAGTTGAAAAGGTTAGTCTATCACTTAGAAACCATTAGGGTGTACGAGTCAGTCGGTGATCTATCGAAGTTTGAGAAAACAACCGATTTGGCATTGGAGGACGCGGAGTTTCAAAGAAAACTCGGCATGACTTTAGCGGATACATTGTCGGATGAGGTTGGCATCTCACAGCGGACGATGGGGCGGGCAACAGCGCGCCCTGTTATTCGCGGATTAGGAGGGGACAGGCTGCTCATTCTTGAAAACGGCGAACGCACAGGTGACAAATCCGCATCCAGTGCTGACCATGCCGTATCTATTGACCCGACGATCGCTGAGGGTGTCGAAATTACGCGCGGCCCCAAAGCACTCATTTACGGCTCAAGCATATTGGGAGGCGTTGTCAATGTCAAACGTAATAACATACCGCAAACTCTACCAATAGGTATTGACACGCGTTTAACGTTCCAAGGTGAATCTGTGAATTCAGGATGGACAGTAGTGACAGGCGGTGCTGGAGCACGCGGTCCCTTTGCCTATCAGGTTAAAGTGAACCATCGCCGCGCCTCAGATACACAAACCCCCTTTGGAACATTAGAAAATACCAGTCTCGCGAATATAAATGTTTCTGCGGGTACTTCACTGATCAAGGACTGGGGATATATAGGTATCTCAGGCGATGACTACCGTTCAGACTACGGCATCCCGGGCTCCCCTGAGGGACATATCAGCGGTGTTAACATCGCGCTGGCCCGACAACGCTACGAAGGACAGATGGAGTATCGTTTCAAGCGTCCGGGGCTTGATAAAGTCAAACTCCAAGGCACCTACACCCGTTACCAACACCAAGAGTTGGAATCAAACGGCACACTCGGTGTGGAATTCGGGGTGCTAACCTACAACCTCTCGGCGATGGCGCATGTGTTAGATAACGCTATTATAGGCGTTTGGAGTGAGTATCGCGATCATGCCACGGGTGGGTTTTATTGGACTCCACACACACGTGAATTCGCGCTCGCAGGTTTCTATCTAAATGAACGGGATTTTGACCGTTTCACCTTACAAGGCGCGATTCGCTATGACATCAGGCGGGCAGAGCCCTTCAGAGCTGATGGCACAGTCGTCCGTGCCGGAACTGTGCAACGGCGCGATTTCAACGGATTTTCGGGCGCAGCCTCCGGCATTTATCGTTGGACGGATCGCTTAAGTACGGGGGCGACTTTAATGAAAACGTTTCGTGCACCAGGTATTGAGGAACTTTTCAGCGACGGACCCCACCTGGCAGTCTATTCGTATGAAATCGGTAATGTGGCACTGGAACCTGAACATGGTTACGGTATTGAAGCGTTTGGACGCTACACACTCGGCAAGCTCAATCTGAATCTCGCCCTCTTCCAAAACCGTATACACGGTTATCTCACGCCGACGAATACCGGACAAAAAGAATGGGGCAGCGGTGCCGCTGGATGGTTGTGGATTTACCAGTACACCGGACAGGATGTTGTCATGAACGGCGCAGAGATCCAGCTTGACGGTGAAGTGTTCCCTGATTTTCGCCTGCAACTCAACGTGAGTTACGTTGATGGAACAGTCAAAGCGAGTGGTAAACCGTTAGAGCGAATCCCGCCCTTCAACGGTAAAGTCGCTTTCAGTTACGCCCCATGGCCTTTCCGGTTTCACGTAACATCCCGTTTTTCAGGAAGCCAAACCCGGCTTGGTCAATTTGAGGAACCGACAGACGGCTATCTCGTCCACGATGTCGGTGCTTATCTGAGTTTATGGTGGAAAGAACTTGAGAACACGTTGGTTTTCGAGATTCAGAATCTTCTTGATACAGCGTACCGTGAACACCTTTCCCTCATCAAAGCAGTGATGCCGGAACCGGGACGGAATGTGAAACTCTTGTATAAACTTAATTTTTAAAACTGTGGGACGGGGGCGATGATGTCTATCATACCGCCCCGTCCTCGATTTTCTAAGGAGATAAAATTGAAAAGATATTTTAACCAGGAATTAGCGGATACGACTGGCGCGTGTCTCTCTGTCGCGTGTGCGGCGTGTCTCCCTTTCGCATGCGCGATCCATTGCCTCGCGATGCCGCTTTTAGGAACAGTTTTACCTTTGATTGGGTTGAGTTTCCTTGCGAATGAGCGTGTTGAGTTTATCCTTATTGCTGGCGCAATTGGACTGGCAATCGGGAGTTTAGCGTGGGGTGTTCGACGCCACCGAAACTGGCGAGCGTTTTTGGTCCTGATAGCGGCGTTAGCATTCATGGCTACTGCTCGAACAGCCGTTGAAGGCACTTTTGAAGTGGTCTTCTACAGTATCGGCGGCGTTTTACTCGCATCGGCGCATCTCGTGAATCGGCATCTCTGTAAGACCTGTTTAACATGTGAGGCAGAAAATGCATAAAATTATGCAGAGAATATACATTTCAGTGTGTTTGATAGGTATACTGGTATGGGCTGGCTGTGACCCGAAGGGACAACCGGGTGCTGCCACAGGCGATAAACTTCGCGTTGTTACCACG
>PYIY01000122.1 GCA_003635195.1 Candidatus Poribacteria bacterium | reverse complement strand
ACAACTTCCAAAAAAGATTGACTTCTCAAATGGAATAGGATATGATAAGGCAAATCGTAAATTTAAAGGAGCGACAATTGAGCAGACCTAATATCCTATTCATCATGTCCGACGACCATGCTTCACATGCTATCAGCAGTTATGGGAGTCGGATTAACCAAACACCAAACCTTGATCGTATCGCAGATGGTGGCATGATTCTCCATAACTGTTTCTGTGTCAACTCCATCTGCACGCCGAGCCGCGCGAACATTTTGACCGGCAAACACAGCCACCTCAACGGGGTCAAGAACATAGGCGATCATCTGGACGGCAGAAGACCGAACGTCGCGAAGATGCTACAGGCGGATGGCTATCAAACCGCGATGGTTGGCAAATGGCACCTCGGACACGGCGGTGATGCCGATCCAACTGGATTTGATTATTGGAACGTGCTGCCCGGTCAAGGCCTCTATCACGATCCAGTGATGCTTGAACCGCATGGGAGAACGACACACAAAGGCTATGCCACCGACATCATTACTGATTTTTCACTGGAATGGCTGCAGAATCGTGACAAGGACCGCCCCTTCTTCATGATGTCCCACCACAAGGCACCACACCGTCCATGGGACTCCGATGAAAAGCACGCCGACATGTTTGAGGACGGCGATGTTCCGATGCCGGACAACTTTTTCGACGATTACGCGAATCGTTCAAACGCCGCGAAAGAAGCGAAGATGCGCGTCTTCGGGCATATGACCGAAAGGGATCTCAAGATTGATAAACTCGGTCCGCCGCCGGAGGGACTCTCCGAGGCGGAGATGGCAAACTGGAATTATCAGCGATATATCAAGGAGTATCTCCGCTGCGTCGCCTCAATTGATGACAATGTTGGACGGATACTTGATTACCTCGATGAAGACGGTATCGCTGACGATACACTCATCATTTATACCTCTGACCAAGGTTTTTTCTTAGGCGATCACGGCTGGTATGACAAACGGTTTATGTACGAGGAATCGTTACGGATGCCTTTCCTGGTTCGCTATCCGCGCGAAATTCAACCCGGCAGCACGTCCGATGCGATGGCGTTAAATATAGACTTTGCAGAGACGTGGCTCGATTACGCAGGCGTACCGATTCCGGACGACATGCAAGGCACGAGTCTACGTCCAATCCTTAATGGCGAGACACCTGACGACTGGCGAACGTCCATGTATTACCGTTATTGGATGCACCTCGCGCATCACTATGTCCCCGCGCACTATGGGATACGGACGGATCGCTATAAACTCATCTATTACTACGGCGAGGCACTCGGCACAACCGGATCCATCGATGAGTCAAAAGAACCGGAATGGGAACTTTTTGATCTGGAGAAGGATCCAAACGAGATGTGCAGTGTCTACGACGACCCAGCGTACGCAGATATCGTCACCGAATTGACACAAGAGTTATATCGACTCAAAGCGGAAGCAGGAGACGAAGAGTAGTTTTCGGTTATCAGTTGTCAGTTTTTGGTTAAGAAAGATTTGGTTAAGTCAAAACCCTTTTACTGATAACCGAAAACCGATGATCGAAAACCCTTAAAAAATGGAGGCACAAAATGGCAACTCAGACCCCTTTGGACAACATTGAACCCGGAATGAAAGTTACGGCACAGATGTCGCCGGAACCGAGCGAGGCAGATTTACAGTTCGCCAGGCAGATGGATGTTGAGTATGTCGTCCTCTGGACGAATGGCGAAAACGCAAATTACGACTATTTCATGAGTCGCCGCGAGATTTTTGAGAACGCAGGACTCAAGATTTACGGGTTCGGTAACAGCGATGTCCACAATCAAGACGCGATTGTGCTGAACTTAGAAAACCGAGACGCGAAAGTTGAACAGTACAAGCGGTACATCCGTGATCTCGGTAGAGCAGGCATCCCGTATACGACGTATGCGCACATGGGGAACGGTATCTGGAGCACTGAACGCGAGACGACCCGTGGCGGCGCAAGTGCAAGGGCATTCAATCTTGAGGCTGCCGATGTGGGACACTGGGGCGGTAAAAAATATGGGATGCCGCTCTCACACGGACGCGAATACAGCGAAGAGGAACTCTGGGAGAACTATACCTATTTCATCAAACAGGCAGCACCCGTCGCTGAGGAAGCCGGTGTAATGATCGGCATCCATCCCGACGACCCGCCTGCAGTGCATCTCGCAGGAATTCCGAGATGTATCTTCAGTAGTTTTGAAGGCTACAAGCGCGCCCTCGAAATCGCTGACAGCCCGAATGTCGGGATGTGTTTCTGTGTCGGTTGCTGGTTAGAAGGCGGCGACTTGATGGGCAAAGATGTGATTGAATCCATCCGCTATTTCGGCGATCGGAATAAGATCTTCAAAGTCCATTTCCGCAATGTTGATCAGCCGCTCCCGCACTTCGTTGAGACCTTCGTTGATAACGGCTATCAGGATATGTATCAAGTGGCGAAAGCCCTCCGCGAAGTAGATTTCAACGGCGTGTTAATCCCGGATCACATCCCAAGCATGGCAGAAGACCATCGCGTTGGTACAGCGTACACGATTGCCTATATGAACGCTCTCGTGAAGCGCGCCAATGAGGAGGTCGCGGCGTGAGAAGTTTCGCGCGCGTGGTCTTTCTAACCCTAATTTTCTCCCTGGTGGGGTTGGTAGCGACGTTTGCTGCCGACTGGAACGACTTCCTCGGACCAGAACGGAACGGCAAGTCTCAGGAAAAGATAGACATCGCACCGTGGGGAAAAACGGGTCCACCGGTCGTCTGGCACAAACGGATCGGTACGAGCTACGGAGCACCCACTGTCGCAAATGGACGGCTGTTTATTTTTGCACGCCACGGCAATATGGCGCGCCTTACCTGCATGGAAAGCATGACTGGCAACGAACTCTGGCGGTTTGAATACCGGACAGAGTATACGGATATGTACGGCTACAACAACGGGCCGAGATGCTGTCCGGTCGTTGACGATGACCGCGTCTATATTTTCGGGGCAGACGGGATGTTACACTGTGTTCGCGTCTCAGACGGTAAAGGCTTATGGGAGGTTGACACGACAGCACAGTTTCACGTCGTGCAAAATTTTTTCGGTGTCGCTTCAGCACCGGCTGTCGAAGGCGAGCTGCTCATCGTTCAAATCGGCGGCTCACCACCGGGCAGTCCGAAGGATATTTGGGGCGCGAACGGTAGACCCGATCCAAACAGGAGTGGCATTGTCGCCTTTAACAAACACACTGGCGAAGTTGTCTACCAAATCGCAGATGAACTCGCGAGTTATGCGAGCCCTGTCTTTACAACAATTGATGACAGACGTTGGGGGTTCGCGTTCCTACGTGGTGGACTTGTCGGCTTTGAACCGACATCAGGGACAATTGATTTCCACTATCCGTGGCGGCACGCTAAGATTGAATCCGTTAACGCTTCGAGTCCCGTCGTTGCCGACGATTTCGTCTTTATTAGCGAATCGTACGGCATTGGCAGCGCAGTACTCAAGGTGCGTCCGGGGGGGTACGAGGTCGTTTGGAAAGACCGCGCGTCGCGTAGGAACAAGTCTATGGAGTTGCACTGGAACACCGCAATCCACCACAAAGGTTACCTCTATGCATGTAGTGGGCAACGCCCCAACGGAGCGGAACTCCGCTGTGTGGAACTTAAAACGGGTAAAGTCACGTGGTCACAACGCGTTGATGAACGCGCTTCGCTGCTTTGGGTGAACGACTCCTTCATCTATCTTGGTGAATACGGACGCTTGATGCTCCTTAAATGCACACCAGAGAAATTAGAGGTAATTTCACAAATCCCCTCGCTGAAAGATAAAAACGGTCGCCAGTTAGTGAAATATCCCGCTTGGGCAGCCCCTGTATTGACGGACGGTTATCTCTATATCCGCGGCAAAGATCGCCTTGTCTGCTTTGACCTGCGTTCAAGTCCCAGGTAATTACGTTTTAAACCACTATGGCTTCCATAACGTTGCTTCAATGAACCGTTCACCATCGGGTTCTTCATCAAAATAGTAGGCGGTTACGACAGTACCATCAGGACGTTGGATCGTGCGAGGGTAGCCGATGTCGTGGTCGCCACCATTATCGCGTAAGATGATTTCCTCACCCCAAGTCTCGCCAGCATCACTGCTTAATTTCGCACAGATTCGGTGCGGCGCATCCCGGTATCCATAGATCAGGCATAATCTACCGTCGTGAAGAAGCGTTAGGGTCGGTGGATTCCCGCCACGTCCCGTATTTTCAACAGGTCGATTCATGTAACGCCACGTCTGTCCGTTATCATCTGAGCCATAGAGATCAATCCAATTTTGTCGCTCTTCCCAATCTGAACGTGCATCGTCACCGTGGCCGCGGCACCGGACAGCGACTAAAATCCGAGAATCCGATAATCGAACGCTCGCAGGCATAATCGCGAACCCCTCAGGTTCCGGTCCAATTTGCGATAAAAGTGAGAAGGACGTACCACCATCAGTTGTATTCGCACAAAATATCAATCCCTCTTCACCGTCCGCTTTCGATGCGGTAAGAAACAGCAGGCATTCATCTGTGCTTGAAACAAGATAATCTGTCCGTGCCGCGATACCAGTGTAGTCGAACATCGGTAGCCGAAAGGGTCCCTCCCAACTTTTGCACCGGTCTGTAGAGGTATAAAACCATGAATAGGCACCGGCTCTCAAGCCGGATCTACTGCACATCATCGCAAAATCTGGATGTGTGAAATCGACGCGCTGTGGTATCTGAAATGAAGCGTCCGCTTCCAGTCTGTGCCGTTCTTCAACATGTTCATCTGCGGAGAGCGTGCCTCTGGCTGGTAGACGACATGGGGTCTCTGAAACGCGCCATGTCTCACCACCATCTAAACTTCGTCCTTGCATGCCGATAAAGGGTTTATCTCGGTCGCGGCGATGGAAACCCGCATCGGATTTGTGATACCCGACAGTAAAGCCGACAACGATTTCGTTATCCCACGCCCAAATACCGTAATTCGCTGGCCAACCCGCATAACGGCCCGGCTCTCGATAGATTATAACCTGTCGCATTCTTATTGCTATGCTCCATTCCCAATTTGATAATTTCTGCATAGTATAACACCAATTCGCCTTTTCCCCTATGAAAAACTTGACGTTTTTCGGCATTACGGTTAAAATTTATAGTGAATCCTAAAAATAAAGAGACACTTTCATCCCCCCGGTAGGGTTTTTTGCTTGGGTATTTCTGCGGATTTCTTCGCGGTTTCCTAACCGAACCGATATAGAGTGTCCTATTAATTCTAAACTTTACTATAATCTTAGGAGAAGTAAGCACAAGCAACGCGCTGTGCTGGATATACACAATAGATTTTTTTTGATAAGTCCTCCTGACTGAACCTTGACCGAGAACGCGCGCCTTATTTTTTAAATATCTGAAATCGCGTTCTCGGTCAAAGGAAAAGTAAAAAATGCGAAATTTGTTGAGAATTGCCATCGTTATTTCCTTCTGTGTGCCGTTCGCTAATGTTGTTAGTGATCATAGCGGATATGTGCAACACAGGGAGCAGGGCTTTGCTTTTATGTTCCGGGGCAACAATCAGAAGGCGATCTCCGAGTTTGAAGCCGCGCTGACGATTGAACCTGACCACTATGAAATCTTGCACTACCTCGGCATGGCTTATGCCCAAGAACAATTCTATAACAAAGCCGCCGAAAGTTACCAACGTTCTTTAGCGTTGATGCCTGATAATATTGAGGCACTCTATTCGCTCGGCGTTGTGTATTTTAAACTTGATAAATGGGCAGACGCGGTGCCAGCGTTAGAACGCGTTGTTGAACTTTCACCACAACACGCACGCGGATATGAAGTCCTCGGCAAAGCACTTGTAAAACTACGTCGCTACGCCGACGCAGTCCCTATTTTGAGGCAGGCACTTGAACTGAAACCCCAGGCAGCAGGAACGTATCAGGAACTCGGCACGGCGCACCTCAATTTGAAAGCATATCCAGAAGCGATAGAAAATTTCAAACAAGCGTTAGCGTTCGGACCCGGACGTTATGCGGAACCGCATTACGGGCTTGGTATGGCATATCTCCGCTCAGGCGACCGCGAGAAAAGTAGAGCCGAGATGCAAATTTATCAACAGTTACAAAAGGAGTTCGCAGAATATGAACGTCTCCTGCGTTTGACGCGCACCGAACCGAACAACCTTGATGCTTGGACAGGTTTAGCGACTGTATTGATGAACCAAAAAAACTATGGCGAAGCCATCCAAGCCTTTCAGAAGTGTATTGAACTCGCACCGAACAACGCCAACTTTCATCACGGGTTGGGGCGAGCGTTTATGAACCTCAACTATCCTAAGCATGCAGCGGAAGCCCTTAGAAAGGCTGTTCATCTGATGCCCAACGAATCTATCCTTTATAATACACTCGGAAGCGCTTATGCAATGCAAGGCGACACACAAAAGGCAATTGGCGCGTTCCAAAAAGCGGTTGAACTCGACAGTGAGCAACCCTATTACCATCTTAATCTTTCAAAATTATATCAGAGTCTCGGTAATCGGAGACTTGCGCAGGAGCATTATCGCGCCTATGAACACCTTCTGTCTGAACAGAAAGCAAAACAGAAATAGTTATCTCAATATCACACGCCTGTCTCTCCTCACGCTGCTTTTCAGTGTCTACGCCTATACGACTGTATTCGCACAAGATGCGGAGAATATGATTCTAATTCCTGCTGGTACTTTCACAATGGGGAGCGACAACCGCGCCGATGATGAAAAACCGAAGCATAAAGTTTATCTTGACGCTTACTATATCAGCAAATATGAAGTAACCAACGCCGAGTATTACGCATTTTGGAAACTGCAAGCGGATTCCCCAGAGAAAGGGTCAAAACACACACCGGAAAACTTCACACATCTCCCGCAAATCGGTGACTGGCTCACACGCGCAAAACAGTTCCCGAATCACCCAGTCGTCGGCATTTCATGGGACGATGCAAACGCTTATGCAGCATGGAAGGGGATGCGACTGCCAACCGAAGCGGAGTGGGAGAAAGCAGCACGCGGCTACACCGATAGGATATGGCCCTGGGGCAACGCAATCGAACCGCACGCAAATACCGCTTCCAACGATGATGGCTACAAGAATCGCCTTGCACCTGTCGGTAGTTTTCCGAGAGGTAAAAGTTACTATGGCGTAATGGACATGGCGGGTAATGTTTGGGAGTGGACGGCGGACTGGTACAGCGATGTCTATTACGCGTACAGTTCACAGGCTGCTGCAAAACGTCCGAAGAAGAATCCAATGGGACCGACTGTCGGCAGTTGGCGTGTCATCCGCGGCGGTTCTTGGCTCGATAACATCGCCCGATGCAGCACGACATTTCGGTTTTACCTCTATCCAAATCTCAAGACCTCTTTTGTCGGCTTCCGATTGGCAAAAACCGCAGAAAAAACATCAAAATAGTCCTACACAATGCTTTCCAACCCGATTCTGCAACGTCTCTTACTTCTCTTTCTCACACTTATAGGCAATGCTGCTGCACAAACGCCTATCTTCGTGGACGTTACCGAAGAAGCAGGCATCCACTTCAAACATAGCAACGGTAAAACCGAACATAAGCACATCATTGAGACGATGGGTTCGGGTGTTGTCTTTCTTGATTACGATGCCGATGGCGATGCTGACCTCTATTTTGTCAACAGTGGTAGTATTCCACAAGCACAGCAAAACACGCAGCTGACACAACTCGGAAACGTACTCTATCGCAACGAAGGCGATGGACATTTTACAGATGTTACCGAACTGTCAGGAATAGGGGACACGGGATACGGAATGGCAGCTGCCGCCGGTGATATTGATAACGACGGTGATGCCGATCTTTATGTCGCCAACTTTGGACAGGATGTGCTTTACCGAAATAACGGCGACGGCACCTTCACTAACATTACCGAAGCCGCGGGGATTGATAACACCCTCTGGGGGATCGCTGTCGTCTATCTCGATTTCGATGTAGATGGCGATTTGGATATTTTTGTCGTCAATTATCTGGTCTACGAATTGTCAATGCCGGTTACAACCTTTAAAGGTATTATCGGTTACGGGCATCCGCGCAGCTACGAGGGAACACCCGATGTGCTTTACCGAAACAACGGCGACGGCACCTTTACCAATATCGCAGAAACCGCAGGCGTAACAAACCCGACTGAAGGTAGAGGGATGGCAGCTGTCGCATGCGATTACGATAACGACGGATTTCCAGATATTTACGTCACCAATGATACGAATCGCAATTTTCTTTACCATAACAACGGCGACGGCACTTTCACTGATGAAAGCCTGTTCATCGGGATCGGTTACGATGAAAACGGTGTAGCGGAAGGATCCATGGGGGTGGACTCTGGTGACTATAACGGGGATGGATGGTTGGACTTCATCGTTGCGAATTCTGAGAAAGCGACCCTCTATAAGAACGAGGAAGGACTTTTCTTTCTTGACACAACGGTGAACAGCGGGTTACAACAACCGACACTTCCGTTTGTCGGTTTTAGTCCGCTCTTCTTGGATTACGATAACGACGGACATCTTGATCTATTCTGCGCAAACGGACACCCACAAGATGTCATCGAAATTCTGATGGACCACGAAACTTACGCGCAACGCGACCAGGTGTTTCAAAACAACGGTGATGGCACTTTCACCGATGTATCAGAAACCGCGGGACCTTACTTCACACAGGCACTCGTCGGTAGAGCCGCTGCGACCGCTGACTACGACAATGACGGCGATACCGATATCGTTATCATGAATTCCAATCAGCGCGCCGTTTTGCTTCGGAACGACGGCGGAAACGAAAAAAATTGGATCGGTATTAAACTTATTGGCACCCGAAGCAATCGCGATGGGATTGGGGCGAGAGTTACAGTTGTCGCAGACAGTGTGACCCAGGTAAGGGAAGTAAAGAGCGGTTCAAGTTACGCATCTGGAAGCGATATGCAACTGCTGTTCGGTTTGGCGGAGAAACAACATGTTGAGAAAATTACGATTGTCTGGCACGGTGGTTCTACACAGGTATTGAAAGACGTGTCTGTCAATCAGACTTTGACAATTGTAGAGCCAAAACAGTGAAGGATTTCAAACGGAGTTAAGAAACAAAAGCCCGTAGGTTGGGTTGAACGGTGTTGAAAATTAAACGTTGGTATTCCAAAATCCATTGAATCAACATACCCGTTTATGCCTCCAGAAGCTCAGTGAAACCCAACGTCATAACCCCACATCCCAGATACGTTGACCTAACACTGTTAATGAACAAAATTAGACAACAAAAAACCCGCACCCTTTTCGGAGTGCGGGTTTCTCACTATCAATAAGAACTACTGCCGTTTGATATCTGCCCACTGTGTCGCCAGTTTACCTTTCGGTTCAACGGGTGTCAGGACATTCAAAAAGATGTTGTCCTTCGTCGGGGCGATGAGCAGGTCAGTGTCAGTCGGTTCAAAATGGAGATTGACGTAATCCGCACCGCCCGATTCACCGCATTTAAAGTGCAAGAAATTTTCACCCTTTTTGAGTTGAATTTCAGTTGGCGTTGTGACGGATTGCGCACCGCCTGTCCAGACTGAATTATCATACACCTGTTCGCCGTTAATCCAGATCTGTGCGTGATCATCGTGTGCGGGGTGCATCGTTGTTGTCCGGTCATCTGGCGAGATGATAGCAATGATGCCGTGCCACGTAACATCTCTAATTACATTTCCATCCGCACCATGGCTTGACGATATATTGAATTGATCTGTAACATTAATATTGACAATCGACCAACCGAGCAGCGCACCGTTAGTCGGCGACTTGAGGATGATGTTTGCGGTTTTTCCTGCACCATCGCGCGTCGAAACGGAAGCGTTTGAAATAACGCCGCCACTACCTTCCGAAAGGTAATCAACCCCGGCAGATGTGGTGAAACCACCGGTCTCCGTGACCAGATCAAGTCCCCACCATTTTTCAATCCAGTTATCACCCGCCGGTTGCCAATCTTGTGCGAGTACCGTGGGCGAGATCATCACAACGCAGGCAAGTGTGATAAAGATTGCGACTTTTTTCATAGCTATGAATTCTCCTTCTTCAAAGATATACACAAGGTTCTGAACTTTGAGCAAGAAGCGCGCTTCCCAAAGCATCATCTCCTTGTCTGATTTTACTTCTGGTGATAGCAGTACTGCATGCAATCACGCTTTTGAATGCTGACGTTCCATCGGTAAACCGATACCAATGACGGTTTTCGCCAGCGGTGCGATTCCTCTTTTGATCCTTCGCGAGGTAGTATACGTCACCCCGAAAAGTTAATAGAATGCACTTTAAATAAATTATAGCACTTTTCACATATAAATTGCAAGAAAAAAAGTGCGAAACAACCGATTTTCTATAAAGTTTAGCAGAAAACACCAATTCTGTCAACTTTAATTTGATCAACGCCGTTATGTATGATATAATAACTCGAATTCTGGAAAACACCAATTATCCCTTTCTCTAACACATATTATGGAAACGCATTTTGATCTCTCGGGTTACGTTTTATGAAAACGATACGGTTGTTAGTTTTTGCCATATCTATCCTGTTTGTGCACAAAGTAAGTGTTTCTCTGCTCTTTGCAAAGGCACCGACGACTCCCAAAATCCTGTTTACTTCCCTACGGGATGGAAATCAAGAAGTTTACATCATGAACCCAGATGGCAGTGAACAGAAGAACTTGACACGACACCGCGCCCTGGATCGGGACGCTGTCTGGTCACCAACCGGTGAACAGATCCTTTTTGAATCCGATCGCGATGGCATTCGAGACCTTTACTTGATGAACGCAGATGGATCCAACGTCCGACGCGTCTTCAGGAAAGCGATTTATAGAGACGATCCGACATGGGCACCCGATGGAAAACAGATCGCTTACGTTCACATGAATTTCGAGATTCCGTCATTCATTATTCACATTGCGACCTTAGGTCAACAAAAAGAGAAACCTCTCGCTGATGGAGTTGAGCCAGCGTGGTCGCCGGAGGGGACAGAAATCGCCTGCTCAGTAGGAGGGCTCATACAGAGACGATTGGCACTTATCAACGTCCGCACAAGAAAGCGAAAGCTTCCTATGCGCCTGAAAGTAACGAATAGGCAAGCCTCTCCATCTTGGTCTGCTGCGGGTGACAAACTTGCTTTTGGTTGGAATAAAAATCCGCCGCCGCTTGTTGATGGTGCACTTGTCCAAAAAGCATGGGATGATAAACGGACAATCTACATTGTGAACCGAGACGGCACTGGGCTTCAGCAGATTGTTGATGAAGTCGGTCCTCGGGCAACGAATCCCGAATTATCACCAAGTGGAGACGAAGTCCTTTATACGCAGAAGATTGATGGACATCTACAAATCTTTAAAGTCGATATAAACAGTAAGGTTCCGACGCAATTGACGAATATTAAGCAGAATTCCGGAGGAGATTGGTTCGATCCAGCGTATCCGTTGTCGGTTTCACCGCAACCGCAGTTCTTAACAACAACCTGGGGTAAAGTGAAAAGCAAATAAGCACTGAAGTTGCTACCTAAAAAGTTATAGTCGCCAACTTGGATTATCATGCCCTATTTCGTGCAAGCGGATATAAAAAATGCCCTATTTCGTGCAGTGCTTGCTCTAAATTTTGCCGTGAACCCGCCAGTACGGTATCCCTCGGATTGGCACAGAAATTGCTTTTGACTTGCATACAATGTCAATGTGTAGATGGGTCTACTATCAGTCATTGGATTAAAATGGAGAAAATATTATGAACCGTTCCCAAAAGCGAAATCGCTCTATACGCGCACTACTTTTTGCAGGTATTGTTCATCTCTGCCTTGCTATTGTCTTTACGTTCTCCTTCTATGTCCAAAGGCCAACCGGTATTGAAGACGTGATCGCTGCGGATTTGATAAACCCGAAAGCGGCACCAAAACAGCGCCGCAGACTCAAACCGCCACCACCGAAGAAACTACGGGTACCACAGCAGACAGATCCGTCTACTGAGTCGAGCCAAAGGCATTTAGACTTGGCTGCCTCCGCCAATTTAATTAATGAAACTGTTCGACAATCTGAGGCAGAACTGCTCCATAGTGCAACGAAATCTGTATCGGATACAGAGACCGCACTTCCTGACATAACGACAGACGCACGCGCACTCAATAGCCGATCCACACCGATTCATGAATCTGTGGCGAATCCTTTTAAAACAACTGCTGGTGAAGGTGTCAATAGCCCGCGGCAACGCGTTAAAGGCGATGGTGCCTACGGTTTTCATAAACTCGAATCCACAGGGACTTCCGACGTCGGCATGATCGGGGACGGCGATGGCGACGGTGAAGGTGAAGGCACCGGCAAAGGAGATAGCACAAACCCGTTCGCTGACGCACTTAAAAACATTGCTGACCATATCATCGCAACACGAGAACTCGACAAGGTAAACGTCGTCTTTGTACTCGACACCAGCGCGAGTATGCGGGACAACATCCAGCAAGTCGCAGCGAACCTGTATGCTTTAACTGACGCGTTTGATCTCGTCAATTTGGAGTATCACCTCGGTATGTCTGAATTCAGTGTGCGACATGAAGGGCAAAGACTCGAAGTCCGCTCCTTATTACCCGATGTTGCGGTGCTACGGAGACGGATGCAAAAAGCTACGCTCAGCGGTAATGAACACGCGCTTGACGCTTTAGTAGACACACTTCACCGGATCGACTTTCATGCCGATGCCGATAAATTTATCGTCCTCGTCACCGATGAACCGGCATCGACGGCTTTTAAGAAAGAGGGTTCGTATGAAATGATGCGGGAGAAGGCTATTAAGGAATATCAACTGCAAGAGATCCGTGTCAATATTCTTGGGCACCCTGAACCGTTTCAGCCACGACTCGCGGAAGAGACAGGTGGACTCTGGCAACAGATTCCGGGAGGTGTTGGCGGCGCAACTTCGCTCCCAAGCACGCACGCCGGCAATAGTGCATTCATCAAAGTCTTTCGAGACATCGTTAAAGATATTCGTCGCAGCGGCGGGCAATTGCTATTCAGCATGGAATCGAAATTCGAGGTGGAGCTCGAAGACGGCGATATACCCGCAAAGAAATTGGAACGTGTCTTCAAAGAAAACGGAATATCTTTATCCATGGGCGGAAGTCTATTTAATAATGCCAAGGTCTGGGAAAGAGAAAAAGGTGATTTGTGGGTGATTACGGATTATTCAAATGGACACACCTACACGGTCCGAAAAGCGGGAGACAGACTCAACGTCTATGCCGGTATCTTTCCCGAAAGTTGGGGGCTTACCGAAAACTTCAACGCAATGACGCAACAGCGCGGGAATAGATGGCTTATAAATGACCGGGGTAGCAGGCGGATGTACACCGTCCGGAGCGAAAAAAATAAATTGAATGTCTACGCCGGTGGGACACCCGGCGCATCGCCTGAAAAGGGATTTGGAACTTTTGTGGATATCGTTATCATGCTCGATTACAGTCGGAGTATGGGCGGGAAATCTGAAGCCATTATGCTTGGTCTCAGTACGCTTATCGGTAGGTTAGACATTCTCCCTATCAAGTATCGGATTGGGCTTATCCGTTTCGCGGAAGCGAAAGATGCGATCAAGGTTATCAACGGTGCGGTCGTTACACAGATGCCGCTGCACGAGACAATGTTAGCGCATTATATGGAAGACCCGTTCGGTGGTGACGAACACCTGATTGACGCAATTGTGGAAGGGCTTCCGAAGGTGAAATTCAGTCCGTACGCCAGCCGAATTCTGCTCATCCTGACAGATGAACCGACAACTGGCAAGTATCCACCGGAACGTGCGCTTGAGGTATGTCAGTCGTTGGGTGTCCGCGCTTATGTTATCGGTCATCCGAGAGCGGCAGATTTTCAGAAGACCCTCGTAGAACAGACGGGCGGCATCTTCTTCACAATGCCGAAACATCTCAGCAAAACCTATCCGAATCAGTAGATTAGTTGCCAGTACGATTTTTCTGCGAAAAATCTTTTAGTATTCAGACCTGCACGCTTCTTTTTTTCCGTACCGGATTTGTAACCCTTGGTTTAATTCGCGTGATCTTAGCACTGTGAAATTCGGTTGATCTATATTACAAAACACGGTAAACTTACTTCACAACAAGGGAAAGAGAGTATAAATGGCGAAAAAAGAATCTCGTTGTGTTAAAACATTGAGCAGTTTCATGAAATGGGCGGAACAATCGCAACCGGAGGCGACGACGGCACCGTCCTTTTATGGGATCTTGCGCCTCATAACTCACATATACGAATGAATATTAATCCACGAGAGATTCACGGCAATTGGCGGGCAGGTTGGGCTTTGGATACTCACACACTATCAAGCCGCCTACTACCGGGTGGAGGATACGATACGAACCGAACCGAGTTTGGCGAATTGGTTTTCCAGTTGAAATATCGCCATGATAGGACGAACATTCAACCGATAGCAGAGGTTGCTGCCAATTTTATTAGAGAGAAATTTGCTGTTGATGGCTATCCGATCCTGCCATATTTGAAGGCGATTCTTCCGATTCCACCCTCGGATCAAAATAGGGATTTCCAGCCTGTTACTGAAGTCGCACAAGAAATTGGGAAACTCCTAAGTGTGCCGGTACGTACAGATTATCTGACGAAAGTAAAACGGACGGTTCCTCTTAAGAATCTGCCAGATGTGAAAAGTAAGAGCGAACAACTCAGCGGAGCGTTTGTTGTCCAGTCACAAGATTTAAAGAATCAATGTGTTTTGTTGGTTGATGACCTCTATGAATCAGGAACAACCTTGACAGAGGTATCCAAAGTTCTCTACGAACAGGGCGGTGTTCAACATGTGCTTGTTCTAACACTTACCCGAACACGGACAAGCGGCAATTAAAGATACGAATTGCAGAGTTACTAAAACTGACCAAATAAGGACAAGAAGATGAACATTAATAGAGATTATTTCTGGTTTCGGCTCTTTAATACGCGTGGTATAGGGGTCAAACTTCTGGTTTCTGTTGCTAAAACATTAGAAGCAGAAAACCTAAACCCAGAAATGTTACCGTCCAGTCAAGGCGATCTCTCGGCAAAGTTTCCAAAATTAGCGAAAATTCTTAATGGAAAAATTCGGGCGGAAGATAGAGAGAGGGTAACTATAGCGTACGATCAACTCAAAAAACAGGGAACCAATATTGTTTATCCCGGGCACCCAGATTTTCCGCCACACCTCCTTGAATTTGCACCGATCCTATTTGTTAAAGGGCAGCCAAAACGCCTTCTGTCAGATAGTGTCTCAATCGTTGGTGCTCGGAACGTATCAGATAAGGGAATTCGTATCGCGAGAAAACTTGCTGGTGATCTTGCGCGCGAAGGTATAAACGTTGTCTCTGGATATGCTAAAGGCGTTGACTCAGAAGCACACTTAGGTGCGTTAGAGGCAGAGGGAACAACGACACTCGTACTTCCCAACGGCATCAATCAACTGCGTCAGAAAAACGCATTTAAAAAATTCAATTGGGACCGAGATGTCCTCGCGGTTTCACAGTTTGATCCAGATACCAAATGGATTGCGCGCAACGCAATGGTACGAAACAAACTTGTGTGTGCACTCTCTAAAGCAGTTATTGTCATTGAATCGGGACCTGAACGAGATGCTCAAGGCAAAATGAGTGGGACTTTCAACGCTGCGAAAACGGCTCTAAGTATGGGTTTACCGCTTTTTGTACTCAATCCCGATTGCCTTGGCAATGCTCCGGAAGGGAACGCCGCGCTGATTGCGTTGGGAGGTCATAGCCTCAATCCCACCAATGGTGCGAAGGAAATTGTTGAACGTGCCTTTGTCAAAACAGCAGATCCTATTTCAATCTCAAATCAAAATTCTGCTGAGCAAATACCACTTTTCTGAGGATTTCAAGCCCTCTAATTGGCATTTGTAGCTTATCATTGGGTGAGATTTCAAACCTTGACAGTAATAGCACATGTTCCTAACTTTTACTCATTGGGCGAGGGAGCATCGTCCCTGCGGCAGAAGCATTCCGAGCACTCCGGTAGAGGACATCCGATCATCAATGAATATACTTGTCAATATGGATGCGACGCTTCAATCTCACATAGAGCGTCTATACACGATTTTAGCAAAGAGACGTGATCTTCAACTTGATCGTGATTGGTTGAGACAGGTGCTTTTTAATGTGCCGCGCCACCGCTTCATTGAACAATATTACGATCACGAGGCACCGGACGGGATTGTTCAAGTCGAATCACCAAAACCGACAGCAAGGCAGCTGGAAACCATTTATTTTGATAGGGGCTTGATGATTCGAGAGAAACCACATAGCGCAGCGTCTCAACCCGGGCTTATTTTTGAGATGCTGGCTGACCTCGAACTGGCTCACGGACTTAAAGTCTTGGAGGTTGGAACGGGGAGTGGGTGGAATGCCGGACTGATTGCATTCAGCGTCGGAGATGATAGCCTCGTCTACTCTATTGATCTCCAAACGGATTTGGTGGAGAAGGCTCGAAGCCATCTGCGTTCCATTGGATTCAACCGTGTCAATCTGAAAGCCGGTGATGGCGGATTTGGATGGCAGGGGGAAACCTTTGATCGGATCATCGTTACAGTGGGTGCACCTGATATTCCGCCGGCGTGGGGTCAGTCGTTGACAGAAGGTGGGATTTTAGTGATGCCACTTAAGACAGGCGGCGTAGGAGACCCAATTCTCCGGTTGCACAAGCAGGGCAATAAATTGACAGGGAAATTCACGCGTTGGGCGGGTTTCATGAACCTGCAAGGCAGCTTCAGATCCGCCTCTGAAGATGTGCTGGAACCGCCTTGGGAGCCGGTAATCGCGGCGTTATTGCAAAGCGAACCGACATCAGTTCCATTGCCTACAAGTTTTGGAACCGATTGCGCTTTCTGGCTCCGTCTAAACGGCGTACCGATGCAGATGCTCGGAGAATATAAGGGGCAACGCGGCATGCATCCTGTCCTGCTGGATAAGGAATTGCCTGCTTTATATGTCCCACAATCCGTATATGATTCTAAGGTTGGAAAACATATGGATGTGTACGGCAATCCACAGCTCGTGGAACGGGTCATCAAAGGAGTAGAGGCGTGGGTAGAGCTTGGGGAACCGAGAATCACAGACTATCATGTTGAACTTATTAATTCCACTGAGTCAGGTGATACGGAACCGCAGTATTATATTGATAAACGTCCATACGCAACGCTAAAATTTTCTTTGACGAACGATTTTAAATTCAGATAATTGAAAGGAAATAGTAATGTCAACAACTTCTACAAGTACACAACAACACCGAGAAATGGCGACCGAAGAGGGACCTGTCGCCGTCGCGATTGTTACCGTCAGTGATACCCGCACACCAGAAACAGACAAAAACGCTGCGTTCCTACGCGAGCAACTCGCCGCAGACGGAAACAGCGTCGCTGCCTATCAAATCATAAAAGATGAACCCGATCAAGTCGCAGCAGTATTAGATAAAATGGCAGAAAGCGACGCACAAGTCATCTTATTCAACGGCGGTACCGGCATTGCTCCACGCGACACGACCTTCGATATTCTCAATCGCAAGTTGGAAAAGACGCTCCCCGGATTTGGTGAACTCTTTCGGATGTTCAGTTATGATCAAGTCGGCGCAGCGGCGATGCTATCAAGAGCAACGGCGGGTGTCTATCGCGGAAAAGTGGTGATCTCTACACCGGGGTCAACCGCGGCTGTGCAACTCGCATGGGAAAAATTGATCGGACCGGAATTGCAACATCTTGCATGGGAAGTTGGACGGTGAAATGGTTGTTGGTTGTTGGTTGTCGGTTAAGAGGATCCTTGTGATAGTTGAGGTTACTGTTCAAGTAACAGCAAACCTCTTTAACTCTCACTGCGAGGCAAACTGGCAACTGATAACTCTGAAAACTGACTGCTGATGGAAACCGATAGCCAATTATAAAACCTCGCGCGTAAAGGTGTATACGTGCCGCAACCATGACGCGTAATACAACCCGTTCGCATAAAAGAAATAGAGCAGTTTCAACCCAACGATACTGATTAAACAGACAGACAACACCGCAAGAAGCCCAAAATCCCACACCCCCATCTTCAGGGTCCGTAGCGAAGTCCGTTGTCCTGCTGTCTCCGGTGAGAACCCGCGACTCTCAACGGATTCACCGAGATGTGTCGCGTGCCGAATATTTCCCGCCAGAATAGGACGAAAACTATTGATAACACCGCGACACGTAGCAAGTAGATTGAGCCGAAGATAACGGAACCCCCTCAACCGCTGCGACCGAAACACAGCCGATGCCTCATTCGCAACGACCGGAATAAAATGTAACGCTGTCGTCACCATAAAAGCCAGCGTCGCAGGCACGCGTAACTGCGCCAACGCGAGGAGCAGGTCCCGGGGTTGCGTCGTCCAGACGATGAAACACCCGATGCTAAGTGTCGTGTTGAAACGGAGAGATTGGATAATCCCGTGGAATAGTCCCTCCCGATAGACCCGAATCCCGCCTGTCATCTTCCCAATAAGCGGAAACTCCGGTGGCACGAGCGTAAATAGCGCGGTGCGCGGAAATTCGTTATAGAAAATCGCTTGACTGTAAATGAGTCCCCACGTTGTAAAAAAGAGGAACGCGCAAAGCAGACCGATCTGCCGCCACGTCGGTCCCGACAGGGCGATCAACGTGAGGCTACTGAGAAAACAGACGAGCAAAGCAGTCGGACTATCCAGTAGAATGACAAGACAGCCAGCGATGAGCATCGTCAAAATTTTTGTGCGGGGTTCAAGTAGCGTATTGCGCATTGTGTGGTGCTTCCATCCCAAACTTCAGACGAGTATAGCAGACCCGTTAAATTAGATTGGTGTTTGTGAGATAATCAATTAATTTTCGCAATAACCTTTTGTGTCGTTCATCTGAAATGTTACCGAGTGTGCCACGTACTAACCGGCGTGGGATCACCCCCAAAAAACTGAGACGGATCAAAGATTCCGAGCGCAAACCGCTTGATATGAAATCCGTATCAACTGGTGAGATAATATCATCGAACCCCTGCACGTAGTGACTTAACCGTGTGCTTACCCCACAAACAAGAAGATCTTGATAAGGCATTGGCATTACTCACAGAACAATTGCTGGTCTATACTTTAGTTCCTCATCCGCTTGGGACAAAGGGGCAAGAATGACATCACTTTCCTTCATAATCTGGATTTACCCACTTAAGCATATCAGTTGTGTACTCGGGTTCGTCTTTTTCATACGCTTGTGCAAGCATCTGCATAGATAAACGATGCCAAGCTTCACGTTCCGCAGCCGCTTGGTCTAATTCATACTTTTCAATAAGGCTTTCAATGACTTCTATTAATGAAACCAAAGGGTGGTCTTCGTTTTTCCCAACGAGAGTTCCTAAATCATTCCGCAAAGCAGAGAGCTGTTCATATTCGGCCTCTGTACGCGGAACAAATACAATAGATGCCAGTTGGGGCCATATATCCTGGGCAGTTTGTATTTTTGTCAACATGCTAACTCCTTATTTCCTAAAAGCGTAGTAACTCAAGTATAACATATATTTAATAAAAAACCATCCATTTCCCCTTGACGCATCTCCCAAAACTTGCTATCATACCTGTATGCCCCAACTCAACCTCAAACCCAGCCACAAAGCAGTCCGGGACTACTACGCCACACTACAGCAATACGACCGGCACGCCGTCACACACGAAGGCGCGGTCAGCAACCCTTTCGCCTTCTTACTCGATGCTTGCGCAAAACAGGTCAACGCCACGCTCATCCCACAATATGCGATGCGTGCTTCAAACCGAAATCGCATCGTTATTGACGGCGCGATCCTCGACGAATACGGTCTCCCTTTCGCCTATTGGGAAGCAAAAGATATAGACGACGACCTCCGCAAAGCAGTCGCAGAAAAACAGGCGGCGGGCTATCCACTCAATAATACCTGTTTCCAAACGCCAGAGCACGTCATCTTGTATCAAAACGGACAGGTCGCTTTAGATATAGACATCACCGAACCTGCCCAATTAATTGCCGCACTCCAGTACCTATTCGCTTACGTCCCACCCGCACTGGATAACTGGCAGACCGCCGTCGCGGATTTCAGGGAGCATGTGCCAGCCCTCGCAACTGAATTGAAAGAACGCATCGACCAACGCCACGAAACGGATCCAACATTCAAGGAAGCGTTCGCCGATTTCTATGACACCTGTCGCACCTCCATTAATCCGGAACTCTCGCAGGATGCTGTCGAGGAGATGCTTATCCAACATATCCTCACGGAACGGATTTTCCGCACGGTTTTTGAACGATCAGACTTCACGCGCAGGAACATCATCGCACGCGAGATTGAAAATGTCAGCGACGCGCTCATGCGGCACGCCGTGAGTCGGGACGCGTTTCTCGCACCGCTGGATCGGTTCTATGTCGCCATCGAACAGGCAGCGACCCTCTGCAACGACTTCTCCCAAAAACAGCATTTCCTCAACACCTTTTATGAGAAATTTTTTCAGGGGTTCTCCGAGGATGTCGCAGATACACACGGCATCGTCTACACACCGCAACCCATTGTCGATTTCATGGTGAAGAGTGTAGAACATATCCTTAAAACCGAGTTCGGTCGGTCGTTGTCGGATACCGGCGTGCATATCATTGATCCGTTTGTCGGGACGGGCAACTTCATCGTCCGACTCATGCAGGACATCCGAGGCACAGCATTAGAGGAGAAATACCGGCATGAACTCCACTGCAACGAGGTGATGCTCCTACCCTACTACATCGCCAGTCTCAACATTGAACAGGAATACTTCCAACGCACCGGGACGTATCTACCGTTTGAAGGCATCGCGTTGGCGGATACGTTTGAATTGCTGGAGCAGGAGCAAGGCGAACTCTTCACGCGTGAGAACACAGAACGTGTCAAGCGACAGAAGACAGCGGATATGTTCGTCGTTATTGGCAATCCGCCCTACAATATGGGACAGATTAACGAGAACGACAACAACAAAAATCGGAAGTACGAGATGATGGACGCGATGCTAAAGGAGACGTATTCGCAAGACTCAAAAGCGACAAATAAAAACGCGCTCTCGGATCCGTATGTGAAAGCAATCCTCTGGGCATCAAAACGAATTGGCAAAGAAGGCGTTGTCGCGTTTGTGACGAACAACGGCTTTCTCGACGGTATCGCATTTGATGGCATGCGGAAACACCTCGCACAGGATTTTACGAAAATTTATCACATTGACCTGAAAGGGAACGCTCGTACCTCCGGTGAACGCCGCCGAAAAGAGGGAGGCAACGTTTTTGATGACCAGATTCGGGTCGGTGTCGGAATTAGTCTATTCATCAAGAAGGCAGAATCGACATCGGAGACGGCTGAGGTTTGGCTCTATTCTGTTGACGATTATCTGAAGGCACGTGAGAAGCAGAAATTTTTAACCGATTCCGAGAACTATACAAACGTCCCGATGAAGCAGGCAACGGTTGATACAAAACATACTTGGTTAACTGAAGGTCTCCACACTGAGTTTGACACCTTTATCCCAATAGGTACAAGAGAGGCAAAGGGAAAAAAAGGTGCTGCAACAGATGTAATTTTCAAAACTTATAGTGCAGGTGTTAAAACCAATCGTGATGCATGGGCTTACAATTTTAACCAAGATGTTCTCACTGAGAATACTCTAAGGATGAGTGACACCTACAACGCGGAAGTGGATAGATGGAAACGGCAGGAAAATCAGCGGGAAATTAACGTTGACGATTTTGTTGTGTATGATGACACGAAAATCAGTTGGAGTCGGGACCTAAAGGTGAAGTTAAAACGAGGCACAATTACAGAATATGTTGAACATAAGGTGAGAACATCACTCTATCGTCCGTTTACCAAATCAAATCTTTACTTCGACCGAACAATAAACGATGTGGTGTACGTGTTTCCATCCATTTTCCCTACACCAGAGACAGAAACCGAAAATCGGGTGATTTGTCTCACGGCTCTTGGAAGTAAAAAGTCGTTTCATTGCCTGATGACACAGCAATTAGCAGATGTTCATCTGACTGGCGATTCCCAATGTTTTCCGTTCTATACCTACAATGAAGACGGCACAAACCGACAAGAGAACATTACCGATTGGGCGTTGGCGGAATTCCGAACCCATTACAACGACGACACCATCACCAAATGGGACATCTTCCACTATAACTACGCCCTCTTGCACCACCCCGTCTACCGTGAGAAATACGAGATGAACCTCAAGCGCGACTTGCCGCATATCCCGTTTACTGAAGATTTCTGGGGATTCGCTAACGCAGGCGCAGCGTTAACAGACCTCCACGTTAACTATGAATCCGCACCGAAATATGATGGTTTGAAACCCATTGAAACACCAGGGATGAAAGTAGATTGGCGTGTCGAGAAGATGAGACTGTCGAAAGACAAGACGCAGTTGAAGTATAACGATTTCCTGACGCTGGAAGGGATACCCGCCGAAGTGTATGACTATAAGTTAGGCAATCGGTCTGCGTTGGAGTGGGTCATAGATCAGTATCGTGTGAAGGTAGACAGACGGAGTGGGATTGTCAACGACCCGAACCGTGAAGATCAGCTTCAATATATCGTAGACCTCATCGCCCGCGTCATCACTGTCAGTCTCAGGACAGTGGAAATTGTTGACGGCTTGCCACCACTGTAGGGTTTCTAAATTGACATCTATGGTTCGGTTAGGAAACCGAACCTACCGGCCCTGGAGGATCCCTAACAAACCAGCACCTACCGGCCCTGGGAACCATTAGTATCCGTGTGGGACTTCTTCTTCCGACAGCCAGAGACCAATCAAGTCCGTAATCCCTGGGTCGTATTTTTTGAACGCATTTCTTGTTTTAAATTCTTGATCTTTACCGACATAATACCACATTCGGACACATTCTGCCCAATACTCGTCTACTGGCGAGGATTCTAATTTCCAATTATCTACAGCAAAATACGTATCTGCCCACAATCCGAGTTTCATCGCCTGATCGTAAGCGCGATTTAATGAGGAATTGAATTCTGGGTCCATCTTTGAGACAACGGAATGGACCGCATGCGCGAACTCGTGAACAAATGTGCCCATGCTCGGTCTCTTTTTCTTTTCAATATAAGAAGCGAAGCGACCCGGGAACCCCAGTGATTCTTGCGGTGTTAAAGCGAGACCCGCAAGCCGCGACTTGCTCTCCTCCCATCCGAGCGAACCTGTGATGCTTTCCCCCGGTGCGATAAGGATGAATTCATATCCTGAAAGTTTGCTAAGGATTTCTGGGCGTTTAGAGGTGATTGTCAAAATGATTTCCTTCGCCGCATAAAAAGCTTTATCATTCACTTTACCGGAACCTGTAATTGTCATATCTCCGACATCAAGGTATTTTATGACTTGGATTTTTTCCTTTGCTTCCGAAACGTTTGGTGTTCGCATTTTTGAAAGTCCTTCTTGGTTAACTTGTGCTATTTTATTAGATTTTTAGTGTTGGTAAAGTTATAACATATTTTGCAGCGTGGATGCTAAGTCAATTGTCCAAAACTTAGTATAAATTTTCAAAAATATTGAACTTTTTTTGATTTAAGGGGTCTAAAGTAACAAAGACCCACGTTGAACGATTAAATAATGTTCAAATAATCGAAAAAATAAATTGTACGCTAAAAATATAAGGAATAAAAAAATGACTACGCAAATTCGCCAGCAAAATGGTATTTCGATTTTGGAACCCAACGGAAAGATTGTCGGAGCCTCAATATTAGGGTTATGGGAAACACTCTCACCACAAATAGAGGATCACGATACGCCCCGCATCCTCATCGATTTTGGGAAGGTCCATAAGATTGACAGTGCAGGGCTTGGCGCACTTCTGGACGCACGGGCTTTGACAAAGCGAAAGAACGGGCGCATCGGGGTTATCAATGTCGGAAAAAATATAAGAAACATACTCGTTCTGACTCGGATCGTAACTGAGTTTGAACACTTCAATAACGAGAATGATGCCCTTGCGGCACTATCCGCATAGCACCTAACGCTCAGTAGAACATCAAAAGGGACTGGTTTTACCAGTCCCTTTTTTTATTTTCTTCCCAAGTCGGTAGGTTAGCACAATAGCGTTACGCTAAATGATTCCTGCCCTTTCGTATAAGGCACATCCCACGCAATTATCTCGCCGACCTTAACTTTACCCGCACTACATCGATAAGCCCCAAATGTCAGCCCACGGATAGAGATGTGCGCGCATTCAGCATGCTGAGACGGTTTTGACAACACCAGTTCTAAGCGTCGTAAATCTTTTGTGAGTGTCGCACGTTCAATGCGAGCCTTTACCGTTTCCAACGACACATCGAGGGGCACAAAGGCTGCCCTGACCCCCAAACCGTCTTGCGGGATAAGGGTATAAGCATCTTCAGTTTCAGCAACAGCACATCCATAACCGACAAGTCCAAAATCTGGGTCTCGGACGAGGAAGGATTTCAACATACTCAAGTTACCGTAGAGTCCCATACCGACTTCACCAGAGAAACAACCGTTCCGGTAGTAGTTATATTCCGATGATCCTTTCTCCGGCGGATTGAATCGCCATTCCCTACCGTTGTAGCCCTTACCCGACGGATCAACACAACTCCAGACCGCTAAAGTCGCACCGTAAGCCTTCTGTAGAAGATGGAGATCCCCGGTCTGTTCATATCTATCAAAGAGTGGACGCGCCAGCAGCGGTGTCGGATAGCACCCGATAAACCGCATATTTGTGCAGTAAGAAAACCACATCGGCGTTGCATCTCGGCTCGCGAGGATTGTATCCACAGTGCGTTTCTTCAACGATTCATCATCGGCAACTTGTGCTAAGTAATACAACGCCGCTTTTGAGGCGTGATCGAAGCAGTACTCCGATGCCATCGGATATTCTTCCTCAAGAAAGAACGGTAAGCAACCTTCAATCGCCTTCCGAAGCGTCTGGTATTCAGTTTCCATGCCCTCCATTTTCAACGATTTCAGGAGATGCTCCAGAATCGGTGACCCCATCGGAGCATGCGTTTTGGACATATTACCGCGGTGGTAGTCGATATAGTTCTTCGTCTCATAGACGCTTTCGTAAGTGGAATCGAGGTAGGAAGCGAGTGCCGTATTATAAGCGAGGTCAAGATATGCCAACGGTTCACGGCTCGTCTTTACCCGATACAACTGGGTAATGCGATACATCTGGTAATAGATGTTATAGACGTGCGGATAGTTGTAGATCCGCCAGACGTAATCCCAACGCCGCCACGAACCCTCTCGTAACCCAATGAGAGAGTTCAACACCTGATAGTTGTCTTTGTCCTGTAGTTTCCCATAGAGGAAGTTCTCAATGAATTCATCAAGAGCGCGGATCTCTTGTTCATCAGGATAATAAGCGTTTTTCCCAGCGAGGAACACCGGCGGTGCAAAACAGCGATCATCGCTACCCCCCATATCAATCGAACCACAAGGTGCCTCTTCTTCCACAGCGAGTCTCTCGGCATCGTTATTCCAGATACGAAAACTGTAGTGACAGAGATCGTCCGGGTCTTCGACACGCTGATGCGCTACGATGAATTTAGCACGGGCTTTCATCAGCGTCTCTATCTCGGCGATACCGTTGAACAGCAGATGCGTCCATTCACCGTCCCCGTAACGGACGCTTATCTTCTGTTCACCAGTGGATGTGAGATGGACGGTGTAAGTATGGCGGTCGCCCACAGTCGCCACAGGTTCAACGTCAATACCGTTAGCAGTCTCAATCGCCGTAATCGGTTTTTTGCATCGGAGCAGCAGATGCGCCGTCGTGCCAATTGGTAGCACCATCCCCGGTACTATCTTTACAGCGATGTTGCCGTTCTGATACAACGTCTCGTTGATATCAGCATAATCCTTAATGCGACACAGCGTGAATGCGAAAGTCCGTTTTTCGTCGGGCACTAAAGTGAGTGAACGGTGTCCGTTATACCAAGGCGTAATCGCTGTTGCCTCAGAAAAGAGGTAAAACATAGAGCCTGCTCCCGTCACCATGTCGGTGTCAGGGAAAAGCCCGTACCCAGAGATCGCTTCCAGCGCGGTATCTGCTTGCGGAATAATGAGCAGATGGTCACCTTTCCCACTTGCCCGGCTTACGAGAATGTAGGATGAGTGTCCAGAAACAAACGAACTCTCAATCACACGTTGCTCAAAGACGTACTTCGTAGACTCGACCGATCTGTGGTTGAACCCCTGTTTCTCATCACCGATGTTGTAGTTCGTGTTCAGCGTAATCGGCAGTCCGAGTTCACCGATTTCAATTTGCGCGCCTGAAGTGTTATGCAGCGTGAGTGTCCAGAGGATCGCATCATCGGTTTGGACGTTGCCTCCAAATTCATAACGCTGTTCAATATTGAGATGCTGCAGTCCGCTCCGGTTGACAGAGTCGCCTTTATAGCGAGTCGTTATTGAATTCTGGTCGTATGTCACCGTCCGAACATCGTCGCTGAGAAAGGTGTGCATCGCAGTCCATGCTGTCTCATCTTCAAGACGCGCTTTAAGGACGACATCACCCGTCCAGCAGTGCATCGGGATCCGTTGTGCCTTTTCGGGGACGTGTCGTTGTTTCCACCAGATATTAAGCCGCATATTCTGTTCATTTCCGACGAAGTTGGTGCCTTGTGGGTCATCTGTTAGATATAAACCCTTGATAACGCCGCTCCGCCTGTCTACATCAAGGATGTAATGTTCATTAGATAGGCGGAGATAGGCATCGTGTGGGGTATAACGTGCATATTTTACCTGTAGCATCGTCCGTTACTCACTTTCCTTAATTACCGCAAACGGGGCTGCGTTTCGATGGTCTTTCCCTCAAGCACTATTGATGAACTATCGGCAATGCTTCCGATAATTGCCCCTCTAAAGAGGTCGTTACCTTCAGCAAAATCCTCCCGATCGCGAGTGGATGTCTGTATCATCGCACTATTGTCGGTAGTCGACAATGAAATCGTCCCCCCTTTATCGGATCCATGCCACATCTCTAAGAAAGGACCGTCTTTGGCTACCTCGAACAGTATGGCTGACGCGCCATTATTCTCATCGGGTCCTGACAGATATAATTGAGCTGCACCGTCATCACCGAATTCAAGAGAGATATTCTCTTCTGCCGGATCGCCGTTGTGGACGATAAGTTTCTTGCAAGCGATTGTGTCAAACAAGGTTATACCTTTTCGCGGTGCTGCGGTTGTGTCGGCACCACTCAGTAGATACCCGATGCTCACGAAGATGCCACCGAGGATGAAGAAAGCGAGTCTTTCAAATGTCCGTTTCATTTTAGTTTATCTCCAGTTTGGAGTGGGTTGAATTGTTATGTCCCCGGTATCCAAGTGCGGTAGGGTTTTTGATAGGGGGTTTCTTCGCGGTTTGTAACCGCACCTACCGACGGCTGACTGCTGACAGCCAATAGCCGACGGCCCTTACTCATGTAGCCTAATATATAGCAGGCGCAAAGTCAAGTAAAAGTAAACAAATTAAACGGATTTGCGTTTTTAAGGTCAATTGCGTTATTATATATATATGGCAAACAGATATATGATACGGTTGGAATTAAATTTTGATTGAAAGAGGAGCGACAATTCAGTGGACGTTTCTATACGAAAAACCTTCATACTACTTTTACTGCTTACCGTTCTTTTTCCCGTTACAGTAATCGCGGGCCCCGGACGGACGGGCGCGCAGATATTGAACCTCGGCGGCGGGGCGCGGGCAAGAGCCCTTGGTGATGCCTTTTCCGCGATGTCGGGTGATGTGACAGCATCGCTCTGGAACCCAAGCGGGCTTGCTGATATGCCTGAAAGCAGACTCCGATCCGGTAAAAAAGCGGCGCAAGCCTCAATGTTCTATACAGATTACAGTAGACCTTTCGGGGAAGCCGGTGAGGGGTTATACTATACCTTCCTCGCAGGTGCTATGCCCCTCGGTGATTTTGGGACCGTCGGCGCAACGCTGCAGATGCAAGGACAAGGCACTATCCCTGTTACAACGGATTCTCCCGAAGTCCTTCGCGAAGAGAGCCTCGGCACTAACTTCGCCTTGACATTCTCCTACGCAGACCGGATTACGGAGTCCTTATCCGCAGGTATTAACGGTAAAATTATTCGGATGGTACTCGGACGCGAGAACGGGAGTTCTTATGCCGTCGATCTCGGTATGCAATATCTCCTACCCTTTGATTTCATACCGACGACAGTCGGTGCCGCAATTCAGAACATCGGACCCGGTATCTCTTTTATTGATGAAAACCAAGCAGATCCGTTACCTCGGTTCCTACGCGTCGGCACATCTATGAGCCTTTACCGTGGTAAGTATAATCACGTCCGTTTTGTCAGCGGTATCACTGCTTATGTTGATAAATTAGCAGAAGATGAGGACGAATTAACGGTTGACTTGGAACGGCTTAACGCCGAAAGAGAAGAAAAACTGACGCGAGCGCAACTGCTTTCCGATCGCGGTGTCGGTATCCGGGCATTTGAATGGCGACATCTCCAAAAAAATCTCGGTTTGGAGTACTGGCTCGGCAATATCCTCGCGATCCGTGTCGGCTATAAAATTGAACCCGGTATCAACCTACCGAATTTGACAGATTACTTTACCGGTGGTATCGGCGTGAAGATATATCTCTTCAATCTTGATTTGAGTTACGGTCCCAGTTTCGGGCCAAACAATCAACGGCTTATTGAAATGACTGGGATAGTCATCTTTTAAGAGGGAATACCGAAAGTGAAATTTAACACCCAAATTTTGATACTTGTGTTGCTGTTGTGTTTATCCTCTGGTGTTTGCCTTGCTTCGGATGTTTTCAAAGCACAACCATTCACGGCTTTCGCACTTGATTCTAAACTTGGTACCCGCTCACTCGCTGACCAATCGTCTGTCACTATGTCGGCAAACCAAGCACTTCAACCTCGGAAATCCCCGAATGAGGCGTTTCTCTATTCGCTCGTTATTCCGGGTATGGGGCAACTCTACACAGGTGCCAAGCGCGGCTATATTTATATCGCGGCAGAGGCCGGTTTCCTCGCAACCTTTTTTATCCTGCGAAACTCGGCCGCAAATACACGCGATGACTATCGGGATGCCGTCAGAGATCACGTTATTTTTATCGGTCCTGGCACCTTTGAAGATTGGGATCCGATCGAGGATTTTGAACACGCCACACAGTTTGAAACATGGAATCACAAGTATGATTCTGAGGCGACCCGAAACCGCACCGGCAAGTGGTATTGGGAGGATCTTAACCCAGACCTAAAAAATGAGAACCATGGGGACCTTGAGGAGAGAGGTCTCGGTTCAAAATACCGATTGGAGGCTTTTGATTTGCGCCAAAAAGCCAACGATACCTTTGAACGCGCGAAATTTTTTCTGGGACTGGCGATTTTAAACCATGTTGTGAGTGCAGTGGAAGCGCGTATCACGACCAAACATTTCAACAACCGATTACAAAATACGCTTATGCAGACCCAGACTCGCGCGTTTGATATAGATGTGCAGGCAGACAGGTTCACGGGTACACTGACAGGAACACTCGTGCTACGGAAGATATTTTAAGAGGAGAATCCATGCCATTAGAAATACCACAACTATTGGATGCGCTTAACTCGGTTACCGCGATTCCTATCGTTCCTTTCAAAGCGGACAAGATTGACTGGACAGGGCATGCCAAAAATATCGACTATTTGATGCGCAATAACTACTTGGACGAAGGACGGCAGCGCGTCATCGCGATCGCCGGAACAAGCCTGATTCACCATATCAGTGAAACCGAGCAGCTGCGTCTCATTGACAAAACCGGACAACAAATAGGCGATGACGGTATCCTCATATCCGGGATTGTCCCCAACCCCATCCGTCAAGCCGGTCAACTCATTGAAGCACAGACAGAACTCAGCAGACCACCAGATGCCTATCTACTTATGCCACTGACCGGGATTTCCAATCCAGAGGGGGTCTACCAACAGTACATGGCATCCGGTGAGAAATATGGCACTGCGTGTGGTGCGCGGTTTCTCTACTATTTCCGTCAGAAGCGCGACTTGTCCGCAGTGATCCGTCTCCTAAACGACTCACCGCATTTCATCGGTGTGAAGATCGGAACCGGTGAAGAGGATGTCGAGCCACTCGTTGAAGGAGTAGGCGATAGTGGGATTGTGATGTGGGGCATTGGTGATAGGTGTACGCGTCCCGCACAATTGGGCACAAAAGGACATACCTCCGGTATAGCGGTCGCGTTTGCACGTGCTTCAGACGAAATTAACAACGCCCAACGCCGTGGTGACTACGAGACCTCCGCCCAGATTGAAGCAGACATCGCACCGCTTGAGGAGATCCGTTTCATGAACGAGCGGGTCTATAACTATTCCGCCGTGGTCGAAGCGATGCTCTTAAGCGGTTTCGACGATATTGCTGCAGGGACTGGCGGTCCGTTCAATCCACGCGTCCCAGCAGAAACCCAAGCACAACTCCGCAAGGTGACACAAGATTTGAAACGGTACCATTAAGTTTAAGTGCTATGTTCCGTTTGGCAAATTGAGGAGGCTCAAATGAGAGAGAAAGTTGATACATATACAGATGCCGTGCTTGAGGAATGCTATCGGATGAAAGAAGAATTCAATGCTCAATTTAACTCCGTGAAGGATCTTTCCGATTATTTGAAAGCAGAAAATAAAAAACGCAAAGCACTTGGATGGAAATATGTTTCAGTGGCACGGCCACACGACAACTGCCACGAGAAAACTGAATAACCTTGAAAAACTCCTCAAGATGTAATAGATTTTACTATGTCTTATGATGCTTTAGCCCTCCGCCTTGTTACCTGTGAATTGCGCGAAGCCCTTTTAGGCGGTACGATTCGGCATATCGAACAGGCGAATGCACACTCCCTTTCATTCAAGATGAGTCGTGCCGCCGAAACATACTGGCTCACGGTATCAGCCCATTCGCAGCATGCCCGCATCCATCTCATCGGAAAGCCATCCCCCGGACAAAAACAGTCCTATCTCGCCGACTTCCTCACAACGCATCTCAGGGGCGGCACGATCACCGGGATTCAGCAACTCGGTTGGGATCGGATACTCAAGATCACCGTCCAACCCGTCTCGGATGAACCGATACAGCCATCCCCAAAAGCTATTATCGCAGAGATGATGGGCAAACATAGCAACATTATTCTTATAGACGCAACCGACGATAGGATCCTGGAAAGCCTCAAACGGATTGACGAGACAATGAGCCGACACCGAGAAATTTTGCCCGGTGAGACATACACTTTGCCACCACAACAGGGGAAAGTGGATCCGTTGACATTAGACAAGGCAGCGTTTACAGAACTGATGGGTGGGAAAACAGAGGTGAGTTGGCGACACCTCTTTGACAAGATTGACGGTTTCAGTCCGACACTTGCGAAGGAGGTCGTCGCACGGGCAGCTGAAACAGAACTTTGGGATGCCTATCAGCAGATTATCACCTATTTTGATCCGACGCACGCTTCACCGCAATTGTTTATGGATGGTAACGACCCCATCGCGGTATCAGCACTACCGCTGCAGCAATTTCCGAATGCCGTCTCTCAAGCCTACGACACACTAAGCACTGCGTTCTGTGCTTACTACGACGCGATTACCTTGAAGGAGAACATCGCTTCGGAACACCGGACGCTAACGCAGGCGTTAACAAAGCAGAACGGGTTGCTCCGTCGGAAAGCGAAAGCACTACAAGCCGATTTGGACCGCGCAGAAAAAGCGGACGATTACCGTATCCAAGGTGAATTGATCCTCGCCAACCTACATACGATCACCCGCGGACAGAAACAGGTAGAACTTCAAAACTACTATAGTCCTGAACTCGAAAAGCTGTCGATTTCGCTCAATCCAGAGCAGAGTCCCTCTGAAAACGCCCAATCCTATTTCAAGAAATACACAAAGGCGAAGCGCGGACGTTCGCGCATCCAGCAGCTCATCTCAGACTTGGATGCCGATCAGGAGACGCTCCAACTTTATATCGATAAATTAGAAGTCGCTGATACTTTGGAAGCACTACAGCGACTTCGGACGGAGTTTGTCACGAACGGCTATCTCAAGGCTCCGCAAAGCAGAAAGCAGAAACAGGAAGCAGGCGAGGGTCCCTTCCGAAGATACACCTCTACCAACGGTTTTCAGATGTATGTCGGTAAGAACAGCCAGTCAAACGATCTACTCCTACGTCAGATTGCCAAGCCGAGCGATATGTGGCTTCATGCGAAGCAGATTCACGGGTCGCATGTCATCATCCGCAATCCAGAGAACCGTCCAGACATCCCGATGCCGACATTATTGCAAGCCGCACAACTCGCCGCCTACTACAGCAAAGCGCATCATGCGAGTAATGTGCCGGTTGACTATACGTGGGCGCGCTATGTCGTAAAACGGAAGGGCAACGTCGCAGGCTACGTGCATTACACCCGCGAAAAAACATTATACGTCGAACCCGCTGTCCCGTCATCTACAAAATAAAATTCTTGCTTTCTTAACAGTTTTTAGGTATCATTTTATGGGGGTTATACCGTGATTGAATACAAAGGTTATATAGGGGCTATCAATTTTGATCCAGAAATTGACCTTTTCCATGGAACGGTGATTAATACTAATGACGTAATCTCGTTCTATGGTGCATCCGTATCAGAACTCCGCCAAGAGATGCAAAGGTCAATTGAAGGTTATATTGAGTTCTGCAAGGAACAAGGGAAAATGCCTGAAAAGCCTTTCACAGGTGAATTCACGGTTCAAATGAGTCCTGAGATGCATTGCAAACTTGCTTTGAATGCTGAGCGACTTCACTTAGATTTTGATGTTTACCTTCAAGAAGTATTAGAAAATGCAGCTTCGGCATGGTAGAAACTTTATGAGCAGCAAGGAAATTTTGCATGACAGATTTGAGAAACACTATTGCACACATTCTTGAACACAAGCAACACTTAGCAGAAGCAAACGAAGCGACTATCCAACAGTATGTTGTTTTACCGATTCTGCGTGCCTTAGGATGGGACGACACGAATTTAGCGTCTATAGAAGTTTTGCCTGAATATGCTGTTACGGGTGGACAAGTTGATTACGCCCTAAAAGTTGGGCAGAAACTTACTTTATTTATTGAGTGCAAAAAGTGGAATGAACCACTCGACAAACATGAAAACCAAATTGTAACCTATGCTGTTAAGGCAGGTATGCCTATTGTGAGTGAAGTGCCACCCTTTATTTAGACCAAAATTTAGCAAAGTTAAGAGAAGGTTTGTCTTTGAAATTCAAGAGGCGTCAGATACCCTAACGCCGAATGTGGGCGTTTATAGTTATACACCTGTGTGATAAAATGATCGATGCGTTCTTGAGCCTCGGTAATATCTCGGTAATCATTGAGGTGAACTTCTTCTTCCTTGAGGGTTCGGATCAACCTTTCGGCGTACCCGTTCTCCCAAGGACACCCTCTGCGAGCGACTGAAATCTGAATACCGTGTTCTTTGAGTCTCGAAAGATAAGCACTTGAAAGATACTGCACGCCTTGATCGGAGTGATGAATCTCCGGAACCCTGTCGTCTAAAGCTTGCTCTAAGGGTTCCAACGTCAGAGATTGCGTCAAGTGTTGACTGAGTTTCCACCCTCTGATCATGCGCGTGAAGACATCCATGAGCAGAGCGAGATAGATGAAGCGGTGCTTGAGGTGGACGTAGGTGTTATCGCC
>PYIY01000121.1 GCA_003635195.1 Candidatus Poribacteria bacterium | reverse complement strand
TATTATAGTAAAACCCGTAATTAATTATACACTTTTATAATTTCATCAATGGAAGTCTCAGCATTGTATTGACGTATCCGCTTGATGTTGGCGAAATCCTTCTCAATCGGATTCAACTCCGGGGAATACGGGGGTAAAAACAATAGATCCGCACCAGAACCCCGGATCAATGCTGCTGTCTCTGACCCTTTGTGGAAAGAGGCATTATCCATAATTACAACATGGTTATCATCAAGTAATGGACATAACATCTCCGAAAGCCACGTGTTGAAGGCAATCGCATCACAACTGCCCTCAAAAAGCAGAGGTGCCGTGAAACATCCATCAAGACGTGCAGCAATCAAAGTCGTGGTGGTATACCTATGGCTTGGCACTTTATCTTCAACACGCATACCTTTCGGGGCATAAGCATACCGACGGAAGGCGGTTTCACTGAAACCACTCTCGTCAAGATAAACTAACTTTTTGCCCTTTTCTGTCTCTTGCTGAAGTGCTGAGAGATACTCTCGCCGTTTCACTGGACACTGTTCTTTGTAGGTCGTGGTCTTTTTTTTCGCGTGATATTGAGTTTTTTCAACGCATACCAAATACCATGTTTCGAGACACCAAAATGGTCAGCACGCTCCTGTTGGGTAGCATCTGGGAAATCAGCGACGTGTTGCTTGAGTGCTTGATAATCAAGGTTTCGAGGGCCTTGAGGCCCCGGTTTTTTACACGTCAACGGGTCTTCAGCTGCCAACCAGTCATAGATGATGCCGCGAGAGATGCCAAATCGTCGTGAAGCTTCGGCTTTACTACCGCCATTAGCAACGAAATCAAGCACGCATTTGCGAAAATCTGATGAATAACTCATAAGACTTAGACGATACCATAAATCTCAGAATATGTCAAATTATTTGCGGGCTTTACTATAACATGAGACCACCGTCTCCAATGACCAAACCGTTTTGGTTATCCATGAAATAGACATCTTGTAACATTCCGTCGATGCCATCGCCACGGAGGATATCATCTTCCCGTAGGACGGTCCAATCCGCATCGGCAATCGTCACGTAAGAAAAAAGGAGTGCGAATCCGACACACACTCCGAAAAGACTGATAACTGTTCTAACCATGATAATCTCCTTTTTCTAGTGGTTTTCAGTTTTAGTTTGCCTCACAGTGAGAGTTATCAGACAAGAGACTTTCCGTAACAATCCTCATCTTCCTGAAGACTGCAAAGGTGGAGTTATTCGCTATGAAAGGCTCTCAACTGAAAACTGTTAACCGATAACTGACAACTATTCTGACTGAAATGCGTCATAAATCTGTCGTGCGCGGTTTTCAACATCGCTTAAGTAATTTTGACCTATTTGTTCCTCGTAAAGTTCGGTCAAGTCGCCGCTTGCCTCACCGAAGACTTTGGCAAACTTCCGACACTCTTCTTTATCACCGCCAGAGGCGTAGGCTTTGGTCTTCGCATCTGTGCCGGATTTTCGGACTTCAACGAACTTATCACGGAACCTGAGATAACTCCCGTCACCGACAAATTGGACATCCTCAAGTGCTGTGAAATCGAGTGTTGGAAGCGCATCTGAAAGGACAGCACGTGCTTGTTCTATATCTATTTTTTCGTCGCGGAGAGCAATGGCGATGCCGAGGAAAAATAGGTCGTTTTTGTCGCGTTTCGCTTCGCCTTCCAATTTTGCTGCACGGAGTTTTTCAGGATTCGGTTCAGATTCATTGTAATAGGTAATGTCCTCTCTCACGTCGCAGGTTGCAGTGATTTGGCTCTCCGCAAAAACAGCCATGAGGTAATCAGAGAGCATGATCCGTGCCTGCTTGCAGTGTGCTGCGAGTGCCGTAACGAGCACCATAGACTCACCTGCCGACTTTTCACGCATCGCAATAGCAGTTCTACCGCCTTGACTTTGAATAAGTGTTTCAGGACCGGTAATCATGCCACCACTCTCTTCACCCGCAAAAATAAGTCGCGGCTGCACGCCGAGTGAAATCGTCTCGCCATAGACATCTTGGATAACGACCTGTGTATCTGGGGCATCAGCGATCTGCCGTTCAATTTTCTTCATAATCGCAGCGATTTCTTTGAAACCGACAGGCACATTAATAACCGCGACATTGTTCGCAGCACCCCACTGATCCCAAGCGAGTGCGGAAGGTGTTGTCTTAATCATAAAGCGCGGATGATGCTCCCAAAGTCCAGCGGCTTTAAGTTGCTTAGCATAGAAATCCATCAACATAAGAAATGCTTGATTCGGCGTGTAAATCGTCAAGAGTCGGTTATCGCCGAGATCAAGAAAATCAATACCGAGATGTTCGAGGGTTTCTGCTCGCGACGCATCCTCTATTTCACAAACGATAAGTCTATCGCCATCCGGATCGGTCGCTTGGATAATAGTGCCGACGGGTTGTGATTTGAGTTTCGTCGCATAGTCTACCGATCGGACGACATCAAGGATACTAAAATCGCACCCAAGATCGTAAAATTCAGCCGCACCGGTCTTCGGATTCCGGTCAAGTTTTCCGATGTTGTGATAGAGCGGGTCCGCCTCAGTGTGGAGCCAACGGATAGAATTGGCAATGCCTAAACGTTCAAAGATAGCACGCATCGGACGGTACATGCACCCACCGACACAATCAACAACGATAGAGGGTTTCACCTCTCGGATGAGTTTGAGATTCGCATCTGTAGCGACACCGCCTTTGAGATAGCCGACATAAAGCTGCACGCCGTCGTGGAGTTCATCCAGTCTTTCAAAATCTATATGTTCGTCGGTGACTGCACTGAACTGAATTTGGTATCCGTCTGTTTCAGCAGTTTTAAGAATTTCTTCAATCCTGTTGACGAACCGCATGGACTCTTCGGGTAGGTATTGACTGCCTTGATTGTTAAGGTCCTTGGTCGCGTTTTTGGTGCTAACGGAGTGACTTGATGTAACATGCTCACCACCATCGAGGTCAAGCATAAAAATCAGAAACGATGCCATCCAGATAGGCAGTGTGCCAAACGCTTTCGGCACATACGTACGAATCCCTTGTGCAGCTTGAATCCGAGCGATATACTCGACATATTTCTGTGAATTGTAGCGCACTTCACATCCTGCGAGCTTCTCAACCAACTTTCCATCTGCGGTTTCGTTCGCGACGAGACTTTTTCCGAGTGTTGCCAAGATAATTCCGATCTGATTAATCGGGAAGCGCGTATCCCACGGGTATAAGATATTTTGTGGGCCCCGGATGCCGGCAGTTGAGACCTGTGCTTCTTTCGCATAATTGCGAAACCACTCCCAGAGATTCAAACGCTCAATCAATGCCGGATTGAGATGGAATGTGAATGCCTCCGGTTCGTCTTGTGAAAAAAGAGGGGTTTTTATCGAATCAGGCGTATTTTGATCAACAACAGCAAAGAGTTGTTGTTCGGTACGGTTCCGCTTATGCCGATAGCTTTCATCAACCGTGATAATCATCAACGCTCACCTTGCAGGAGTAGAGATTTACAGATATTCTATCACATCTTTATATTTTTTTTTTGAAAAAAAGAGAATTCAGAATCTTTTATCCGGAAAAAGATAGTTGATTTTCTCCACAACTTCAGTATAATTAACCTAAGTTCCCATTTTTTTTAAATATAGCCGCTATTTCGAGGAGATCCACTATGAAACATAAAGGTTGTTTCCTATCTTTCGTAGCAAGCGCAGTCTTGTTGTGTGCAAGCATTTCTTCTGTTTTTGCCAAAGCCCCTGTTACTGCGAAAATTGTGTTTACCTCATCGCGTGATCACAATCGCGAAATTTATATCATGAACCCGGATGGAAGTGGACAGGTGAGACTCACCCATCACCGTGCTGATGATGCCATGCCGACTTGGTCGCCGACGGGTGAACAGATTCTCTTCGCCTCCGACCGTGATCGATTTCCACTAAGTCGAGACCTATATCTCATGGATCCTGATGGCAAAAATGTGCGGCGAGTATTCGGCAAGTCGGAGGATAGATCCAGCGCGGTCTGGTCGCCGGATGGAAAACAAATTGCTTATAGAAGGCGAGAACCGAGTGGATCATTCGTCTATATCGCCACAATAGATGGCAAAAATGAAGAAAAAATCGCTTTTGGACATAGTCCTTCATGGTCGCCCGATGGCGAAGAAATCGCTTTTCTCACCGGCTGGCCCGAACGCATGCAGATCACTATCCTAAATGTTAACACGCGCAAACAGACAGTATTCTTTCCCAAACCAGGAAGACCCTCATGGATGTCATCCTTTGTATGGTCACCTTCAGGAAATAAAATAGCGTTTACATGGCTCCATCAGGCCCCGTTGAAAGAGTTTGTTGAGACAGAGACAATTTACATCATAAACCGCGATGGCACCGGGCTTCAACAAATTACAAGCGACGATGCCCCCCGTGAAACTTCGCTGGTTTGGTCACCTCAAGGAGATGCGCTTCTCTATAACAAGGCCGATAAGAACAATCGCTTGCAAATCTTCAAAATAGCGTTGGGTAGCGATGTTTCGGAACAACTCACAGATACTTTTATACCAAAGGTATTTGGAGATTTTTTTCAAGCAAACAGCCCAGGGGACTGGTTTGATCCAGCGTTCGCATTGCCAGTTGCACCACAACCGAATCTCCTAACGACGACGTGGGGACAAGTGAAACAGCAATAATCTTTCCAGCAAACCAACTCAGCAGCTGTGCTTCCCAATTACAACCACAAATGTATGTAAAAACTACCGTTCTCGTTCTGAGACGAGCAGATCGAATGAATTGCTTTGCCATCCGCCTTCCATAACGATGTTGTCCTTTGTTTCGCGCAAGCGATCAACCATGCGCGCTTTCATACGGCGGAGCACGTGTTTGTAACCAAGATGGTTCGCTAAGTTATGGAGTTCGTACGGATCGCTCTTCATGTCGTAGAGCTCGTCTTCGGTGTATGGATTATAGACGTACTTCCATGAATCTGTCCGCACCATCCTGACAGAGGCAAGCGTCGGTTCATATCCGTGAAATTCGGCGAACACATCATCGGGCCAATCTTTTACGTTCTCCCCTTGCAACAGAGGCACAATAGACCTACCGTCAAGATTATCGGGCATCGTTGCGCCACTGAGTTCTAAAAAAGTTGGCATCAAGTCAACAAGGTTCACAAATTCATCACACGTCGCGCCGGGTAATGTGGCACCGGGCCAACGGATGACGAGCGGAATATGGTGCGTCTCCTCGTACATGTGGAAACCTTTGTTGAAAAGCCGGTGACTGCCGAGCATATCCCCGTGGTCGGTTGAAAAGATAACGACGGTATTTTCCGCCAGACCGTTGGCTTCAAGGCAATCCAGGATCCGTCGCACCTGATCGTCAATGAAGGTGCAGAATCCCCAATAAGCAGCGATAACCTTCTGCCAATCGGGCCATGTCAGATGGCTGGCGTTCCATCGGAGCATCTCCTTCTGCTGGATGAGGGGTTTGTTGATAAACTGTTCATCAAAGTTGCCCCACCGTTCAACGGTGTCCGGATCGTACATTGTATCGTAAGGTGCTGGCACAGCATAGGGGAAATGGGGTCCGAAGAAATTCGCGGCAATCATAAAAGGTTGCTCAGAATCCGTATAACCGTTGATTAGCTCAATCGTTTTATCCGCAGTCCACGCCTCCATAGTGCGTTCAACAGGAAGTGGAAGTCTGCCGTAGAAGGGTGCCTCACCACCCCATTCAAACGGTTGGACGGCATCCCTATCAATTCGGAAGTCAATTCCGTCTTCTCGGAGCCACTGATGCCACTCATTATAAGGGTGCCATTTGTCGTAGCCCCAGAACTCGGTGTCGCCTTGCTTGGCGAGATGCCATTTACCGATGCAACTCACGCGATAACCGACTTCTGTTAGGAGTTTTGGATATGCGGGTTTGTCGAGGATTTGGTTTGCGAACACGCCGTTAAAATTGCCCATATTTGAAAGCTGCCCATGATTATGCGGGTAGAGTCCAGTGAGCAGAGATCCACGTGCTGGTGAACAGAGTGCGATCGGCGTATAGGCGTTCGCGAACCGCATACCTGTTGCTGCAACTTCGTCAACAGCAGGCGTTCTGCAGACGGGAGCCCCGTTGCAACCGAGTGAATCATAACGTTGCTGATCAGTAAGGAGAAAGAGGATATTGGGTTGTTGTGCCATATTATTCCTTTTTTCTAAAATTGTAGCCATAGGCGCATTGGAGTCAGCCTCTGCTTTAAGGTTTAAATGGGTTGAGATACAATAGCAATGTTTTTTGGTCCGTTGAAATTGAGTTCAATTCGCTCAAACTGAACCGAATGCCGCCGATAGTAATCCTCAATTGCTGTCAACAATTCATATTGCCCGCGACGCTGTTCATCCCAGAAATTGCAGCACGGAATTATCATAGCAGGTCGAATGAGGGCTGCCTCTCCCAATTGACGCAGTGCGCCATCGGGATGAAGTCCGACTAAAAGATCGTAATAATCCGCCATCTCAGGCTCAAATTGCTCCGGACGGTGATCTATACCTTTGAGTACTGTGCGGCGCGGATCAATGAGTTCGCATGTAAAATTTTTCTTTTTCGTGAGAAGTCGCGTCAATATCCCCTTTCCACCAGCAACATCAGCAATACTATGGATTGTATCGCCATAGTGCGCGGCAATGAAATCTGCGACAACTTCAAACCGTTGCGGATCACCGTGTACGCGATGTTGTGTTCTGCTCATTTTAAGTTCTCCGGGTTCAACGCTTCCAATGCTGGATGGACAAAACGTCCGTCCTTCCGAATCAGGTTTCCATCAAAGAATATTTCACCACCACCGTGTTCCGGTGTCTGAATCATCACCATATCCCAATGGACGGCAGATCGTATCCCGTTATCTGCTTCCTCATAAGCCTGACCGGGCGTGAAATGAAACGATCCGGCGATTTTCTCATCGAACAGAATATCGAGCATCGGCTTTGTGATATAAGGATTGAACGCAATAGCAAACTCGCCAATATAGCGTGCGCCTTCGTCTGTATCAAGGATGTTATTGAGTTTTTCAGTATCATTCGCCGATGCCTCAACGATTTTGCCATTTTCAAAGCGAAGTCGAATATCCGTAAAGGTTGTTCCTTGATAGATTGTAGGTGTATTGAAATGGATAGTGCCGTTGACAGAATCCCGCACAGGTGCAGTGAAGCATTCACCATCAGGGATGTTACACTCGCCAGCACACGGAATAATCGGGATGTCCTTGATACTAAATCGCAGATCGGTATCCTCACCGACGATATGGACTTCATCGGTTTCTTCCATCAAGGACTTGAGCGGCAGCATCGCCTGTTCCATTCGGCTGTAGTCGAGCGTGCAAACGTCGAAATAGTAATCCTCGAATGCCTCTGTGCTCATCTTCGCCTGTTGCGCCATCGCCGGGTGGGGCCACCGTAGCACAACCCATTTTGTCTTTGGCACACGGATATCATTGAGGGGTCGCAGCCAATTCTTTTGGTAGCGTTGTATCGCCTCCGACGGGACATCAGACATCTCTGTAATATTATGGCTACCACGTATGCCGATATACACTTGTACCTTTTTCATACGATATATTTCGTATTCGCCAATCAACTTGATTCCAGCATCATCTCCGTTGAGAATGATTTCGCGTTGGATGCGGTTCTGTTTGAGTTCAACGAGCGGAATCCCACCCGCCTTCCGAACCGATCGAATGAGCGCAATGACCATCTCCTGTGGAATATCAATACCTTCTATGAGTACAAATTCGCCGGGTTGAACTTTGGTAGAATGTGTCGTGAGAACGTTTGCAAGTTTATCAAGTCGTGGGTCGTGCATATTTACCTCAAAAGTTGTTACAGTTGGATATGAAAATTCAGAAGCAGGTATTGCCAACAGTCTCAACGAACGATGCCCACCACATATCATCTGCCCGGAGGTATAACAGGTGTGTGGACCCTGGCACATCATTCGCACCCAAACCCGGTTCAATAATATCTATTTGGGGATTGCCTTCAAGCCATTTGACGATTCTGTTTTCCAAACGTTCAGAGGAACGGATAGCAAAAATATTTACAATCTCCGCCGATTGCTGATCCAAGAGGAAATCGACGTTCCAGTGCAAGGTCTTTCCCTGTTTTGGCAGTAGATTTCCACTTCCCAAACGGGACTCGGCGAATTGGCGCATCATTTTTTCCCGGAGGGTGTGTGGTGGCTTATTACTACTCCGCGTTGCATGCCGAATGAGTCGTCGCGCCAGTGAAGTCGATCCTTTCTCCGAAAGTGCGGAACCGACATAGATATAATCACCGACGGGCAATGAAATCAACTTTCCCTTTTTGAACCGTCCAAATTGTAATGTGGTGTTCTCTTTAAGGCGAATTCGCAGGACGTAAGTTCCAGCCTGTGAATCATCGCCAATAATACGGATGCTTGGAATCTTCATTAACGCAACCCATAGGCTATATTTCTGTCAATTCTGGTACACGTTCGCCTTCATATTTTTCAGTAAAAGAAGCAGGCACTCGCTGTGTGTCACAGCGGAACAATACACGGGGGGTGTCTGTTATTTTAGGACTCATCGGACAGGAAGGCTCGGCTATAAAGCACATTTAGTTTTCAAGGTTCAAAAGGGCATGTGTAAACTCATCAATGCTTGATGCTTGCGCGGCAACCCGGTGTAACTGATCCAGACGTTGTAGATCGTCAATAGCACCCAGAAAAGGCTTTAGCTTTTCTGCGACATCCGTTTGGAATCGGACATCTAACACTGTGAGTATTGCTTCAACCGCGTACTGTTTTTTGCCTTGTTCGATACCTTGTTCGATACCTTGTTCGATACCTTGTTCGATACCTTGTTCGATACCTTGTTCGATACCTTGTTCGATACCTTGTTGTAGGATATATCGGTAAGTCGATGATTCTAACATAGGTCCCTCCATCAGATGTTGAATGTCGGCAGGGTCAACAATTAAACCACTCAAAACCCATTGCCATAGTAGTAAATCCTTCTGAAGCTCTGGGTCCAACGACAGTGCACGCGTGATTTGATGACATTCCTCAACCCATTCGATCGCTGATACCCCTGCCCGTGGCCGCATCAACGGAGCAAATGCCATCAAGGAAGTCTGACCCGTCTCAAAAATGGACTGACCTTCAAATTCACTGAGGCGGATCACTTGATACTCTATCTCAATCTTGTGTCCCGGGAACACTTGGCTATACCCGCCCGGGTCATTCTGACCCGCATCCGGGCTCAAATAGATGATATAAGACAAAATCGGCAAGCCGTATCGTTCAAAGCATCGCCCGAAATAGCCAACCTTGCGTTGGAGTATCTCTGCCCTCGTCTCCCTGCTAACTTGGAACTCAATATGCACTAAGACTTCTTGCTCCTCAATAAGTGTCTTCGCCAAAACGTCCATACGGCGTATCTCAACAGTGGGAAGTTCAGTCTCAAGTTGCTCAAGGAACTTCAGCCCTGGGATTTTGGTCAGGGCCCGCAATAAATCTTCGGTGAATGTTCCAAAGATATGTTTGCTGACAATATCGTATCGGTTGTGCG
>PYIY01000120.1 GCA_003635195.1 Candidatus Poribacteria bacterium | reverse complement strand
GACGATGTGCATGCCCGCCATTTCAGCAATAGTCGGATACATATTAAATTTATCGTTTGCCACGACAAAGACATCATAATCGTCAGCCAGAAACCGCTTACAGTTTTTGAAAACTTCCGCTATACCATGAACGTAAGAATCCCTTGCCTCCCGTCCTTTTCCACGAAATAGTGGTCCAATTTCCAAGGCATCCAACCTTCTGAACCCAAAGAGATCATAGGCGTAAGCATGCTGCTCGTGGTAGTTGATTAGACCGACATACGGAGGACTCGTAAAAATTCCTTTGATTTTTTGTTTTTGAGCAATCTCTGCGAATCGCGGAGATGCTTGTCTCAACATTGCAAAGATGTCAATCGTCCGTGAATCACCGGTTATGCAGTGTTGAAAGGTGTCCGTTTTTAGTCTGCCAAATTCGCCCCATCGTTGGATGCTATCCTTACAATATCGTTCCCACCAACTCAGGATTGAAAAGAGTGGTTTACAGACTTTTCCGTGTTTTCGGCAATAATAGGTTGTCGTTACAGGTTTTCGTAATGTGCCTAAATCTGCGTGCGTTGTGGCTCTGCATGAACGGATCGTCCGGCTTAAAATGAGCATCAAGGCTTTTTGGGTTGATGCGTCTTCTATTTTGCGAATTTCATTGTGGACAAAATCAATCTCTGCTCTAATCCCTGGAAGATACCACTGCTTCATAAAGCGAGCAGAGTCGGCTGGCATCTGCGTGTCAATTTGATACTCAGCAACGAGTTTATGATATGTTTCTAAAAAAGCAGCCTCCTTTTCAGCTCCATATCGCTTTTGGTCAATTTCACCCGATCTGACTTGGCGTTTGAAAGATACTGGGAAATATTGATTATTGAAAGCCACAAGCGATTCCGCGAGTTTAGAATCAAATTCAAGTATCCCAGATGTAGCAACGAGATTTTTGAGAGCTGCCGTGATCTTCTGGCTTTCCTCATACAAACGGGTCAAATTATACGTTCCCACCTTGGCATTGCCTATGAAAGCATTAAACGCCGAAACGTCAATGCCAACTGCGTGCATACCAAGTTCACTTGCTTGGACTAAAGTAGTCCCGCTCCCACAGAACGGATCAAGCACAATATCACCCGACTGAAAATAGACATCTCGTTTAAAGTTGTCAGTATGCACATCCAAAAAATATTCAACTAACTGCGGGATAAACTTGCCTTTGTACGGATGCAGTCTGTGAACGTGTTTTGTTGTTTCTGCCTCTTTGACTTTTTCAAAAGACAACGTCCAATTCAAATCGTCGCCGAGTTCGTCTTTCCATCGCGTCTTTCGACGATTTAGACTATAATAATCCTCAAGACTTTGCAGCGGAACCCGCGTTGACCCGTTATCAACAACGGATTCAATCCTCCCATACTGGATTAAATAGGTGATATTTGCGGGTGTAACATTTTTATTAAGGTGCTTTGAAGCCCATTGGCTTGCTTGTTTGAGCGTCAAGAGCATTTTCTATATCTATCCTCCCATCGGGTGTTCGTTTATAAAAAAGCAATTCTACGTTTATGTGATAGAGAAGACTTGTTTACTGTGGCAGCACTGCTTAATCTGCTGAAGCCGACTCCACCTTCTGAAGCACCACTTTGCTCTGGTTTTTCAACTTCAAGGTTTCAGAGATGTTTCCCATGTTAATCGCAATCTTGAACTGTTTGGTAGAGGTCGAAAACCTGCCCAAATAGTCTCCAACAGGCACATCGCCGTAGTTCTCGACGAATTTTATCTGAATTTTTTGGCCGGTCTCAAATGCCGCTTCAAGTGTGTCACCGAGTTTCCAACCGCGTTCGGTAAATGGATCAATTTCCAGATCGGTCACAGCATTACCGTGGTCATCAATTTCGACAATTGTGCCGGAGAGTGATGCCATTTGCGAGTCTTCCGACATGCTGGTTTTTTGACTGCATCCAATCAGGAATGCGGTTGTTACGAAAATAGATGTAAGTGCCAACTTCCAATAGTGCGGGCAAGATTGATAGAAGAATTTCAAGATGATACCTCCATTAATTCTTTAGAAACTTCCTTAAGTATATTGGAATGATAGGCAAATGTCAAGAAGAAGTATAACAAGACTGCCGAGATAATTTGATTTGATATATAAACAGGTTTATGTTATCTTCTTTTCCACACGGTTTTTTCGAGAACACGCACTAATAAGGCACAGTAGGGTGTGATCGGAAGATTGCTCCTATGGCAAGATAGCCTCAATTCAGATATTGAGCGTTAGAGGTAAATATGTTAAAAAAGTTAAATTTCTATAGTACGTTTTCAAAATCTATAAGTTCCATAAAAGTTGTTCTTCTGTTATTTGGGATTTTGTTGAGCCTTTCGGGTTGTGAAAGGATAACAACCCCAATGTTACCAGGTACCGATACGCCGGATACAGAACCGCTGACAGTGATGACCTATAACGTTTACGTGGGAAGCAGCGCAGACCCGCTTCTGTCTGTAGAGAATCTGTTACAAGTTCCAACAGAAGTTGCTAACATGTACAATAACGTTATGGCATCTGACTTCCCCGGGCGCGCTGCAGCGATTACCAAATCGATAAAAACATATCAACCACATCTCATCGGTTTACAAGAGATTTCACTCATTCGCCGACAAAGCCCAGGCGACCGGATTGCCGGCGGAACCGTTCCTGCTGAAGAGGTCGTCCTGGATTTTCTCCAAATTCTGATGGACGCACTCCAAGCAGAAGGTCTAAACTATCAAGTCGCTGCCCAAGTTGAAAATCTGGATATTGAGATGCCGATGTTCACCGATACCGGTATTGATGATGTCCGTTTAACCGACTACGATGTGATACTTTCTCGTAGCGATGTCGTGATATCGCGACCTATGAGCACTAACTACACAAAGGCACTCACAATTGAAATGCTTGGGCTTGAAGTGCAAAGAGGTTACGCCGCCGTGGATGCTACTGTCGCTGGTGTTACTTACCACGTTGTTAATACACATTTAGAGGCAGAGGAATTAGGACAGGGAAGCCGAGTGGCGCAAGCACAAGAACTCGTGAATAACCTTCAAGGCGAAACTTTACCAATCATCCTGTTAGGCGATTTTAATACGAGAGCACCAGACGGGACTGCTTACCAAATTTTACTCTCAGCAGGGTATGTTGACGTTTGGCAGATGGACTCCGAAGGCACTGGTAAAACTTGTTGCCAAGACGATGACATCCGCAATGAGGTGAGTGATCTCTCTGTCCGGATTGACCAGATTTTTGTCAGAAATATGGAACTACCGGCATCTGTTATGACACATACCGTAGGCGATAAACCCTCGGATCGGTTAACTTCTGGGTTGTGGCCCTCCGACCATGCAGGGGTCGTCGCACACTTCATGTTTGAGTAGCTCAAAATCGTTTGACGCTCTAAAAAAGGAAAGCGCGCTACGACAGGGTTTGAAAATCCGCCACAGCGCGCTTTCCTTTTAATCAGACCCGTCACTACTCGAAAACCTCGAGTTTGCCATTCTTCACAATCAGAACAACGGGGTCGTGATAGCACCCACTGCCTGAAGGCAGGGCTTCGGAGACCTCATAGACAGTGCGGTTTTCTCATAGAGGTAACCGTCTTATTCCGTCTCCACCAGTAGGCGATTCCCCTTGGGTGAAAAATCCCTTGGGCATATCAGGTTAACTCGTTCCTGGCTATCCCCGCCTACCTCTCTCCAAAATGGAGAGAAAAGTTGAGAAAGGGGCAGCAATACAACGGGCAGACTTTCACCTCTGCTCCGAAACTTACGCGGAAACTGCCCTGATACTTTTAGAGTGGTATTGAACACTAACACTTTTTGACTACTTCTGACGGTAGTGGACACCTCCTACACAAGGATTGTGTAGCGTCAGAATGGTGTCCAAAGTGTTAGGAATATCGTATCACAATTTTATGTGAAAGTCAAATCTTTTTTTGAGAAACAAAATCTAATGCCCGCCTACATCCCGCAAGCTAAAGCATGGGGTTTTGGCGGGAAGAGTGATAAATGTAAAAATTTTAAGCTTCATCTTGAACCTCTCTTCATTAGGGTTAACGGCAAACGAGTTCTCGCCGAAGTGAGAACTCATTCACTGTTCAAATAAGACTATCTTTGAAACGTTCGTGACTATTCAGTTGCCCCACCCTCTGGTGTTGCCTCAATGATGTCAAACTGGGGCATTCCATTAAGAATTTGCCGTACCCCGACACTTTTAACTGGATTGCGATTCGCATCAAAATGAGAGATACTTGTAGCACCTTCATAGTTTGTGATGTTAGCGATCGCATCTCGAATCGCAGCCGGATCATCGGTTGATCCCACTGTCTTGATCGCCATTTTCAAGATTTTCATGGCATCATAGCCTGTTGCTGCAATGCCGTCAACAGAGCCGTATTTCGTCCCATAAGCAGTATTAAAATCTACAGCACCCGGGTCTAAGTTGGTACAATAGTAACCGTCAACAGGTTCGTTATCCGTCAGAGTCGTAGACATCAACGGATCGTCCCAACCATCACTACCAATAAAGGTAGATTCGATTCCCATGTCCCGTGCTTCTTTCATTATATGTGGGTTCGCTGGTGGAAAACTGGCGAGAAGAAGGACATCAGGGGCTGCATCTTTAACTGCAGTCAGTTGTTCAGTAAACATCATCGCCCCACTCTCATAGGTTTTCTCGACAACTACGCTCCCGCCAAGTTTTTCAAAACTTTCCTTAAATGATTGCACAAACCCCTCAGAATACACATCCATATTTTGCCAGATCATTGCGGCGGTTTTCTTTTCAAGTTGGTTTACAACCACTTTTGCCAGAAGTTCCGCCTGTAACACATTGGAACCCGCAATGAGAAACATAAAATCGTTTGGGTCCGTCGCGTCTGCTGTCACCTCTGCCCTTGTTGCGCCGAGGAGTACCGGAATATTGATAACCGGTCCAACTTTCACGGCATGGCTCGAAAACAGGGGACCCAATATAGCAACAACACCTTCCGATTCAGCCAATTCTGTGGCATCCTGAGCAACGGTGGCTGTGACTTCCTCTTTATAGACGAGTTCCACCTGCATACCGAGGACACCACCCGCTGCGTTGATTTCAGCTTGCGCAAGTTCAGCCCCTTTGCCAAAACTGGTATAATTTGGATACGGGTGAATCAAACCCACTTTAAGTGTAGGCATAGTCATTTC
>PYIY01000119.1 GCA_003635195.1 Candidatus Poribacteria bacterium | reverse complement strand
ATTGAAGAAGAGGGGTAGGTGATAGCCGTTTTGTTTCTTCCAATTGTCAACGTCTTCCTGCGTAATGTTTTTTTCACCGAGAATTTTCCGTGCCATCTGGTCGGGTGAATTGACGATAAAAAAGAGGAAAAAGACGATGAGGTTTACGCCGATTAAAATCGGGATCGCATAAAGAATTCGCCGTATAATATAAGTGAGCATGTTTCAATAAATTTTATTTATAGTGAAGCCCGTAAATAAGTGGACATCTTTGTAGCATAAACTTTTAGTTTGTGCCAGTCTGAATGCCTGTTATAGGTATTCAGACTGTTTGAGAGTGCCCTATTAATTATAGGTTTTACTATAATTTTCTGACGCTTCATTAGCAATGTGCGTCTGTTTTGCCTGTCTTTCGCGTTTCCAAATTGTGATAGCAGCCGGAATCGTGCCTAAAATAAGCAAGCCGAGGCAGACCCATAGGGGCCAAACGATCGGCTGATTCCACGCTTGACGGCTTTCCGTCCGCTGACTGGCATCAATGCGGAGATACTTGAAGTTTCCACCCCCCAAGGCACTCGGTTTACTGTTCTTCAGCCACTGATGCGACAAACTGAAAACGACAGGGTGATAAACAAAGACCCAAGGCGCATCGCGTTGTAACAGACGGTTCATTTCGCGGATGCGCGTCAACCGCTCTGGCGAATTCTCCATGCTTTTCATCGTTTCAAAGAGCCGGTTGTATTCTGGATTATCGTAGTTGGCAGCATTTTCGCCATCGCGTAGCACCTTACTATTCGGACCGTAGAGAAGGAATAGGAAATTTTCTGCATCGGGGTAGTCCGCATGCCAACCCCAGAAGATGATTTGAAAGTTCCCGTTTTTCACTTTGTCGCGAAATCGATTGTAATCGGTGGTTCGACTCTCCATCGTGATGCCGAGCTGCTCTAATTTATTCCGCATCCACGTTAAGCGGGACGTGGCACCTGCCGAATTCCACGTGTTGTCAAAAGAGACTATCAACGGATTCCCCTTACTATCCTGTCCACCGGGGTAGCCTGCTTCTGCGAGAAGTTGGCGTGCTTCTTCAATGGATTTGCGAACCGGACGGTTAGTGCTTGCATCCCAGTCGTAGATATACGGATTAATACCGGGTTCACCGTCTTCGTAGCCGAAGATACCGGGGGGCAGTGGGCTGTGCGACACAACACCCCGTCCATTGCGAAAGATTTCAATATATTCTTCGTAATCCAAAGCGATCGAAATGGCTTGGCGAAGTTTCTGTTTCTCCGGGGTGTACCCACCGACGGTATCATCTAACATATTGAAAGCGAGGTAAACGGTCGTCGGTTCTACGCTGGTGCGCAGGACGATATGTTTCGCTTTCAGTGCCTCACTTGCCCGCGGATCCCCCGTATCATCAAACATAATCGCGCTGTCAAATGTATCTGAGGAGATACCAGAACTATCGTAATAACCTTGCAAGAACTTGTTCCAGCGCGGAATATATTCTTTTTCTAATTTGTAGACAACTTTCGGTATAAACGGAACGGTTTCCCACGCGTCGTCAAGGAGTCTGGCTTCTCTATCGCCGGGTTCTCCACCTGACGGGTAACGCTCAACCCGGAAATTCTCATTCTTGACGAGAACGATCTCCTTGTGTGCAAGGAGCGTTTCTATCCGATAGGCACCGGTTCCGACAGGAAACCTATCAATCGTGATGTTCCGATCCTTCATAACGGATTGGCTGTAAAAGTCAATTGCCTCTTTGGGCATCGGTGAAAAGAAGGGCATCGCCAACCAGTAAACAAACTGCGGATATTTCGCTTTTAGGATAACCCGATAGGTGTACCGATCCACAACCGCCACACCCGGAAACGGAGGATCTCGCTGTCCCTTAGCAAGTGCAGCCGAATACGTTTCCATCCCAAGGATATAATCCTTCAACGTGCTAAGAATAGGGCAGGCAAGGCGCGGGTCCGCCATCCGTTTGATTTGGTAGACATAATCCGCTGCGATCAGTTCACGCGTCCCTGTCATCGGAAAATCTTTGATCTCGTTAAAACCCTTCACGTCTGATTTTTTCAAGTCGTGGTACCGCAATACGCCACTTTCAGTCTTTGCGAAACACGGATGCGGTTGATACATGATACCCGGACGAATACGAATCTCATAGACAGCGCGCGCGACAGACGCTGCGGGCGCATCTGACGATAACTGTTTGCGATCAGCACCATAATACTGGGGTTGCGGGACCGCCTCTGCCGTTAGCGGGATCAATTCGTAGGGTCTTTTGAGGTAATGATACCGTAAAGGCGGTTCATAAATCTGCTGGATGAAGGCGTATTCATCTGAACTGTAGGACACTGCCGGGTCAAAGTGCTTCGGTTCTTCATCAAACGTGCTGTAATAGATTTCTTCGTTCTGTTCAGATTTCGGATACGGATTATTTGGCACGCCACAACTGATGAAAAAAATAACCAGCATTAAAAAAATTAGATAAGAGTGTTTCAACAATTTCATCAATTCCTCTGTTCGTAATTTTTTCCTTTCGTTGAACGCTGTGAGTCTAACTGGGTGTGTAGCCTTAAAAAACGGACAAGGCATTCTAAAATGCGTATAAAGCTGTCAAGGAGACCAGAGGACCGAATTCAAAAGCGTCTCGCTCCCCGTATGCACCATCAAGCAAAGCATCCGTGTCGTCATAAAGTGTTTCTTGCTGCAAAGGCAACATCACCGTCAGAGACAATGGTACATTATAAGGTGTTATACCTGATGCTCCGAAACATGCCATACTGAACCGGAGACCGGAATTGATGTCCTGTTCGCCTGCCCAATAGGCGAAGGATTGATAAAAACCGAGATAGCCTGCTTGGAACGAAAGCCAATCGTTAAGACGATAATTCAGACCCCCTGTGTAGGTAACCTCTCTGGAACCGCGATAGGTCTTGCTATTTTCATAGAAGGGCAACTTTCCGCGGATACTGACGTTCGCTCGCAAACCTTTATAGAGGGGCAAACCGTAATGCAGATCGGCGATCGGATTAAAGGTGCCCGTACCAAATTGGATATGGAGATGCTTAAGTCCTGCATCCCCTAACTTCCACGGATCCTCTTCGGTTTTTCCAAGGGGGATCGTCGTTCCGATACGCCCCACAAGGAAATCGTGATCCACGAACACGCCTTGCCTCTGATACCCTAAAAAAATGTCGGAGTCAGTGAGTCCGATGTAAGTCTCATTTCGATGATGATTGTCCCGATTCCGCTCAATTGCTTTTCGTTGTGCATCCGTGAGAGTGTCAATTTCCTCAATGGTCGCCTCTTGGATTTTGGTTTCGTACGGCACATTCGCTTCCAGCATCCACTCGGAATTGAATTGATATTTCAACCCAATATCAATGCGAAATATGTTTAGTTTAACGTGATGTCGATGCAACGGCACCTCTATTACTTTTCCTTCTGGGGAAATTCCTTTTGTTTCAAGGTGACCGCCTTGTGCGTCGAACCACCGCATCATACTGAAAGCGCTCTGAAATTTCTTCATTTCTCCTGAAGCCAGACTGACTTCACCGATCCCGCCACGTGGAATCGCGGGATTGCTTCAGGCACCTCAGCTCTCTTGGGGAAAGCCGAGCAGGAGGAAGGTGAATTGGAGACAGAACAGTAGAAAGAGAATTCGGATAATCATAGTGGGTTGCCATCCGTTTCTAAGTTAAGCCATTGCATCTCAGCATCAGAGAGTTCAAGTCCCAGTGCGCCGAGTGAGGAATCCATTTCATCTAAAGTCGCAGGTCCGACAATCGGGAAAACTGGGAACGAGATATTCAAGCAATATGCAAGGGAGACCTGAATTGGGGAATAACCGTATTTCTCTCCTAATTTTTTTGCGCGTGCAAGTCTTTCAAAGTTTTCGTCATTGTAATAGACGCGCACCATATCTCCGTTATCGCGGTTCTCCGGTGTAAACGCGCCGCTGAAGAAGCCGCGTGCTTGTGAAGACCAAGGCATTAACGGAAATTGGCTCTCCTGATGCCAGGCACGTGCAGCGTCGTCCACACAGACGCACCCCCACCACATCGGCTCCATCGGCACAGCGAGACTGATATTGTTGCTACAGGAGACGAAACCCGCAAGTCCGTTTTCGTCGGCATACGTGTTAGCCTCAATAATACGCTCCGGTTGCCAGTTAGAGGCAGCAATCGCTCGGATGCGTCCTGCGCCTATTTCTGTGTTCAGGTAATCAATAATCGTGCTAACGGGAATCACCGGATCATCGCGATGAAGCATGTAAAGATCAATATAATCAACGCGGAGCCGTGCGAGACTCTCATCAAGATCGGCTTTGAGTTCTTCAGGGGAGAGACGCGGGCGCGGCACTCTACCCTGCGGATGTCCACCTTTATCAATGAGAAAAACGTCGTTTCGGTTTCCACGTTGCCGCATCCAGAGTCCGATGAGCATCTCACTATCGCCACCGCCGTAGCCGTGTGCGGTGTCAAGCGCATTTCCGCCTGCTTCAAAAAACGCGTCGAGCATTTCAGTGCTATAGTCAAACCTTGCAGGAGAAAACATCATGGTCCCCAGAATCAGGTGTGAGATGTCTTTACTGACTTCGGGAATCTTTATGTGTTTCATTAAAAATCGTGTCCTTTTTTAAACGGGTATACGAGTCGTGCCCTTTGAAATTTATTGAGTCCTCTATGGAATCCATGAAAAATTATAACAGACTTCTCACTTTAAAATCCACAAGAAAATATGTTCATCAGGGGTGCTTAGCTTCAGTGCTCCAATAATTTCGATCTTTCACTGGTAGCCTTTTTGCTGTAAGCACGCCCTCCGCATCACGCCGGGCGGGTGGGTTTCCAGATCCTGACTGAAAACTGAGGGGTCCCAAGTCGAGATGGCTTAGAAGTCCTGCAAAAACAATTTTTTGATTTTTTTCGGAAAACATTTGATTTGACAAAAATCGGATTCGCGTGTATAATTAAGTGGAAATGGTGTAAATTTCTAAAGATTTTGCGAATTTTTAGATGAAGATTAATTTTTTACTTCGGTAATCTCTCAAGGTGCGATAAATTGCACTACTACAAGCGGCCCCGTTCGTAGTAGGGCAATTCTGCGGTGTACTCACCCAAATGCGAAGTGCATTATTGCCCGTTTATTACCGAAATATTTTCTTAAACTTCATGAAAAAATTTGACATCTCTTGAGAGTTATGGTATAATTACCTGCAAGTCAGGTGGTAATACTGAAAAATTGCCACCGTGCGTTATCTACCAAAGTTTGAGATAGGTATCTGAGAATGAAGAACAAGCGGACGAACATTTGTATACGAAAAAGTGTTGTATGCGATCTCTTGATGGGCACTATGGGTAGTGTTCGCGCGAGTGTTCTGGATTCTTACTGCCAAGTCTCTACCCCCCTACTTTACAAACAATAAGTATTTTACTTCATAAGGTCTATACAACTGTTTTAAGAGTTGTTCAGTCTTTCTGTGCCCGCATGCTGCTATTGTCTTCCACGCCGCATCGCGGGCTTTTGGCGTTGCATCGCAGCCCGCCTCAATCAGGGCGATGGCTTACGATGCGACTTTTTTCTTTCACGAGAGTCCAAGTGTATGGTATCCTAAAGGGAGGGACACTTGTCGCCACCCGTGGAAGACATCAAAGCAAGGAGTATCAACCTATGCGAAAACGCATCCACAGATGGTTCCCCATCGTTTTACTTTTACTGATGGCGACGCTCGGGTATGCTGTGCGCGCGAAAAACGCGACGCAGACCCCGTGTCGTCCAAGTCCCGAAATCTGTCAACCCAAACCGATCCTCCCGCCGTGTCAATCGATGCTCTGTCCCGATGTGGACACGAGATAACACGGGCTGAGAAACAACCGAAAGGAGATAAAACCATGTTTAGAAAACGTGTCTGGATACCGATTTTGAGTGTCTTGGTCATAGTGTTGGGGTGTGGTCTTTTCTATGGACGCAAGGTCGCTCAGCGAGAACCGATAAAGGTCTATAATCGCGTTGAGGTTGAAACCAAACCCAAACCGCCCCCACCGGGGGAAACGGCAGAAAGTGGACACTGGCACGGCGATGAATGGCACTCGACACCCCACGAGACGCGCGAAGTGCCTAACGGTGCTTTTCCGCCCCAGTCGCCGGTCGAAACGGCCGTCGGCGGCTATTGGTCAAACGGAGTCTACCATCGTCCTGCTGGCTATGTGATGCCTTACCCGCGCGGGCAGACCTCCTCTAACCCATTTTTTGCTGATGGCGTTCCCGAACACCTCAAATGCCCAGAGAAATGGATCGGAGTCTACCGTTGGGCGACCGACGAGTGGGCGGCTGCGGTGGAGAAAATAAGACAGATTTCCCGTGAAGTCAGAGCGCAGTATAATCCGAAGCGTCCGATCCATGAAGTCTGGCCCCTGTATATTGAGGCTGAATTGTTCTATCAAGCAAATGCCGACATCCCGCCATTAGACCCTGAGCGGTATCCACCCGGAAGTTTTGCCGAATTTGCGGCAGCCCCTGAACGCACAGAAGCCGTGGACCGAATAGATTGGTGGTTTCAACACGTTCTCGATTACCCTGAAATATCAGAACTGAGGTGGAATGACAGCACAACTTACAACAATGCGTGGCGTATGGAGCTGGGTTTCGATAAACCCGGTTGGAACGCTGTGAAACTTGTTGATGGGCGGACATTCTACGAGCGGTCTGATCACAGATATAAGTTTACATTTACCGACGGGAATCAAACTTTTACCTCTCATTCTTCGCATTCCGGGGGACCGGATGCGCCACTGGTGGAAATCAACCTCAACGAGACTTCAGATGAAGAGCTGGAGGCACTCGGTATAGATTACAGCATTATTCCTTATAGACAGGGAGGGAAATAACAGATGAAAAAACGTTTTGTATCTCTTTTATTGACGTTTCTATTAGCATCGTTGTCGCAGGCGGAAGTCCTACACAAGTGGCTTGAGCCGAATCCAGATCATTCATATACGTATGGTAATACGACTGAAGACCTTTTTAACACGTATACGACGAAGGACGCGTCCCGGAGTGAATCGGGGGGTTCTTGGCAGGTGACGGCATCGGCATCGGCATCGGTAAATGCGCAAGCCCCACTCCCTCGCGGACAAGATGTAAAGACAGAATTTGATGCCCATGCGTTGGTGCGCGCCACAGGTGATAGGCACGAGGTTGAACCGCATTCTGGGGATGGGTTGGCGAAAACGGCAGACGGTGCTGAAATACCGAAGACGAGTACGGATGGCACGACCACCGCCAACACAAAACGTAAAGCACATGTCGTCTCCTATAAAAACAATACAGATGGAACGACTCAGCAACGTTTTCTTAATGCTGACACCTCTGGCAGTAAGTCCGAAACGTCGGTTTCTCCGACAGACTTGGATGCCGACCCGTGGGCATCGAGTTGGTTAGAAGTCCGGCGACGCGTTGCGCTCAATAATGAGGTTCCCGGCTCATCATTCACGAGTACGACCCCGAAGTGTACGAGTTCAGGCACTGGTCACACGTGTAAGGGTTATGTCTCGCCGGCGGATGCGGCGGATGTGGGGCATTGTGAGCGTGAAGGGGCGTGTAACTCGCCGCTAACGAGTGTCAAAAACAGGCCGAGAGTGCATATCATCGACTGCCCGAATCAGACGTATAAACAGGGGAAGTGGCGGTGGTTGCTCCTCAAGGTGAAAGAGAACTGTAAAGGTGAGAAATGGTCTTGTCATAACGACCCGACCAACTGCAAACGGAGGCACCTGCACCTGAACCCACCCGCGTCGAATGGAACAGTCATCAATGGTGTTTTCGTTCCGTCTGGGTATAGCGTCGGGGCGTGTAGTGAACACCTGTATGCTTCGGGTTCGGCATCCGATCACCGCTCTGTGTCGTATCCGTGTAGCACTCACACGTATTATGCCTGCCAAACGCCGTCTACATCGTCTCATTCGCTGCAAGCGAGTTGTACGTCTACGGATTCTAACGGGAATTACTGCACGGTAACGAATTTTTATGCCTGTGATTCCCATACGCATGCCTACCCCGCTCCGCCCGTGAATCCATCACCACCACCACCGCCAGAGCCAGAGCCGACTCCACCGCCCCCGACAACGGTTTCGTGTGTGCGTTCGGGTTGCACGGCATCGGTGAGTCGGAGATGGGAGCACCGTGTCAATTCGTGTAGCCGGTGTGGGAATGGCTACTGGAGCTGTGGCTCCGGTGCGTCTCAGCATACGGAGACTTTAAAGACGTGTCGGCGTTCGGGTTGCGGTCAAACGTGGTATGGGTGTGTTGGCAAACCTGCGTCGTGTTTGGCATCGACGAACCGATGTTGGGCGCGGTAGTCCTATAAACCATGTCTGAGACACACACGCATTCTTTGAATCGACGCGTCCGTGAAATATTGCTCGCGGGCGCGTTGCTTTCACTCGCGATTTTCTTAGTAGCGCGTTCTCCCTCGTTCTTGCCACTGCCAACGGAAACCTTTACCCTCAAAGAGGCACCGAATTCACTCCGTCGTCTTGATGAGTTTCCGACCCACACTCCGTCGGACATCCACCTTCAATCTTACATCGTTCCACCCACGCAATCCGATTTCTACCGCACTATCATAGACAACAACCTCTTCCGTCCCCTCGGTTGGACACCCCCGCGCCCGGTCGAACCCTATCGTTTACTTGGCACAATCCTGCCGAGAGATGGACACACACCGCCACAGGCAATTCTACAAGCCACTGCTACAAATAAAACGCACATCGTCACCATTGGCGATAAACTCAACGCGGACACCAAAGTTGTTGAGATTCAATCCAAGCAAGTCCGCTTGGAGGCAGCAGGGCAGCAGAAAACCCTTCACCTCAAGCGTGGGTTCCTCCGAAGAAGGTAACCGAAAGCCCTATAAGAGATTTGGGCAACTGGTTCCCCGCCGGACAAAGCAACAAAAAATATAATAGGGGTTTTCGCTGTAGAGTGCCCCCCGCATCGCGTTCGGTAGGAAGGAACACCGATTTTCGACCCAACCTATGATGCAACCACAATATGTTTGACATCAATTAACAAATCGCATAAAATTCAAGCTATCAAACATCAAAGACTGGAGGGAAACTGATGAAAATCACAGGCATTGAATACCGCACCATCTCCATTCCATTTATCCCGGCGATACAGGAACATCGGGGTATGGAGTATCCAACCACCTTAGTTTGGGTACATACAGATGAAGGTTTGACTGGACTTGGAGAGAGCAATTCCTTGAATAGTGACATTACAGACCAAGCCGACAGCATCGCTGAAAAATATGTCGGCAAGAACCTTTGGGATATAGACCTCGCCTCCGAGTCATTTGCATTCCAGTGTGCTTTTTACGACTTAGCAGGACAGGCGTTGGGTGTACCCGCCCATAAGTTAATCGGTCAGAAATATAGAGATAGCGTTGAACTCGCCTACTGGTCACCACCGATGCCAGCGGAAGCAACCGCAGCGGAGGCAGAACGCGCCGCGGATATGGGTTTCCGGGTACATAAACTCAAGGCGCGGAAGGCAAATATCGTTGAGACCGCTCGTTTGATTCAAGAAGCCTGCGGACCCGATTTCGAGATTCGCGTTGACCCAAACACGGAATTCGGTGATTTGGAGACCGGGCTACGACTCGCACGGGAATTACTGCCATATAACATCGAAGTCTATGAGGACCCAATCCGATTTGAGGATTTGTCTTGGTACCGCCAGATGCGGGAAGAGGTAGAGGTTCCTGTCGCCCGACACCTCGGCGCACCACCGGGGATTTTGGAAAACATTCGCGCCGACGCAGTAGATGCCGTCAACATGGGTGGCAACGTCGCCGGTATCCGCAAAAGTGCCGCCGTTGCCGAAGCTGCCGACTTGCCGATTTGGGTACAAATCTTCGCGTTCGGTTCGTGTGTCGCTTCGACTTTTGCCGCACACATGGCGTGTACACTGCCGAACTGCACAATGCCGATTGACGAGCTCCCACACATCCGCGTTGACGACCTCTCCGGCGGCAGCATGGATCTCTCTAACGGTGCAATCCATCTGTCAGACGCGCCCGGATTGGGGGTTAGTCTCGATATGGATGCTGTTAAGCGGTATCAAATCCGTTAAACAACTTTCAAGAATTGAGCGATTCCCAACCTCATCTTTTTACCGTCTTGCTGCACATGAGGTTGGGAAACCTCACCTTTTTGCCTATAGGCACGATCCTCTCCGGACTGAATAAATCTCCTGATCTCGTCCAACCACTAACATGATTCCTACTGTCTTTTAAGTGTTCAGAAAAACGTTGCAAACACCTGAGAATTAATGTAGAATAGACAGCCACATTAAGAATCCATAAATTAAGTGATTGAGGTTCAGCAAATAACAACATTATGAGTACTTCCCATCTAAGTTACCTACATACTGCACAAGACATTTTGAAACAGATTGAAGCGACGCAGACCGACGCGATTGCACAAGCCTCCCAAATATGCGCTGAAACAATAGCGGAAGGCGGTCTCGTCTATCTATTTGGATCGGGACACTCCCGCATGGCAGTCGAGGAGATGTTCCCCCGCTATGGAAGCTTTCCGGGTTTCTTTCCGATTGTGGAATTAGCGGTTACGTATCACAACCAAGTCGTCGGTTGTAACGGTCAACGGCAGGCACTTTTTTTGGAAAACATCTCAGGCTATGCGGAAGTGATCTTACGCAACTTCACTTTCGGGCCCCACGACACCATGATGGTGTTTTCTAATTCTGGCACGAATATCCTGCCGATTGAAATAGCACTCGGAGCGAAAGAGCGAAACCTGCCTGTCATTGCTGTGGGTTCCATCGCCCACAGTCGTTCATCTACCTCAAAGCACACCTCTGGTAAACGGCTTTTTGAGATCGCCGACCTGACGATAGACAACTGTAATCCGCCGGGTGATGCTGTTGTAGACATCCCGAATTTGGCGTATCCGGTGGGACCTACGTCGAGCATCGGTACGCTATCAATTGTCAATGCGATTAAGTGCCGAGTCGCTGAGCTGCTAACAGAACGCGGGCAGCCGCCTGTTGTGTTGACCGGGGCACATTTCCTCGGTCCCGAGGAATCCGCAAAACAGATTGAGCGGGCTTATGATGATTACAAGGCTCGCGTGCATAGCGGTTAGCGTGTTCCGATTTTCCCGTTGACTTTTCGCGTGGAAATCCGTATACTTTAAGGAGCATGGAAAATTGCGAGATTGACTCATTAATAGGACTTACGCATTCGCTCTTAAAGTCCCTCTACCCCCCTGATAAGGCGGGATAAAGGGGGGTGTTTTTGCTGGGGTGTTTCCTATAGGGGATTTAGGGGGTTTAAAGGGCGAAAATTACCGCTTTTTGTGTCTAAATACCTGATATTCGCTCAATTTGCGTAAATCCTGATTAAGTTCACATCTGCTGGACATTCTGATGCTGAAGATAACCCAAAGAATCGCTGTGATGGGCGGAACATTCAACCCGATTCACTACGCGCATTTGCTGAGTGCTGAACAGGTCCGGGTAGGATTAGACTATGACAAGATCCTGTTTATTCCTTCCGCAAGACCCCCGCATAAGGTGGCAGATGCCGATATCATCGAACCGGAACATCGATATCAGATGGTACTTTTAGCGATTGCAGAGAATCCGCACTTTGAAGTGTCACGGATAGAATTGGAGCGCGCCGGGCCTTCATATACGGTCGAAACGCTGAAAGCTCTGCAAAAACTTTACGGGGAGAGAACCGAACTTGCATGGATCATCGGTGCGGACTCGCTCATTGAGTATAAAGTCTGGCGAGATTTTGACGAGGTTTTGGCACGATGCATTATGATCGCAACGACACGTCCGAATTACGATCTGAACCGGGTGCCGTTGACGGTGCGCAAACGGGTTACGACCTTTCCAATAACCGGTGTGGATATATCTGCGACAGCCATTCGTGAACGGATTCGGAAAGGACTTTCAATTCGGTATCTCGTACCAGAAACAGTCGAAACTTATATTCATCGGTATCGGTTGTATCAATAGCCGGAGATATCCGTTTAAAATTAAAACATCGCAACCAGAAAATAAGGACATTAAAAACGTGGAACACACATGCAGTATGTGCGGAACAGTTTATGATTTTGTGTGGGAAGTCGGGACACCTTTACCCAAAAACTTCCCATTCTGTAGTGCCCGGTGTAAGGCAGCGGATCTGGCAAAATGGATGAATGAGGAATACGCAATTAGTACCCCGTTGCCGGACACGATTTTGTCTGAGACTGAACGGGAACTTCTTGCTGAATTAGCCGAATTAGGGATTCGCATTGACAACGAGAGTGAGTAATTGGACTACGTATACGATCAGATAGAAACCACACTTGCAGAACTCAGAGCACACCCGAAGTCGATTGAAATTCAACAGTATCTCTCAGATAAATTGAGTGCGAAACGGCTTCAGCATGTTCTCGCTGTACAAGAGATGGCAGTTGATCTCGCATGTGTTCATAAAGCGGATGTTTGGCAGGCAAGTTTGGCTGCGCTTTTACATGACAGCGCGAAATGGATGAACGCTGAAGAATTATATGACGCAGTACGCTGCTATGAAATTCGCCTTGATCCGATTGAAGAGGTAAACCCTTCGCTCCTGCATCCACTGATAGGTGTAAGATTGGCAGTTGAGAAGTTTGCTATAACAGAACTTGAGGTGCTCGAAGCCATTCGCAACCACACCACCGGAAATCCATCAATGGGAATTATATCACAGGTATTATACGTAGCAGACTTCGCGGAGCTGACACGGACGCATAAGGCTGTTCATGTCGTACGGGAATTGGCATACACAGACTTACGGCGTGCCGTTCATCATGTCGCTCGCTCGAAAATTGAACACCTCTTGGATAAAGGTGTAATGATTCATCCAAATACGCTTCATACCTACAACAGTACGTTAGAAAGTGCTAAAAATTAAAGGAATTTTACAATGGAAAACGTAAAAAACACATTAGATATGGTAAAAGCCGCCGCGTCGGCAGCGATGAGCCGCCGCGCACAAGACGGTATCATTCTTGATTTACGTGAACTTGACGGTTTCACGGACTTCTTCGCGATCTTCAGCGGTGTCTCGGACATCCAAGTAGAAGGGATTTCGCAAGCCGTTCTTGAAGAACTTGAAAGCAACTGGTCACAGAAACCTTGGCATCAGGAAGGCGCACGTAAAGCGGATTGGATTCTGTTAGACTACGTTGATTTCGTTATCCATGTCTTTCTGGCAGAAAGACGGGCGTATTATAACCTCGAACGTTTGTGGGCTGAAGCCGGCCGAATTGAACTGCCGGAGTTAACAATGCCTGTCCACGTGGAAGCACAAGAAGAAGAGACAGATCCAGACGGCGTGTTGGTTTTCGGAGAACACGGGGAAAGTACGTCGGAATTATGATTTCGTTTTTGGAAAATTGACGAACCTGAAAATAGATGTGGGATAGGGGCGGTTAGTCAACGGCTATGAGAAGGACCGTAACGTTATCGGTGCCGCCATAATCAAGTGCCTTGCTAATGAGATTCTCAGATGCCTCTTCAATACCAGAAGCAGACAAGATAATCTCGGCGATCTCGTCGTCGTTGATAATCAGGTCATGTAGACCATCGGTACAAGCAAGGACAATATCACCGGGGACAAGTGGGTAGGCATCCGCATTGACGGTAACCTCTGGCCTCAAGCCGATAGCCTGTGTAATGAGGTGCCGTTTTTCATGGACGCGTCCCTCTTCCGGTGTTATTTCACCTTTTTCGACCATTTTTTGAACGATGGAGTCGTCTGTCGTTATCTGTGTGAGTGTTTCATCGCGGAGGACATAGAGTCTACTATCACCGACATGCACATACGCGAGGTAACTAAAAGTAACAAAACCCGCAATGAGGGTTGTGCCCATGCCGCGACCTTTACCTTGACTCTCGGCGGAAGTGTAGATACGTTGATTCGCCTCCTCCGCAAGTTCGCTGAGAACACCGAGTCGCTTCATGGGGCCTAAGTCGCTCTGTGGGGATGCTTGGGTTTCCGCCCACTCCTGAATCACTTCAAGAGCAATGCGACTCGCGATGTCGCCGCGTTCGTGTCCACTCATACCATCGGCGATAGCAAACAGTTGAAGCTGCGTATCAAAATAGTATAAGTCTTCGTTCCTATCGCGAAGTTTACCTGTATCCGTTCTGACTGCAAATTGCATTTTCTTTTGGTGTCCGGATCGCTTGTGGTTAAGAATACAAAAGGCTTATTGCGCGCTATATTCAGGAAGGTGCCGAATTCATTCAGAGTGACCACTTAGCTTTTTTGGAATGTAGACTATAAGGGTAAAACGATATAAGTTGGATTTCGGTTTCAAAATTCGTCCGAAAAAAAATATGTGGCACTAAAGTAGAATTAATTGCGGACTGTTGACGTAAAGTCTCAATATGCCTTTGGGAGTGGTGCTGTAGGCATCCACGCAATATAAGAAGCAACATGAATATCAAAAAGCTATCTACACCTCCAAAGCACCATTTTTTCGGGTACTACGGCATTAATCCGTGGGATCACACAACGCGGTATCATCTTGCATTAGAGGCGGATTTTCATACACACCCCCCTCTGCCTGAAGACGTGGCAACAGTCGGACTGGTTGATCGGGACACACGTCAATTTATTTCGTATGCGAAGACCACCGCTTTTAACCTTCAACAGGGTAGCATGCTGCATTGGATAGACGCTACCAGTGCCGCAGAATTCACGTTTAACGATTGGGAGGGCGACATGCTGGTATCACGCGCCTTAAATCCAACTACGGGTGATGTGCGCACGATAAATGGTGCGATTGCCGCCGTGTCTCCTACCGCGCCGCTTGCAATTGGGTTGAACTACGGACGGATGGCACACTGTCGAGCTGTTGTCGGCTACGCGACCCATAGCAAATCAAGCGACATTGAGGCACAACCGGAGGCAGACGGTTTATATCAACTTAACCTCCAAGATGGAAGTTCTCAGCTTGTACTCTCTATCGCCGATGTTATCCGAGCCAGTGGTGACGCACGGATGGTAGAGAAACGGGCTTGGTTCAACCATGTTTTATTTAATACAGACGGCACGCGTCTCCTATTTTTTTGCCGAGTACGCGAGAAAACAGGGTTCTACACCTCACTCTGGACGGTGAACCCTGACGGTTCTGATCTGGAAATGCAAATTCCGTTCGGGTATCGCGTGTCACATTTCGATTGGCGGACACCGACGCGGATTCTTGTATCTTCAGATATTGTTGACGAAATGGGGTTTGTTGAATTTACAGATGGGGCACATGACTTCACGTCTATCGGACGCAGTGTGCTACCACACGATGGACACGCCTCATTTTCGCCGGATCGACAGTGGCTGCTGTGTGATACGTATCCACGAGGGCCCGAACGGTTAGCGCAACTGATGGTTTACAATATCGCTGAAGATCGGAAGGTTGTCTTGGGTGAATTTCATCATGAAGAGCAGTTTACTGGAGACATCCGATGTGATTTACATCCGCGTTGGGCACCAGATGGACAAACAATTACCTTCGATTCAGTTCATGAGGGCTCCCGACAAATTTATCTGCTGGAGTTACCATCGTCAGTGAAGTGAGGCAAGAGGACTCTGATGTTATTAGATGAAACCCCTGAAAACGATATTGGACGATTGCCGAGTATTGTGACACGCGCGTTTGCTGATATTAAAGAACGGCGCGAGACAGTCGTTTTGACGACAGAGCCTGCTTGGAAGGCAGTCGAGGGCATTGATATAAACCCGCATCAAATTCTCTACATTGACGGAAACACAGCCACAACTATGGCTGCATTTGCCGACAGATGCGAAGGTGAAGTGGTTTACGGCATCGGTGGAGGGCTGGCAATTGACACTGCTAAGTACGTCGCCTCGGCAAATGAATTGCCCCTCATCGCGATCCCGACGATTTTGTCAACAGATGCGTTCCTCACCGATGCAACAGGTGTTAGAGAAAACGGATGTGTTCAATACCTCCCTACGAAAACACCCGATACTGTTATCGTAGATATGGACATGCTCTGCAACGCCCCCGCTGCAATGCGAGCGAGTGGCGCAGCGGACGTGCTCTCAATTGCAACAGCACTCTGGGATTGGCAGGAAGCGGAGAAGATGGGTGAGAATCCATCTGATCAAAAGATTACACCGCAGGCAGTCGCTATAGGAGAGACCCTGCTCCAAACGCTTTTGGAAAACGCTCGGGAAATCGGCAACGGCACCCCTGAGGGATTGAAACTTCTACTTGACCTGCTCTGTATGGAGGTGCAGCTTTGCAATCTCTGCGGACACAGTCGCGTTGAAGAGGGAAGCGAACACTATTTTACTTACGCGCTTGAGAAGCATTTAACATCTGCAGGCAGTGGAGATCTTTTACACGGCGAATTGGTAGGGCTCGGTATTTTACTGATGGCTGCATTGCAATCGCAACCGTGGATGCAGTATCGGCACGCATTGGAGTGTTTGCAGATTAACTATCGTCCGTCAGCTGTTGCCCCTGAGGCGATCGCGGATACGCTTATCAATTTGTCCGACTACGTCGCGCAACATAAGCTACCGTACACCGTCGCGACAACGCTACGGATTACACCGGATATAGCCGAACGAACCATACAAACAGTAATGGATTAGCCTAAGGACTATGGAAAAGAAAAATAGACAACCCCAACTGGACAAGCGGATCGCGGAATTGCACGAACAGGCGCTCGTGATTGACTCGCACAATGATGCTATTGTAGCGCATATTCGTCGCGGTAACGTGAGCCTTGCTGACGAAAATGCCCGAAACCCTATGGAGCCGATTGGCACGATCGCTTACCTCCGCGGTGCTGTGCCCCCCGAAGAGGATGCTATCGGTATCCAACTCAATATCCCAAAAATGCGGCAAGGTGGCATCGATGCTGCTTTCTTCGCCGTTGATGTGACGCGCGCTTGGAAAAATCATCTCGCTTACGCGTTAGATGCGTTCGGATGGTTCAACGAAGAAGTGGCAGCAAACGCTGATGACATCTGCATCGTTCGGAAAGCGAGTGACATTCGCAGGGCGAAGGCAGCGGGTAAACTCGCTGCAGTGCTTGTCATCGAAAACAGTGAGGCAGTTGAACGGAGTCTGAATATACTCCGCTCGCTTTACTTGCTCGGTGTCCGCTCTATTGGCTTAACGCATAATCTAAATACATGGGCATCAACAGGAAATGATGAAGAGGATATGGGCGGCGGCTTAACCCAGTTTGGGATGGCATTGGTTAAAGAGATGAACCGTTTAGGGATGCTCGTGGATGTTTCGCATATCAGTGAACGCGGATTTTGGGATGTTCTCGAAATCTCGGAGCATCCGGTCATTGCCTCGCATAGCAATTGTAAGACTTTGTGCCGGCACCCACGGAACCTGAGCAACGAACAGCTGAAAGCCTTAGCAGCGAATGGTGGTGTTGTGGGGATCACCTTTGTTCCGGGGTTTATTACGATAGATGGATGGAAAAAAATGCCGCCCCTGGCGCAATTGCTTAACCATATCGCCTACGCCATTGATATCGCTGGCACTGACCATGTCGGTATCGGTTCAGACTTTGATGGCGGTGGCGATTTACTCAAGGATGCCAGCGAATTCATCAAAATCGCAGAAGGACTGAGCGAACGCGGTTATTCTGATGATGATATAAGAAAGGTACTCGGCGAAAACCATCTACGCGTCTTTGAAGCGGCATGCGGATAACATCTTAGCACGGCTCCAATCAGGAGACTTTCGTAAGGGTACGAGAGACGGATTCCCATACTTCATCCACACCAATCCCTTTCATGCAGATATTATCCTTGCACTTATCCGTGAACTGCTTACAAGGACTACACGGCACGGCGTGGCGGATGGTTTGATGCAATGTTCCAAGCGGTTGAAATCGGATGTGATTGCCGGGACCGAACAGAGACACCGTAGGGATTCCGACTGCAGCGGCGATATGCATTGGACCGGTATCGTTGGTGAGAAACAGATCACACTTCTCAAGGCAGGCAGCTAACTGCCGGATCTCAAGGTTACCCGCAAATGCAATAGCGTGTGCGTTCATGAGATTCGCAACAGTCTGCACGAGTTCCGTTTCCTTTTGCCCACCAAAAATCAAAACATTGGCGTTGAAATGCTCTACCAGCCTATCCCCAATGGCAGCGAAACGTTCAGGCATCCATTCGCGCAACTTCCATCCTGCCCCTGGAAAAAATCCCACCTTTAATTGTCCATCCTTAACGCCTGCAGTGTCAAACCGCTGCGCCGCATCTAACCGCTCGGGTTCGGAGAGAAAGAGTTCCAATCTCTGATCTTCTGCTGGAATCCCGGCTGCATGTAACAGATCGAAATAGTGTGCTGTGGCGTGTTTGTTACCCTGCTCATGGACGCGGACGGTACAGAGTCTACCTTTACCAATACGTTCAGCGGCCCCGCTGAAATACATGAGCATCTCAGTCCGAAACTTCCGCTGGAGATCAATAGTCAGCGTGAATTTCCGTTCACGTAGGAGACGGATAATCCGCCACATTTCGCCTGTATCCTTGTCTTTAGCGAGCCGATCAAACGTAATTATTTCATCAAGATGTGGATTTTCACGGAGGATCTCTGCGGATTGTTTTGCGACAAGCATCGCAATGTATGCATCAGGGAAATGCGCACGAACCGCTCGGATCGCGGGTGTTGTGAGCACAATGTCGCCAAGGGAACTGAGTCGGATCAGCAGTATTTTTTCAGAAGCCATTTGTGTAATTCGGTGTCGGTTGTGAAAGTATCTGTTAGCACCACAAGAACTCTCGTAACTGAAAACTGAAAGCAAACCGATAACTGATAACTATTCTACCACCCGTTTTTCAAGGTTATTCAGGGCATCTTCAACCAATGTGTCTATATCCAGTCCTGATTCTGCCTTCTCTAAGTCGTAAAGTGAAGCACGCGTGGCAGGGTGTTTCGGCACAAAAAGTGAGCAGCAGTCTTGATGTGGACGTGTGGAGACATCAAAGGTCCCTATCCGTTGTGCTTTTGCAATAATTTCAGCCTTGTCCTCGCCGATCAGTGGACGTAGGATCGGGATTTCGGCAATCGCTTCAATCGTTCGGAGGTTTGTCAACGTCTGCGAAGCCACCTGTGCGAGACTTTCCCCCGTAACGAGTGCCTCCGCATCAACCATAGTCGCAACCCGCTCAGCGATGCGTGTCATCATCCGCCGATACAACAAAACCCGAAACGGCGCGGGCGTTGCAGCGACAATCGTCTGCTGGAGATCCGCAAACGGAACGAGATAGATGGTGCTACGATAGTTGGAGACCGCTAAGATCTGCGCAATTTCGATGACCTTCTCCAAAGAAGCCTTATCTGTATAAGGGTAACTATAAAAGTGAATAAAAACGGCTTTCGCTCCGCGTTTAATCATTTGCCACGCAGCGACAGGGGAATCAATCCCACCGGACAACATAACGAGTACCTTACCACTCACACCGACTGGCAAACCACCGATGCCTTGAATCTTCTCTGTAGAAATATACGCAGCGTTGTGTGTTATCTTAACCCAACAGGTGAGGTCGGGGTTATGCATATCAGCCCGTGCGCCTGTTTCCTTGACGAGATACCCACCCACCTCGGCACTAACCTCCGGAGAGGTTAATGGAAAGGTTTTATCCGCCCGCCTTGTCTCAACCTTAAGAGATTCGCAAGAAACATCTCGGATGTGCCGCAATGCCGCTTCTTTAATAGCTGCGATGTTGTTTTCAGTACGGCATGAAAGTTCAAAATGAGCGATGCCCATAACTTGTCGCAGTCGTTCCTTAATTTCGGCGATGTCGGCATGTTGCCCAAGATGCACAAGGATTCTATCGTGAAGCCGTTCTACTTCAGCATACCCGGTACCTTGCAGGGATAGTTTGATGTTGTGCGCAAGCCGTTTTTCAAAAAATGCCCTATTCTTCCCTTTGAGCCCAACTTCGGCGTAGTGGATACTAAACAATTCTTCCATAGTTTCTCTCGTGCTACAAAGAATTTTACAGAATTAACGTAAAACCGGACGCAACTGTATGAACGTTGGCGGGGAGATACATTGCTCACAAAGCACGGACAGCATCGGTTAAATTAAAATGGAGTTTCGCAACATTCTGTAATGCGTCGCTTCCGTGCAGCTTAACAAATTCTCTGCCAGCTTCAACAACCTGATACGCGCCTCGCGGTAAACAAATCTCATATTTTTCCGACAGCGTATCCATCCGGGTCAGAAAAGCATCGCGGGCGATGATGGAGGCTGCAGCGACTGCGATATCTCGCTCTGCCTTCGGAACCTGTTTTATCTCTATCCCATAGGAAGTAGAAGCAACGCCACGCTGTAAAGGCGCGTGGCCGAGCTGCCGCGTAATAAGATCATCTTTGGCAAACTGGTCAACAAGTGCGTGTTTCGCGCCGACGCTGTTCGCTAATGTCCAAATCGCTTCAGCATGAAGCGACGCAAGCAGATGGTTTAGGTTTTGCCCACGTCTGCGGAGCGTGGCGTAAAGGGAATTATATTCAGCAGGCATCTTTTCCACAACAACGATATGTTGTGCATAGTGACAGCGCATCGATTCCGCAAGATTTTGGATACGACGATTTGATAATCTTTTGCCATCAGTAATGCCTAAATCTGAGAAAACTTCGCGGCATTCCGCATCCACGTAAACCGCTGCGGCAACGAGTGGACCGAAATAATCACCTTTTCCCGCTTCATCTGTACCAATCCATGCGTTCCAGTTGTGTATTGCGTCCATTGAACCTGCTTCAATTCGTTATCGTTTTGGATTTATGCTGAATTCCGAAGTGCCGCGAATTCGGTGACCTGTTTACCTACGGCTTTGACGCGTGCAGCTAACTCAGGATCGTGCAAATTACCGCCAGCATCAAACGCCTTAGATGAGTTCGGGATAGATGCGTCTTTCGGGACAACCCACGCGTGGAGAGCTGTGCCAACCGTGCGCAACATAGAAAGCGCATTTGCTGCGCCCATCCGTCCACCGGAGACACCGATAAGTCCGACAACCTTATTCTCAAACTCATCAAAGCCCATGAGGTCAAGCGCACTTTTAAGGACACCGCTGAAACTGCCGTGGTACTCAGGCGAACCGAGAAGTATGCCGTGGGCACGTTTCACCTTTTCTCGGAGTCTGAACACACCAGCGGGATAGTCATCTTCGTTAGCGACAGACCCTTGAAAAACGAGGTCATACTCACTGAGTTGGAGCAATTCGACTTCGGCACCCGCGTCTTTCGCACCAGAGAGTGCAATTTGGAGTGCCGCATGCGTTGAACTCCCCTCCCGCAGGCTGCCACAAATAGCAACAACATAGATAGGTCGGTTATTGGTACGCGTCATTTCCAGCATAACCTCTTGCAAAACCAAATTTCATTTATTTAACCCTCTAAATCCCTTATCAGGGACTTCAAAATTTATACAGAATCCACCTGTCTCTAATTTATCATATATATGTTTGAGCGTCAACTCAAGAATTGCATAGGATTCTTCTGGGTTTAAAAAGTATGACATTTTCTTTTCAATGTAGTATATTATTAGCAGTCCACATGCTCTTTATGCTAAACTAACTTAGGTAGCAACTTGGGTTATTGTAGGGCAAAACGTTGAACCGTAAAACAGAACAACGCACATGACTACATAGAACAGGGAGGCAACAATGAAGTGCCAGTACATATCCATTAAACTTTTCATATTTGTAATGAGTTCATTTTTCATGATGCAGCTCGTTCTGACAGGGGTTGCTGTGAAGGAATGGCGTGAATCGGAACTTAACGGCGGTTGGCAAATCTGGATCTCGGCAACGGATTTTGTAGAAATGCAGGGCATCGGCACCAGCCAAACTGAAGTGAAATTGGCTGAAAAAGCGACGAAACCGTGGTTATCCAAAGAAATACTAATTGCTACGGATTTAGGGGGTTTCGCAGATTTTGAGTTTGAGAGTCCTGTGGAAGGAGATGCTTATATGTGGGGACGCATTGCAGATTTCCGTGGCGGTGGACAGTCTTGGTTCATCGTTCTTAATAGTCTAAATCATGAGGGAGAAGGACTCATATTTGGCACCCCAGGTCTTGCGTGGCAATGGATTGGTAACAGAGACGTACCGCATTCACAGTCCCCTACAGATTTAAAAAAAGGGAAAAATACCGTTCGTATTGTGCCGCGTGAAGCCAGGGCTGATGTAGAACCGTTGTTTGATGTTTTCATGATCTCAACAAAACCCTTTGAACCCACCGATGCGGACTTCAATGCGGCGAAAGAGCGAGGGCTCGCTGTTGAACCCGCAGATAAACTGTCAACGACATGGGCATCTATTAAGAACCGCCTCTAACAACTTTGCGGCGTACTTGAAGAAATCCGCAGAATAGTTGTCAGTTGCCAGTTACCAGTTGCCAGTTAAGATCTTGCGGTGTTTACCTTAACCCTCACTGCAAGGCACTCTTTAACTGGTTACTGGACACTGGATACTGTTAACTTCAAAAGAAACACCCAAGCAAAGACACCCAGCAAAAACCCCAAATGCGACGGGCATCATGCTACAAATATGTAGGATTAATGCTGAGATGCCCTATAAATTATTGCGTAAGTTCTAAGGATATTAGATGAGAAAGTTATAGATGCAAATTTTTCTTGACATATTTCAGCGTTTCTTTTATAATATTTTTTTAAGTAAAAACGCGGGCCTTTCCATTAAAGGGGTCGATTGAAAGCCCCTTTATACAATCGGCTCGCATAGAATTTAATTTGTTTAAAACATAAAGAGGTTTGCTCATGCGTTTAATCATGTATCTATTCGCTGTTGCGCTGTTGATTGCAGGCAGTGCGGTTACTACACACGCCGTAGTTCAAGACGAGGGTTTAATCCTTTACTTCAGTTTCGATGCAGAAGAAGACGGATTCGTTGTAGACGAAACTGGTGGTCTCAATGATGGCTTAATTGAGGGTGCCGAAATTGCGACTGATGAAGTGGTCCACGGTAAAGGGTCCCTGTTATGCGACGCTAACGGGGACAGTGTGACGGTTGAGTCCTTCAACGAGTTAGAAACGTACACGGACAATTCCTATCTTTTCTGGCTCAATTTCATCGTGGCGAATTCCGGCGGTTGGGATCAAATCATCGCGAAGAAAGCCCCCGGTTCAGACCGTTCACCGGGTATCTGGACTTGCAACCGCGTAAGCTTGCATATCCACTACCGGTTCAATCCCGGGAACGCCGGAAGCCATTGCGTCGGCCCTGAGGGCGAAGGTGACGAATTTGGAATCGGGGACTGGCACCATATCGCCGGTGTCAAAGAAGGTAACCAATTCAAGTTTTACATTGATGGCGAAGTGGTCGATGAACAAACTGTTCCGGCAAGTCATGCACAAGGGACTGAGAAACTGTATATCGGTAGAACGGGTTATAACTCCGCGAAGTTCTACATGGATGATCTCTATGTCTATGATAGAGCCGTCAGTGCTGCTGAGGTCACCAATATTATGGAAGGGAAACTCACTCCTGTTGAACCGAAAGACAAACTCGCCACGACGTGGGGACAGTTGAAAACACGTTAGGATTGATTGCGTACACCGAAATGTTGGGACGGTCCGAGAACCGTCCCACATTCATTTTTTCTCCCTGCCTACCTGCCTGTCAAAGTTTTATTTTTCTCGCCAAGCGTGAATAAGTACCTCCGAAATCAGCTCTACCTATCCTTTCATGACGGAATCAGAAAGTTCCAGATGCGGATTTTTCTTGACATATTTCAGCGTTTGTTTTACAATATCCTTGTGAGTTAAAACGCGAACCCTTTCTTTTATTGATAGGTCGGTTGAAAGCTGCCCTAATACACGGCGTTCGCATAGCACATTAATTTGCTTTAGACATGAGGAGGTTTACTCATGCGTTTAGTTATGTATGTACTCGCTGTCGCATTACTAATGGCAGGCAGCGCATTCACCACAGATGCCAAAGTCCAAGACGACGGTTTAATCCTTTACTTCAGTTTCGATTCAGAAAAAGGCGGAAAGGTAGTAGATGAAACCGGCGGCGGAAATGATGGTGACATAGTTGATGGCGCGAAGATTGTCACCGATGAGGTCGTCCACGGCAAGGGCGCGATGTTATTCGATGAGGGCGGAGACAGTGTCCAAGTTGATTCCTTCAAAGAATTAGAAAATTATGAGGACAACTCCTATCTCTTCTGGCTCAACTTCACGAAGGCGAACTCCGGGGGTTGGGATCAAATCATCGCGAAAAAGGCACCCGGCTCAGACCGTTCACCCGGGATATGGACATGTAACCGTGTGCCGCTGCACATCCACTATCGGTTTAACCCTGGTAACCAAGGCACACACTGTGCAGGCCCCGATGGAGAAGACGACACGTTTGAAATCGGCGAATGGTATCATATTGCAGGGGTTAAAGAAGATGCCAAGTTAGCGTTCTATGTCAATGGCAAAAAAGTCGCGGAACCGGGTGTCCCGAAAGCGCATGTACAAGGCGCAGAGAAAATGTATATCGGTAAAACGGGTTATAACTCCGCGAAGTTCTATATTGACGATCTCTATGTCTACGATAGGGCAGTTGATGCCGGCGAGGTTGAAGATATTATGGACGGCAAACTCCTCCCTGTTGAACCGGCGGACAAACTCGCCACAACGTGGGGACAAGTGAAAACACGTCGTGATTAATTCCACACCTTGAAGGATAGGGACGGCTCTCACGCTGTCCCTATTCACATTCTCATCAAGGCATGTCTACGCGTCAACGCTATCTATTCCCCATAGTGAACAATATCACCCTCTCTTTTGTCCTGTTTGTTCTATCTCCATCAGTGGGATGGGGCAATGCCGAACAGGAAGTTAACACCCGCTTTGAACGCGGTGTCCGTTATCTTGATGCGGAGCGGTATGATCTGGCACTCACCGAATTTCAAGCCATCCAAAAAGAATTTGCTACCGCGGCGGACATTAGCAGCCTCGCCCAATACTATATTGGTATTACCCATCAGGAACTCAATGATCTGAGTCAAGCTGCATCAGCGTATCAGGAAGCATTGGCACTTAAAGCCCCACCAGAAGTACACGGAAACGCACACCTTCATTTAGGGATCGTCTATAAAACACAAGGTGAATTAGCACTCGCTGAAAACCACCTGAAACAAGCACTCGCACTCTTAAAAGAAACAGCAGAAGCATATATCCATCTTGGCGATGCATACATCCTCCAACGTAGGTTCAACGCCGCTGAAAAGGCTTACCGAGAAGGTATCCGACTGAACCCAAACCATACTGAACCTTACTACGGATTGGGTAGGGTAGCGGAGATGCAGAATCGCCTCCAGCAGGCTATGGAATATTACGATGCTGCGCTCGTGCGGAACCGATATTCATCTCAGACGCATTATCGGCGCGCCCTCACGTATCAGAAACTTGGCGACAAAGAACAAGCCGCAGCGGCTATGACGCAGTTCCAACGTCTAAAGACTTACGAGGATCAGATGCACCGGTTCCGGGAAAGCATCTACAAAAATTCAAACCTGCCGGTGCTATACATCAAACTCGGCGAACTTCATGAGGCTTATGACAACTTAACAGAAGCAGCACAGATTTATAAAGTCGCTACACAGGTGCACCCATCTTATCTACCAGCGTACCTTCACCTCGGTGAGGTATTCATCAAACAACGTGCGCTTGAAAAGGCGGTCCGTGTGTATGAGAAAGCTGCAGAGATTGCGCCGGATAGCGCACAAGTCCAGATCAAATTGGGTGTTATCTATATCAATCAACACCAATTTGATCCAGCAATTGCGGCATTTAAACGTGCGATTACTGTTGATAACACATCTGCAGAGGCACACAACAACCTCGCACGGCTCTATGCGGGACTCGGTAAAGAGATGCAACAAGCGATCCATCTGGCACAGCAGGCAGTTGCTTTAGCACCTATAGCCAAACACTATGACACACTTGCGTACACCTACTATCGTAATGCCCAGTATGCGCAGGCTTTGGACGCTGTTAATCAAGCTATTTTGTTAGCGCCGCATGTAGGAGCATACAGCAAACTACGCGCAAAGATTCAAAAGGAGAAAAAATGAAAAAGGGAATATGTATCGGATCGTTACCCGGCGGTTCGACCGAAGCACGGTTTAAACTTGCGAAAGCAGCAGGATTCGATGGCGTTGAGATCGGTACGCTCGGAAATGATGACGATCGACACCAGACAAAAGAGATCGCCACGCAACACGGGTTAGAAGTCTTTAGCGTGATGAATAGCAAACACTGGGCATGTCCACTCTCCGATGCAGCTGCCGATGTTCGTGCTGAATCGCGAGCAGGGATGCTTGATTCAATGGCAACCGCGACGGCTGTTGGCGCAGATGCCGTGTTGCTCGTTCCTGCCGTTGTCAATGATAATACGCGTTATGAGGACGCGTATCAACGTTCACAAACAGAAATTCATAAACTGATTCCTGAAGCAAAAGCAAAGGACATCACAATTGCGATTGAGAACGTTTGGAATAAATTTCTGCTCAGCCCGATAGAATTTTGTCGTTATCTCGATGAGTTTGAGAGTGAAACGGTGACTGCCTATTTCGATGTAGGCAACATCGTGTTGTACGGATATCCACAACACTGGATCCGTTCTCTGGGGAGTCGTATTTCTAAAGTGCACGTCAAAGGGTTTAACGCCACCGAGAGTCGGTTCACCTATCTAATTGAGGACTGCACAATCAATTGGAATGCCGTCATGGAAGCATTTGAAGATATCGGATATGATGACTACATGACAGCAGAACTGCCCGTTGATGGGGACAACCCGGAAGGCAGAGTGTATAGCATCAGCGATGATATGAGTAGAATTATTGCTGGAACCGTCTAATATCAGCAGGATTGACGAAATATATGGAAGTGATTATCCAACCGACTTATACGCAGCTGACCGAGGTTGCAGCTGAAATCATCCGAGACACGCTCCTAAAAAAGCCGAACCTCGTTTTAGGTCTCGCTACCGGCAGCACGCCGATTGGGCTTTACGAAGCCTTAGTCCGAATGCATAAAACAGACGGACTGGATTTCTCAGGTGTGATCACATTTAATCTTGATGAGTACGTCGGAATTCCGCCCAATCATCCGTATAGTTACCATACCTTTATGGAGACCCATTTTTTTAATGCTGTCAACATTTCAGCAGAGAATTGTCATATTCCACAGAGTACGGCAAGTGGGCATGAGGAATTTTGTGAAAAGTACGAAGCAGCGATTGTGAATGCTGGCGGTATTGACATCCAAGTACTCGGTATCGGAAAAGACGGACATATCGGTTTTAATGAACCAAGCTCTTCCCTCGGTTCTCGGACCCGCATTAAGACGCTGACCCAAAGTACGCTTGAAGCCAACGCGCCACATTTCGGCGGCACTGTTGATGCTGTCCCGAAGATGGCGATTACAATGGGAGTCGGGACAATCATGGAAGCGAAACAGTGCCTGCTACTGGCAAGCGGGGAATCAAAAGCCGAAGCGATTGCAAACGCCGTGGAGGGACCGATTACAGCAGAGGTGCCTGCATCGGTGCTACAGATGCATCCACAGACGGTTGTTGTTATTGATGAGGCTGCGGCGATGCAACTCAAGCGCGTAGATTACTACAAACACGTTTACGCCAATAAACAGAAACTGTTGTCTCAGGATCATTGAGGCACAATATCACAGTTTTTCTTCATCGGTCAAACCGTATTCCTTTGCTTTTCGTTGGATTGTGCGTCGACTCACTTTGAGCATTTCAGCAGCTTTTGCTTTGTTATTGTCCACAGATTCAAGCGTCGCCCGCAGTGCCTCCCGGTTAATTTCGTCGAGAGACATACCGACGCGTACATTTAAACGCTGTTCGTCCTCAATTGCGTCAACTAATTTCGGGACATCAGGAAGTGAAAGTAGATTTGAGAATGCGATGCCAGTCGCTTTGAGGATGCGTTCAGGTAAGTCAACTTGTCGGATCGTCGATTGCGTGGACATCACAACAAGCCCCTCAATGCAGTTTTTCAATTCGCGTACGTTCCCTGGCCATGCGTATTTCATCAATGTTCTAATTGCCTCTGGTGCAATGGTTATCAGAGGTTTTCCATTTTGTAGGCAAAACTCGTCAAGAAAATCCTTCACGAGCAAAGGAACATCCTCGATACGTTCCTGGAGGGTTGGGAGATGAATAGGCACCACGTTGAGGCGATCATAGAGATCGGGGAGGAACTCTCGCCTTTGGGATGCAGCTTCCAAGTCATGGTTTGTGGCACAAACGACACGGACATCTACTTGAATGGTTTTGTCGCCACCCACCCGTTCAAATTCACGTTCTTCAAGTACACGTAAAAGGCGCGCTTGATTAGATAGGCTGAGCTGTGAAATTTCGTCAAGAAATAGAGTGCCGCTGTGTGCGAGTTCAAATCTGCCTTTCCGTTGGTAGTATGCCCCACTAAAAGCACCGCGTTCATGTCCGAAGAGCTCAGATTCTGCAAGGTTCTCGTTTAGGGTCGCACAATTAAAAGCGATGAGAGAACCGCGTCGCAAACTTCGGTGATGAATCGCACGGGCAACGAGTTCCTTTCCGGTCCCGCGCGCGCCGTAAATCATGACAGTGGCTTTCGTCGGTGCGACCTGCGTTATCATATCACGAATTCTAATGATTTGCGGTGAATTGCCTGTGAGTCGGCGCAAGCCCTCCTTTTCATCTATTTGTGATTGAAGTTGTCTGTTCTCAAAGGCAAGGCGTTGATTTTCGAGCGTTCTTTGTAGAAGTGCCGCTAAATGAACAGGGTTAACAGGTTTCGGTAGGAAATAAGTATCTTTATAGACAAGCATCGCTTTGATACCGATGTCAGTTTCTAAAATGTTCGGTTCCGTAATAAAAACGACACCGACATCTGGATGGTGTTGTATCGCCGCTTCTAACAATGCTAAGCCATCAATCCGCTCTGCTTTTAATTGCGCGATAAGAATATCTACCTTTAGGTGCTCAATCTGATGAAATGCCTGATACATGTTGCCCGTGACAATGAGGCGAAGCCCTTTGCCTGTAAGCGTTTCACTGACAAGTTCACGTTCGCCGCGATCGGCATCAACAATCAGTACAGTTTTCTGTGTGTTCATAGTCGGCGCACCTTCTCTTATTTTATTGTAGGGGTTGGGTCACCCAACCCCTACAGTTTTGCCAAAATATCCGAATCCTCTGATCAAAACTTTTAATCGAAAAAAGTATTGTATAAAATTAATAATTTAGGTAAACTATAGCATTATTAATCCACGTTATAAAAATTTTATCAGCACTTTTGGAGGTATGAATGGATAAACAGCTTAGCGCGCTATATAGACTTGGCGGACTCACCGGTATTTTAAGCGGCTTCCTTATGTTAGTGTCAAGCATTTGGTTTATATTTGGTTTATCATCTATTGTTTCATTTCCGTCGGCGGACCAGTTTGGAAAAATCGGAATTTTTCATGGAATAGGGGTTGTCACACTTATTTTGCTCGTGCCGACGCTATTAGCGAGTTATGGTTTACTCTCTTCGGAAGCACATACCCGAAGTGCTTTGGGGGCGAGTATCGCTGTCCTATGGCTTGTTATGGAATTAGTAGCCCACTGCTCACAAACAGCTCCGATAAATGAGTTATCGAAATTGGTGGGCGAGGCTGCCCCCACTCAGATAGGCGAATCCTTTTATATCCTCTGGTCGGAATGGGGCGAATCGCTCTTTATGACCGGCGCGTTCTTGTGCGCGTTGCTGGCACTCTTTTATGGTTCGGCACTCCATGCGTGGGGAAATCCAATTGCAGGCTATCTGTTCTTTATCTCAATAATAGCCTTTCCAATAGGTATTTTCCTAAAGTATAGAGGATACCTACACTATGGGATAGAACTGCACGTACTCATCCGCGGGCTAGCGTTTCTGTTCCTTGGTGGTGTGCTTATACAAGCACCACACGATGAAGATGTATAACAATGCGGAAGCTTTTAAGTACAATTAATGCTACGCCTCTTCCTCATTTAGCAATCTTTCCAGTTCTGCCAAGATATCTTCCTCGTCGCCTTCCGGCTCGGCAGTTTCTTCAGTATCGAGTGTCTCCAGATCAGACCGGAATTCTATAAGGTTGTTGAGATAACGTTCACGTGTTATATTTTCTGCTTCCCCATGTTCCTCACGTAGACATTCACCACAGAACTCTCCAATCTGTTGGATACCAGCGTCAATATGCCGTAAGGCTGCCTCGTTATCGTTTTCTTGCAAACTCAGTTCTGCATTGGCGATGCTGTGCATCATGAGCATATAACCTTTATACTGATAACTTTGCCAAGCGATTTCGGAGGGCGCGCATTCGCGTGCCAAATTCGTCACGTCAATATTGGTAGCCGTATCACGTCGGACATCTTGCCATCGTTTAATACCTGCAAATAGAAGATAGCGGGTGTACCGATGGAAAGATTCTTCAAAGAGGATTTCCCATTCGTCTGCCTCCAACTCGAACCCTTCCCGGGTGCCGTGTTGTTCTTCATAGGTACGTAATTTTGCGAAGAAGTAATCGTAATAAGAATCCACACCGTGTGGGCGCATACCATCGGGACGACCGGTCGCATAGATGCGTGAGATAGTGAAGGCGTTGGGTTGCACAACGACAACCTCTCTACCGTCTTCAATTTGTAGAATGCTTACCGGGCGATCCGCGTCAAGATTTAGCATCTCAAGAATGCGATCAAAGGTCTGAACCCATCGGGTATTTCTCTGTATAGAATCGTTCGCCATTTTTTTATCCTTTTTTTCAAGTTACCAGTAACCAGTGGCCAGTAACCAGTTAAAGACGCAAGCGTAACAGTGAACTTTCTTTCTTAACTGGTTACTGGTTACTGGTTACTGATAACTATTAAAGCATCTGAAAATAATCCTGGAGTGGTGTGACAGTAATGTCACCACGCTGTAGCGCATCAATTGCGTTAACGGCTGCGGCTGCGCCGGGTATCGTTGAGAAAATTGGAATATCGTGTGCTATCGCCATTTCACGAATTAAGAGTTCATTCGGTCGGTGCAAGTCGCCAGTAGGGGTATTGATAATCAAGTCAACCGCATGATTCTTGATATAATCGTGAATAGTTGGTCTGCCCTTACCGATGCTAAAGACGAGTTCTGACTCCATTCCGTTACGGAGCAGTACCTTTGCAGTTCCGTGTGTAGCGATAAGTTCAAAGCCCATATCTGTAAGTTTCTTAGCGATGAAGATGATTGCGCGCTTATCTTTATTTTTTACACTAATAAAAACCTTGCCACTCAGCGGTAAAGTATAACCGCACGCTTTCTGTGCCTTTGCAAAGGCGCGGGAAACATCAGTATCAATTCCCATGACCTCGCCAGTTGATTTCATCTCAGGTCCCAAGCGTGTGTTTGAACCCGGAAAGCGGTTGAAGGGGAATACCGGTGCCTTGACACTGAAGTAAGCGGGTTCTATCTCGCGTGTAAATCCAAGTTCCTCCAAGGTCTTACCCGCCATCACGCGCGCAGCAAGTTTTGCCAGCGGTACACCAATCGCTTTACTAACAAACGGAATGGTTCGGGATGCGCGTGGATTCACTTCAAGCACATAAATTTCATCATTCTTTATCGCATATTGGACGTTCATCAAACCCCGGACATGCAGTGCTTTCGCCAAGTCGTATGTAAAATTTTTGAGTTGTTCAATCTGCTCATCTACGAGTGTATAAGGTGGCAAAACACAGTCGCTATCTCCCGAATGGATACCGGCTTCTTCAATGTGTTCCATGATACCACCGATAACGGTCAAATCTCCATCAGAGATCGCATCAACATCGACTTCAATTGCCTCTTCAAGATATTTGTCAATAAGTACAGGATGCTCAGGTGATGCTTCGACAGCGGTGTTCATGTATTCGTGCAAGAGTTCTTCGTCGTAAACAATCTGCATGGCACGTCCGCCCAACACGTACGACGGTCGGACAATAACAGGATAGCCGAGCGTGGCAGCAATAGGCGCAGCTTCCTCGCTTGATGTCGCTGTTCCATTAGGTGATTGCATCAATCCGATGTCATCTAATACCGCTTTAAAGAGTTGTCGGTCTTCCGAACGTGCTATATCTTCAGGACTGGTACCGATTATTGGCACGCCAGCATCTCTGAGCGCAATAGCAAGATTCAGCGGTGTCTGCCCACCAAACTGAACAATGACCCCGATAGGTTTTTCTTTATGATAGATATTCAGAACGTCTTCACGCGTTAACGGTTCAAAATAGAGCCGATCGGAGGTGTCGTAATCCGTACTAACAGTTTCAGGGTTGCTGTTTACCATGATGGTTTCATAACCATCATCTTTGAGTGCAAGAGCCGCATGGACACAACAGTAGTCAAATTCGATGCCTTGTCCGATCCGGTTGGGTCCCCCACCAAGAATCATGATTTTCGGTTTATCAGAGGGACGCACCTCGTCTTCACTGGAACAAGTAGAATAATAGTACGGTGTTTCTGCTTCAAACTCCGCAGCACAAGTATCGACGGTTTTGAAGGTTGCCTCAATACCGAGTTCCTTTCGACACTCGCAGATAGCCTCTTCAGATACATCGTAGATGTCCGCTAACTGTCGGTCCGAAAACCCAAATTGCTTTGCTTTTTTTAAAGTTTCAGTAGCCAGTTTCCAGTTTCCAGTTTCCAGAAAAGAGCCCTCTTTAACTGGTAACTCGTAACTGGAAACTGATAACTGCTTCTCAAAATCAACAATTTCCTTCAAATTGTAGAGGAAGAACGGGTCGATGTGCGTGTAGGTGTGAATTTCCTCAATGCTCATGCCACGTGCAAGGGCGGCTTTAATATAAAAAATACGTTTAACGTTAGGAATGCTCAGTTTGCTGGAGAGTTCAGACAAGGGCAGTTCTTCAAGTGGGTGATTATCTAACCCAAACCATCCAGTCTCCAGGGACCTCAGCCCTTTCTGTAACGCCTCTTTAAAGGTTCTACCAATAGCCATCGCCTCACCGACAGATTTCATCTGCGTCGTGAGTGTTTCATCGGTGCCTTGGAATTTTTCAAACGCCCAACGCGGGATTTTGACGACGACATAATCAATTGTCGGTTCAAAACAGGCGGGGGTTTCAGCGGTGATGTCGTTCGGAATTTCGTCTAAATTATAACCAACGGCAAGTTTCGCTGCGATTTTGGCGATTGGAAAACCAGTGGCTTTTGAAGCGAGCGCGGAACTCCGGGAGACACGCGGGTTCATTTCAATGACGACCTGTTTACCTGTTTTCGGATCAACAGCAAATTGAATGTTGGAACCCCCTGTGTCAACGCCAATCTCGCGGATAATCTTAATCGCCGAATCTCGCATCAACTGATATTCTTTATCCGTCAATGTTTGGATAGGCGCGACGGTAATGCTATCGCCGGTATGGACCCCCATAGCATCAACATTTTCAATGGAACAGATGATGACGACGTTGTCCGCACCGTCCCGCATCACTTCAAGTTCAAACTCCTTCCATCCGATGACAGATTCTTCAATAAGGAGTTCACTAATTGGGCTGAGAGCAAGACCCGTCGCGACCATTTTTTCGTATTCTTCAATGTTGTAAGCGATACCACCACCTGTGCCGCCGAGCGTAAATGCTGGACGGATAATTGCCGGAAAGCCGATCTGTTCAACAAGCGCGAGTGCCTCTTGCACAGTGTGTGCGATGCCACTCCGTGGGACCGCTAATCCGATTTCCGTCATTGCTTCTTTGAAGAGCGCGCGGTCCTCTGCCTTTTGGATGGCAGGCAATTTCGCACCGATGAGCTCAATCCCGTACTTATCTAATACACCAGATTCCGCAAGTTCAACAGATACATTCAAAGCGGTTTGTCCACCGAGTGTGGGTAACAACGCATCTGGACGCTCCTTGTCGATGACAAGTTCCACCGTATCCGCTGTAATCGGTTCAATGTATGTCTGATCAGCGAAATCCGGATCGGTCATGATGGTGGCGGGATTGCTGTTAACAAGGGTAATCTCATACCCCTCCTCTTTGAGTGCCTTACACGCCTGTGTTCCGGAGTAATCGAACTCACACGCCTGTCCGATGATAATCGCACCGGACCCTATAATTAAGATTTTTTCTATATCTGTTCGCTTTGGCATTTAATAGTTACCAGTTACCAGTTACCAGTTACCAGTTAAAGAGACGTTAGGTTAACACAGCATCTCTTAACTGGTTACTGGTTACTGGTTACTGGTTACTCCTTCATCATTTCTGTAAAACGCGAAAAGAGATAACTGGCATCGTGCGGACCGGGGGATGCCTCTGGATGATATTGGACAGAAAAAACGGGATACTCCCGATGCTGTATCCCTTCAAGTGTGTCATCATTTAGATTGATATGCGTAATATCAACGCTATTCGGCAGTGAATCAATATCAACACAGAATCCATGATTTTGTGAAGTAATCTCAACCTTGTCAGTTTCAAGATGCTTGACAGGTTGATTTGCCCCTCGATGTCCAAACTTCAGTTTGAATGTTTTTCCACCGAGGGCAAGCCCCAGAAGTTGGTGCCCCAAACAGATACCGAAAAGCGGTTTTTTGCCCATCAAACCTTGGATCGTCTTAATCGCATAGCCGACTGGCATTGGATCGCCCGGACCGTTTGACAGAAAAACACCATCTGGCTCCGCGGCAAGAATCTCCTCCGCAGCTGTTTTCGCTGGTACAACTTGTACCTCGCAGCCATGTTCCGCGAGTTGGCGCAAAATATTATATTTAATACCGAAATCAAGGGCAATGACTTTGTACCAGTTGCCAGTTGCCAGTTGCCAGTTGCCAGAAAGAGGTGTTTTTGCTTGGGTGTCTCTTCGTCTTCCATCAAAAACCTCTTTTAACTGGCCACTGGGGACTGGGGACTGGATACTGGTATGCCACGCGTATGGATTCGGGCATGTCACGCGTTGCACCAAATCCCAACCAACCAAACCGTGCCACGCTTTGGCTTTCGCAACAAGACTTTCAGGATTCAGGTCCTCTGTAGAGAGGCATCCATTCATTACGCCGTGAACCCGGAGACGACGGGTAAGGGCGCGGGTATCAATCCCTTGAATGCCGATGATATTATGCTCGGCGAGGTAAGTATCTAAACTCCATTTTGAACGCCAATTGCTATGGTATGCGCTATATTCGCGAACGACAAACCCTTCCACTTGCGGACCGATCGATTCAACGTCTGCTTCGTTGCAGCCGTAATTACCTATCAACGGGTATGTCATCGTGACGATCTGTCCTTTGTAGGAAGGATCCGTCAACACTTCCTGATAGCCTGTCATACTGGTATTGAAGACGACTTCACCAACGGTTTCGCCGGTCGCGCCAAACTGTTCACCCTCAAAAACTGTTCCGTCGGCTAATGCCAGAATCGCTTTCATTTTTATCAGTGGCCAGTGGCCAGTGGCCAGTTTCCAGAAAAGAGTGCCTCGCAGTGAGAGTTAACTGGTAACTGGTAACTGGTAACTGGTAACTCCTTTTCTAAGTGTAATCGTCTGCCAGCCTTTAAGCTCCCAACCGATGAAAGGGGTATTGCGACTTTTTGAACGAGATTTTGTTACGTCGACCCGATGAACTAAGTCAATATCAATGACAGTCACATCTCCAACAGCACCAACAGAGAGCGTCCCACGATCAATACCGAGTATATTTGCTGGAATAACAGTCATCTTTTTAATCACCTCTGCCAATGTAAGGTGTCCCGGTTGCACAAGATATGTCAACACAAGCGGCAAACACGTCTCTAAACCGATAATGCCGTTGGGCGCATCAACCATGCCTTGCGCCTTTTCTGAAAGGGCGTGTGGGGCGTGATCGGTCGCGATTGCGTCAATCGTTCCATCGCACAAACCTTCAAGGACCGCATCAATATCGGTCTGTGTACGGAGCGGTGGATGCATCTTGGCATTCGTTCCCTGTTTTTCTACCTCTGTATCGGTGAGGATCCAGTGGTGTGGACACGCCTCAGCGGTCACGTGAACGCCTCGTTTTTTTCCTTGACGTATCAATTCAACGGCACCCGCAGTGCTGACGTGGAGTACATGGAGGTGTCCGCCTGTCATCTCTGCCAACATAATATCGCGGGCAACGATGATGTCTTCTGCAGCGTTCGGGCTACCGATAAACCCCAGTTTTCGGGAGGTCTCTCCGAGATTCATGACAGCGCCGGCATTGAGGTTATGCTCTTCGCAGTGTACCATGACCGGAAAACCGAGTTCTGCGCTCAAAGCAAGGGCATCGCGCATCAGAGCAGCGTTCATGACGGTAACACCATCATCGCTGAAACCGACCGCGCCCGCAGAACGCATCTCACGCATATCGGTCAGCTCTTCACCCGCAAGACCTTTGGTGATACTACCGAAAGGGAATACATTTGTCTTCGCCGTCTTATCCGCTATATCGTAAATCTGCTCAATCTTTTCAGGCGTATCTATCACTGGCGACGTATTTGCCATACAGGCAACGGTGGTGAATCCGCCTGCCGCTGCCGCCGCCGTGCCAGTCGCTATCGTCTCTTTATGCTCGAACCCCGGCTCTCGGAGGTGGACATGCATATCGATTAATCCCGGCGCAACAATCTGCCCCGTCGCATCGTAAAAGAAGTTTCCAGAGGAAATAGTTTTCCCAACCCGTGCGGACGAGGAAACCTCGCCCCTACGGTGACTGGTAACTTCTTTACTGATATTGGTGATCTTGCCATCGGTGATAGAGAGGTTCCCAACTCCATCAATGTTATTAGCGGGATCGATAATACGTCCGTTAATGATACACGCGTCGTTCATTCACCCGACCTTTCATAAATGATTGCTGCGTCTATGCCCGGTTCTTCTTCGGCAAGCTGTACCCGGACAAACTCTCTGCGTGAGGTGGGTACATTTTTGCCGACGTAATCGGCGGCAATTGGTAATTCACGATGTCCTCTGTCGATCAGGGTCGCCAATTGGATAGCAGCCGGTCTACCGAAATCCATGAGTGCGTCCATTGCCGCACGAACCGTACGCCCTGTATAGAGAACCTCATCTACCAAGATGACCCATTTGTCAGTAATGTCAAACGGGAGTTCGGTACTGTTGACCTGAATCTGCGTCTCACGGAGATTAATATCATCCCGATAGAGCGTGACATCAATGGCACCGACATCGACTTCAATATTTTCGATGCGTTCAAGGTTCTCGGCAATGCGATGGGCGATGAAATCCCCACGACTTTTAACTCCGACGAATACGAGATCTTCAATATGCTTATGGTTCTGCTCTAAAATCTCATGAGCGATCCTGAGTAATGCGCGGCGAATTTCTTCGGCGTTCATCACTTGTGCTTTTTCACGCATTTCCATTTTTTTATTCCGTGCAGGTTTATGACTTGCGTTCTCTTAATAAGAAAAAAGCCTCCCCCGTCTGATGTGACGAGAAAGGCATCATCCAAACACTTCCGATAGACAGTCTAAATTTTGGCTCCGATTCTGATTGTGATCTTGCATCCTTTTTTCAACCTCTCTGGATTGGATTAAAAAGGGTTTTTGATATGAACATCCTATTGATGATTATATTATAACATAATTTGCGTATTAATTGCAAATTATTTATTCTTTGTAGACGCTATATCAGGTTTCTGAGAGTATAACCACCTCAGAAAGACTATGCTTTTTGATTGACCATGCTTGCGAGGATACCGAGGATTTTATCGCATTGGGCAATTGGGTAGACAGTTCTATCAATATGGAGTCTCACCCCTTCCAATTTAAGAAATCGCCACTCTGTTCCAGAAGTGGTAGCTCCATAAATGTGAGGGATCTCATTCCCTTTTTCCTTGTTAAAGCGTTGTGCAGCGATCATCTCAGCAGCGCATTGACCGAAGCCGGTCGTCAGATTCTCCCGCTTTGCTTCAACAAGAATGATGACGGGGGCCTCTAAGAAAGAGAGTATCGGCGACAGACTCACTAAAAAATCGCAGACCCCTGTTAATCCCTGTTCGGTGTCAACGCTGAACTCAATCCCTGAAAAGAAACTGATGCGACGATTAAAGTGCTCTCGGAGTTGAAAAAGAACATCGGTGACAATCAGTTCCGAGCGTGCTTTTTCTGTACCGCTGGAGATGGCTAAATCAACTTTTTCCTCAAGTTCTGCCATAAAGCGGTCCTGTGGCACTACCGTTGACACATCAGAAAAGATGCCAGCGGATTCAATAATTTCCAGTTGAAACTCTCGGTGCACTGCCTCTAAAGTAAAATTGCTATACGCCATTTTTAGACCCTCCCCAATTCCTTACGCCTTTTGTTCCACCATGCTGGAAAGGATACCGAGGATTTTGTCGCACTGTGAGATTTGGTAGGGTTCTATATCAATATGCAGTTTTTGTCCTTCCAATTTAAGAAAGCGCCAATCTGTTCCGGAGGTAGTAGCCCCATAAATGCGAGGAATTTCATTGCCTTTATCGGCGTTAAAACGTTGCGCTGCGAACATCTCGGCGGCGCATTGACCGAGACCGACCGTCAGATCTTCTTTCTTTGCCTCAACAAGAATGATGATAGGTGCCTCTAAATGAAGCTGCGCAGGTGATAAACTTATCAAAAAATCGCACACACCAGTTAGTCCGTTTTCGGGATCCACGTTGAAGTCAATACCCGAAAAGAAACTGATAAGGTGCTGAAACTTTTCGCGCAGCTCAACAAGAACATCAGCGACGATCAACTCTGACCTTGCCTTCTCTGTATTGATAGATGCAGCTAACGACACTTTTTTCGCCAAAGCCGTTATAAGATGGGCACTTGGATCCACCGGTTCTATTTCAGAGAATACGCCTAAGCTTTCAAACTTTTCCAGTTGAAACTTTTCCTTTACCATCTCTATGGTGAAATTGCTATACGCCATTTGTCAGAACCTCCTTTCAAAGCGTTAGGATGATAGACATTACCCTTAGACGTTTTACTCTATCTGCTGGAGCGTGAATGTTCCAACTGCGATTTAGACAATAACCGGTTATGGCCCCGGCCGGAATAGCCAATGCATTCATGTGGCTATCACTTCGCGCGACGATGCCAAGTAAAACCCCCTGCTTATTAAGCACTGGCCCGCCGCTGTTTCCACCAAACACATCGGATTGGATATGTAAAAAGTCACCGTGATCTTTGAGGTATTCACCGAGCGTCCACCCCCCCAAGTCCTGTTTGGTTGGCTTGCTCTAATACCGTTTCATCGTCAATGCTTGCTGCAAACTCGGCAACGTATAAAACGTTATGTTCGTCCTGTCGAAGTGCATCCACAACAAGTTTGTCTACGTTTTCGTCTACAATGAGATTCATGGTGTTTGTTCTGATACAGGATAAATGACATTAGCGCGAAGGGCTTGCGCCGCAAAACGAAAAGCTGCCCGGATACCTTCTTCAGTTAAGCGCGGATATGCCTCAAGCAATTGCTTAATCGTTTCACCCGCCGCGAACTTCTCCAAAATCAACTCAACAGGGATACGGGTCCCAGTAATGATAGGTTTTCTCATCATGATAGACGGATTTGATTGGATCCATTTTTTACTTCCGTCTTTCAACGAAATGTCTAAAAACCTAATTTCTGACATGAACTTGATCAATACGTTCGACAACCCACTCCCGAATTAGATTTGCAGGAGATATTCCACGCGACTTGGCAAGTGTTTCAATAGCTTCAAGTTCTTCAGGAGCCAACTGAACGGAAACTGTCGAGTCAAAAACAGATTCACTCACTTCCTCAAGTTCATCTTCAAAATCAGTTAAGTCATGTGTATCCCAAAAATCAGCGAGTTCTTGAATTGAGTCGGTTTGTGGAATTTTTGTACGATCCATCGGTTCCTCCATTGCCTATATCGCCGTCTTTCCTTATCGGTCATTGATCGTGTTGTAACAGGGTATCCTCTACCATCAGGAAATCGGATTAAGACGCAGAATAGATAACGCCCCACTCTTGTCTGTCCCAAGAAATGGTAGACCGGATTTTTACTTTGAGATTTTGCACATTGAACGAACGGTTCACCCAAGCAAACTTCTTTAACTTCATTCGGTGTGACACCGTGTCTTGCAATGTGTTCTATTCTGTCTTGGGGCCAAATCAACTCACGTATTTTCTGTATTTTCATGTTCAACCCCATTTTGAATAGCCTGTAAACTTTCCAAAAATGATAAAAGATTAAAGTTTTTGTAAAGTTATGTTAAGTATATCATATGAAATTTCTCTCGTCAAGGGAAATAGATCAAACAAGTATTATACACATACCGCCCCTCTGGGGCTAAGAAGATAGGGGCCACACCTACTGCTATACACATGCCGGCCCTCTGGGACTAAACAGCAGATTGAGGGACACATTCCTGCAGATATTTTGAGAGCATACCGCAGTAAACCTTGATGGAACCCCGAATCCCGAAGCAAAGTTAACTTCTGTTATTTTCCCTGCACAGCACTGATTTCGTCTTCCGAAATTTTATGGACGCTTTTCGGGTTAAAGGTCTGCGTTGTATCTACGCGGAGTGCCACTTCAATCCTACCGCCTGTTAGCACAAAGAATTGGATCAGGAAACCGCCACCCTGCATAGATTCAACCTGATATTCTTCTTCGTCAAGGTTACCGAGCCACGTCGGCAGAGATGCCTCAAATTTCGGGTGCGCGAGGACGTTCTCCGGTAAAGCGATAATCAAGGTCCCAGGCGCATCACCGATAGCATCTCCGATGACTTTCCGCTTCTCTACCATAAACGGCACAACACGGCTGGCGTACGCAAAATCATCGTCCGTGGCGTGTTCTGGTGGTACAAGTCCCCACGTTAGGTGATGGATAAACGGATTGCCGTATCCCTGTCCAAGCATGTGCTCCAGTGCCAGTTTGTCGACAGGGTGCACAACAGCGACATAATCAAACCACCCTTCGCTGTGTGCTGGACTCTCCGCGGGCAACTGGGCGGAGACATTGATATAGTCGCAACCGTCAACAGGCGACGGATAACACCGTGCATCCCACCCGTTGACATAACCGAGCTGTTTCAAACCGTCTGCAACGAGGTGAGGCGGGTCGCAGAAAATCGCAGCGTGATCCATGTTTGGATAGATGCCTACACCTGCACCGATGACGCGTTCTGCAACATCAGTCGCCTCTCTGAAACGGAGATCGGCATTTTCAATCGTCAAATAGTCATCAAAATTTTTGGGGAGTGTAATTAAGTTTTTCATCAGAAACCTCTACCTGTGTCTTGAAGGAAGGGGGTTTGGATACATTGATTAATCCGAGTCAGATGTTATAAGTCTAACAGAAATCGGGTCAACAAACAAGCGTTTTTTGACAACCTTTCGAGCCAAAAGTTGTTGTAAAAAGTGCAGATATTTGGTAAGTTAATAGAGGCTTGAACGCTACGTCCTATACCCAAAAATAGAGGAGCAATTCATGAGAAAAAATACCTTTCGAGAACTACTCAACGCCGATAAACCGACAGTCGGCACGCACATCCATACCACTTGGCCCTCCATCGTTGAAGCGATCGGTCATACGGGTTTGTATGACTATGTAGAATTCGTAGGCGAATACGGTCCGTTTGATCTGCACGATCTGGATAACCTCTGTCGTGCGGCTGAACTTCACAATATCTCAACCATGATTAAAGTTGACCAGGAACCTCGCGGCTTCATCGCACAGCGTGCAATCGGCTCCGGTTTCCAGAGTGTGCTTTATGCAGACTGCCAAAATGTCGAAGATGTAAAGGAGTGTGTACGGACGACACGAGCGGATACACCAGAAGATGGGGGCAGCTATGGCGTAGCAACCCGCCGGTTTTCCTATATGGGTTACGGAGGGGGTCCAGAATACGTCCAAGCACTCCGTGATGTCGTCAATGTCATTATGATTGAGAAAAAAGGCACCGTTGACAACCTTGAAGAGGTGCTGTCTGTTGAAGGTGTTGACATGGTTCAGTGGGGCGGTTCAGATTACTCAATGAGTATTGGGATGGTCGGTCAGCGCGGTGCACCTGAAATCCGAGACGCACACGACAAGGTGTTTAAGACCGCTATAAAGATGGGAGTCCCGCCGCGTGCTGAAATTGGAAGTGCCGACGACACGAAACGCTATCTGGATATGGGCGTTCGACATTTCTGCATCGGCACCGATATCTCTATTCTCTACAGTTGGTGGCGTGAACAGGGCGACGGAGTCCGAAAAGCTCTTGAAGGACATTAGAACGGCTATCGGCTATCGGCTATCGGCATGTGTACAGTTGCAATATCTGTTTCTGCCACAAATAACTTTGACCGACAGCCGACAGCCGACGGCTAACAACCATTAAAGCATTGACTGCATCTTATCTGCAACCCAGTCCACAGCGACATCGATCATCGCTTGTCCTTTCTCTGCTGTCGCCAGTTTTGCCTGATGATGATATTCGCGATCGGATTTTGCCTGTCCCTCATTGGAGATTGTGAGTTTCGCGCTGTCGTAATCCACGCCGTTCCAATCGACGTTTTCCGCAAAGGCAGCGAGGGCAAACGCCGTCTCAAACTCCGCAGCGTGCCCGGGACAAACACCGGATTCCATCTGTTCTTGCACTAATTCTGGGGTATACGCCTCCCAATAGGAGTGGAATTCTATGTTGATGCCGAGTTTCTCTCGGTAGCCATCCAACCGTTCATGCACAGGACCGGCGTTCCCTGCATGCCCGTTGACAATCAAGATGTTACTGACCCCGTGTCGACGCATACTATCAGCGACATCGTATAACACCTCGCCGAAGACCTCCGCGCGAAGCGTGAGTGTGCCTTTGTGGTCCATCCAGTGTTCCGATACGCCGATCGCCAAAGGCGTTGTGACGATCACCTGCGGGAACAATTTTTCAGCCGCTAATTTGGAGACATAGACCGCACTTTGCGTGTCGTGATACATCGCCAAATGTTCGTTGTGTTGCTCTGTGCTACCCGTGGGGATGATCGCGCCTTTGAGCGTACCAGCATCAATCGCCTCACGGACATAACGCCGTTGGTTTTCCCAAAGGAATACTGATTTGATTTGAGACATTGTTTACCTCCATTATTTCGGTAGGAAACCAAACCTACCGAGTGTGTTTCGGATAACTTCAATACCATCTTCCATCAACTTCCTCTTAGGTGGAAGATAGTCTTGCAAACTTTCCCAATCGTATGCGTTCTGCTGCGCGTCGTCGTTCTTAAAAAGGATCTTGGTGCCGTAATCTCGGATTTCATTGATTGTCCATTCGTAGATATAGAAGCCGAAAATATCAGCGTGTAGCCTAACTGGATTTCGCCTTTCGGCGAGATAACTTTCCAAAACCACTTCAAACCGTTCACCTGTGAAAGAGACCAAGTCTTTTTCAGGTGGACCTAAGCCGACACCGTCCCAATCAATGATATAAAGTCGGTTTTCAGCATCTATAATGAGATTGCCGGGCGTCGGATCGCCATGTGTAATGACAAAAGGCGTTTGTAGTGCCGATGCTGAACGCCCGAGACTATCGTATCTCTCAAGTGTCTGTAAAATCTTTGATCTGTGCTGCGTAATTGCCTCAAGTAATTGCTTCTGGTATTCATTCTGAGGCGATATCTTCCGCGGTGCATCAAGTACTATGTGAAGTTCTTGTCGTAAAGGCAAGTCATACGTCGCTACTGCAAGGTTATTAGATGCAACTGTATCTGTGTATCCATGGATTGTCGCAAGCAATGCCCCTGTTTGTGAGAGTTCTGTATCCGTAAAATCTTTTCCGACTTTCCACAAATCCCAACGGCTTTTACCTTCAATAAACGGAAACAACGAGACCCTAAAATCTTGCCATGGAACGCTTAGTGTCCCCTCCAACGTTTCCAAAGGCGCGACAACACCTGATATATTGCACTGATGCCGTAAAAGTGATGCGACCTGTAAGCGACTATTCGGCACAGAAGTTGAAGCTTTGACGAAATACTTTTCACCTGTTTCGGACGCGACAACATAACCGTAACTATCTTCACCTTCCGGGAAAAAGGTTATGGACTGTAAGGATAGCGCGTAGGCAGTACTGAGATTTTGCAGTAATTCCGTTTTATCAAAAGTGTTGTCAACTTTCATAAGCGATATGATACAGGAGCATGCGCCTCAGGTTTCAGAAAACTCTATTTGAATTGCGCGAAATAACTATCAATTTCAGATCTTAACTCAATACCAGCGAGTTCAAAAGCATCCAACAAATCCGCGTAGGTTCCTTCGCCTCCTAAAAAATCCCAGAGCTCTTCTGCGATTAAAACTTCATGATCTCGATCTAGGATCCCTTTCATTGTCCATCGTTCATAAGGTTTTGGTTCATAAGGATTGTAAGGGATGCCAATCATCGTATTTACAATAACCTCCGGATCTCTTGCTAATTCGGCAGCTGTCCACTCCAAAAGCGTTCGTTTGAATTCCTTAAAATTACCTTTGTTAGGTTTTACAGTTTTAAGGTCAATTAAAAACAATTCACCCTCATAGCTTTCCAACCAGATATCTACTTGTGTCAGTCTTACTTTGTCTAAAGTTCCGGCTCGGCAAACCTTTCTAATTTGCTCTGTTTCAGTTGGTTTATCAAGTTCTCTCTCATCAATAGCTAGTCCATCCATTATTGTCTGAATTTGCTGATGTGCTTCGGAACTGATTTCGTTAAACGGTTTAACTTGAGTGTCTGCAACCTTAAATTTTTCACGCGCTAAGGCAACGGCCACCGGTTCATAAATTGAAATTCCAAATGTCGTATTTAAGGATTGGATAAAGGAATATAAAGCCATCCTATCTTTACCAAGTAGACGATGGTGAAATGGCATATAGCGCGTCTCTGGGCTATAAGATTGAAACTTAGCTCTCAAGCAATCTTTAATCTTTTCCTTAATTTTTCTCTGCCGTTGTGAATGCATCCCCTCAATCCTTTTTCTTTTTCAAGTGGAATATTGTCTCAGAATACGCAGATTCTCGATTCTTTTCGGTCCGGTTTAGCACAGGTCGTTTGTGTTGATTGACAATACACATCCCCGCCATTTCAGCGATAGTCGGATACATATTGAACTTATCGTTGGCAACAACGAAGATATCGTAATCATCTGCCAAAAACCTTTTACAGTTTTTGAATACCTCCGCTACTCCGTGGATGTACGATTCCCTTGCTTCCCGCCCTTTTCCTCTGAATAAGGGCCCAATTTCTAATTCATCCAGTCTTTTGAAACCGAAGAGATCATAGGCATAGGCATGCTGCTCGTGGTAGTTGATCAGCCCGACATACGGTGGACTCGTGAAAATACCCTTAATCCGCTGCTTTTGGGCTAACTCTGCGAACTGAAGGTTTGCCTGCTTCAGCATCGCGAAGATGTTAATAGTCCGAGAATCACCAGTTATGCAGTGTTGAAAGGTGTCCGTTTTTAACTTGCGAAATTCGCCCCATCGTTGGATGCTATCCTTACAATACCGCTCCCACCAACTGAGGATTGAAAAGAGCGGTTTACAGACTTTTCCGTGTTTTCGACAATAATAGGTTGTCGTTACAGGTTTCCGCAATGTCCCTAAATCTGCGTGCGTTGTGGCTCTGCACGAACGGATCGTCCGGCTTAAAATAAGCATCAAGGCTTTTTGGGTTGATGACTCTTCTATTTTGCGAATTTCATTGTGGACAAAATCAATCTCTGCTCTAATCCCTGGAAGGTACCACTGCTTCATAAAGCGGGCAGAATCGGCTGGCATCTGCGTGTCAATTTGATACTCAGCAACGAGTTTATGATATATTTCTAAAAAAACAGTTTCCTTTTCAGCCCCATACTGCTTCTGATTAATTTCACCCGCTCTAACTTGGCGTTTGAAAGATACTGGAAAATATTGATTATTGAAATCCGCAAGCATTTCCGCAAGCTTAGCATCAAATTCAAGTATCTTAGATGTAGCAACGAGATTTTTGAGAGCAACCGTGATTTTTTGACTTTCCTCATACAAATGGGTCAAATTATAGGTCGCCACTTTGGCATTGCCAATAAAAGCGTTAAACGCCGAAACGTCAATGCCAACTGCGTGCATACCAAGTTCACTTGCTTGGACTAAGGTTGTCCCGCTCCCACAAAACGGATCAAGCACAACATCACCCGGTTGGAAATAGACATCTCGTTTAAAGTTGTCGGTATGTGCATCCAAAAAATATTCAACTAACTGTGGGATAAACTTGCCTTTGTACGGATGCAATCTGTGGACGTGTTTTGTTGTTTCTGCCTCTTTGACTCTTTCAAAAGACAACGTCCAATTCAAATCGTCGCCGAGTTCATCTTTCCATCGGGTCTCTCGACGGTTCAGACTGTAATAATCCTCAAGACTTTGCAGAGGAACCAACGTTGACCCGTTATCAACAACGGATTCAATCCTCCCATACTGGATCAAATAAGTGATATTAGCGGGTGTAACATTTTTATTGAGGTGCTTTGAAGCCCATTGGCTTGCTTGTTTGAGCGTCAAGAGCATTTTTCTATATCTATCCTCCCATCGGGTGTTCGTCTATAAAAAAGCAATTCTACGTTTATGCGATAGAGAAGGCTTGTTTACTGTGGCAGCTCTGCTCAATCTGCTGAAAGCGATTCTACTTTTTGGAGAACTACCTTGCTTTGGTTCTTCAGTTCTAAGGTTTTGGCAATGTTTCCCATGTTAATCGCAAGCTTGAATTGCTTAGAAGAGGTCGAAAACCTGCCCAAATAGTCTCCAACAGGCACATCGCCGTAGTTTTCAACGAATTTTATCCGAATTTTCTGTCCGGTCTCAAACGTTGCTTCAAGCGCGTCCCCGAGTTTCCAACCGCGTTCGGTAAATGGAGCGATTTCAAGGTCCGTCACAGCATTGCCATGGTCGTCGATTTCAACAATTGTCCCAGTGAGCGATGCAGTTTGAGGAGTCTCTGGTGTCCCTATTTTTTGACTGCACCCAATTAAAAGTATTGTTGTCACCAAAACAGTTATGAGTGCTGACCTCCAGTCATACGAACAAAATTGATAGCGGAATTTCACTGTGATGCATACCTCCATGCGTCTTCTATAAACTGCCTTAAGTATAGTGGAAAGGTAGACAAATGTCAAGCAGAAGTAACGGAATAATTTCGGTTTGACATGTAGGCAGGTTTATGATATTCTCTTTTTAACACAGTTTTTTCATGTGCAATAGAAAATCAATATTAGTTGCGATCAGAAGATCACCGCTTAGCAAAGTCCCCTCAATTTAAAAACTGAGATACTGGAGATGAATATGGTAAAAAAGTTGAATTTTTATAGCAAATTTTCAAAATCTGTCAGTTCCATCAAAATTATACTTCTGTTGTTTGGAATTTTATTGAGCCTTTCGGGTTGCGAAAGAATATCAGCCCCGATACTACCTGATGACAGTACACTAAAAGCGGAACCCCTCACAGTGATGACTTACAACGTTTACGTTGGAGGCAGTCCGGACGGACTTTTAGCTGTAGAGAATCTGTTACAGGTGCCCCAGGAAGTCGCTAACATGTATAACGCGGTTATAGCATCAGACTTTCCAAGTCGTGCCGCAGCAATTGCTCAGTCTATAAAAGCCTATCAACCGCATCTTATCGGGTTACAAGAGATTTCGTTAATTCGCCGACAAAGCCCAGGCGATCGGATTACGGGTGGACTTGTTGAAGCTGAAGAAGTTGTCCTGGATTTTCTCCAAATTCTGATGGATGCCCTCCAAGCAGAAGGTTTAAACTATCAAGTCGCCGCCCAAGTTGAAAATCTCGATATTGAGATGCCGATGTTCACCGATACCGGTATTGATGATGTCCGTTTAACCGACTACGATGTGATACTTTCTCGCAGCGATGTCGTGGTATCGCGACCTATGAGTACTAACTACACAAACGCACTCACAATTGAAATGCTTGGGCTTGAAGTGCAAAGAGGTTACATCGCCGTAGATGCTACCATCTCAGGTGTTACCTACCGCGTTATTAATACACATTTAGAGGCAGAGGAATTAGGACAGGGAAGCCGAGTAGCGCAAGCACAAGAACTCGTGAATAACCTTCAAGACGAAACTTTACCAATCATCCTGTTAGGGGATTTTAATACAAGAGCACCAGACGGCACCGCTTATCAAATTTTACTGTCGGCGGGGTATGTTGACGTTTGGCAGATGGACTCCGAAGGAACTGGTAAAACTTGTTGCCAAGACGATGACATCCTCAATGAGGTGAGTGATCTCTCTGTCCGGATTGACCAAATTTTTGTCCGAAATCTGAAACTACCAGCATCTGTTATGACACATACCGTAGGCGATAAACCAGCAGATCGTCTACCTTCAGGATTGTGGCCATCGGACCATGCCGGGGTCGTTGCACATTTTGTATTTGAGTAGTGTAAAATCGTTTAACTTTCTAAAAAGTAAGCGCGCTACGACGGAGTTTGAAAATCCGCCACAGCGCGCTTTCCATTTAATCAGACACGTTCCTACTCGAAAACCCTGAGTTTGCCATTCTTCACAATCAGAACGACCGGGTCATAAATCGCGTCTCCGTTGGAATCAAAAGAGAACTTACCCAAAATGGTGTCAAAATCTCTAATATCAGCGAGTGCGGTAGCAATTGCCTTCGGCCGCATCGATTGGGCGTTAGCAATGGCTTGTGTAAGGATATGAAGATCGGTATATGCCAGTGCGGCCCAAATACTGGGTTCCGTTCCGTATTTCGCTTTGTAATGCTGAACGAAACTTTGATTCCCGGGTGTATCAACCGTTGTACTCCAACTTGTGAAAGTAATTACGCCCTCGGCAGCATCGCCGATACGTTGTATATCGTCTATTGATAAGTTTAGACCAACGATAAAAGGAACATCAAAAGGAAGACCTAACTGGCGACCTTGGATAATAATCCCAGCCGCCTCTATGGGTTGAGCGGAGATGAAAACGGCATCTGGATCCGATCCCTTTATCCGCGTTAACTGGACAGAGAAATCGGTATCACCGGACGAGATGGTTTCCGCAGCCGACACCTCGATATTTTTCCCATCAAATGTCTGTTTCAACATTGATTCGCTGCTCTGAGAGAAGAGATCATCTTCATCGGTTATTGTTGCCACCCGTGTGTAACCGAGTTTCGCCTGCGTGACTGCAACTCCGTTGGGAATCAAAATGTCAGTCGTAAGATTGACGCAAAAGATAAATTCTCCAATTCCCGCCAACCCAGAAGCAGATGTGACGGGGCTCACCACAACAACCTGATTTTCTTGCGCAATCGGAAAAACAAATTGCGCGATTTGTGAAGTCCAGATACCAACAATAGCCGACACTTTGTCTTGTCGAATCACTTTATTAAAACTTGCAATTGCCCCTTCTATGGTGCTCATGTCGTCTTCAACCACGAGCTTAAGGGTCGCCTCGCCAAGCAGTTGTGATTGATTGATTTCCTCAAGAGCCAATCTAAAGCCATTTTCCATGATCGAGGCACCCGGATCCGATTCAGTTGGTCCGAAGACTCCCGTCCGCGAAGTGACAACGCCAATAGAAATATCTTCGCTGAGGCCTTCCATCTGGGTAGCAGGTTTGATGACTTGTTTCGCTCGTTCGCACCCGATCATACCGGCAACCAATCCAGCAATAGCAAAGACAAATATAGATGTAAAAGTTTTAAGCCGCATCTTGGCCCTCTCTTCAAATAAGAATGCCTTTGAAACGTTCGTGACTATTCAGTTGCCCCACCCTCATGCGTCGCCTCAATTATATCAACCTGCGGCATACCATTAAGAATTTGCCGTACCCCGACACTTTTAACTGGATTGCGGTTCGCATCAAAATGAGAGATACTTGTCGCGCCTTCATAGTTTGTGACTTTAGCGATCGCATCTCGAATCGCAGCCGGATCATCGGTTGATCCCACTGTCTCAATTGCCATTTTCAAGATTTTCAGGGCATCATAACCCGCTGCAGCAATGCCGTCAACAGAGCCGTATTTCGTCCCATAAGCAGCATTAAAATCTACAGCATCCGGATCTAAGTTGGTACAATAGTAACCGTCAATAGGTTCATTATCCGTCAGAGTCGTAGACATCAGCGGATCGTCCCAACCATCGCTACCAATAAAGGTTGATTCAATTCCCATGTCCCGTGCTTCTTTCATTATATGTGGATTCGCTGGTGGAAAACTGGCGAGAAGAAGGACATCAGGGGCTGCAGCTTTAACTGCAGTCAGTTGTTCAGTAAACATCATTGCCCCACTCTCATAGGTTTTCTCGACAACTACGCTCCCGCCAAGTTTTTCAAAACTTGCCTTAAACGATTGCACAAAACCCTCAGAATACACATCCATATTTTGCCAAATCATTGCGGCGGTTTTCTTTTCAAGTTGGTTTACAACGACTTTTGCCAGAAGTTCCGCCTGTAACACATTCGAGCCTGCAATGAGAAACATAAAATCGTTGGGGTCAGTCGCGTCTGCCGTCACCTCTGCCCTTGTTGCGCCGAGGAGTACCGGGATATTGATAACCGGTCCAACTTTCACGGCATGGCTCGAAAACAGGGGACCCAATATAGCAACAACCGCTTCCGATTCAGCCAATTCTGTGGCATCTTGAGCGACGGTGGCTGTGACTTCCTCTTTATAGACGAATTCCACCTGCATACCAAGGACACCACCCGCTGCGTTGATTTCAGCTTGGGCAAGTTTGGCCCCTTTGCCAAAACTGGTATAATTGGGTTGTGGGTGAATTAGACCCACTTTAAGTGTGGGCATAGTCGTTTCATCAGACGGAGTGACCATTTCATCAGTCATCCCTATGTCACGTATCCGATCACACCCGGATAATAACACAACTGAGAGCGAAAGGAATACGCAGAGCATTAACCTAAAAATTTTCGCATTCATAAAATTCTCCTTTAATGGATTATAGGGACATCCAAAAATAATAAAACACGCTTTGATAAACGGGCGAGGGACCTCGACCCCACGAACCGCTTTCTGTTAAAGGAAAGTGTCTACTTAATTGTAGAATAGGCTGTTGGTTTCCTGTTCAATTTTCTGTAGAATAGGAAACCGTTGGTCTCTTATGTCAAGTTCCGAGAACCACAGTTATTTTTCGCTAAGTTCCGTGGTGTATAAACTCGTAGAAAAAGCCCTTGATCTTTGAGAATTCAACCGAAACGCGGGCTATTTAGTTTTCGGTTTTTGAGTCGAATTTTGGACACCCAGATCCAGTAGGTTCGGTTTCCTAGAAGAAACACCCAAGCAAAAACACCGAACCGGATTCTACTCGGAAACCTTGATGACTTCAAAAACCTCTTCAGCCCCGTAGGGGATGGCATGTTGATAGCAGCGTGTAGCCAAAAAAGACCTAAGTCCTGTAAGGGCGGCATTTGTAAACTTTGATACCAAAATTGTCGCGGAAAATCGCTAAATTGACCCCTATAGTGCGGTTTCCTAACCGCACCGGGACTGAAAAAAAGACTATTAGTCATTTGATACTATTTTATGATAAGCATTTTACGGGTAGCAGTGAAATCGCCCGCAGTCAACGTATACAAATAAAGGCCACTGGCAACCGGTTCATTATGTTCGTTTCTGCCATCCCAATATGCAGCACGGCTTTTGCTTTGATACATACCCCCTGGTTGCTGTCCAAGGGCTAAAGTCCGAACAAGTTTACCATCTACCGCATAGATCGTCAAGGTAACGTCTGCAG
>PYIY01000118.1 GCA_003635195.1 Candidatus Poribacteria bacterium | reverse complement strand
AGACCATTACGCACAACAGGATCGCTCGCCGCCAAATTCCGAACGATTCTTATCGGCGCTTCATTTATCCGGTTACCTGATGCGTCAGAGATATAATACGCCTGCAAACCGTTGGGCAGATTGAAAACGACTTCGCCACCATCATGCTTGAAAGTCAACGGATGGGTAAGGATATCCTGCACGCCGGAACTCCCCGCAAAGTCGTAACTTTTCCAATACGCACCATATCGGGAAGTGTGACGCTCCACGACGCGGTTATTATTTGACACCCTCGAATCGTTGAAACCCGCACGCCAGACGTTCACCCCCGGCGCACTCTGGAGATTGCCCGCAACATTGACTTCCAAACGTCGCTCTAACTCCCGATCTGTCTCTGGAAGACCCAGAATATCGTGGTAAAGTGGCGGCAACGACGCGTTCGCAAGGAACCAATCCACATGCACAAACGGCACTTCACAATCCATTTCTGCCCGCAAATGCGTCAGTTTTGCGTGCAGACCCGCTTGCGTTTCGGGATCAAAGTCAATCTGATACGGATATTCCCGTTCAATTTGTGTCCACGCTTCGTTTCCGACATGCCACTCGTAGTGGCGGAGATCGATGTAAAAGATTGTCTCTCTCGGGTCAATCGGGGTTGGATTAATCACCTTAAACCTCCAAGAGAGACTGTTCACCAGTTTTGAGAGTGCCCGCTGATAAGCGCGCAGTGCCTCGGGGCTTTCGCCAGCGTTATAGAGATGTGTCAGGGTAAAGTAGCGAGCGAACGGACGATCAAATGCCGAGAGCGTCTCAAGATGCATCTGAATGGTATTCAGCATCGTATCCGTTGTAATGAAGTTGACATCATATTGAACCTCCCAATTCGGTGCACCGACTGCAATCCATTGGTAAATCGTTTCAAGCGCACTATCTGACAATGCCGGCAATCGCCACGGCATTCTCGGTTTTTCGGGGGTATCTTCAATTAGACGTCTATAAAATTCCGAAGCATCAGGGTTTCCAGGGACAATGGTCCCGTTTTCCATAAGTGATGTGTATTCAAGGATCAAATCCTCGCTAAAAGAACCGTGTTCGCCATGACATAGTGAACAATCCTTTTGAAGGATAGCGTATGCCTCTTGGGCAAGATTTTCTTGCGCTCGCGCCGTTCCAAATCCGAGTATGACAACTGTTACGATAACGAGGGATATGTATTTATTTCTTTTCATCACAATCTCCTTTGAAGATACACTTACTATTTTTTATTCGACTTACGCACTGCTTCTTGAAGTCCCTGATAAGGGGCGCGGAATGCCATATGGTAACCTACTTCCTTATCAGCATTTTGCGTGTTGCTGTAAAATCGCCTGCCGTGAGTGTGTAGAAATAGACACCACTCGCCACAGGTTCACCCACCTCATTTTTGCCATCCCAATACGCTGCACGACCCCGACTCCGATAGGTACCAGCAGCTTGATGTCCTAATGTCAATGTCCGCACCAAAATACCAGTCGCCGTATAGATATGAACTTGAACATCGCTTGCACGCGCGAGCTGGTAAGGCACCCATGTCTCTGGGTTAAACGGGTTCGGATAGTTTGCCAGCAATGCCGTCTTCTCTGGAATCAAGGTCCCTAAAAGCCGTTGGAGGTTTGTAATACCCTGTTGAAAAACGGGTGAACCATCATTTTCAATCTGTGCCTGCCCTATCCACGCGCGTATGACCGCCGGAGAAATTGCACCGTTTATAGCAATGGCGGTGGGACTTGCGTTCCCCGCTTCTGCGTCCATACTTTGTGCCACAAGGATGAGGTCGGATATATTGATCTTTCCATCACCGTTTATATCTGTTCGAGAGTTAACAGGTTTTATTCTTCCGAAGTCGCGGGCTACAAGAATCAGATCCAGAACGCTCACCTTTCCATCTTCATTTATATCAGCAACACGCGGTGTATCTAACACAAATGAAGACCCCGGTAAGTACACTGTGAATTCCGTGTTGGCATCAAACCCAAAAAAACCGCTCCACCAACCTTCACCCTCGTAGACAGCAACCAACAAGATATTTGTCCCCTCTTCTAATGTAACGGGAAAATCCTCCTGATAATCGTCAGCATCCCGATCCACAGGTTTGTCGTGAACCAAAACACCGTTGAGCCAAACTTTAACAGCATCACCACTCCCCACAAACATCTTTGTGCGTTGTCGACTCAGCGATTCCACAGTAATTGACCCGTACGCTACGTGATGATTTATATCACCCAATCCCAAAGCCGTAGCGTTCACCAGATCATTTATGTTATTGCCACCTCTCCGAGAGAGTTTACCAACTGTCCAGACTTTATCGCCGACCGGTTCTCCCGCTACCGCACCTTCCGCAGCGATCGCCGATTCTGTTACTTCACCACCACTTACTTCTGCCAAAAAATCTTTCTTAGAAGCCGCTGCTTCTGAGCCGGACATACCATCTGTTGGTGCAATAACCCACAACCACGGTCCGCCTATTTTCGGGGCTGTGGCTGTAAATCCGGGGTTGTCGTGCCGAATGATATGTACACTTCCAGGCAAAGCATCTAAAGGCGAAAAGTCCAATATTTCATTGTCGGCAAGGTCAATAAACGTTAAATTGCTTAACCCTGCAAGCGGCGATACATCAAGTATTTCGTTATGTTCAAGGCTTAGGCGCGTTAAACCCGTTAAACTCGCTAACGGTGAGATGTCCGTAATCTCGTTGCCGACAAGATACAATTCCTTCAAACCAGTCATCCCTTCCAACGGGGAGAGGTCCGATAGATCACCGCCACAAATATCTATAACCCGCAATTTTGGTAACTTTACTAAAGGCGAAAGCCCCGATATGATGGGGGTCCCCCAAGAGTGGATGGTTCTTAGACTGATTAATCCTTCGAGGGGCGAGAGATCCATTGGTGGGTTTTCGTGCAGCCATAACCTTTCGAGTTTTATCAAGCCAGAAATCGGCGAGAGATCAGATATCAAATTATCTTCAACAGCTAAACCGAACAAATTGATCAATTTTTCAACCGGCGAGAGATCAGATATTGAGTTATGTGGAACAACCAGCCATTCCAAATTGATTAATCCGGCGATCGGTGCCAAATCACCTATCACGTTGTCCCGCAATTCTATAACACGTAGATTGACCAACTCAGTAAGTGGTGATAGATCGGATATCAAATTATTATTGCATCTTATCTCTTCCAAATTTGTTGCAAACGCGAGTCCCGTCAAATTACGTATGTCAGCGTTATGCGCCTCAAGATGGGTCAACGTCGCCATATCTTCCACTGTAATCCGGGCATTTGATGTTTTACCAAGTGCCTCTTCGATAGCGGCACGTAGGTTCGCGTCGGGTATGTTAACGGTTTGTGCCGCCGTCGTCAGCGGAAACACAAAGAAGAGTGTCGCACAGAAAATGGGTATGTAAAGAAAAATGTGTTTTCTTTTCATGAGTAGCATTCAGTTTCATCTCCTTAGATGTGTGAACGGGCAAGTTGTTCTCGGAGGCGTTCGACTTCTTCTTCAGCTTTTTGTCGTGCGATAGTTTCTTGTTCTGCGCGTGCCTCCGCATCTTCTGCGCGTGCCTCCGCATCTTCTGCGCGTGCAGCCTGCTGCTCCGCCGGGGTTTGTAGCCATTGTTCGCTAACTGGATCGTAAACGCCTAAACGCCTATCCCAGATATAGAAATCCAAACCGAGTACATCTGAATGAACCCCACCATCAACACTCGGCGGAATCGGGACATAGACTCCCTTTACCAACTGAAAGCCCATCAAGGGCGAAGGCAGGTAAAGTGCCTCGGCATCATAGAGGAGATAGTTCGGTATACCGAGCGTAGCGTAGAGGTCCATTTTGTCTGTTAAGTCGTTGTGATAGGTCGTTTTGCTTGAGAATTCCATCACGAAATCTGGGACTTTCCCCTCTTCCCATACCTTGTACGTGTGGCGCTGCTTTTGCCCGATACCAAAAGAGACGAGGACATCCGGTGCAACGACTGCGCGCGGGTCACCCTCGGTGTAATATGTGAGAATATCACCGGAGACATAGACATCCGGCATCTGGGCAAAATGTGCCTTCAGCATTTGCAAAAGCCAGATAAGGATTTCGAGGTGGAAGTCGCTAGCTGCCATAGGTTTACCGTCCGTTTCGGGGTAGAGGTCTGCCGTGTCTGTAGGCGCGTAAGGCACGTTGCGCTCATTTTTGTAGGTATCCATCGGTGGTTCTCCTTGCCGTGAGATGTGTGAAAAACAAGACTAAGGTTCTGATAAATAGTATACCTTGAGGCTATAAATAAGATACCTTAATATGTAGGTAAATGTCAATATTCTTCAAGTGGAAAATATGGATGGGTAGGCACGATTTTCAATCGCTACGCGCAACTGAGCGAAAGACACGCAGCTGGAAGGTGTAATGGCGCGGTTAACATCTTTGGGTATAACAGGAACCACACCATCGCCACCGAATGCTGACAGCTAACGGCTGATTTGCTGACAGCCATTAAGCCTTCTGCTTAGGATTCCAGAACGCACAGATCACTGCTGTAATCGGAATCGCGAGGACTAAGCCGAGCGTACCAGCCAGCAACCGCACAATCTCCGCCGATACAACGCCGATGCTCAGCAGCTGCGCAGGCGGCGATTTGAAAAAGTCAAGGTCCGGGGCTGTAATTGTAACGACGAGCAGCAACTCCACACCGAGATAGGCAAAGACCAACGTATTCACCATCGTCCCGAGGATGTCCGTACCGACGTTGAGACCAGAGGCGATAAGCCGCCAGGTCGGCATATTCGGATTCGCTTTGCGAATCTCCTCCATACTCGATGCCACTTCAATAGCACCATCAACAGCGACACCTAACACACCCATCAACATCCCTGCCAAGAGGATCTGCACAAAATCGAAGGGCGGTGTGCGGGTCGCCTCTATAATGTCCGCCGAAATCGCATTCTCTAACCCAGAGAAATGGAGATGCTGCTGCGCAAACAGGACAATCAGCCCCGCGACCAAGATACCACCCATCGTTCCCAACACGGCTGAAAACGTCTTCCGACTCGGACCGATGACAAACACCAGCGACACAAACGCCACAGCACCCGAAGTGAGCGTCACGATGAACACCGCATTCGCGCCTTCAGAAATCAACGGCAGCATGAAGAAATAGATGACCGCCGCAGAGATAAGCATCGCACACGCTGTACGGATACCTTCCATCCGACCCACGAGGATAATCAGGAGCAGCATCCCGCCGACCATCCAAATCAGGAACCGGTCCCTCCCATAATCTTGGACGATGTTAACAAGGCTAACCTGATCAGGATCGCCAGCGACACGACAGAGAATAACATCCCCTGGCTCCGCGGGAATGCTCAGCAACGGCATATTGTGGTTCACGATATTCCGTAGCACCAAACGTCTGCCTTTATACATTCCACTCAGCATCTCTACTTCAAGAATATGATGCTCGCTTTTCGATTCATAGACATTGAGTCGCGATGCGGAGGGTACGTCCCCTACAGGGTCCGCCATTTCACGAATACTATAGGTCTGCTCATATTTTTCATCTGAGAGCAGCCAACGGCTGTCTTTCCACGGTTTCACTGAGACGGTGACTTCGTCAGAGAGCGGGATATTCTCGTTCTTGAACGCCTGACGCAAAAGGTCAGGCACCACACGATTGTTCAGTTCACTCACGGCACTGTTGTCAATATCAAAAAGGAAATTCGCGTTCGACTCAAGCAATCGGACGACTCTACCCTTCGCGTACTCCGATTGCTCAGAGATCGTCGCGGAGAGCCCGTGCGTGCGGTGATATACAAAGATTGTACCAACCAGGACAATACCCATTGCGATCGGCACAGCGATACGTGATTTACTGTGTGGCGGGTCGGCACGAAACAATTCTTCTAATTCTTCCTCTGAAGGCAGGTCCTCGTGAATTTCGGATTTATCCACTTTGGCATATTGCGTCAGGAATCCGGCAACGGAGGCGGCGATCGGGACTGTCAGCACCAATCCAATGGTACCAACGACGGCTTGAATAATTGCAACGGCTGTCGCTTCATCGTTGACGAGACGGAGAAACGGATAGAGGTAACCAACTTCTGGAAATTCAATGCGCGGGAGCAGCATCGTCATCATGTGTGCGCCGAGGTAGGCAAAGATGAGCGTGTCCGCCATCGTTCCCATAATGTCGCGTCCGACATTCAACCCAGCACGGATGGCTTGCCGAACGGTGATGTTCGGATTTACCTGTTTGACTTCATGGACACTTGAGGAGATGGACATACTCACATCCATCATCGCGCCGACAGCTCCCAAGATAATACCCGCGGACAGGATACCCGTGAAGTTCCAGTGATGTGAGGCGGGGGTCCGCCACAGCGCAATCCCAAGTTCAAGGAATCCAAATTCTTGTGCCAACCCTGTCAGTGCCAGCGCATGTTGGCTGATGACCGACAAAACACCAACAGCGGCTAAACCACCGAGTGTGCCAAAGACGCCAGAAATGACCTTGAAACTAAACCCTGTAATAAAGAGGAACGTCACTAAGGTGAGCAGGGCAGCGATGAGGAGGGCAACCGCAATCGGATTGTATCCACTAATGGTCAACGGAACAAGCAAATACAACACAGCAAACGCAGTGACAAAGAGCGTCAAAATCGCGCGGACACCTTTCATCCCGGCGACAAGTATCATCAGAACACCCAACGTACCCGCCAGATACAGCAGGAAGGGGGTACGGAAATACTCCCGCATCGACACCCGCTCAATTTTCAGGTTCTTCGGATCCCGGAGCGGAATATCAAGGAACAGCACATCCCCTTTGTGTATCACGCGATCGCCGAAGGCGCGTCCCGTCCAGATATTGTTTACCTGAACAGTCTCCCCACGAAATTGTCCAGAGAGGATACGGAAGGACAATACTTGGTCGGCCTCGTCACTTGTGTCTATTTTAATAACGCGGCCCAAACAGACCAACACCTGTAACGCGCCATCGTGCGTTACCTCGGCAAATCGATAGAGTCGGACGTGTAACACCGCAACACTCAGCAGGATGAGCAAGATCGCAATGATTTTGATATTTCTTTCTCGCATATTTTGTTTTTAGTTCAGTCCGAAAATGTGACGCGTCTATAAATATGACCTAAGAGAAGCTCACATTCAATTGAGGGAAGCACCACCACATCCTCAAGTTTTTGAAATTCGGTTGCATGCCATCGGTTTTCTTGCCGGAGATGATGTTCCACCTGCATCCGAGTTTGCGAAATCAGGATGTATTCTTTTAGCGATGCAATCTGTTGATAACGTGCAAATTTCTCTTGCCGGTCGTATGCTGCGGTCGAAGGCGACAGGACTTCTATCACGACAGTTGGATTAAGAAGCGTATCAAAAACGTCATCTTCCAAGCGTGGTTCCCCACACACAACTGTAACGGCTGGATAAAAGTAGGAAACAGGATCCTGCACTCGAACACGCATATCGCTGGCGTAGACGAGGCAATCCTCGTCCACTAATTGGTTATAAAGTTGATTTGCCGTATTCATCGTAATGATATTGTGGGCGTTGCTCGCGCCCGACATCGCGACTATCTCCCCATCCAGATATTCATGTTTGGTAACCGCCTTGCGTTCCCAATTAAGATATTCTGTTGGGGTCAGATATGTCTGTGCTATAGGCGTTGACATGTGTGCATCCTCTATTCTTATATTCTCAAAACCTCAAAAACTTGTGAATCGAAGCAAAGGTAGCGTTAATCTTCTTCTGCAAATAGGATGCCAATCAGAAACACTACAGACCGCCAATCCAAGCGTTAAAACTGCACAAATCGGTGCAGCACCAGCAAACAAATTGCCCAAATCCGTGCAAGCGGTAGGTGGATCGTCGAATCGCGCTTTAGAGATGCTTCCGAATATTTTCGGCGACGCTGCGGGGGATGCCTTTCACAGAGAGCAATCTATCCAGACTCGCTTCTCGGATCGCCTCAATAGAACCGAAATGTTGAAGCAGTGCCTGTTTCCGCTTCGGACCGAGGTTCGGAATCTCGTCAAGCACTGACGCGCTCAGCGACTTCTGACGGAGTCGCCGATGATACGTAACCGCGAACCGATGCGCCTCATCTCGTAACCGTTGGATCATGTGTAAAGTCGGATTATCTTCTCGCAACACAATCGCCGCCGATTTACCCGGTACGAAAATCTCCTCAACTCTTTTTGCAAGCGCAATCATCGGAATATTTGGAAGATGAGATGCCGCGAAAGCCTTCATAGCCGCCTGCGCCGCGCTTAACTGCCCTTTTCCACCATCAACTAACATCAGGTCTGGCAGTTTATTAAATTTTTCATCGTCCGCGAGGGCACGGCGGAAACGACGGGTGATTACCTCTTGCATCATTGCGAAATCGTTTTGCCCTTCAACCGAGCGGATCTTGAACCGGCGGTACTCACTTGAAGCCGGTTTTCCATCTTCCAAGACCACCATCGAACCGACGGCGAACCGATCACCGAGAGTGGAAATATCATACGCCTCAATCCGTCTGAGCGGGTGTTTTAGACCCAGCAGCTCCTGCAGTTCAACAAGAGCAGGTTCCACACCACTGCTATAAACTACATTTTGCTCCCGCTGCGTCAACAGAATCTCAGCGTTTTTTGATGCCAAAGTTTGTAACTTCCTGAGCCTACCGGCTTTCGGCACGTTCAATCCGACACGGCTTCCGCGCTTCTCACTAAGCCAGTTTTCTATCAGTTCTGCGGACGCAATCGGCATCGGCAAGACAACCGTTTTTGGCACGAAAACCGCGTTTTGATAATACTGCGAAATGAACGCACTTAACGCCGTTGCAAGCACTTCTGGATCGGCATCGTTGAGGTAATAGTGTTCACGTTCAAGCAGTTTGCCATCCCTGACCCGCAGAAGCTGCACGCACGCAATATCAGTTCGCGCTGCAATACCGATGACATCCTCATCCGCTGCGGAAACACTATCCATGTTCTGTGTTGTAATCGCCTGTTGAACGTCTTTAAGTGTATCGCGATACTTCGCCGCAGTCTCAAAATCAAGTGCCGCTGCTGCGGCTTCCATCTGTTCTGTCAGTTCTTTAACAACAGCATCCGTATTCCCACTCAAGAACTGACACACCTTCCGAACGATCTCGTCGTAATCTGCGACACTCATCTTATCCGCACAAGGCCCCGGACAACGTCCGATGTGATAATCTAAGCAGACCCGGTACTTATTTCCTGTCTCTGTGAGCGGCAGGGTACAGGTACGAATAGGAAAGAACTTCGTCAACTGCTTCAGCACCTGACGTGTTGAACGCACATGAACAAAGGGACCGAAATACCGCGTTCCGTCGTTCTCGGCTTTACGCGTAATATGGATGCGGGGGAAAGGTTCATCCGTGGTTACGCGCAGATACGGGTAGCGTTTATCGTCTTTCAGTTTCACGTTGTAGCGAGGTTGATGCGCTTTAATCAGGTTATTCTCTAAAATCAACGCCTCTACTTCCGTCTCTGTGACGATATAATCGACCTCAGTCACATACCGCATCATCTGCGATGTCAACGCCGATGCAGATTTCTCGCGCTCGCGAAAATAGGAGCGCACGCGCGTTCGCAAACGGATCGCCTTCCCGACATAGATGACGCTGCCATCGGAGGCTTTCATGAGATAAACGCCCGCCACATTCGGAAGCGATTGCCACAATTCAGGTGTCGCAGTGTCACGTTGTTCTGTGTTCATCTTTATGCTCCTAAGAGAACTGAACTTTCGCATAGATCGCCTGCAAGGAGAGTTCACACTGTATTGAAGGCAGCTTAAAAACATCATCAAGCGAGCGAAATTCTGTCAAATCCCAGTCCTGTTCCTGTCGGAGATAGTGTTCAACACGAACGCTGTCTTGTGAAATCAGCACATATTCACACAAGGAATCCAGTTTCTGATAGGACGCGAATTTCCCACCGCGGTCATAAGCTGCCGTTGACGGAGAAAGCACCTCTATCAGAACAGTTGGGTTGAGAAGCGTATCAAAATGTGTATCGTCAAAGCGCGGCTCATCACAGATAACAATAACATCCGGGTAGGTATAAAGTCCTGCTGCACTCACTTTGACACGCATGTCGCTCGGATACACTTCACATGACCGGTCCCGCAATTGAATATAAAACTCACCAACGATGTGAGCCGTAATAAGGTTATGTTTACGGCTTGCCCCCGGCATCGCATATATTCGCCCATCGCGATATTCGCTTTTTGTTAGTGCTTTACGTTCCCTGGCGAGGTATTCTTCAGGCGTGAAGAGGGCTTGTGCCGCAGCAGTTTCCATTTTTTTATCTTTCCTTGCGGAGTAATGACGATGATTGGTCATTGAAGGTTTCTCTCTATCGAGCCGGCCCTCCATTTCATTACGGGACTTGGTTTCTAATTCTATAGAACTTACGCATTTGCTCTTAAAGTCCCCCTGATAAGGGGGATTTAGGGGGTTTAAAACTAAAAAATCTATCATCGCTTGCCAAATTTGCGTAAGTCCTATTCTATTTTCACTCGGTTTTAAGATAAGACTTTCTCATATACCGCCCGATAGATAGGTCTGCCTTCTAAGATATACTTGGTTTCAAAGTTTGTGGCGATATCGCGATCAGGTTTGAGATTCGCGTCAATAGGATGAAGTACCGACAAACCTGCAAGCCGCTCCTGAATCTCTTGGAAATATGCCTCATAATCTGTTACAACATACAACTTACCACCCTCTGAGTTGAGTGTGCGCGTCAAGGCCTCCAGAAAGTCTTGATTCCGAAAAATCCGTCGTTTTTGTTGCCGCTTCCTGGGCCACGGATCCGGGAAATAGATATGATACGCTTGTACGGACGCAGCAGCGACGTATCGGGTCAAAAAGTAGTTAGCATCCGTCCACGCAAGCCGAACATTTGAAAACGTTCTGGACGCTCTATCAACACCGAAATGCCGCATGTATTTTTCAAACCGTTCTCGCGTCAATTCAACGTATTTCTGCGCCCGCTCTACACCGATATAGTTAACTTTCGGATGCCGTTTCGACGCTTCAAGCAGAAAACGCCCCTTACCGAACCCAATTTCTATTTCCACCGGATGCGTATTCCCGAAAAGTACTTCCCAATCAATCGGCGCAGCCACCTCGCTGAGCGGAACAACACGTTCTGTTACAATGTCAATTACCTGGGAGTGGGAAGTTGTATTCTGATAGTAGAGATCAGTGTAGTTCGGATTTTCGCGCATTTTTTTCAAAGTTATAGGTTATAAGTTGTTGGTTATAAGTTAAAGAGGTTTCCAGAGTTTCCCAACCCCTCTGCAATTATAACTGTTAACTTATAACTCTTTAAGAAGAAGGAAAATTAAAAAAATTTGTGGAGATGCGTTTTAACCAAATTGTCCTGCGGTTGATAGCCTAACACCTCAACAGCACCGCTAATATCAAGATAACTCTGCTGATACCCGTCAGAGTTTGCGGAACGGCCATACGTAACCAAATACTTAACCGGTCCATCGTAATCCACAGCCAGACCGAAGAGTTGGACGCAATCTCGTGGGGTCAGGAGCGTGCTACAGTGGCGAATGCCACTCGGTTCGTACGCCCCGCTGAAAGTCCCGATACGGATACTAATGAACCGCATATCGTGTGCATCCACGAGATACCGTCCGGCAATCTCTGCCATCCCCTTCATCGCACCGTACCAGCTATCAGGACGGAACTGATCTCCTGTCGAAAACCGAGGCGGCGAATTCAATCGCTCATTCCAGCCTGAAACGTGATTTGTGCTGGCGTATACAATCTTTTTAACGCCGCCTTCGCGTGCCGCCTCAAAGAGGGTCATAGACGCGCCGATGTCGCTGACTTCGCCCAGCACCTTCCCAAGTGAATCCTGACGCACATAAGCCAGATGCACCAACACATCCTGATCACGGCACAATTCCTGCATCGCAGCATAGTCCCGAATATCTGCTTGCACGACATCGGAGTTCGCATCTGCAATGGGATCGATATCCATCAATGTGAGTGTATAGGTATCCTGTTCTTCCCATGCCTTCCAGAGCGCGGTGCCGACTGTGCCAGCTGCCCCTGTAACAAGTACGCGTTTCTTCATCTCTTCTCCTTCAAATCAAGACTATTGCCCGTTCTCAACCTCCAGCGCCGCCGTAATATCCGCGTGCACTGCTTTCGGGTCCGCCACCGGTTGGACATAGAACCGATCAATCGCCTGTCCGCCCAATCCCGAACATTTACACATCTCGACGTTCAATCCAAGCTTCGCCAAGATACCGCTGAAGTAGTGGAGGAATCCCATCTTTTCCTCACCGACAACGACAATCTCTGAGTAACTCCGCGCCGTTTCAACAGTGACATCATCAACCTGCCATGTCTCGTTCAAATTTATATAGTGCTTCTCAAAAATTTGGTCAAGTGTAACCTCCTCTGCGAGGAGGCTCCGGATGTCAAAATCGAGGTCCCGCTTGAGTTCTTCATCAAGTGGCATCGGCTCGCCTTGGTGATGGAGGGGTTGATGGACGAGTCGATAGATTTCAAGTTCAATATTCGTGTCCTGTTTCGTATAGACGCGTGCATCGCGGACATCTATGCCGTTGGCATAAAAGAGCCCACTCACTGTATGCAATTTCCCAATTCGGCCCGGACTACAGAGATGCAGTTCCGTAAATCCAGGACGGTCAACAAACTGGACGATCCCGGTGATTGATGTTGCATCCGTCTCCGTAGCTGTTGCCTCTGCCTGTGTCGCCATCTTTATATGCATCGCGATCTCCTCAGGCGAAACACTAATACGGTAGGAAACCGGCATGTGATGAAGAAATTGCTGAAATTCTTCAACAGGTGCAAAGGCACCCCACTGTGTTTCCTCTTGACCGACGAAGCGCGTCCGAGCGACTTCATACAAACTCTTCAGGTTATGCTTAACGACATGGCTGAAATTCTGTGAACCGTTGGCTTTGGAATCGCAATAAGTGAGCAGATACAGGGCGGTTAAACGTTCCAACGAGTTAACCTTCTTACAGAATTCAGCGATCGTGCTTTCATCCCAATGATGATAGCGCGCCAAATCTATCATTGTCAAGTGTTCTCGGATGAGAAAGCAGATATCATCTGTCTGTTGCGAATTGAACCCAAATTCCGGAGCAATGCGTTCCGCTTTTTCTGCACCGGTCATCGGATGGGTCGGATCCGGCTTGTCTATATCGTGAAGGAAGAGTGCCATATAGAGCGGACTCGGATCTGAAAGTGAGCGGAATACGGTGTTGAGTTCTTCTAATTCAGAAGCAGGGGACGGCGACACGGGTGCCCCAAAACCGCCCGCGCCACCAAACGGACTGCTCGACTCCGTTTGACGGATTTCATCAAGATGACCAATCGCAACGAGCGTATGTTTCCCGACTGTGTACGGATCAAGACTGCGTTCGCTCCGTGTCATCATCGCCTTTTCAAAAAGTGCACCGCCTTCCCCGAGATGCGACAGGATGTCGAGTCTGTGTAAGCGTGTTAGGGTCTTCGCGACATCACCGGGTATGTTTATCAACTCTGCCATCCGCTTCTGGAAAGAATGCCAATCAAACGCGTGAACATAACGGGAGATGAATGTGGAAAGTGATGCATCGATTTCAAAATCGTATTGCTGGAAGTAAGTGAACAGCGTAAAGAGTTCATCCGCGTCAAGTTCACCGAAATTATTATCCATGCAATACAGCATGTCTGTCCGGACCGCAAGCACATCTGAGATAGGAATCCCGTTCGCCAACATCTTCCGAATCAACAATTCCGCTTTGAAATGTAGATATTTTGCTTTCGCGTAATATTCCGCCATGAACGCGTAACGCCCTTCATCTGTTTCATCCGTTATTTCAAGGACGCGAGCGATCTGTGCCTGCAGCATATCCTCCTTCTCAGGATGATAGGTGAGATCATCATGTGGCGCATCAGCAAGCACATGGAGCAGGTTGCGGACCTTGAACATGAAATCAAGAGACGGCATCAGCTGCTCATCCTCGTAGCGTCCGTAGAGTTCAGGTATTGATGTAAAATCTGGAAGTCCACATATCCAGAGGGCGTATTGAAGCGTCCGAAGTCCCCCGCGTCCGGTTTTCACATTCGGTTGGTTGAGATAGATGGTATCCTCAGCAGCCTTGAAAGCATCCGCCTTGGATTTCAGCAGGTCCAGCACGAGTGAGATATCCGATTTTTCGGAGTGTACCGCTTTGCGGAAACGTTCCGTCAACGTCGCGTCCCCCGCAATAAATCGCATATCAATCAGCGCGGTCATATCTTGGTAGTTCCACTGTGCTATATCTGCCAAGGGTCGATAGATAAAGCTGAACTCAAATCCCGGAATCACCGAGTGGAGACTATCAAAAAAATCGTAGAACCATCGGATCAGTTCAAGCGTACTCTCATCGTAGATATCCTCTAAGTCCACAGAAGAAGTATAAACGACATCCACATCCGAAAAATAGCAAAGTTCATTTCTGCCGTAACTGCCGACCCCATAAACTGCGACATCCGGCACCCATCCTTCCAACTCCGCTTCTAAGTCGGCGGTATCAACGTCCGGGAGTTCCTTCAGTACGTCAATCTGTTTCTGGTACTCATCGCGAATCTGGAAGTCGGCGACCTCATAAACCTTCTGGATAACGACATCCCATACTTGTGTGTGTATCTCACAAGCCCCAAAACCGCTTTCGCCCTCCAAGATACGGGCTTTTAGCTGTGCCCGCTCGTCTTGGATGAAAGCAGCAAGTTGTTTCTGCAAATCTTCAAAAGTTACATTCAGGTCTGGTACATAGGTATTGAGTCGTTTCTCGATCTGTGTGCTATCCATTTCCCCTTACCCTTAATATATGAGCGTAATCCAATTGTGGCGTAGTTATCTCCGAATAACGAAACGACTAAAGGTTTCATTTAAACGCATTATACATCAAATACGGAAAAAAAACAACTGTCATTTCAATCGCGCCTCTTAAATGCATTACTTTTTCCTTGACAGACTTTCGCAACATTGTTAACATGAAACATCAGGGGATCTAAATATGAGCGACACCAAATACCGCGTAGCCATCATTGGGTGTGGTCGGATGGGACAGAACTATGCAGAGGCATACACCACCTATCCCGACACGGAAATTATCGCGATCGTTGATGCCAACGCACAACGGCGAGAAGTTCTCGGTGCGCGCTTCGATGTTGATGCACTCTACGCAGATGTAGAAACCTTATTGCGCAACACCGTACCAGACATCGCTGTCGTCGTCACGCCTACCAAGTATATGAAAGATACTGTGATTGCCTGCGCTGAAGCGGGTGTCAAAGGGATCTCTACAGAGAAACCGATCGCGGCGCGTCTCCAAGATGCCGATGCAATGGTTGATGCGTGTGCAAAACGCGGCATCGTGTTCGCTGGGGGTAACCTGCAGCGCGCAATGAACGAGGTACAGGCAGCTGCATCGCGTCTCCATAACGGTGAATTCGGGAATATCCGAGGCGCAAGCGTTCATGGGTTCGGTGGCGAGATTTCGGGTGGCGGTTGTCAACACATCTCGGTCCTACGACTTTTCACGAATGCCGAAGTCGCGGAAATTGTCGCATGGGGAAGCCCGCCTGAAGCGTTAGCCGCAGAAACCGATGAAGGCTTAATCATCAATGGGCACTTTCGACTCACAAACGGCTTGGAATGTAGTGTCTTCGGAACACCGACACCGTGCCGTGGTGTAGATGTTTGGACTGACGAATGCCTCGTCCGCTGGGACTGGAATCCGCCAGAGATCTTCAAAGGCTATGACCCACACGGCAATCGCATCCGACTTGAACCCAACTACAATCCGTACCCATGGAGTGAATTCAGTTACCTCACCGGCTCAATCCGCTCCTTTTTGGCGGCGGTCAATGGAAACGGACACCCGTGGATCACTGGTGCAGATCTCCGACAGGCACTGGAGGTGGCTATCGCTGCAAAGCTCTCCGCCACCCGAAACAGTGTTCCTGTCAAATTACCGTTGAAGGACAGATCCCTATCACTCTATCCACGTCCCTACCGCTGGCTCGGAGGGGACGCAACCGGCAAACCTCAAAGTATCGAAGAAGCAAAGTCGTAGGCACACGCCGTGTGCCGTAACAGGAGAAATAACGATGAACGAAGATCAAAAATATCTATTCGATTTAACTGGATTCCTCATCGTCGAAAATGCTTTGACACCTGAAGAAGTCGCACAATGCAACGCCGCTATTGATCACCACATCGACGGACTCAGAGAACGCGAGAACTCATTGGCGGGCGGCTCACCCGCACTTGTCGGCACAGCAAACCGGATGGACATGGGAGGGATGCTCTCATGGGAGAAACCGTGGTGCGAACCGTTCCGAAATTTGCTCATCCATCCTCAGGTTAAACCCTGCCTTGAAGAGATTTTAGGAAAACAATATCGACTTGATCACGGTCCGGGCTTAATCGCTATGGAGAAAGGGACAGAAGGTGGAACCTTACATGGCGGCGGGATTGAACGTCCGAATTTCTCCGAAGCCTACTTTTTCAAATACGGACGCATATACACAGGTTTGACAGTCGTCGA
>PYIY01000117.1 GCA_003635195.1 Candidatus Poribacteria bacterium | reverse complement strand
AGCGTTCCAGCAGATTAGTATCAGAAGCCGTTAGCACAATGTTTTCGCGTGCCGGATGTAGATTAGGAACTGATACAGAAGATGATTTATGAAAATGATGTAAACCAAATTTATTAAGACATCGTTGAACGGATAAATCAATCGGATGAAGATTACAATACTATCCTTTAGCAGATAGATTATATTACTTCATACAACTTATATTTTCAAACACAATTGGAACGCACACCAAATTTGATATAAGGTTTCAAACTTCGTCAACAAATACGAAGAATGTGCGTAAGTTGAAAAAAGAAGGGAACATACCATGAATAGCCATTTGAGAATTCTCACAGCAATCGCTTTTACGCTGATATTGATAGCCGGTATTACCGGATGCACAAGAGACGATGAGACATCTGAGACAGGCGAAAATCCAGTCGCTGCTGGTGGCAGTGACGAAGAGTCGGCAAATCAACTCACTCTGGCCGAGACGTATGATCATACCCGAAAAGGGGCACGTCTAATTATGGCTTATGATAAAGCCACTAATACCTTTAAAGGGACTGTTGAAAATACGACAAATGCGATTTTACAGCAAGTTCGCGTCGAAATTCACCTATTCAACAGCCAAGGCCCCGATCCAACGGATCCAGAACTCGGTCCAACCCCGCCAAGAGACCTTGCCCCCGGTGAAAAAATACCGATTGAACTGGTGGCAATAGACGAACCCTTTGACATGTGGGTAGCACACCCCGAAGTCGGTCCCAGCACTGGGAGCGGTGGTGAAGGCGGCGGTGAACACGGTGGTGAAGGCGGCGGTGGTGAAGGCGGCGGTGAACACGGCGCAGGTGGCGGCGGTGGTTAAGCCAAACACTTCAGCACTGAGGCAACCGAGGACGCTGTTAGCGGATGCCTTCAAGCGAGCAATATACTAAATTGCTCGCTTTGCTACAGGGCAAACGATAGTAGATTACATTTTATTTTTCATCAATTCATACAATTCATACAATTCATGCTTTTAGAAAGGAGCAAACTCATGAAACGCAATTTTGGAACCCTCACCCTACTGGTTGCCATATTGATGGCAACGGCGATTATCGGTTGTGATCGGGCAACGCAGCAGCCAATAGCTACCGTACCAATGGATGACGAAGAGTCGTCAGTCCGATACGGTCTTACCGACACATACGACAATATCCGAAACGGTGCGCATCTGATTATATCCTATGATGCGATGACCGATGCCTTTACAGGCACTGTTACAAATACGACTGCTGCGATTTTAACGCAAGTTCGCGTCGAAGTTCATTTGTATGACGGTCCGGTCACCGTTGATGAACTCGGTCCAACACCGAACGTTGACCTTATGCCAGGTGAATCGTACGCCATCACACTTCCAGCCATGGGCCAATCCTTTACCGAGTGGGTAGCACACCCCGAAGTCGGTCCCAGCACTGGGAGCGGTGGTGAAGGTGGTGCCGAAGCCGCTGGCGGTGAAGGTGGTGGCGAAGGCGGCAGTGAACATGGCGGCCAAGGCGGTGAAGGTGCTGAAGGCGGCGGCAATTAAGCCAACCAATTCAGACCTGATGCAACCGAGGGCGCTGTTAGCAGATGCCTGCAAGGGAGCAATACACCAATTGCTCCCTTTTTTCTTGACACCTTACCTCTTTTTACGTTACAATTTCCGTGTCTTTGATATGTCTTTTCTTGTAAAAAAAATAAACCTTACTATAACACGAAAAAAAATAATTTTTAGATAGGGTAGGCACTCCATGAATCAAATCAATGTAATTCTCGGCGCAATTATTGTTGTGTTAATAAGCATCGTTATGATCGGTTGTTCAAAGAAGAACACGCCATCCCAGAGTGAAGATGGAGAAGAATCCGGTGCCGAACTGGCACTCAACGAAACTTATGACCGGGTCCGGAACGGAGCCCGACTCATCTTAACTTACGACGCACAGGACAACTCCTTCAAGGGGACTGTGGAAAACACCACAAATGAAGCGTTAAAGCAGGTTCGCGTCGAAGTCCACTTATCGAACGGAAAAGAACTCGGTCCAACAACCCCTGGCGACCTCGCTCCCGGCGAAAAAAGAGAAATCTTACTCGCTGCGACAAGCACGAACTTCGACGGATGGACCGCACATCCTGAAGTCGGAGAGAGTGAACATAGTCATGAAGGAGAAGGTGGTGAGCATGGCAAAGAGGGAGAAGGTGAACATGGTCGTGGAGAAGAAGGTGGTGAGCATGGCAGAGAAGGCGAAAGTGAACACAACTAAGAAACTTTTGATTTACATCTGTTCACTTGTATTGGTAGGATTGTTCGGGTGTGCAACGCTTGCTTATGCCGAGAAACCTCCGGAAAATATCCTCAAAAACGGCGATTTCGACCTCAATCTTGAAGGGTGGCACCATTGGACACATGCCGATGCTGCCGCCCTCTTCCAAACCGAAGGCAAAAAAGCCGAACCCATCGCCGGAAAAAACGCCGTCTATGTCAAAATTAGTAAAGCAGGCGCGTTATGGCACATCCAATTCTATCAGCAACCCTTCACGTTGGAGAAAGGCGCCACCTATACTTACAACTTGTGGGCGAAAAGTGAAAAGCCGAGAAGCGTCGTCATGCGTATTCTTCATCAAGGTGCCCCGTGGAATGAATACGCCAGAAAAACAATTAATTTGACCGAAGAATGGAAGGAATTCTTCATCACCTTCAAAATGACAGCAGATGATGTCAATACACGCGCTGGTATTATCATGGGCGCAGAGAAAGTCGATGTCTGGCTCGATCATATCCGTCTCTACGAAGGTGAATTTGTAAGCGACATTGAAGGTGCTGAGCCACAAGCGGTTAACCCTTCAAATAAGTTGGCAATAACTTGGGCAGCACTCAAAAGTGAAGACTAAGGTCGTTTTAAGTTAAGGAGTAATTAAATACGATGGCAAAACTATACAAGCAAATCTCACCTAAACTACAGCAATTTATTGAAGACCAAAAAATATTTTTTGTTGCAACCGCAACTGCCGACAGTAGAATCAATCTATCTCCAAAGGGTATGGATTCCTTGCGCGTTCTTGACGCGAACCGTGTCGCTTGGTTAAACGTAACCGGAAGCGGAAATGAAACCGCCGCACACGTTCAAGAAAACCCACGCATGACCCTTATGTTTACCGCATTTGAGGATAACCCCTTAATCCTCCGCCTCTACGGCACCGCAAAAGCTATCCACAAAAACGATGCTGAATGGCAGCTGCTCTTCCCACTGTTCACGCCACTGCCGGGTGCCAGACAAATCTTTGATCTCACCATTGACCTCGTGCAAACTTCATGTGGAATGGCTGTCCCGCTTTACGATTATGTCGGTGAAAGAGAGCAATTAAACGCTTGGGCGATCAAAAAGGGCGAAGAAGGTGTCGAGGCGTATTGGAAAGAAACCAACCATACCAGCCTTGATGGAAAACCCACCCGTTTCTCTTGAGCAGTTGTCAGTTAAGGAAGGTTCCGATGGATGTCAGGCCTTTCTTGTTAACTGAAAACTGACGACCGATAACCGATAACTATTAAAAAATATGAAATTAGCACTTATTATTACTATCGTCTTCTTTATCGTATGCTTGTCTTTTACACACGCATTACCACCGGATCCCGAACTTCAAAGCGCAATTCAAACCGCTCGGAAGTTCACCAACCTTAAATCCCAATACACCCAAAATGAAATAACGGAATGCGTAACCGACAGTTTTGTCACTCTCGCCAAGAATTGGCACAACTTACCTGCAATATATCGGCAGGAACTCAAGCCGATTTTCCTACGACCCGGACTCCCCGGCAGCTTCTTCGGCGAGATAGAATTACCAGAAAAGTTTAATACACCGCACTTCAGACTCCATTACACGCGTGTCGGACCGCACGCGCCTCCGCTTCAAGATTTTCACCCGCGTAACGGCGTGCCTGATTATGTGGACCTCTGTGCAGATGCAATGGAACGCGCCTACCACGTCCAAATCGACCTGATGGGATTTAAGATCCCCTATATTGATTTCTGGGCAGCGCAGAACGGCGGCAATCATAAATATGATGTCTATCTTTTCACATTTCCCGCACTGGGCATCACTACAGCGGATTGGTTTGAAGGGCGCGTCTTATCCACAGCACTAACCGTCGCACCCTATTTCATGATTAACTCCCGTATCTACGATTACGTCGGCAAAGCCGAGGGAATCCGTTATCTTGAAACAACCTGCACACACGAATTCCTCCACGGAGTCCAGTTCGGCTACAACGCCTATATGCCGATATGGTTCATGGAAGCCTCCGCAACTTGGATAGAAATCATGACTTACGACGGTGGACGTATTGACGATGGCGATACACTCCCCGACCCCGATGAACCTAACGAAACCGATTCCTATAACTATTACATCCATCAGCTCCGCCGCTGGTTTCTCATTCCCGACATATCACTTGAAAGTCGCATCGGCGACCACGAGTACGGTTCCGTTATCTGGACGTTATATATGGCAGAACGGTTCGGATACGATATTGTCCGACAATTTTATGGAAATACTACCGATGGAAGTTATCGCGAGATGGGAAACTTTTACGATGTGTTTACCGACAACGGCACTACCCTCGCCGAGGCGTTCAAGACCTTCACAGTATGGAATTATTTCACGCACAACCGCGCCAATACCGCAACCGACATGCCCGGATATAAATTTGCACATCGTTTTCCGCCCGTCGCTATTCACCCAAATGATGTCCACACCAGTTATCCAATTCGCACCGACTTCGATTCTGAATCCATGCCTGAGCATTTCGCATCAAGGTATATTGTCTTCCGACCCGCACGGGTTATGCCAGAGTTTGCAATCAAAATTGATGGGGCGGACCTCGCACCTATAGATATGAGTAAACTGACACAAACTGACCGAACAAGAATTCAGACGGAATTAGACCGACACACATTTACCGGGTTGCGCGGATGGGCTGCCAAGTTTATCGTCAGAAAAGGGGACGGGACCACCGAAATCCAAGAGGTGTTTACCTATCAACGTTCCCAAGAGGCACAGATGACGTTCAAAGATTTCGGCGGAGATATTCAGGAGATTACGCTTATCCTTATCAATATGCATCCTGATGTTGAACAGGTTATAATTCCGGGTGGAACTTTCGGCGGGACTGTCAGTTATACGGCAGGTACGCCACCGACAGGAACGCTTGCCAACGTACAGGTCACACAAGGCAGTCATGGACCCATCGTGACGTGGAATGTTAATAACTCGACTGATATACAGAACGTGGCAATCGTGAGAAAACGCTATGTCTTACAAAGTGAGACGGATGTCCCACAACCTTTTCAAAATCCCGATGAGGTCCGCGCTGCCGCTGATCGAGATGGTAATGGTATCCCTGAAGACGATATAGAGATCGTCGGACGTGTGGACATCACGCAAACTCGGTTTGAAGACACCACTGTCTTTCAGGATGTTGTTAATAGCATATTCTTTGATCCAGAAAATACCCACTATTATTATGCTGTTGTACCTGTTAACGCAATCGGGATTATGGGCACACCGAGCATCGCGCCAAACGGCATTATACCAACATTTGACACCGCGAATGGAGCACCGGCTTTCTTTGTTCATACACAACCACAAGGCACCGGGGCGTGGCAAGTCGAGGTACAAAGCACGCAACCGCTACAAGGCGCGCCACACCTAACAGTAGAAAGCCCGAATAAAGAGAGTTATACCATCTTTTTAACCCAGGAAACCGAAACAAAATGGATCGGAACACTCCGCACCAATGGGTTTCCACCGACAGGGACCTATCTCTATAAAATTCGCGGACAGACCCCAGCTGGCGCAACAGGCACCCGCATCTGGCAAGGACAAACCTTCAACTATATCGCGAACAGTACGAATCGAAATGTCACAGTCGCGCCTAACCCGCTTTACGCTGGACAAGGCAAACACTTATCGTTCTATCCAAAAGGCTTAACCGTTGAAATCTACGACGCTTTTGGGAACTTAATTAAGGTACTTGACAAGGCATCCGAATGGGATTGCACAAACGCACGCGGGGAAATGGTCTGCACCGGACTCTACTTCTTCCGAGCAACCGATGGAAACGGTTTCCAAAGTACCGGAAAATTTTGTGTGGTAAAATGATGAAAAGTTATCAGTTATCGGTTATCGGTTGTCGGTTAAAGCAAAGGTTGATGCGTATCAGATGCCTCTTACTGAAAACTGAAAACCGAAAACCGAAAACCATTATACTTCTTTTGCTATTCCTCTGGAGTTGTGGGGACGAAGGATTAGTTGATCCTCACGGCGAGACCTCGCTGCCGCCCCTTAATACAACTGGGCGTTTACACGCTATTGACTTCCCAACGGATACGGGTTCCGCATGGACATACATCAACGTTGATACCGATGAGGAATTCACGCTTCGTGTTGAAGGAACACGCGATATCAGTGGAACGACACATCGGCAGATGACTGTTAGTCCAATTAGCCCCGGTGAACCTGACCAATTTAACTGGCAGGCTATTGACCACTTGGTCGCAAATGCTTTTTACTTACGGTTTGATGCTGAATTTGTGGATGTATTCCCGTTTCCAATTTTTGCGACCTACTTTTCCAAGACCCCACAAGCATTAGTGGAATCCGCGTTTGACATCTTCCTTCCAGATCCTCCTAATAGCATTACAATAGATCACCAAAAACATTTTCCACCGCGCCGTCTGTGGGATTTTCCATTGGAACTCGGAAAAAAATGGGTCGTTTTTGAGAAGACTACTGGTATACCTGTGGAAGTCACACGTTATGTGGCAGAGAAAGATGTACAGGTCGCCGTGCCTGCCGGCACCTACAACACTTTTGTCGTTCACGAAGAAGCAGTTTACGCGGATAGTCCAGAGCCATCAAGTTTCTTGATTAGTCCACCCGCAATTTACTGGGTCGCACCATCCATCGGTGTCGTTCAATATAGATACAGTCGTTACAGAGCGACTGATGCACTCTCTGCACAAACCTTCGCACTTAAGAGCTTCCATCTACCCGGACCGAATACCGATTAAAATAAAAAAAAAAGATTGGAAGATTGACGGAAGACTTTTTTCCATCCTAAAGAATGATGAAAACCCTTGCACACCAGAATATCCCCATTACTATTGTCGGTGCAGGAATACACGGTGTGTCTATAGCACTTCGGCTCCTCCGTGAAGTGCCTACAGTCGCGAGACATCTCGCAATCCTTGATCGGCATCCGAAACCGCTCACCCAATGGCAGCGCAAAACAGAACGCCAAGGCATGACATTTCTACGTTCTCCTGCCGTTCACCACATTTCCCCCGATGCACTCGGTATTGTTGAATACGCAGAACGCCACAACCGGACAAGTGAACTGGCACCCCCGTATGCGCAACCTTCTACCCAACTCTTTTGGGATTTCTGCAACGCTGCACTGACTGAGCTCACCGAACATCAAGTCTACTATCAGTTTGAGGTGGCGAAATTACGGTGGGACAAAGGCGCGGGTAGATTTCCATTCCGTCTGATTTCAACAAATAATCAAGGATTTCGGAGTCGTTGTGTTATCCTCGCCATCGGTGCTGACGATTGTGTCTACGTGCCATCGGAGTTCACACAATGGCAACGCCAATTCCCTGACAGGATTATACATGCATCTCAATTTACTGTATCGAGCGAATTTGGAACTACACCAGCAAGAATTGTCATCGTTGGGGGTGGATTAACAGCCGGGACACTCGCAAAAAGTCTCAGTGAACACGGACATCGCGTAACACTGATTGCTCGGAAGCAATTGAGGGTAGAGCAGTTTGATTTTCCGCCAGTGTGGTTAGGGCCCAAGGCACTCACCGAGTTTGCAACTGAAACCGATTTTCGGCAGCGTTACGACATTATTCAGCAGAACAGAGGGGAAGGCAGTATTACACCCGATATTATGAAGGTGTTGGTGGATGCTCCAAATATTGATCTGTATCTTGAAACTTGTATCCGTAGCATCGTTTCGGTGGACAGGAAAGAACAAGCACAGTACTTACAGGTTGAAACAACCCAAGAGGTCATTAGGGGAGTATCTCATGTTATCTTGGCAACAGGGTACCAATTCGATCTGCGTCGTTACGGATTTCTAAAGGAATTGGTCACACAACACCAAATTCCGCTCCTCCGAGGTTTACCGCTCCTTGACGACAATTTACAACTCCATCCGATCGAGAATCTATTTTGTTCCGGTACCATAGCACAGCTCCAAATAGGACCGGCTTCCGGCAACATCGCTGGCGCGCACCTCGCTTATGAACGCTTCCGCGAAAAATTACGCTTATATCTGTAGATGCAATTTTCAGTTATTTTTATTAAATGCTTGAATCCACCGCAGCTAATTTCTGCCAACGTGGCAGAAACGCTCCTGTTAAAAATCCATCAAGTTCCCAAATATTCTGCTGTGGATTTCTTTCAAAAAAAGTACCCATTGCCAATACCAGAATATCTTTGAAAACATACGGGGTCTTAATCTGTGAGAGATCTTCGTAGGTCTGAATAAGTGCAGTGTGGATTCGGAGAAAGTTCAGTGCCGCGAAACTAAACGCATTCAGTTTCAAGCCACCATCTTCCCCCATCTTTACTGTTTCCCATGTCCATTCGGGTTGGTAGAAGGAAAAAAGCTGCGCTTTACAGAGTTCAACTGCAGCACTCAGGACGTGTGAGAGTTCCTTGTGTTTTGTTGCCTTGTCTGGAATATCAAGTTTCTCGCAAATTTCCTTGTGTAATTGCTGTTGTATCGGTTCCGAGGCAATCCAGTTTTGGAAAACTTCAGAGGCATGTGCAAAGCAAGTCCGCAGGTCTACGAGCGTCAAATCCAATTTGCTCGGAAACGCTTTAAGTAAGGAAGAACTCGGCAATAGATGTTCTTGTTCGGGGTATAGTTCTAAGAACTTATATTCTACCACATCCGCTAACATTTCCGCGAGAATCGGCGTAAAAGCGATGATTGCCCGTTCGTACAATTCCGCATCTATAAATTGCTGAAGTTTTTCTGAATCAAGTGCTATTGTTCCTGCCTTAGTTTTGATGAATGTGTCAGCGAAAGAAGTCTGTTTTCCGAAGACCAATGCCGTTTCTGTTAGCGATAACGGACGTTTAAACAGCGTTAATGCGGTATACGGTTCCTCAAAATCGAGTAGACTTTCCTGCCACTGATGTCCCCATGTATCGTGAATTAGATATTTGTCAAGTTCCGCTAAAGGAAGAACGCCAACCATCCGCGTCAGTGTTGACGTAACCAATTCCAAAGACAATTCAGTATCAGCGGCAATCTCCTGCCGAAAGGTTAAGTCTAACTTTTCTGCGTTAAAAGTTCCGAACACAGGAAAATGGGCAAACGGTTCAACCTCCCAGATTTTTCGGAGAAATTTTTCATAATAGGCTGTCGGACGCTGTGGCATTTTGTGTTCTTTACTTCGTTCATCCGCGGAAATATTTGATGCCTGTGCCTTTTCCTGCGGTTCAGTTGGGAGACAAAAATAGAGTGCCGAGGACGTTTTCACCAATTTTACCTCGCCTGCGACAAACGGAGCACCCGGGTATAAAGACCGAAAAAGTTGTAGGATATCTGCGTCGAGTTGTGGGTTATTAGACACCAGATTAAAACGAGTCTCTAAACTCTCCATAATTTGATGCCGATGCTGGAGCGGACTCGTCCGTATGGAAAGTTGTCGGTTTAGTTTATCTACTGTTTCTGAATCTAAGTCGAATGCGCGTTGAAGTTGGGTTTTTAAGGATTCTCGTTTGCCCGGGGTCGCTGGGGCGTCAGGGGTAAAGAGTGTAAAAATTTTAGAACCAGCAGTATCTAAATTTTCGATTTCTGGATGATGCACTAAAGCCGGATAGTGTTCAATGGACAGCCAGACAGCCTCAACAAAAGCGGCATCTAAAGTCGCCTCATCATCATAGCGCGTCGGAGCGTGTTGCAAACGGGCACGCGTATCTGTCATCAACGCATCATGATGTGTATAGAACGTTTTAAGCATTTCGGATAAATCTATTTTCTGTTCTTTTTTTGCTTTGCTAATTTGTTGCGCGAGCGTTTCAAATTTCTTCAAACGTTCTAAAACAGGTTCCCAACTGCTGGGAATGTTATCGTAGTGCCATGTGTATAACGTCATAAATTTCGTCCTTTGCTCTATTTTTCCTGATATTCTTCATTTTCCGTTTGATGGGCATCATAATCTTCTGATGGTGTTAATTCACGTATCTTCGCATCGACCTGTTTCGCAAAACTGAGGCTTTCATCGAGTTCAGTGCGGAGACGTGTGAGTTCTGTCTCATCACTTTCAGGATTGAGTGTCAGCACCCGAGCGTAGAGGTGTGAGAGTTGAACAATCGTCTGCTGAACGTCTTTAATCTGTTGTTCCCGGTGTTGTTGAAGCACACTTTTGACCGTAGTTCCCAATTGTGTTCCCGTTGATTTTTGGTGCATTTTGAGCGTGTCTTTCAAACATTCAACTGCTTGGGTGAAGAGTTCAGAAACTTTGTTGGTAATGTCGGCTCTGACAGTAATCGGAAGTGTTCCCATCCACCCATCGCCACCGGCTTCTTCCTGAAAAGACGTGTGCAAGGCGCGAAGTTCTCCAAGCATCGTTTCGGTTCGAGCATCGCCATCTGCTTCAAGTTGTTCATGTAAGGTGTTGAGTTCTTCCTCTTGCTTGTGTTGGACTTCTTGGAGAATCTCACTGTGAACCTGTTTAGCTATATCGTCTGTACCGGTTGCCCACTTGCTAATCAGGGTCCCGATAGGCACTAAAACGCTGAGAATCGCGCTACCGAATAGATAGAGAATCTGGGGTTCTAAATTGAGCACCCAAGATACAAAAGCGAGAGAGCCTCCCGCAGCGAAAGGGAAAACAACGGAAGGGTTACCAAAAAGATGGAGGAGGAATTTCTTCCGAAACAATTTCCGATCAATCAATTTCTTTTATTAGTTATCAGGAACCAGGAACCAGGAACCAGGAACAAGAGCATTGTAATTAAATCATATCCCTCTTAACTGGAAACTGGAAACTGGAAACTGGAAACTATTCCTCAATACGGTTTCCCGAGAAGCTCGAATGTCACGCTTTGTGCTGCTGCACCGCGCATCTGACTGGAGGTCTTGTTGCTCGCTATGGCACGGATGCGATGGTTCGCAATACCAAAATTTCTCAAAGATTCTGCTGCCGCCTCTGCACGTTGTAACGCAAGAACCCGATTCGCCGCCGGATCCCCCTCTTGACGCGTGTGCCCTACGACTCTAAGATAGTACTGTGGGAACGATTTTAAATTCGCAGCAAGTTCTTGTAAAGCACGTTTGCTACCCGGAAGAATCCGAGCATTCCCGCGTCCAAATTGGATCGGTTCAACTTTCATCGCCGCCACAGGCGAGAGCGAATTCCAGTTCGCATCTGAAAGCGGATTCAGGGATGCCTCTTCTCGAACCTGTTCCATCGGTGTTGAGCCAACGAAAATACCGTCTAACTCGTCATTACCGCTCGCGTTCAGCATACCAGGATGGAACTTATCATGGTGCAGCGACCGCAAAATACCCTCAAAGAATAGCTGCTCGTAATTGCCGGACACTGGATCGGTGGAGATTGAATTCGTCTGCACCAGTACCTGCACAATTTTAGCGATCATCGCTTCAAGTCTTTCAGTGCCTTTTGCTTCTGATGATGGAATCACCCCAAAGTGCGCATAATTCTCAACCGTGTTCCGCCATTCAATTCCCTTTACTAACTTGTCTGTCTCATTTCGGTTTAGCGAGTCACCATACTGCTTCGCATCTAATTGAATCAAGGTGGCTAACCCATCAGGCTGGTTATTGTAGTCGTAGTTTGCCCGGAGATACGCTTGCACAACAGGCGTGACGAGTTCACGTTGTGAATCTAAGAATGCCCGTTGAACCACCAACACATCAACGATATAACCCTTGAGTTTTGAACTATCTAACAGCAGATGTACACCTTCAATAGCAAGTGCTTTCGTCACATAAGGTTCCCAAATGACATAAGCGTATGGCTCATCTGGATCAGCGGACTTGAGTTTCTTATAGGCATCTTCAGCACCGTTTGTCTCTACTGCCCACGCACTCGGAAGACTTGGCAGACTCATTTTGTTAATCATAATTCGAGCAAGCGTTTCACTCGGTGAATCAGGGGTTAGCACGATGCGCGCCCGTGGGTTACTCAAATTCGGTATCTGGGGGACACCTCGCTTATACGCAACAATCGCATCGGCACCCTTAGATTCATCAATCACGAGGACAATTGAACCCGGGAACTCACCGATAACGCTACCCGCCTTAAGGTAGGCATCAATCGTGAAAACCGCCATCTGAACCTTACCACTTTTCAGCGCACGTATCCGCCCCACGTAATCGGCTTTATCGTCAACAAACGTAAGTTTAATCCCTTGACGATCCAGAAGATTCTGAACAGCCGGAGAACGGAGGATCGCATATCCCGGAAACGAGTCGTGTGCGATCTTGATGGTATGTGCATAACGTTGCGTGCTCGTCTCTTTGACGAGATCGCCTCGGATCCACGGTTCAACAACGAACTTATAGATTAATCCGATAACCCCGATAATAACGAGCCAGCTCGCTACCATGATGATGATACGTTTTTTCTTGCCAGCATCCATAGTTTCTATTTCCTATTTCTGAAAATCAAGAAACCGATAACGGATAGCACAATCAAAATCACAACAAACCATAGAGTCCCTTGATTTCCAGTATCCTGTCGCTGTGGTGTCGGAGCCTTTGTCGGTGGTGTTTTTCGCGTCGGTGTCGCCTCTGCCTGCTTTACAGCGATTGCGGTATTACTCGCCGGCGTTGTCAGTCGCTCGATCAAGTCGGCAGCAATTTCCGATGAAAGCGGCGCAATATATTCAAAAGCGTCTTCACCACCAATGTCCGTACCCGTATTACCAGTTTCCGCAAGAATCTCAGACACCGCCGCCACTAACTCTCCCGGATTATCTGCCTTGCGGTAACTATCCACGACTTTCGCTAACATGTGATCGGTTTGCATATCAACACCGATAACATCAATACGAATCTGGCGGTTGAGAATCTCAGGCGTGTAGTGCTTGACTTTATCAGCGTCCGAAGCCTCACCATCTGTAACAACTAACAACCGATAGTTCCCGTAGTTATACTGCTTTTCGCGTTGCTCAAGGAGACGGTTTGCTCCGATTCGGATATATTTCCCTAAGGGCGTATTACCACTCGGTTGTGGTAAATGGATGGCTGCTATCAACTTTTCCGTGTCCTTTGGTCCCAATGGATACACCCATTCATTGCGGATATTGGCACCGCTAAACACCAGCAATCCGATGTGTGTATCGTCAGGAACTTTAGACAGCACTTCTTGTAATGCCGCCTTCGCTGCTTCCATCTTCGATTTCGTCCGATCCCCGCTAAACTTATCCTGCATTGAACCGGAGGCATCAAGAATCACAACAATATTATCTTTATGAATATCGTCGTCGGCACTGCAAATCTGGAGACTAAAGACAAACAGACTCAGTAGAAAAATAAATAGCAAACCGGAGTTGGCGGTTATAATACGTTTCATGAAAAGTACCTATCTATGTCATGGAACCGTCAACTTTTGGAAGCCATCCGAGCTGTCAGCAAAACGGGTTAATCAACAGGCATTCCTCTTTCTGACGGCTGATGGCTGATGGCTGACGGCTATTCCCGCTAAAAATCAAAATCGGAGACCGCAACAGCTTCCGCTGAAACTTTAATCAGTGCGAATTCAACACGTCGATTTTCTGCTGCTTCCGCAGGACTCGTCGGCTTTGCAATGACAGGCTCCTTAATTCCGACACCTACTGGCACAATCTGATCTGGGTCAATGCGTGCGTTTTTCCGGCGCGCATAGCCGATAATCGACGCTTTAACCGCTTGTCCGCGCTGCTCTGAGAGTTTCAATGCAGCCCGCATCACTTGATACGGACTCTCGACGTTGCTCCCATCGTCAAACTTTTTTTCTTGAATCAGACGAATGAGGTTCGCAGTGTCTTCCAAACTAAAAGCCTTACCTTCCATAAAATACTTGTAGTTGCCTCGCGTGCCCGTCCGCTTCAAAATACCTGTTTGGAGCCCCGTTCTAACTAATATACTCAGGGTTCGTGAAGGATCGCTATGTCCTTTTATCGCTATGGCAGCATTTCCGTATTTTGAGGCCAATTCAACAACCCTGTCAAATTCTTCTCGGTACTTGGCATCACTAAACGTATCTTGGTTCGCATCAAATTGAATCGTGAACGAAATAAGCGTTTTTTCGTCTAACACAGCGTCTTCGTTGAACGATTCAATCTCAGCACGCACGGTCTCTTTTTTGAAACGGGTCTGTTTCAATTGTGCAGGAGCCGTCACAGTTGTCGTGAGCAGATTCTTAAAGGTTGACGAGTTAAAATCTAAGTCGGACGGAATCAGCGCATATCTCTGTCTTGCAAACCCCCAATTCACTGCCATATCCAATCCGGCTTTATTGAAGCCTTCAAAACCAGTAATGGTATTGCTCGGATCGTTAAAAAAAGCGATATTTCCCGGCTGCCCAACGAACGTGCAATCCGCGATTAAGCCGTGGGCATCTTCCTCAAGCGTCGGTAACACTTCTTTACCGTAGATGTTTTGCATCATCGTTAGCAGCTGCGTATATTTTTCCGATCCACTCATTTCGTATGATTTTTTTAGTGCTACAACCTCTTCAGCACCCTTCAGATAACCCGCGAAGAAGCGTTCAACAAAAGGTTTATAATCGTCATAGAAATCCTTGCGACAGGCGTAGACATCTGCAATAGAACGAGAGAGCGTTGCAGTACTGACGACAACGCTCGCGCCTTTGACAGTCCCTTCGGCTCCGGTACCAGTGTTCTCAGGACCACCTGTCAATCCAATCATGTCAGGCGTTATCACAAAGCAGCCTGCGATAGTTGCATCGTTTCGGAAACGTTCCGCGGGTCCCTTGGCACCCGTTAATTCGTCCACCCAAACAATTTCCACCTGCGACTTTGAGAGCCGAGCGGTCTTCAACATATCATAGAGCATCCCGACGTGCGGTCCACCCTTTTGGATAGCGATCTTTTTGCCTCTAAGGTCAGAGATCTTCCGAATGTTAGAACGTCCAACAAAGTGGTCTCCTGCCGACCAAGTCAGCTGCCCAAAAACGACAGGTTTTGTCCGGGCATCCTTGCCGACGGCTTCGCTTGCTTGTGCTATCATTCTAAACGTACCGCGCAGGAAAGGGGATTTGCCTGAGAGATAGTCGCGAACCTGCTGTTGAAAGTTATCACCCGGCACCAACTTAAGATTCATACCAAGCTCCGCCATTATTGTTCCGGGACGCGTCGTCAAACCACCGTTAGCATGAAATAATGCTGCTTCGCCACCCCATGTGATGTAGGGCACTACCAACGGCGTTATTGCTGTCACTTCTTGAACAGTAACAGGACCGACTGCATCCGAAAACCGTTCTTGTGCATTGGCGTGTAGAGCGAGAAAGATCAGCAAAGTCGCCAGACAAAACAGCGTACATTTTGAAAATCGCTTGCAAGTCAACCTAAAATTCCTTTTCATGATTTTCCTCTCATTTTTAGTCGTTATCTTAATGGCAGTCAGTAGTTAGCAATCAGCGATCAATTACTCCCTTATGCCGTTCAGTATTCTTGTGAAATCCACAACAAATCTTGAACCACAATACGATAACTGACGGCTGATAGCCGACCGCTGATGGCTCCTCTTGCTGAGTGCTGACCGCCATTTATCGGGTCAGGGCGTATGCGACGACGTTCATCCCTTGTTCAAATGCCCATTTTCGCTGTTCCTCGCGATCAGGGTTGCACGGTCTACCTTCCCACGCGCAATTCAGATCGCTCGGACAGAAGTAGACCATCACACGGTCGTTTTCCATGATCGCTTCGTCGTGATCGGAGATACCCGGAATACGCTTATCGCCACCGAGGTATTCATCATGTCCATAGAGCGTGTGATAAATTGGATGGCTCATCTCTAAACGTTCCAACTTCTTTTCTGGGAAGACTTTGCGCAGCATCTCATAGATATAGGGGCGCAAACCGCCGCGCCCACCGTTGAGACGCGCATCACAATCTTCGACATGCAGAAAACCGCCCCGTTCAAAGTAGTCTCTCAGTTTACGCACCTGTTTTGTGGAAAGTCGTATCCCGCGATGGCCCGTCATATAGAGGAACGGATACGCAAATAAACCCTCGTCGTCAATGTCAACATATTGTGGGTTCTCGCGAAGGTCAACATCAATTGTCGTATTTTTAGCAAGCTCCTCAGTGAATTTGTGGTCCGATGGCCAACGATAGTAATCGACGATGTTTGTATACCAATCGCCACCCGGATACTTGAGCCGGACGAAGGTGAACTTCTCACCCGTCGGATTCATCTCAGGATAGTGGTGTTCAATCACCCCGTATCGCGTGCCGTAATGAATATCGCGTGTCGCATCGTACGGAATATATTCTCGAAACCCGCCGCCAAACTGCGCCTGTGCAGGTAGAATTAACCCACCCGCTGCAATCGCGGAGGCAGTCAGCCCAACGGATCCCTTCAAAAAGGCGCGTCGCGACAATAAATCTGACTTCGACTCCATACCGGACATAGGTTTCTTTTTGATAGTATCGGGGGTTCTACTGTTGTTTAACACGGCTTTTCTCCTCCTATTCCGATCTGTTTTTTCACAGTAAACGTGTTCAGTCTACTAAAGGCGTGGTCTCATTGCCTCAATTTTTTCTTCAAATTCTAAATATTTCTTACATTATAACCTAAGGCTTCAAAAAAATCAAGATTGCATCTGCAATTGCCCGTCCCTGTTGCTGTGGCATTGGACGAATTCGGCGATTCCCGCGAGCCGTCTTCGTATTCCGAGCTGCTCGCGCCTTTTCTGGAATCGGTCTGCCACGCGAAACCCGTTGGGGGCGATCTCCTTCTCGGGATGATTTATCACGAGAAGTCGGTTTTAGTCTATCTTTAGATTCCGGTTTAGTAGAATCTTTCTGCTTGACACTTACAATCTCATCTCGAATTATCAGCATTGACGAATTGCCACCGTCAAGATTAAGAGCATCCGTAGCACCCCACTCCAGAAACAGTTCCGAGAGCCGTGGTAACATAACACCACGTCGAACACCCGCCTCTGCTGCCGTTATTGTCACAAAAAGAAGCGTACCATCTGCTTCTTTACCGATGGCTGTGCGCGGATGCCAAAAACTGTGAAACGCTTGATCGAATCCCTCGCGTTCATAAGCTTGTGTGGAAGGCGCAACACCGTCTCGCAATAGCAACGGACCACCCCCGATAATATGCGCGAAACTTGCCCATAGATGGCTATCCCCAACGCGTTCAGGAATTACCGTCTCACGCACCTGCACCGCATCACCCTGCTTGATGTGTGCCAATAGATTCGCACTTTTCTTACCACTTGCGGAAAGGATATAACCATCTGCTGGAATGCGTGCACTCCCCTGCTTACCATGGATACCGGTTACTTCGCCGTTTCGGACAACAACTTCCACACCGTTGGGCATCGTCAACGTTACAGCATGGAACTGTGGACGGTAAATAACCAATTCGTTTCTACCACGACTCCGGTTCATACCGTCAATTGATAACATGGCTCCACTCGGCAAGACGAGTTCCTGTCGTAAAGCGATCCTGTCGATATATGTTTCTATTTTCCCTTCGACAGTTCGGATTCCGATGACAGCTCTGCCTTGTTCTGGTTCACTCACCCATTCACCGTCAATCTTCAGAGCACCGACGGACTCCCCACGAAACGTCCCCATCATCTCAAAAAAACCACCATTTATCGCCGCGAGTGCTTTGTGCCGTCGCGCAAGCGACATCAACGATTCGGTGCCGATACCCGCACTCAACGCACGATATGGACGAATATCCGCTGCATCTGGTGATATGGAAAGGATGTTCGTTAGCACACCGTTATCTAATATCTGCCGATGAGTAATGCCTTGAGCAACTGATTTTGTCACATCGCTCATCTCGGGATCCGTATAAGAACGAAAATAGTCAGTTATCTTGCTAAATTGAACTGTCTGTCCTACCCAAATGCCGACGCAAAAAACCAACAGCAAACTCACAGTTGTTGATATGCGGGGGTAGCGTTTAATGAAACGAAAACATCGCCGTCCTAAGTAAGTAATATCAAACATTTTTTAATTATTCCTTACGGTTCGGTGAGGCGGAATCTGGGATTTGACGTTCATTTCCGTAGAGCCGCAGAAACGCCCAAGCAAAAACCCCTCCACTACGTTACGGACTACGCGATTAGCTTTAAGATTCTTCGCAAGTTGGATAATGTAGGCGTTACTCCAAAACGGACGCTGATAATAGGACTTACACAACGCATTGATAAGGGCGGTCTCTTAGGAAAAACCCCATCGCGTGGTAATAGTCCGTGATGTTGTGTAAATTCTGTCAAACAGTTTCAAAACCCGTAGCACGTAGCGAAGTGGAGTGCGGATTTAGGAAACGCACGCAAAAGTCTAAACGCACGGAGTTTAACCGCAAGGTAAATTAGAAATCTGTTCTAAACAGTTTCAAAACCCGTAGCACGTAGCGAAGTGGAGTGCGGATTTGAGAAACGCACGCAAAAGTCTAAACGCACGGAGTTTAACCGCAAGGTAAATTAAAAATCCGTTTCTCCCATTCATCGCATGTCGCGTAGGTACGCCGTACCGAGGCACCGATGTAATTCGTTGGATCTCGCAGTGCCTCTCGCTGCAGTTCTGTCAATTTTTCCAAGAAAGGTCGAAAAGTCTCATCTTCCCACAATAGAGTCGTCAGACTTTTTCCAGTCTGGTGCACTTGCGCTATCAATTTTCGGGTGTGATCGTACGCATCGGGAAATCCGTAATATGCCATCAACAGATAGATCGGCTCCGCAATCGTGTCTTCCGCGCTGAGGGCAAGGTTACGTCGCATGTTGTCCGCCTTCACATCCATCTCCTCCAACGCACGTTGAAGCCGATAGATGGCGTAATCAAACGCTGTAAACAATTCTGTCAAAAAACGACTGGATGCCGAATTCGTCAGGTCGCGTTGATGTTCTAAGATGCTATCCATAAAAACGGTCTGCATACGCGGCACAAACGCCTTCCATAAACTTTTGACATTCTCGTACGCCTCTGGATTCACCTTATGGGGCATCGTTGATGAACCTACCAGCTGCGGATTATATTTTCTACCCACCTCGGCAATTTCAGTCCGATAGAGATGCCGCATATCGTCTGCGAAATTCGCAAGTACTGTATACGCCGCCGTAATCTGATATGCCAAATCTGAGATAAACTCCGGTTCCACACACTGCGTTGATGTATGTGTGTCGGACGGCTTCAAGCCGAGCAGCGCAAGAAAATCCGCCTCAATCTGCTCAGGTGCTTCATGTATCAGCGTGAGTCCATTAAACGCACCTACTGCCCCTGAAAACTGACCCCGCAGGTTTTGTCCCGCCTCGTGAATCTTCTCAATACGGGTGCCGAGACGGCTAATATAGAGTGCCAGCGCATAACCAAACGTTGTCGGTTCCGCGTGCTGTCCGTGTGTCCTACCGATTTGTACTGTTTCGGCATGCTCGCGCGCCAATCCGATAAGTTGCTGCACCAATCCGATTAGATCAGGAACGATAACATTTTCGGTCAATGCTTTAAACCGCAAAGCAGTGGCGGTGTCCAGGATGTCCGCAGAGGTCGCAAACAGATGGACATAAGGGCGCGCTTCCGGACTAATCTTTCGTCGGATCACATTCACCAGTGAACGGATATTATGTCTAATACGAGACTGTTCTTCGTATACCTCTTCCGCCGTTACCAAGTCCACTGCCTGCTCCACCTCGTCGGCAATAGCTGATGAGCAAACCTCATAGTTTGCTAAAGTCCGTACCAACGCCGCCTCCACTTTTGCCTGATAGGTAACATATCCTGCTTCAGAGACGTAGGGCAACAATCGTTTCATAAAATCTGAATCACCACCGTAGTATCTGAAATCCAGTGGACTGACGGCTTCGTAAAGTTCCATAGAATATTCTCTCCGTTAGCGCGCGGAGACCTCCGCTGCTACTTTTCTACTTTTGTTTTATTATACTGAAAATTTAAGCAGATGTAAAGACTTTTGTTGCTGATAACGTTGTAGGAGCGAGCTGTGCTCGCGATTTGACTTTTCTTCACCCAATAAAACTTGACTTTTTCTTTCTGGTGTAGATAATGAGGTAAAAGTCTAAATGATACGCGAATACGAGGATTACATCCCTCGCGAGCGGAGGCACAATTATGGCGGTACAGCGTTTTTTGACAGTGGAGCAAGGCGTTGAACAACTTCTAAAAGCGACACCACCTCTTCATTTTAACGGTACAGGTAAACTGGACTGGGAAGAATGGCGAAGGAGGTTCCGGAGCAATCTCGTTAAAGACTTGGGACCTTTACCAGAGGCATTGCCATTGGAAGTTGAAACGTTAGAGCAGACACAATTTGATGGCTACATACGAGAAAAAATTATCTTCAACCCAGATCCGTTTTCTTCGATTCCTGCTTACGTCTTAATCCCAGACGGAGCAACCGCGGAAAATCCGGCACCCGCAGTACTCTGTGCACACGGGCACGGGATCGGGAAAGATGGTGCAGTTGGCATTGTAGAAGACTATCAGAAACAGTATGCCGTCGAATTGGCACAACGCGGATTTGTAACAATCGCACCCGATTGGCGATGTTTTGGTGAACGGAAAGACCGGGATGAATGGGTACGCCGCCCCGGTCGCGATGGATGCAACGTCGCTTATCTGGCATTCGGGTACTTCGGCTACCAGCTCATCCAACTGAATATTTCGGATGGACAACGGTGTTTAGACTACCTTCAGGCCCGTCCTGAGGTTGACAGTAGTCGATTGGGATGCATGGGGTGTTCGTTTGGTGGAACGATGACAACCTACATCTCTGCTATGGATCAGCGGGTTAAAGCAGCGGTTATCGTCTGCTATCTCAGCACATTGACGGACGCATTGAATGACCGCGGACGTGGGAATACGTGTGGTTCACAATTCATGTTCGGGCTTCGGAAGGCTGGAGACATTGCTGATGTCGCAGGACTCATCGCACCTCGGGCGTGTATGGTGCAAATCGGTTCGGACGATATGTGTTTTATTCAGTCGGATGCCCTATCAGCGTTTGGACAATTGGAGAAGATTTATGCCGCATCCGGACACCGCAATCAGTTGGTGCTGGATCATTTTCAAGGCGAGCATGAGATTGACCTGGAGGCTGGAATTGCGTTTTTAGAGGAGCAGTTGTACGAGTGAAGGGCAGGCCCGTAGACCTACCCAAACAGGTTATACCTCAAAAAGGCGCAGATAATCGTCTAACGTCTCAACACGACGAATACAGGTGAAACTATCACCGTCAACGAGATATTCTGGCGGACGCATCTTCATGTTGTAGTTGGAACTCATCGCATGGCAATAAGCACCCGCATCGCAGACGACAAGTCCGGCACCTTCAGCTGGGGTCGGGAGTGAGCGTGCTTTGCCCAAAAAATCTGCGGATTCACAAACAGGACCGACGACATCATAAGTCTCAACCTTACCCTCAACAGGTTCGATAAACTGGATATGTTGATACGCATCGTAGAGACTCGGACGGATGAGTTCTGACATACTACCATCCGTGACGATGAAATGCTTGTTACCATTGGTCTTCACACCTGTGACACGATTAACAAAAACAGAAGTGTTGCCGACAAGAGAGCGACCCGGTTCAATGATAAGTGTGATGTCTTCAGACAGCAGATCGCGAACAGAATCGATAAGGTCAGACGGGGTCGGAATTTCCTCACCAGTCCGTTCGTAGTCTATGCCTAAACCACCACCAATGTTCAGATAGCGCAAAGAGAAACCTTCCGCTTGAATCGCACGCATGAAGGAGAGCATAATTTCCGTAGCATCTCGGAAGATTCGCACCTTCTTAATCGTTGAACCCAGATGGCAATGGACGCCGACTAAATTTAGTAGCTCATCTTTGCGAATTTCGTCTAAAAACCAATCAAGCCGTTCATTACGAATCCCGAACTTGGAGTTTTTCATACCCGTGGAGACATACGGATGAACCTGCGGATCCACATCCGGATTGATACGGATAAGGACATTGGCAGCTTTGTCGAGTGCCTTTGCTGTCTGCTGAATGTGTGCCAAATCGAATTCGCTATCAATGTTAATCAGCACACCGTGTTCAACGGCAAGACTCAGTTCTTCAAGCGTTTTACCGTTTCCGTTTAGGATAGTTCGCTTCAGGTCAAACCCCGCCGCAAGCGATATCCGTAATTCATTTCCACTGACAAGAACCGCCCCACTACCAAGCGCACTGAGACGTTGAAGTAGCGTAAGGTTGTTATTTGCTTTAATCGCATACCCTATAATTGAGTCAATACCCTCAAGTGCTTCCTGATATGCGGCGTAATTCGCCTCCAGCTGCGCGAGACTGTAGAGATAAAATGGACTATAGGGTACCTGTTCCTGAATATCTTTTACTCTCAAGTCTTCGCAATAGAGATACCCATCTTTATAATGAAAACTCATAATATTTTTACCACGCCTCTTCAATCCAGTCGTCACCGTGGTCTGGATTATAGGTTAATCCCTTCCTAATATCTAAGCAGAGGTCCAATTGTTCTAAAACCATGTGTCCAACAAGAACAGGTGCACCCTCCGGTAGATCTGTTACAGGGAGTGAGCCCTCCCGCGCCAATATCGTAAACCGGACTTCTGAATAAATGGTGCGGTCTACGATGCCAGCCGCGGTTCTCGCCTTGGCATTGCCGAAGGGGGGCAAACCGAGCTGTTCAATGATCGGTTTCGGTAAGCATAGCCGTGTTGCACCCGTATCAACAAGCGCATCTTCAACAGTAACACGGCGAACCTCTTCGGGGGTGATAACACCTCTGTTTGCCAAAACTACGTCTTCCAGATTTGTGAGTTCAATTTCTGTTGTATGTCTCATTTCTTTCTCCTGTAGGACCATCTGAATCAAGAAATATTTCGGAATCGTCAAGTGGTGATGTTTTGCTTTCAAAATTCCTAACGCAAGTTGCCACCTTTGTAGAGACCCTGTTAGATTGTGTGAGTTCTTGTAGCAGAGACTGTTAGTCTGTGCAAGTTTTTGTAGCATAATTCAATTATCTATCAAACTCAGATTATTAAAGCATACCACACAACGCTTCCGAAATTCAAGTTTGCCACACGGTTCAGACTAATACTCGCGTTTATGCCAATCGTCTTCCCAGAGGTTAAATGAACCTTCGCGATACGGGTGTTCAGCAATAAGATCCTCATTGAGCTCCATACCGAGTCCAGGTCCATCAGGCAGACTAAAATAGCCATCAATCACTTCCGGGCATCCCGTCGCCGCCTCTTTAACCCACGCCTCAGAGAAATCGTTGAAATGCTCTTGAATCTTGAAGTTCGTGGTGCAAGCAGCGAAGTGTAAAGCAGTTGCCGTAGAGACAGGACCCCCGACGTTATGCGGTGCCACCGTCATATAGCACATATCCCCCATCGCTGCAATTTTCTTGGTCTCTAAGAAACCACCTGTCTGCGTAATATCTGGCTGTAGTATATCTGCTGCTTGTAGATTAATCAACTCACGATACTCATACTTATTGTGAAGCCGTTCACCTGTGGCAACGGGAAGATTGATTTGGTCAGAGGCTTTCGCGAGAGCTGCGATGTTATCAGGCGGCACAGGTTCCTCGACCCAACTCGGTTGGAACTGTTCCAATTCCGCAGCAATTTCTATCGCCGTATACGGACTAAATCTACCGTGCATCTCAACAAGAATTTCGACATCGGGGCCAACTGCATCACGTACCGCTTCGACGAGTCCGACAGACTTCAACTTCTCTTCGTAAGAGAGTTCATAATAGCCTGCACCGAACGGATCAAACTTCAGTGCCCGGTAACCTTTTTCAAGTACCCTTTTGGCAGCATCGTGGAATTCTTCCGGGGCGCGTTCAACACGATACCAACCGTTGGCGTACGCCTTAATCTGTTCGCGGCAAGCACCACCGAGCAACCGGTAGACCGGTTGATTCAGTGCTTTGCCGATAATATCCCAGCAGGCAATCTCGATAACGCTGATGCCGGTAGCAACGATTTCACCAGCCCGACCGTAGTCGTCTCGAAATAGTCTCTGATAGAGGTCCTCTGTATTAAATGGATCGCTGCCAATCACATGCCGCTTCTTCGCACCATCAATATAGGCAACAAGCGCATCCGTGCGGTTGTTCATCCGCACCTCGCTGATGCCGGTCAACCCTTCATCAGTTTCGACTTTGACAAAGGTTAAATTCCGCCAACTGGTCCCCATGACCAAGGTTTTGACATCTGTAATCTTCATCTTTTTAAATATGGTCCTTTGCTCATCAGTCAGAACTGTGATTTATGTGATTTATTGATTTGTGTGATTATGAGATTTCTGTAATATTGAAAGCAGTAAATCAGGGTAATCTGATAATCATATAAATCCTGGTTCTGACTTTCATTGGATCCTTGGATTGAATTTTTTGTTGGTAAGCCTTTTAAATTCCAAACTGTTAGATCCAAAGTTTATTAACAAACCTACTTCCAGATTATAGGCCTCCAGATAATTGATAGCCTGTGCCAGATGGACATCCTCCAATTGAATGAGGCTTTCAATTCAACAGAAATACAGTTCTCCACTAAGAAATCGACTCTTCTGGTTCCTATCTGCTGTGCTTTGTAGTAAATAGGCATCTTAAATTCGCGCACAAAAGAAATACCTTGATCAGCCATCTCTATCTCTAAGGCCCTTTGATAGATAACTTCTTGAAACCCATTTTTCAAAGTAGAATGCACGCTCATCGCACATTTGATTATCTTTCCTGTCAATTCTGAGTACTTGTATCTCTTATCTACCACGTTAACCCTTCTGTCAGAACCGAGATTCATGAGTTATCTGGCTTACATCACACAAATCTCTAAATCACAGAAATCATAGTTCTGACTTTTTTAACTTCTCGCCTCTGCCTCGGAGACTTGGCGTTGTCCACTCCGTTGTGTCGGTGCCGGTTCGACCGTTGGTGCCTCTTCACCCGCCTCCAACATCCGCCGAATGAGCCGTTCCCGCATGACCGCTGTAACAGGTTCATGCGATTGCAGTCCGATGAGATTCCGCAATTCATACGGATCTGCCTGAAGATCATAAAGGTACTGCTCTGCATACCGATCTGACCCGGCATCTTTGCCACCGCTCTTATTTGGGGCATCAACACCGTATTTCCAACGTTGCGTCCGAACGGCACGTCCTACCTGTGCCTCGCTAATTTGGACAAAGACTTCTTCTTGCCAATCGTCCGTTTCGCCGCGTACCAGTGGCATAATAGACCTACCTTGCATCTCAGCGGGTACTTCCAAACCAGCTGCGTCAAGAAGCGTCGGCGGGAGGTCAACGAGACTAACCAGTTCTTGAATCTGACCACCACTAATGAAATCGGCTCCGTGAAACGCAGTCGGCACACGGATAGAACTCTCGTGGCATGAACGTTTGTATTCGCCATTACGGGTTTTGAAATGACATCCATGATCGGAAGTAAAGAGGATGATCGTGTTATCAAGCAGATGGAGGCTCTTGAGGGCATCTAAAAGTCTACCGAGTGCTTCATCCAACCTTTTCACCATACCGTAATAACCGCCTAAATGCTGGTGTGTTGAGCCACCCAGCGCGGCAAGATCCGGCGGTATCCATTTCCCCGTATACTGTTCCCGATACCCGTCTGGTGGCGGATAATCGTCCAAATGGTTTTGGTGGTGCGGCTCAATGTATGACGTAAAGAGATAAAATGGATCGTCTTTATGTCGGTCAACGTAGCGTATTACTGCATCGGTGAGCGCATCCACACGATAGCCGGGAAGATCAACCGGTTTATTATCATTATCATAGAGCGTTGTCTGATACGCATCAGAGGTGAATTCGAGGACGTTAGATGCTAACCAATAATCATACCCACCGCGATGCTCCGCAGGCACAGGTCCCGGGCCAGCACCACTGCGGCTATAGAGGTGCCACTTACCGATATATCCGGTAGCGTAGCCTGCCTCACCAAAATGGTGTGCAAGCGTCTTAAGATTGGGCGATAACGGGATACCGTTTCGGAAACAGCCCGTGCGGGTCGCATATAACCCCGTTTGAAGGCATGAGCGCGCAGGACCGCAGACAGGTTGGCACGTAAACGAACGCCGAACATGTGTCCCGCGCTGTGCCATTCGGTCAAAGTTCGGGGTCAAGTCGAGCGGATTCCCGTGCAAGCCAGACGTGTCCCACCGCTGCTGATCAGTAAAAAAGACAATGACATTCGGTTGATTTGAATCTTGTGGCATATCTCTATTTTCCTCTCTATTCAGATTTGGATGTTCTCATTTTATGAGATTTTCAGCCAGAAGTCAAGCGGAAAATTTGGGTAGGGAAATTAGAATATAATATCATTTCTCGCAATAATCTCTCTTTATATAACAGGACTTCGCACATTGGGTAAATATCGGACGTTTAGACGCAAAAAGCGGTAATTTTCGTTCTTTAAACCCCCTAAAGAATCAACGGTATGAATGCCTTATGGGCATTCACCGCCCCTTATCAGGGGGACTTTAAGAGGGAATGCGTAAGTCCTATATAATATATCTATTTCTGGTATGAGTGTTGAAAATTAAAAGAAGGTATGCTATACATTTACAGCGAAGTTATATTTCTGAAATAGATAACCGGTCACCATGCCTAAATTAGCGAAAAGCCCATTACGATACCCAGGTGGTAAATCCAGAGCACTAAAACAGATTCTGCCGCTTATTTCAGTAAATATATCCGAATTTCGGGAGCCTTTCGTCGGCGGTGGTTCTGTCTTTTTTGCAATCCGAAACCTCTTTCAAGACCGGATCAAATCATACTGGATCAACGACCTCAACTACGACCTTTACTGCTTCTGGAAACAGACAAGAGACAATAACCCAAATTTGGTTGAAGCGTTAACAGATACACACGCGACTACTACAGACGGACGCGCTTTGTTTGAAAAACTAACACAGACAAAAGATCAACTAAATCAAAACCGAGGCATGCTCTGTGAGTTTCAACGCGCAGTGCGTTTCTTCGTCCTCAATCGCATTACTTTTTCCGGTGTCGTGGATTCTGGCGGATATTCACAAGCCGCTTATGAGAAACGTTTCACAGAGTCGTCGATTGAACGTGTGAAAAACATTTCACCCTATCTTTCAGGGGTCAAAATCACAAACGGAGATTACACGGACGCACTTTTCCAAGACGGCGAAGATGTGTTCATATTTCTGGATCCACCCTATTGGAAAGCAACTGAGTCGAAACTATATGGAGTGAGAGGTGAGCTGCATGCCACCTTTGATCACACACGATTCGCCGAAAATATGAGGAAATGTCCACACAAATGGCTGATTACCTACGACGACTCACCTGTTATCAGGGAACTCTTTGATTTTGCAGAGATTCAGGAATGGACACTACAATACGGAATGAACAATTATCGGAAGGAAAGTGCCGCAAGAGGGAAAGAATTATTCATCAAAAATTACTGACAAACATCTCTATGGCGCATCCATCGCACACCGAAAACCGACGACATTCAGACTACTGACTGGAAAATCGCTCACGCGTTCAGCGTTGCGCAGCATGTGGGCATTACGATACCGTGTTCCACCCCGCAAAACGCGTCGATCACCAGTATCGGGAACCTTCGGGTTCCGACGTGGATGTTCCATATCTTGGGCATCACTATAGTAAGTTGCGCTATACCAATCCGCACACCATTTCCACACATTGCCTGCCATATCAAACAGACCATATCCGTTGGGCTGGAAAGTTCCGACAGGTGCCGTAAATGTGTCCCAGAATCTCCTGAAATGAATACTGCTGTTTAGCAGCAGAATTTGTCCAACTTTGTTGGATGGCGTACAATCTTGCGGTCATATACTCTCTTCGTGATATAACTTATAGTTAAATATCCAAAGGTAATATCAAGCCAATTTGCTATGTTTTTCTAAATAATTTAACAATTATGTCCTGTTGTGGTTACCTCAAAAAAAACCTTGTTATTATTGACTTTTCTTAGCCTAAAAAACTTGACTGAAGGAAAAATTTGTGTTAATATATATTATTAATTTTGTTGTGCTATATTATATTATGTTATATTAAACAGAAAGCCGGGATCTGGCAAAACCCCAGGTTTTCATATCCGTATTTTTCCTTATGAATTTAAAAAATATTATTGAACGTTGCCATGAACGGCACGAGAAACCGCTTCGACAGCGGAAGACAGTGGTAATGCCTTCGTTATACAATACCGGGAGTTATCCATACCAGATTACAGTCTATTGTGCGCAGAGATACCCAGTCCTACTTGCTGCCTTGGAGCAGGCGAACATCTCATTTATGCCGAACGGACGCGGCCCCGATAACGATCGCGGCCCGCGGAATTTTGGAGGTAAACGGTTCTCAAGACGGCAAAGGGCACAAGACTGGGGAGTCAGGCGATGGCACGTATCATACGGAGTTCAAGTGTATACGGGTATCTCATCTGAGCAGTATGGCGCGCGATGGCACGACTTCAATTTCAAATATGAAGCCTTATGTGCCGCACCAGATGCCGTTCTTACCTGTGTTGACGCACTTATTAATACAGGCCCCAACCCCCTGTTGACGCTCTCAAAGTCCGGCGGATTACGCTTTTCTTGCAGGGTACCTGAATATCTCCACCCAGATACTGAGAGCGAGAAGCAGTATATCTATAAACACACCCCGACCCCAGAAAATCCACATCAACGCGACACCTATCTTGAAATTTTGGGAGAAAATGGATATACCCAGTGGGATGCACGCTACGAAATACTCCTTGGGAATCTCGTAGATCCACCTATGGTTGCCAAAGAGGTACTTTTCGCACCTATTAATGCCCTCCGAGCTGAACTTCACCAACCTATGCCTCATGATATAGAGCCGGATCAGATTATTGCCGATGTCCCACGCTCTCTCGGTTCAAATAACCTTGATCTTGCGAAAGAGGCGTTTGTGAAGCGTGGTTTTTCTTATGTCCGACAAGAAAACGGTTTCCATCATTGGGGGCAACCCGATAGTTCCGTCGCGGATGAAGATGTCCTACTGTGGGAGAACGACAACATCGTGTGGGTCCGCGCATCTACGCCTACTATCAAACTTCCCACGGAAGCCACGCCAATTACAGAGGTCTGGGATGATACCGGCATTCTACCACCAACACCCGGTACCGGAATATTTGTGTCTGATGAAATGCGCGCCGTGCGAGATGGGAAATTGAGCCCTTTGGGAGTGAAACGCCCACCTGTGGTACTACACAAACCCGAATACATTCAAGCGCGTTATCAAACACCCGAAAACAATGCTGTTCAAACACAGCGTATTTTCGATAGAACTGCTCGTGTACTCGCACTTGTTACCAAAACGGACAGCGGAAACCGAGAAGCAGCGTCGTATCTCCTTGAGGGTGGCGCAACTTGTGTAAACGTACCAGGTGTCAACTTAGCAGAAAAAGCAGAGGAACACTATCAAAATCAAAATCTATCATCATTCGTACGCTGGAAGACTCGGATGCACCAATGGGAACAAGTAAAAGAGATACCTGTTGACGTGCGGATGGCAACGCCGTTTCAACGAGGCAACGTCTGTGAAGATCCAGAACGATGCGAAGCACTGGAGAGAAAAGGCGGAAATCCGAGTGAGAGTATCTGCCCACACTGCCCAGTCTATACCGAGTGCCAGCAACGCGGATATTTAGCACAACCCGCAGCATTGCAACGCACCAAAGCACAGATCTTGACGATTCCCGAACTATTTTTCAATCCACAATACGCTGAATTGGTTGAAGAAATTTTTCAGCAGGTGGATGAGACAGAGAGACTTGGTATCATCGGTAGGATACAAGCGCATAAACTGTTCGTTGAATGCAAACTACCGAAGGAACTGTTGGAGGAATGGAGTGTCCGCTGGCAGGGATATGCCTTAGGAAACTTTGCCAAAGCTTTACAGCATGCAATAGAAATCGCAGACATACCACATGCCGATGCCGTCAAACGAATCCGCGCGGTGATAAAATCTTTTGAATGGCAGGAAGAAGCACTCATCAGTCAGATGTGTCAAGTGAGTGTACGAGGCCGGGTAGTCGAGCACAGGACTGTTGATCCTGAAACTGGAGAGCTATTGGCACGCTTTGCCATTGAGTTTGAAAACGGGATTGCTGCTTCCATACCTTTGGATGATAATACAGCAGATAAACTCAAGATCAAGGGAATACCATTTTTTCAACTCTCCTGCTTTGCAATCAATGAGGATATGAAAATCATGATGTCGATGGCGCAAGCCATCAATTTGGGCATCTTAAACACAGAGACCGTGGAAAGTATTCAGGAATTTCCGACAGCCTGTCCAGATCCAAACTGGACATACTGGCATCAGCTCAAGCGTTTCTTTGCGCATTACTCGCGAGATGCCGACGCACCAATACGATGGGGGCGTGACGTGCTACGGTTCTGGGTGCCACCTATCCCCCATCCGAGCGTCAAACGTCTTCTACTAATGTCGGTAACCCTATCTGAGCAACACGTCCGTAGAGCATTTCCGCATGAGGACATTAAGGTGCGTCGCTCTGAATCAGCATCCTGGATACCCGGAAATCAAGTCTTTCAGATTCGCACAGGCGTTTATCCTAAACAAACAATTTTAGGATACAATAACAACGCCGATGTTATCGGTATCTCTAAAACAGGACAACGCTTTTTTGCAGGTATCCGCTCAGAAATTGAGAGGGACCCAGACGTTAAACATGCAATTATCACCTATAAACCCATTATTTCTCGGTTGGACGATATCGCACAAAAAGAGAACGTCTCTTTCGTGACAAATTTCAATAATGTGGATGGACGCAGTGCCGATTTTAAAAAGACGCAAGTCATTTGGATTATCGGAACACCACAATGGTTGCCAACCCTCGTTTGGCGGCGCGCCCAGATTTTGTTTGGCGATGACGAGGAACCCCTCTCTTATGAGGAAGAGGTGGAGACAGGGCGTTGTAAAGACGAACGAATCCAAGATGTTTATGAACAGGGCGTTGTTCGCGTACTCACACGAACTATCCAACGCACTGGATTGGACTGCTGGGTAGACAAGACAGTTGTACTCATCTCAAGCTTGGCAATACCCGATGTCACTGACAGACCCGAAACGCTCCTTTTTGACTGGGAAGATTTTGAGATTGCCGGCGGCCTCCATAAACTGCCTGAGATGATTGCCACGCGCGAGCGTTTTGAAGCAGAACGTGACAAATTAACTGCAGAATCCAGCAGAGAAAAAGTAGAACGGGTCTTGGGATGCTCCTCAAGGCAGGCGAACCGAATCTTGAGAGAATTTAGAGGTGGGGCTCCATTGCGTGTGCCTTTTCGACAGCAGATTCTCGCGCTCCTTGCTGATGGTGAGAAGAGAACAGCGGAACTCGTTGCAGCTATTGAAGGGCATCCAAAAGCAGTAAAAAATGAACTCAAGCGTCTCGTAGATATGGGTGAAATTGTAAGGGTACGATGGGGACTATATACACTGCCGCCAGCGTAACTATAGTCGTATATGCTACTGAGAGACACCAAATCGCTTAACCCGCTGTAACTTCTTTATACCCTTTCGGCAGTGGTTCCCCAGCGACAAGAGCAGATTTCAGTGGGCGGACATGTCGACAACTGCCACGGTGCGTGAAGCCCAGACAATCGCACGTTATATCTACACCGACAACCTCCAGCGTATAGAACTTACCTTGCGCGGACGAACTTTCAGCATGATAGATACGCCGTTCGGGACCAGCGAGAACTTGGGCTAAAGTGCGGATGGCTTCTTCGGAATACGGACGCAGCTGCGCACGCGTCGCTTCGCGGAGATCTGAGGCATTCTCTTCAAGGTACGCATCACTTGCCTTTTGAAGCACACCCAGCAGCTCCGATGCGTCAACATCAGCGGTATGTACGGAGAGCGCATTCATCATTCGCTTGAGCTCGCTGAGGACATCGGGTTCCAGCGCGCCGTCTTCACCAGGCACCAGTAGTCTGCCTTCAACAAGGGAATCCATCAACGCAGCTTTCGTCTCCAACACGGTCTTGACGAATTCATCTACCGTACCACGCGCGATCATATAGGTGACGTTAACAGTTCCCGTTTGTCCAATACGATAGGCGCGGTCCTCCGCCTGCCAGTGATTCGCCGGTACCCAATCCAAGTCGTTAAAAACGACCTGCCGTCCAGCAGTTAAATTGATGCCCACCCCTGCGACGTGCATATTCGCAATGAAGAGTCTAACGCTTTCATCGTTTTGAAACCGGTCAACCCGGTTCTGTCGCTCTTCTGCAGGGACTTCTCCAAAGACGAAAACAGCGCGGTCACCGAAATGTTTGTGAAAACGCTCCAACGTGTTGAGGAAAGTTGTAAAAAGGATCACCTTTTCACCCTGTTCCAATGCGTCTTCGACAAATTTGATAGTATGTCGGCACTTAGCAAAAGCAAGTTTTCGACGTGCAGTCGTTAACCTACCAACCGCTCGCCGCCGTTCCGAATTCTCTGGTTCCTCTTCAACTGTATCAATAGATTCAGGGGCATCAAATTTAGTTAAGAATTCACGAACAGCATTATTGAAGTGCTGAATCGCGTACGGATGGAGTTCAACGTCTAACCATGTTCGCACTTTCGGGGGGAGATCTAAGACCTCATTTTTGGTGCGTCGCAGCATGACACCGTGTAGCTGCACGGTTAACTCTTCAATATTGCTTGCACCGTCTGCCACCAATCCAAAATCCCCTTGATACGCATCACAATAACGCTTGGCGAAGCTAAGGAAACTCTTACCAAGCGGATGATTCATCAATCGCAAAAGTGGGAAAAGGTCACGAGGACGGTTCGTCATCGGGGTACCGGTCAACGCATGGACTATCGGTTCATGCTGAATCGCCTTCACCAGTTTAGCAGCGTTCCGACTGCGTTGGCTCTGATGATTTTTCAGGTAATGTGCCTCGTCAAAAACAACACCTTTCCATTCAAACGCGAGCAACTCTTCCAGATGCTTACCGAGAATCTCATAGTTGATGATAACCCAGTCTTGGAAATCATTTGGCGGGAGCGGTGTGGGACCAACGATGGCAGGTTCGGCTGTCGGAAGAACAAGTTGAATCTCGCGAGACCAATTCCGTTTGACGGAGGCAGGACAGATCACCAGATAAGGACCCTCTGCTTCCGCTTCAACCATAGCGAGAACAGACTGACGGGTTTTGCCGAGACCCATATCGTCTGCAAGGAGCGCGCGACGACGACCGACCAGAAAAGCGATGCCTTCTATTTGATGTGGATACAACCCTTCAGCAATCTCTTCAGCACGCGTGAGGCTGGTTTGATGCATGCAGTTTTCCCCTTATCTACCTCTATCAACAAGCCACAAATCTCCTTCACTGACCGTGGCGAGACGTTTTAACATAACCGCACCTGGAAAATTAGGAGACATCCCGATCCCCATAGCGAAAATGCGTCCATTGCCTGTAGCGTGTTGACCAATAAGCGTGAGGTCCGGTCCCTCAATCGTGGTAGGGATGCCATCACTGAAAAGGACAACGAGGGTGGGACCCGTTTTAGCGATTTCTGTCAATGCCGTTAGCATATCGTGGTCAGTCCCTTTTGTGTGGATTTCGGATTGGATATCGGCGAGATAATTTGACGACGCGGCAACTGTTTCATCGGTTACTGAAACAAAGTTTTCTCGGTAAACGACTAACTCCGTGCTAAAGGCAACAATATTGAAACTGTCTTGTGGTTCAAGGAAGGTGAGCGAGTCCCGCATAAGGTCTATAATCTTCTTGAGTTTATGTGGCGGGAGGTTTTGCATACTCGTAGACAGGTCCACGCAGTAAATAATCCGCTGGGGGCCCTCTTGTGCTTCAATGAACTTTACTAACCTGCTTTTATAACGGGTTTCGGTTTTTTCCTGTTTGACAAAGGGACGTTCAATTACTTTTTGCACACGGGGTACATTGTCAAATTCGACGGAGGTTGCAGTGGGTCCAATGGGTTCGGCCACGTCGTTGCTATCAAACTGCTGAAAGGGCGCGGGGTCCGCTGCGGAAACCACCCCACGACTACTGACAGGCGCGTTACTCGTCAGGATTTTCAGGCGTTGCTGACTCACATCGCGTGTCCTATTCTGCACAATTTGCGCACGTTTCGGCGGCGTTACGCGTCTGACTTTTGGTTTCTCTTCCCGAACAAACAAGGCATTAATGCTCGACACTTCTCGCATCGGAGCCGTACTAAACCAATAGAAAAGTCCAAGTACCCCGACGCCGAGATGCAATAGAACTGAAACAAGGAACGCTTTACTGGATTTTGATTTCATTGTATTCAAACTTCCTAATTACCGAATCTGAGGTTATCAAAAATCAACAGATGATAAACGATTGTAGCCACGTTCTTTGAAGAATTCATCAAATTCTGAGGTGGTTGACGGAAACTCAACTTTTATCTCATTTGCGAGTTTTTGCAATATTTTATCACCAATTAACTCAGATGACTGTCCGCGCAATGCTTTTTCGTACCATTCCTCAAGTTCATCCTCGGTTATCACGCTCTGAATTCGACTGGCACTGCCAAATTGTTTTAGAACAGATACAAGAACATCTTTCTCAGATTCCTTACAAACGATAATTATCCGATCTGCTGAAATAGCACTACTTATGTCCTCGATTGTTGTAGGTGTTAGAGATATGTGCTTTATCTGAATGGCTACTCCAAAGTTAGCCCACATATCAAGACCTCTGTCTGCTGCGTTGGTGACACCTACCCTAAAGGTCGTCTTGATACCTTGCACTTGATGTAGAGATCCGTCCGATAAACCTGAGAGAAATTTTGTCTCGCCATTTTCTTGAAGGTGTTCGATAAGTTTCTAAATCGCCAAGGTCAATATCTTTTTCGATTCTATCTCTACGAAGTATTTCCGCAATTTGTATCGGTTTGTAGAAATGAACTCTGGCTTTTCTGATAACAGTATCAAGATGGTCTTTGGCTGTTTGATTGTCCATTAGGCATAGGCATTGATTCTATTTTCAAAGAGAAGCAATTGTTCCTCTTCTCAGCAATGGCTTGAACGACGGGGATAGCAACACTATTTCCAGTCTGTTTTCTGACCTGCATCATATTCCCTACAATTTTGAAGTCTTCAGGAAACCCTTGTAGGCGTAGCAATTCCCGACCGGAAAGTCGCCGAACACCGTTTACCAAAAGATAGTTGTAAGAGGCCCCAGCTCTCAACGCACACGAAAAGGGTAAAACCGAAATGTTACCTCCTTTGTTTTCATGCCAAACGGATGGGAAAAAGGGGGTGCCTTTACACTTTTCACGTCGCGATTTTTGGATACGCTCCGATGCGAACAGGTTTAGATCAATATCTTCGTCAGACTCCAGTATCTCTGAGAGCGGTTTATACATGCCGATAGGCTTCGGGAAATCAAACGCTATCGGTTCGCGAAACCCAATAATAAAGATCCGTTCCCGTTTCTGCGGTAATCCGAAATCCAGAGCGTTCAACACTTTGTGATAAGTGGTATAACCCAATCGTGCCAATTGTTCTTGTATAACCGCGAAGGTTTGCCCTTTATCGTGGGTAAGCAACTGTTTGACATTTTCAAGTAGGAACGCGCTCGGCTGCTTTTCTTTCAAAATCCGAACGATGTCAAAAAACAGTGTGCCGCGTGTGTCTTCAAAACCCTGCTTATCTCCAATAATACTGAAGGGTTGACACGAAAAACCCGCCAATAAAATATCGTGATCTGGAATATCAGCTTCGTTAATTTTGGTGATGTCCCCGGCGGGTGTCTCACCAAAGTTATAAGCATAGGTCTGCTGGGCGTGTTTATCCCACTCGGAACTAAACACGCATGTTCCACCCAACTTCTCAAATGGAATGCGAATCCCACCGATGCCAGCAAAGAGGTCAATGAAGTTAAAATTATCCATTACGCATAGAATATAGCATGTCTTATTGACTGCGTCAAATTTTTCTAATTCGTCTGCCCAGAACACATGATGGACATCTACGAGCGCGGCGACGCGCCCAAAACATCCAAACGGCAGAACCTACCGCATTGATATCTTCTCCTGCGTTTCTAACTTCCGGCGCAGAACAACACCCCACTGTCCAACAACCCACAACGCTTTACCGTCTTTGGAACGGGTGATAACATATAGGTTGTTATCGATATCGGTATGTTCTTGTTCCCATGTTTCACCGCCATCAGTTGAGCGGACAATCGTTCCCTCCTCGCCAACTGCATAGACCTCCTGCTCAGAAAGCGCAACGATGCTATGAAGGTCTTTAGGAACACCGGTCAATATAGGTTTCCAGGCAAAGCCACCATCGGTTGTCCTTAACACGATACCAGCCTCACCCGCTGCCCATCCTTTCCGCTTCGTAATAAATGAGACCGCACTGAGATTATAGTTCGTCTTCGTTTCATGCATCCGCCAATATTGACCGCCGTTAATCGTCCGCTGCGTGACACCACCTTGCCCGACTGCCCAACCGAGGGGCGCGAATTTCATATCTATGCTCAGGAGCCTATCGTTTGCAGTCGTCCGCTGAAGCGTCCACGTAGGACCGCCGTCTTTGTTGTGGATAATGTCTCCGAATTGACCCACCGCCCAGCCTTCAGAAAACTTACCAAAAGCAACGTCGTTTAACGAGAAATTACCCGGCGGATCGTCTTCCATAAACGGTGGACGTTCAGGTGTGTCGCCTGCTGTCCAAATATTGCCATCTGTGGTATACAGCACAGTCCCGTCACGTTGCATTGCCCAACCCCATTTCGGTTCCAAACTCGCAAAGTGTATACCGATGAGGCGTTGACGCGTTTGACTTGGGAGTTTCTTCCATGTCTCTCCACCGTCTTGGGTTTCCAAGAGTGTGCCACCCTCACCTGCTATCCAGCCATTCTTGCCATCGTAGAATAGCACCTCGCGGAAGTCGTTGCGTTCCTGTTCACCGAGCTGACGTTCCCACATTTTTCCACCATTTGCGGAGTAGTAAATACTACCCGCACTACCAACAGCCCAAGCGTGTTCCGCATCAAGGAAGTACACACTGGCGACTCGCTGTCCACCGCGTCTCCTCCGTCTCTGAGGTTCAGGTGGTGGTGGCGGCTGCTGTTGTTGCTGCGCGGGTGCCGGGTTCGCGCGTTCGGCATTCGGTGGCAGGGCACCTTCAAGGGCAAGACGCCCCGGGCGTTGTCTCTCTGATCGAAGCCGATTTTGTATCTCCTCCGGTGTCTCATCAAATTGTAACGTCGGTCCCTCTACAACTTCTGCTTCCGATTCATCTGATTCTGGCGAGGGATCTTCGGGGACCTCTGCATCGGTTTCTCGCATAGCAAGCATATCGGCTCTTGTGGTAACAGGAATTGGCTTCCAATTCACACCTTGGTCCTCGGTGATATACGCACCACCACCGCCGAGTCCCCACGCGTGTGTATCCGAGCGGAAAGTAACGCGGCGTAAGCCACGTGTGCTTTGGGCCGTAGCTCTCAATTTCCACGTTTCACCGCCATCTTCAGTCAATAACGAGTTCCCGTTACCGAGAATCACCCATCCATGCGTGTCATCGGCAAAGTGGACAGCGACACCGGGCTGGTTAGTCTTCGCCTGAATTTTCCAGTAGGCACCACCGTCAACGGTATGCAGAATAAACCCACCGTCTCGACGTTGAGGCGTGACTGCCCACCCGACCTGACTATTGATAAAGTGAATGTCGGTAATGTTTGCCATTGTCGTTCCGGTTTTCTGAATTTCCCACGTTTTACCACCATCGGTCGTGTGCAATATCTGCCCAATCGTTGCACCGAGCCATCCTTCATTAGCGTTCAGGAAGTGCATTGTGCTAACACGAGGCAGATTTTGCTTGGTTGCTTGAAGAATCGGATGCCACGTTTCACCACCATCTTCTGTCTGGAGTAAAGTACCAGAACCGAGGACCCTTCCATGTTTCGCATCAACAAATTCCACTTCGCGTAAATTCTCACTGACACCACTATGCTGTGGTAGCCACGTTTTCCCACCGTCTGTGGTATGAGCGATGACGCCACCCGAACCGACTGCCCAACCGTTTTGGGTATCTACAAAGTGCGTATCTGCAAAATCAGTTCTCCAAGCTGCCTGACGGATAATGTCCCAATGGTAAGCAACGGGTTCAACCGGAATCTCTTCTTCGGCGGCGACAATTTCAGATTCTTCGGCAACAGGCGGCAATTTAGCGGGCAATTGTGCCTCTTCAACCGAATACCGCATCGCAATTCCGCCTTTACCAACAGCGACAACGCCATCCGGCGAGAGGGCTAAACCGTAAAGGTCATTGTCAGTCCCGCTCTCCTGCATCTCCCACTTTTTGCCACCGTTAACAGTGGTAAGCATCACGCCGTTGTCTCCAACAATTAAACCGTGCTGTGCATCCGCAAAATAGAGTTTATTCAAATTCTCTTGCGTGCCGCTACGTTGGAAATTCCACCTTTTCCCGCCGTTTTTTGTATGTAAAATCTCGCCGAACTGTCCAACGATCCATCCCGTGTTTTCATCTGCGAAATAGACAGCATACAGTTCATTGAAGGTACCGGTCGTCTGTTGGTTCCAGGTCAAACCACCATCTTCTGTTGCAAGGCAAACGCCAGGCCATCCGATAGCCCAACCTTTCTTTTCATTAAGGAAAAATACACCCTTTAGCATGAGCGAGAAGAAATCCCCGGTTGCCGTTTGTGGGAGCCATGTTTTGCCACCATCAATCGTGTGTATGATACTGCCAATATCGCCGACAATCCAACCCATCTGAGGACTCACAAAGTGGACAGAACGGAGTGTAAAAGCAGTGGGTCCGCGCTGACGTTCCCAGTTCATACCGCCATCATTCGTATGGACAATAAGCCCGCGCTCACCGACCGCCCAGCCGTGTTTGTCAGTTGCGAAATAGATGTTCCAAATACCGTCCCATATATCTGTCTCAATTTCGTTCCACGTCTGGCCGCCATCATTGCTCATTGCCATCGTACCGCGCCTACCAACTGCGATTGCACGGTTAGCATCCGTGAACTGGACATTTTGCAAATCGTTTGCTGTTGTACCGCTCGTCACCTCCCAGGTCGCACCCGCATCCGTTGTGTGCAAAATAGTCCCGTACCATCCAACCGCCCATGCCTCCGTAGGCGTTGTGAACTGGATGCCGGTCAAATTATTTTCCGTGCCACTCTCCATCAATTGCCAATTGTCGCCACCATCCTCGGTACGGGTAATGAAACCCACATCCGCCACAGCGACTCCGTAATTTTCATCTGTGAAGTGGATGCTATTAATCGTATCTCGGACGTGTCCATTAATCAGCGGAATACGGCTGTCTTGACGCTCCCAGTTGGCACCACCCGTCATAGTATGAAAAATAGAACCATCACTACCAACGATCCAACCTTCATTATCGCTGATGAAAAACACCTGCTTGTTGTCATTGATCATCCGGTCGCGTTCGCCTTCAAAGCGATTGCTCTGTTCCCGCCACGATTCGCCACCCGTCTTCGTATGAAAAATTCTATCATGTGTACCGACAACCCATCCGCTTGAATCATCAACGAACCAGACACCGTTGAGCATAAATTCGCTAACATACTCATAACGTTTCCACTCTTTTCCACCGTTTTTCGTATAGAGAACATCCGAATCTTCACCAACGATCCAACCTTCTTTTGAATTCGCAAAAAAGACATCAAGAAGCATCGCGGAGGTACCGCTCTTTTGCAAGGTCCAGTGTCTACCGCCATCATCAGTTGTTGCAACTAACCCTTCATCGCCGACTGCCCATCCGTAGTTCGCGTTTGTAAAATAGACCGCCTTAAAATCTAACGAGGCATCAGGCATACGAAAGCCTGGGCTTGTTGTATCGACTTCCTGTTGCTTCCACGTCTTTCCGCCATCCGCCGTATGAATTATCAGTCCACCTTCCCCGACAATCCATCCCTGTTTGTGGTTGACAAAGTGGAGATCCGTGAAATGGGTCTCCCAATCTGCTTTGCGTGTTGCCTCCATCTTAACACACCCGTTAATAAGGAACACGATACCAAGTAGACATACTGTGATAAGTCTTTGTACAGCGAGTTTCGGCTTGCAAACTACGCCAAAATTCATATTACGTATCAAACTCATTTTTTCCCTCCGGTCGTTGTTCTCTTTTGAAAGCCGAGAAGATGGTTTGGATCTATTTGTGGTTGCAAAACGAGTCCCTTCTCCGCGAGATACTGCTATTTAAGTTGAAACTCTATAGTGATTGTGCAGCAAATTCCGTGCCACTCTATTAATGTGTTTTTGGAAAAATATATAGAAAAAACCGCACAAAATCGGGCATACATTATATCCGATTGCACGAAATCGGGCAAAATTAATAAGAAAATTCCAAGTATTTAGACAGGTACGCCGGACAATTTGTTCGCACCTAATAATTTCTGTTTTCGCCAAAGAGACCAGAAAGCACGACAGCAATACCTATTGCGATGACAACGGGCAACGCAATGACTGCTATCTGAACGAAAGTAGAACGCCTGGCACCGAGCCTCTGAATTGCTCTTATCCGTCCAACGGGGGTTAAGAATAACGAGATCAATAGCAGGGCGGCACTCGCTGTCGGCACTTCTTCATAAAAATAGCCGTTCATCCAGATGCCCGTCAACGCGAGTGCTATGACCGCGGATGCCCCGATCGGAAATATGGGTACTTTGTCGTCAGATTGTGCAACAAGCGTGATAATCCAGATCGCCGCAAAAAGTGCTACCAGAATACCAGCGTGCTGTGCCAATCGCAAACTTCCAGAAACTGCAAGGATCAGCGCAGTTCCGCCGGAAAGTCCAAAGTAGACAAACGGACTCCAAGCACCCGATGGCAATATGGCAAAACTCTCTTGGGCTATCTGCCAAAAAATAAAAATCGTAACGGCAATGCATACCCACCAGATGATGCCTTCAACCTGCCCCCAGCTGTACTTGAACATTGACCCCAAAAGCAGTCGCGGTACAACAATTGATATGACTATTTGTGAAATCAAGCGTCCCCATAGTGAAAAATGCCAAAAGACACCTAAGATGAGTCCAATAAGCGCAAGATAGCAGAGCCAATGCACACCTTCTCGTGGTGGGAATGGAGGTAACCCTTCTAAACCGATATATCCGACGATGTAACCGACACTCAATGCGGCACTGAAAAGCCACCCCGAAGACAAACCGTTCCGCTCCTCGGTCTGATCGCGGGATCTTTTAGCAGCAAAAGATTTTGCCAATATAAAAATCCCGCTACCAGCAATGGCTGGTAGGAGTAGACCGAAGAAAAGTTGCTTGAATATTAACATCGCCAATATCCCCGTTGACGAAGTGTTTTTGCTTGGGGTCTTTGATGGGGTGTTTCTGCGTATTTCTGCGGATTTCCCCTAGGCAACCTCGTCAACGAACAGTTCTTTTTTCGTACAAGCGCGTCCGTAGCCATTCGGAAACGCGCGCCTATTTATGTTTTGCTTCAATACTGACAATAAGGCGGACGTCGTCACTAACAGGTCCAATGCCATAAGTCATGCCGAACTCGCTCCGTTTAATCGTGAAAATGCTCTCAAACCCAATGAGAGATTCACCATCTCTCCCTGTAGCGCGCCCCGTAATCTCGACATCCACTGTGATTGATTTCTTGACACCATGTAATTCGAGATCGCCTGTAACCTCCAACATATCTTCTTTGCCTTCCTTCATGCTGACTTTTGTACTTTTGAAGGTAATCACTGGAAACTGCTTGGCACTGAAGAAGTCGGAACTTCTGAGATGTTGATCGCGTTTTTCGTTGCCAGTATCAACGCTTGCTGCTTTGACTTCAAATTCCACCATACTCTCAGAATGACCGCTCGGATCCGTCGCGCCCATCACGATCTGACCGTTGAATTCGTTGAATCTGCCGTAATTGTAGCTAACACCATTATGTTTTGCGCGGAAAATTATCATTGAATGTGCAGTATCAATTTCATACGCCGTTACACCCATAGGTTGCGTAATTCCAGCAAAACCGATAAGTAGTAAAAACACAAGACTTCCGATACTAAAAACCTGCAGGTTCCGTCCTAAATCCATTTTCATCGAAAAATGATCTCCTTATTTTTATTTTTAGTTTCATTAGAAAATATGCGTCCATTAGACATAAAAAGTATACCCTGTTTTTCAAAAGGTGTCAACGAAAAACACAGCGGCGAGTGTGTAAATTTTGGGTTTAAATACACCAAACTGTCTTAACTCCTTGTAAGCGGAATTTTCAACCCCAATAGCGTTGCGCTGCTAATTTTTCTTGAATTTCGTTATGAAATTGTGATATAATTATTAAAAAATGTGTTAACAACGGCACTTTTGGCGAGTTTGCTATTGTAGGAGGGCTTTGTAAGCCCGATAACCTTTTTATAGAGGGTTTTAACAACATGAAAATATCGCGATCACGGTTTACAATCCATTTAGCGGTGTCTTTACTCTGTCTTGTAGCGTGGATTCCGTTTGTAACGGCAGATAATCACGGCGCAGAGGCACCCGTCAGCTACCATTCACAGATCGTCCCAATTCTCAAACGGAGTTGCCAAGGATGCCATCACCCAGGCGATCCAAACGGCGGCTTGATTGTCACAACCTATACCGATCTCAAAAACGGCGGGATGGCAGGTGATGCAACAATCGTTCCAGGGAAACCCGATGACAGTCTCATCATTGAGCTCATCTCCGGCGATGAACCCGCGATGCCACAAAACATGGAACCCCTCTCCGCTGAAGAGGTCGAACTGTTCCGACGTTGGATTCTTGAAGGCGCACTCGATGATACCCCCGCCAAAGTCGATGATATCGGTGAAGGAAACTATCCTATTTACAATGTACCGCCGGTAGTTACTGCGCTGGCATACTCGCCCGATGGCAGCACACTCGCAGTATCAGGGGTACGCGAAGTTTTATTGTATGACGCGGCGAATTATGAACTCAAAGCGCGATTGGTCGGTAAAGCACGGCGCATCGAATCCCTGACGTATACAGCAGATGGCAAAATATTGGGTATGGCAGGCGGGTCCGCCGCACAATTTGGCGAAGTGCAGCTATGGGATACCCAAACGAACACGCTTATCAAAGCGATACGTTCCAGTTATGATACAATTTACGGACTCTCTTTCTCTCCAGATGCCAGCCGTGTCGCTTTCGGATGCTCAGATCAAACAGTACGTGTCCTATCCGTTGCAGACGAGAAGGAACTGATTAAATTTGATAACCACAGCGACTGGGTTTTCGGCACCATTTTCTCTGTTGACGGTTCACACTTTGTCAGTTGTGGACGTGATACTGCTCTCAAATTGGTTGAGGTAGATACAGGTTCTTTTGTTGATGACATCAACTCCAGCAACAAGGGGTATGGTGAACTCAATACGATCGCACGGCATCCGACCAAAGACCAAGTGCTGAGTGCTGGTGAAGACCGGATTCCGAGGCTTTACAAAATCTTTCGAGAAATACGAAGAGATGTCGGCAATACCGATTTTAACCTCATCCAAGCCTATGAAGCCCAGTCAGGGACAATTGAAGGGGTCGCGTTTTCGGCGGATGGTAGTCGATTTGCCACTGGCAGCGCAGGCGGCGAAGCGCGTATCTATAACGTAGCCGATGGGAAGCGTTTAGCAAGCATGCAGGGTGATGCAGTCGGGGTCTTCGCAGTCTCATTCCATCCTGACGGTACACAACTCGCCACGGGCGGTTTCGACGGAAAAATTCGAATATTCGATGCCGATGGGAAACTACTCAACGCCTTTATGTCTGTGCCGATTGAACCCGCCGGAAGTGAAGATGTCACACTGGTCGTGTCAGGCATGACGTGAGGGGCGTGTGTCGCAAAAGTGCAGGGTGCACTTACACAACACCAGAGCGTTATCAGTGTCGAAGTTTCTCTACCCGATCAAGCCGTCATTAAAGTCCGGAAAAACACCGCTACCGCAGACGATCTCGCGAACATCGTCAAAGAGACAGGATTCAGCGCGACGACTAAATAGAGCGCGAAGGATATTGGAGATTTCTTATGACAGTCGAAGAACTTCAACAGATTATGTCTCAGCGGTTTGAAGCACAGGACAAAATGATCGCTCAGCGGTTTGAAGCACAGGACAAAATGATCGCTCAGCGATTTGACGCGCAAGATCAGCGGTTTGAGGCACTAGAGAAACGTCAAGACCGCATTGAAACGCGCATGGATCGTATGGAAGGCAAACTTGATAAAGTGGTGGAACTTGTCGCGATTCAACACGGCGAACGTGTATTCGCAGTGCGTTTTTGGAAACATGCTGCATGGATCGCACCGACTGTCATTGCCCTTGCTGCGCTTATTAAAAGTTTCTTTCTCTAATCGGTAGACACGTAAAGGCTGACGTATGCCTGCTAACACTCCCAATATTCTCTGGGTCTGCACAGATCAGCAACGTTACGACACAATCGGCGCATTAGGCAACCCGTACGTGTCAACACCGAACATTGATAACCTTGTCCAAGACGGAGTCGCGTTCACGCATGCCTATTGTCAAAGCCCTATCTGTACACCGAGTCGGGCGAGTTTTCTCACAGGGATGTATCCCAACGCAACACACGCAAATCGCAACGGAAACGATTTCTTTCCTAACGCGTATCCGCTTGTGACGCGCACCCTCGCAGACATCGGCTATGATTGCGGGTTGATCGGCAAACTTCATCTCGCGAGTGCTTACCGTCGAATAGAACCACGGACAGACGACGGTTACCGATATTGGCAATACAGCCACGCACCGAGAGACGACTGGGAACACGGACACGACTACGCAGATTGGGTGCGCTCAAAAGGCTATATCTTAGGCGAATTGAACCGAAATCCAGAAGGTGTGCCAGCAGAATTACATCAGACAACGTGGTGTGCGGAAAAGACAATCGAGTTCGTCCAAGAAGAACGCGATTGCCCGTGGCTCGCGAGCGTCAACATCTACGATCCACATCCGCCGTTTAATCCACCACAGACACACCGAGAACGGTTTAATCCAGCGGAGATGCCAGAGCCGCTTTTCCGAGATAGCGACCTCGAACAGCAGACACGATTACAAGCAGTCGATTTTCAATCCAAAGGACGCACGCCTAATGAATTAGACATCCGTAGCCCGATCTTACCGCAAACACCGCGCCAAGAGACTCAGGCAGTCGGCGCAAGGGATGCTAAGACGCTCAAAGCCGCTTATTACGCCATGATCCAACTCATTGACGAACAACTCGGCAGGATACTCGAAACGCTTGAGGAAACAGGGCAACGCGAAAATACCGTCATCATTTTCACCAGTGATCACGGAGAAACGCTCGGCGACCACGGACTTATTCAGAAGGGGTGTCGATTTTACGAAGGCTTGGTCAGAGTCCCACTGATTTTCTCATGGCAAAAGCAGTTTCTGAACGGTCTAAAGAGCGATGCACTCGTTGAACTCGTTGACAAAGCACCGACGCTTTTGGAGTTAGCGGGCTTAACACCACCCGAAGGAATGCACGGGCGATCACTACTACCTATTCTTCGAGGTGAGACAGAGGCAAGCCATCACCGTGATTTTGTTCGATGTGAGTATTATGACGCTGTCGATCTCCGAGACCACTCTTTCGCAACGATGTACCGAAATGAACGTTACAAATTGGTAGTCTATCACGGACACGAGGAGGGAGAACTCTACGACTTAATCGAGGATCCCGACGAGTTTGATAATCTCTGGCATACGCCCGATAAGCAGAACATCAAAATGGATCTGTTAAAACAGAGTTTTGACGCATCTATGTTCGCTATGGACATAGGACCGCGACGGGTGGGACCGATGTAAAGCCTTCGTAATTTGGTGGAATTGTGATAGAATGGATTCCAATTTCTGCACTTGTGGTGTTTCTCATTGGACTCGACATAGTCGTTGGAAAAGCGATACATCACACCAACAAAAGTTAAGCCTGCCGGTGGAATTGAGATAACGAAATTATGCTTGAACGCAACACCATTCATTGTGGCGATACTTTTACACTACTGAAAGAGGTCCAAGATGATTCAGTAGATTTGATTGTATGCGATGGTCCGTATGGTGTAACAGAGAATTCGTGGGATGAAATTTCCTCAATTCAGGATTTTAATCTTACACTCATCGAGAAGTTTACGCCGAAATTGAAGGATGGCGGCGCACTTTATCTGTTCGGTAAACCTGATTGTATTGACTTTATAGATTATCGAAAATTCTTAAACCTTCGTTCAAAAATTGTATGGTATCAGCCGAGCCGACTTGCACAAGGACGCATCAATTACACTAATAACTACGACATTATCTGCTATTTTATCAAAGGCAAAAAACCACAATACTATAATTTAGATGCTATCAGAGTCTCGCAACTTGTTGAGTTAGAGCATCGACTGCGTTGTGAAAATGTGCCGTCCGTAACAAATGGCAAGTTTGGTAAGACGAAATACAACCCGAAAGGGAAGAATCCCGGCGATGTCTGGGGTGATATAAAACAGCTAACCTATAAGTCAAAGGAGTTAGTCAACAGGAAGGTACTCAATACGATCCAAAAACCTGAGCGGTTAATCGAGCGGATTGTATTAGCGAGCTCATCACCGGGCGATCTCGTGTTGGATCCCTTCGCAGGCGTAGGCACCTGTCCGGTGGTGTGTCAGCGACATCAGCGGGATTTTATCGGGTTTGAAATTGAACCGAGTTTCGTGAAAAGGGGAAACCAACGACTCCAAAAGTGCTAAAACAAACCGGACTTGCATTTAATAAGTGAAGGCAAGCACAGTCTCTTGCTTATGGGAGGGTCTTGTAAACTCGATTTATCTCAAATGTCGAAACACATTTCGCGTTAATTCGGCAGATAATTCTTTAAAACCCGCGTAATCTGTGTAATCCGCGAAAATCCGCGATTTGCGGCGTACTCGCCCAAATGCGACCTGCATTCAGAATATTTTGACAAAAACGTTAGTGCATGATACTATTTAGAGAAGTCTGAATAGGTAAAAGAAAAATTTGATGTGTCCATTGATCTGATTCTTGAAGTGTGCGATCAATACGCAAACGGACAAAAGTTACCTTACATACACCCAAAGGAGCAAACATGGAACGGAAAATCGTAATTTATTTGACATTTCTTCTCTGTTTTGGTATAACTATGGGTAACGCTGCAGTGGAAGTCGGGTTTATTAATCTCGGCAAAGCAGGTGATTTTACTGCACCCGCATTGAAATTTGCTGAAAAAACGTTCAAAACAAAACAACTCACAAAAGCAGACCTGAAGAGCAATACGTTCAAGCAGTTCGCTGTTGTCTGGTGGCATGATGGCGATGAAGATCCAGGCGGATTATCCGACGCAGAAATTAATGCGTTCATAGATTACGCTGAAAGCGGCGGCGCAGTGCTTCTGACAGGCGCGGCTATCCGCTATGCTACACCGTTGGGATTAGAAAACGCGGAACCACGGAGATTTGGACCCGTTGAAGATGACGGAAGCAATGTCGGTATTATTGTCCTCAAAGAGACGTTGGAACTCGGGTTGACAGAAGGACTCGAGAATGTTGATGGGAAAACACCGCAAGTCGAGGATTGGATTCGGATCAATTCAACTGGATATCCAGTAAGTGGGGACTATTACGACAAAATTTGGAAGAATTTTACCACCCTTGCGCACGCTTGGGAGGGCGGTATCGACTATACAGATAGGATTGCAGCCTTCGGTTATTGGGAAGCCGGGGACGGTAAAGTCTTCAATATGAACTGGCGGCTCCCGAATTTCCATGAGAACAACGAAAGTATTGATCATATAGAGAAACTCACAGAAAATGTTATCAACTGGTTAGCAAGTGAATCTGCATTCTTAGATGTTTCAGCAAGTAACAAATTGCCGATAGTCTGGGGACACTTGAAAAATCAGAAATAGCGCGGAATATTCACTCACGGCACGGATATAAGAATAAGGGATACTTTACGCATTGGAAACTTTAGCGCAAAATGACGCACAATCGAATCTACCTGAAGGAGTCAAAGCACGGCTCGATCAAGGGAATCTAACTGGAGATATAGCCTTTTCACCCGATGGCACACAAATCGCTGTTGCCTGTGACATCGGCGTTTGGGTCTACGATGTAGAGAGCGCAACAGGGCTTAATCTCCTTGTCGAGCATACGGAGTACGTCAGGTGTGTCGCTTACGCGCCTGATGGCACCGCAATCGCAAGTGGGAGTATTGACAACACCGTCGTTCTGTGGGACGCAACCAACGGAATTCCGACAGCAACACTCACCGGACATACTGACGCTGTTAGAAGTGTTGCCTTTTCCCCTGACGGCACCACGATTGCGAGTGGAAGTCCTGATGGTACCGTGCGTCTGTGGGATGTGAGCACAGGAGAAACTAAAAACACACTTACAGCGGATCAGTTCTCTATTAGGTCTGTTACCTATTCTCCTGATGGAAGTACAATCGCAGCTGGCAGTGGAGATGACACCGTACTGCTATGGGATGCTGCCACTGGACGGCACAAAGCCGCACTCGCTGGACATAAGCATATTGTTAATGCTGCTGTCTATTCTCCGAATGGCGAAACCCTTGCCAGTGGGAGCACTGACCGCACCGTGCGTTTGTGGGACGCGATAACAGGCGAACCGAAAGACACACTTACAGGACATAGAGGCTATGTCTGGAGTGTTGCCTACGCACCTGATGGAGCTACCCTTGCAAGTGCCAGTAGTGACGGCACCGTGCGTTTGTGGGATGCTAAAAGAGGTAAATCGAAAACCACACTCACTGGGCATACAGGGAGCGTCAGGAATGTCGCTTATGCACCTGATGGCAGTTTGCTCGCCAGCGCAAGTGAAGATAACTCTGTCTTACTTTGGGATCTCTCGTAAACTATTGACACATTCGGGTTGTTGGTTATTGGTTGTTGGTTAAGAGGTTTACTGTCGACTTTATAGGGGTTCCGCTCTTAACTTATAACCATTAACTATTAACCATTAACCCCTAAAAAAAGGAGGACGGCGTCCCCTCCGTCAACTACAGTCGGAAGGTTTCCACGCCGAATTTTTGATGAAACCCAGGTTTAGCTTTGTAACCGCACTCCTTGTTGCATTTACCATCTGCTTCGCGTTCCAGTTAGCAGCGCAAAGTGAAATGGCGCGACCTGTGAGTGCCGAGGTGCCGACAGCGGAAGAGTGGCTCGCAAGTGTCGCTTTAACGAAGTTGAGGGTTCATCCGGAGTCGCTGACATTAGAGCATGCACGTGATGGTAGACGTGTACTCGTGTCAGGTAGGACAAAAGATGGGACATGGGTAGATGTGACACCATGGGCTGTGCTGACACCCGCTACTGGCGTAGTGAAGGTACATGAAGATGGCTATATCTTCCCGATGGCAGTTGGCACAACGAAAATCGTCGTTACTGTCAGCGGCGTGAGAGCCGAATTACCCGTAGATGTCAAGAGCATGGAGGCACCGCCTGTCAGTTTCGTGCGGGATGTTATGCCGCTCCTAAGCCATGCTGGGTGTAATAACGGCACATGCCACGGTGCAGCGAAAGGTAAAAATGGATTCAAACTCTCACTCCGTGGCTACGATCCCGATTTTGATTATGAACTCTTGATTGAGGATATATCCGGTAGACGCTTCAATAGGGCTTTTCCCGAACAAAGTCTGATGTTGCTGAAACCGACATCTGAAGTGCCACACAAAGGCGGTCAAGTCATCGTACCGGGGTCTCGGGATTATGAACTCGTCCACCAATGGATAGCAGAAGGAGCGAATTCTGATGTCAAAACCACGCGGCGAGTCGAAAGGTTAGAGGTCCTACCCGATACCGCTGAACTCGCGATGCCCGGGATGAAGCAGCAGCTGTTGGTGATCGCGCACTATCCCGATGGCACAACGCGGGATGTCACCCGTGAAGCGAAATTCACGAGCAGTGTCAATGAGGTCGCAAAGATCACCGACGACGGTGTCGTAACCGCAGAACGCCGCGGCGAAACCGCTATCCTCACCCGATATGAAGGTGCCTATAGCACAAACGGCATCATCGTAATGGGCGACAGAATCGGGTACAAGTGGGTTCAAACGCCTGAGTATAACTATATTGATACGCACGTACACAACAAATTGAAGCGGATGAAAATCCTACCTTCGCAGCTCTGCACGGATGAAGAATTTGTACGGCGCATCTATTTCGATCTGACAGGCCTCCCACCGACACCCGAACAGGCACGGAGTTTCCTTGCTGACACCGCCGCCTCTAAAACCAAACGCGAAAAACTCATTGACACACTCGTCGAAACATCGGAGTTTGTTGATCATTGGACACATAAGTGGGCGGACCTGCTCCAGTCTAATCGTAAATTCCTCGGTGAACGTGGTGTCTGGCTCTTTCAACAGTGGATCTATCAGGCAATCGCACAAAATCGTCCGTATGACCAGTTTGTACGGGACCTGATTACAGCGACCGGAAGCACCTACGCGAATCCCGCAGCAAGTTATTTCCGTGTATCCCGTGAATATACCGCTGCAGTCGAAAACACAACACAGTTGTTCTTAGGTGTTCGGTTCTCATGCAACAAATGCCACGACCATCCGTTTGAAAAATGGACGCAAAACCAGTACTATGAACTCGGCGCGTTCTTCGCCGATGTTAAGGTGAAGCCGGGGCAGCTGCCCGGTGATGAGGTCGTCTACGCCAGTTACGCCGCTGAACCTGTGAAACACCCTCGGACTTTAGCGGTGATTGATCCTTCTGTCCCGTTCGGAGAGGTTGCAGCAGAAACCGACAATAAGCAGCAAATGCTCGCTCAGTGGCTCACCTCTAAGGAAAATCCAATGTTCGCACGCGCAGGGGTGAACCGTATTTGGAGCTACTTCATGGGACGCGGAATCATCGAACCTGTTGACGACATCCGGACGAGTAATCCACCAAGCAACCCTGAATTGCTTGAGGCATTGACAAAGGATTTCGTGGACAGTGGATTCGACATGAAGCATGTCATGAAGACAATCACCCGTTCCCGAACCTATCAACAGAGTATCAAGACCAATAAATGGAACAAGTCCGATACAATTAACTTCTCACACGCCGTCGCCAGACGCTTAACGGCTGAACAATTGTTAGATGCTATCGGAGTCGCAACAGGAAGCCGACCGCGGTTCCAAGAGGTACCCAAGAACTTCCGCGCAGTCCAATTACCAGACAGCAAGGTCAAAGATGACGGATTTTTGAAACTGTTTGGTAGGCCCGAACGCGAAACTTCGTGCGAATGTGAGCGCACCACTGAAGTCAGTCTTGCACACGCAATGAACCTCATTAATGGACCAACGGTCGCAGAAGCACTCATTGACCCAAAAGGACGTATCGCACAACTTATCAAAGCGAATAAGGATGACCGAGTACTCGTTGAAGAACTATATCTCGCAACGTTTTCTCGGTTACCAGAAAAGAACGAATATGCAGTAGCGGTTGAACATATCGCGAACGCTGAATCTAAGGAAGAAGGCGCGCAAGATTTGTTGTGGGCATTGATTAACAGCCCCGCCTTCTTATTCAATCGCTAATTAGTCATCAGCCTTCAGCGGTCAGCAGTCAGTTAAGAGGGTTCTGATGTGTTTCGGAGACCTCTTGCACTGATGGCTGATAGCCGAAAGCCAATAGCCATAATGGAGGAAACAATAGATGTTATCGTTACCACAATTGCCCGGACGCTTGTGTGACGGGTTCTCACGTCGTGAATTTCTACGTGTCGGTGGTGCGGC
>PYIY01000116.1 GCA_003635195.1 Candidatus Poribacteria bacterium | reverse complement strand
CGACGACTTACAATTTTCCCACGTTCGTTAATAAATTTTCGCAGCGTATCCACATCTTTGTAGTCGAAAGATTCAATCTTGTGATAGCGCTGCCTGCGACGGAATGCCATGTTGATTTGTTCCTTCTTTATTTTAACGTATTGTGCATCAAAACGTTTCTAACGCGCCATATCCATAGGGTGCTACAATACATCATATTATAGTAAAATCCGAAAATAAGTTTACACTTTAGAGAACAGCAAACCTCCCCATTGCAGGCGGGGTTTGAAACCCCGCCTGCAATGAGTGTATAGTTAATTACGGGTCTTACTATAAGAGATTAGCGCGCGGGAGAACCTCCGTTTGATGAAGGTTCTCCGTTGGATACGTCCACTCAAAATGGGATGTCGTCTTCTGTTGAGGACGGTGCCTCGCTCGCATCGGGAGCCGGTGGTTCTGAAAAAGATTCAGACTGTGTAGGTGCAGCTGCGGGTTGCGCATCGGCATAACCGCCACCTGTTTCATCTTCATCACGCCGTCCAACAAATTGAAATCGCTGCAAACGGACTTTAAGCCGGTTCCGCTTAGTGCCATCTTCGGCTTCCCAAGAATCAAATTTAAGAGCCCCTTCTATGAAAATTGGGCTGCCCTTTTTGAAATATTCGCCTACAATCTCGGCTTGCCTATCCCAGGCTTCCACATCCACAAAACAGACATTTTCCTTTTGTTCGCCTGACTGTCGATCTGTGTAACGCTCACTCATAGCCAACCCAAAATTCGCGACGGCTGTTCCGCTTGGAAGGAATTTCACTTCAGGGTCTCGGGTCAAATTCCCCATTAAGATCACCTTGTTGTAACTTGCCATGGTTTCTCCTCTCTATATGTACACTCAGAACTTTTGGCATCAATTAAAAGCCAAAAATCCGCTGTCTGAAAAATTCGGTTAATACTTATTTCAAGCAGATTCTGTTGTATCTTCAGCCTCTGCGTCATTATCTGCAGTTTCTGTGTCATTATCTGCCGCCTCATCATCTGCAGTTTCTGTGTCATTATCTGTCGCATCTTCAGTTTCATCTTCAGCTACTG
>PYIY01000115.1 GCA_003635195.1 Candidatus Poribacteria bacterium | reverse complement strand
TCGCCGGGAACCATCTACCGATTGCTGTTGTCTTCGTGATGTTGGTTTTCATTCTCAGCGTCAATGTTCTTCTCAAGAGACTGACACCCGGCACGGAATTACGAGGCAGCGAACTCCTCGTTATCTGGGGCATGATGCTGGTTGCATCGGGGATCCCGTCATCAGGGCTGATGCGATACCTCGTTCCACTCGCTGTCAGTCCGTTCTATTTTGCGACACCCGAAAACGAGTGGATAACGCTTTTCCATCAGCATCTCCCCGACTGGATGGTCGTGAAAGATCCAAAAGCAGTTTTCTATTTCTACGAGCAATTGCCAGATGGGGACCGAATCCCGTGGAAAGCGTGGTTGAAACCGATCATTGGATGGAGCGCGTTCGTTCTAATCTTCTATTTTGTCACCATCTGTTGGACAGTGCTGCTCCGAAAACAGTGGGTAGAACATGAGCGGTTCACCTTTCCGCTCGTCCAATTGCCGGTAGAGATGTTTCAACCACCGTCAGGTGGTACCCTCGTGAACAGGTTTTTCAAATCTCGGCTGATGTGGTCAGGTTTTGCTATACCTGTCCTATTACACGGTTTGAAGGGATTGCACCTCTACTTTCCATCTATACCAAACCCGCCTCTCTATTTCCCGATCGCCCAATTCTTTACCGAAAAACCCTTCTCAGCCTTGGCATGGTGGCCCTCGGTGAATCTCTTTATCTACCCTTCGGTCATCGCTATTGTCTATCTGCTCACACTCGAAATATCGTTCAGTTTCTGGTTCTTCTTCCTACTCGGCAAGATGGAGACGGTACTTATCTATGCAACGGGTTCAAAAGTGAACCAGTGGAATTTCCATCAAAACCAACAGATGGGCGCGCTGTTGGTGTTTATCGGATTTATCCTGTTTATCGGCAAACGGCATTTCGGACGCGCATTCGCGACAATCTTGGGCAAACGTACAAGCAACGATACGAACGAACCTTTACCTTACGTTTGGGCGGTATGGGGTCTGATGGGTGGCATTCTCCTGCTCACGCTAATCTGTAGCCTCGCGGGCATGAGTGTATGGGTCGCACTCTTTATACTCGGCATCTTCCTCGCGATAACGACAGTCGGCACATGGATGGTTACCAACGGCGGCTTGATGTTTATCCTTTACTCTTTTCTGCCGGGTGAATATCTCATCACGCTATTTGGTAGTTCGCGGGTCAATGCACCGAGCTGGACCTTGGTCGCTTATGAACGGGTTTTGATGTTCGATATGCGGGAGATATTGATGCCGAGCGTGATGAACAACTTCAAACTTGCGGAACCGCTACGTCTCAAACAACGTCCGTTCCTGCTTGCGATGGGTATCGCTATTGTCTTGGCAATGGGTGTCTCTTACTATTCGTCCATAGACCTCGCGTACACACATGGCGCAGTGAACCTACAGCACTGGACCTATATGATCTCCACAACATCCCCATTTAATCGGCTCACAAGTATTCTTCAACATCCCACCGGTATTGAATTGGAACGGTTCGGTTCGTTTATCTTCGGGGGTGCCACGATGTTCGGGATGCTCTGGATGCGTCACCATTACCTCTGGTGGAAACTGCACCCGATCGGTTCTCTCATGATGACGAGTTATGCGACGTACTGTTTTTGGGGTTCGTTCTTCATCGGTTGGTTCCTCAAATACACCACACTCAAGTTCGGTGGTGTTGCCTACTACCGTAAACTCCGTCCACTCATTTTAGGCATAGTGTTAGGTGAGTGTTTCATCGGCGGCATCTGGATCAT
>PYIY01000114.1 GCA_003635195.1 Candidatus Poribacteria bacterium | reverse complement strand
TTGGGGAGCATGGCAAGATCCTTATCCTGTAGACATCGTTGCCGAGTTAGCAAAACGTCCCGAAGTGGTCGGCATCAAGAACGATGGGCATCCTTTCTACGCCTACTATGATATTATTCGGGCGACTGCCGACGAAAACTTTGCAGTGGTGAGCGGCGGACAGATGCGGAATTTCATGTTCGGTTACCCGATCGGTTCAACGGCGTATCTCTGCACCATCGCTCCCTTCCGACCAGACATTGCATTGGAATTCTATAATGCTCTGACCACAGGGCACAACGATGCCGCCAAGGAGATTGTGTTCCGTTATGAGGAACCCTGGCTCAAGACCGCAACGAAGTTGGAGTGGCTCCCAAGCATCAAATCGGCACTCCATCTTCACGGTCTCTATCCGAACCACCGACTCCGAACGCCTGCTATTTCACATACGGACGAAAAACATCAGGAAGTCCAAGCGGTGTTAGAGCGAATCTTTGGGAACATCAAGTCTGCTGAATTCTAATTGATGGACAGAAATGGTTAAACTTCGTAAGGTTCGCCTTTATTCAAACGCGAGTGCAACTACTGTTCTCGCTTATGCGATGTAGAGGTGCTCTAATGAATCAAACAACTGAGATTACAGCAGAGAACGTGTGTGATTTTCTTAAAAAATTCGCTACAGATATATCTATTGAAAATCTAAAACCTATATCCAATCGCCACCGCGGTGGTGATAATTTTACCTTCTACTACCGCGACGATGCTATCCTCAAGGTTGCGCGCAACGCCTACCGAGCACTGCTTCTAAAAGAATTTAAAATCACAGAATGCCTGCACGCATTATCGATGCCTTTCACTGTAGCTAAACCGATCATGGTACACGACAAGGGATTCTATGCGATGTTTTCAAGAATCAACGGTTCTTCACTACCCATAGAAACACTTGAGACATTTACCACCAGAGAATTAGAATCCTTTGGCAAATCTCTCGGTACCTCTCTCACCTTTCTGCACAGGCACAAATTTCCAGATGAGGTTTTAGACCACATCCCACGTGCTACCGATCCTTTCGCAGCAGCAATTCGTGACACAAGACAAAAACTCGCGTTTATTGCGGAAAATACCACGGAAATCTATACAAACCGATGGCGTGAAAAGCTGGAAAACCTACAGGTGTGTTTAAACCAAAGATGGGCTGTCGTTCACACAGATCTCCAAATAAACCACCTATTTTTTGTACAGAAAGATCTTGAACAACTCGCCATTATTGATTGGGCGGATACCGTGCTGCACGATCCTGCTGCAGATCTGTCCGAGTTCGCTATAGAGATGTACTCGGATTTACCTCCTGATGGTATTGTTGCCAAAAGGGTTATTGATGCAGTGCTGAAACACTATCAGACAGACGATGCTGCGATTAAAGAGAAGATTGAGTTTGGGCTTCTCGCTTTTCAAATTTGGCGCGCCTACCAACAGGTCAGGGATTTGGTCGGACAATCTAAATATGCCTGATTTGTATACACACCCCAAGTTTGACTCTTTTCTAACCTATTTGGCGAAACTTGCTCTTTCACGAATTTCGCCGTTGCTGTTTCTCTGAAGATGGTGTATAGTCAAGGTACCCACTACCTAAAGGTAGGGGTTTGTGCTTCCTCGCAGTCAGCGGTTTTCTCAAAGAGTCCACCGTCTTACGTCTGCTCCACTTTAGGCAGCCAAGCCTGCCCGTTTGATATTCATAGCAGCGTTGATGTCTCTGTCGTGGTGTGAACCACATCTCGGACACGTCCACTGTCTATCTGAAAGAGAGAGTTCTTTATTATCGTAGCCACAATCACTGCAAGGTTTTGTCGTTGCTGTCCATTGATTGATACGTTTGAGTTCTTTACCGTGCTTTGCACACTTCTGCTCCAATATCTGAAGAAACTGATAGAAGGCGTGGTCAGAAACTTTGCGTCCCCAAAGCCGTTTCATGCCGTCAAGGTTGAGTGTCTCAAAAATGAGTATATCAAACTCGGTGCAAAGTTCGGTGGCAAGTTTCCATTGCCAATCTTCTCTTTGGTGGGCAATCTTTCTGTGTAGCCTCGCCAAAGCACGACACGCACGGTACCAGTTACCAGAGCCTGTAACCTTACGACTGAGGGCTTTACTCAAGGATTGCAACTTATTGAATGATTGTTTGAAAAACTGAGGTGATTCTATTAACTTGCCTTTATCGCTCGTAAGGAATGTTTTGTTTCCGTAATCAAACCCTGCGCTCTTACCCGTCTTGAGTTTGGGTTCGGAATCGTCAACATTCTCACACGAAAAGCATATCCAATAGCCACCGCACCTGTCACGTTTGATAGTGATTGTTTTGATATTACCTTTGATTTCACGGTGTTTGTGAAAGGAAAACCACGTCCCTATACAGTTGATTTTGATACGGTTTCCTTCAAGTGTATATCCAGCTTGTGTAAATGTCATAGAGTTATATTTATGACGCGGTTTGATTTTGGGTCTACCCACTTTACGGGTCGTTAAACCTGCTTTGCGGTCTTTGATATTATCAAAGAAAGCGTCTTGTGCCTTGCCGTAACGCAACACAACATCTTGAACAACTTGACTCGGCAAGGCTGCCCAATGTGGTTTCGTCCGATTTTTAAGTTTCGCGACATGGGCATTGAGGCGAGACGCAGAAAGGTTTTTACCGAACATGCGGTAATATCTACGTTGCAAAAGCATGATATGCAGGTGGATTTCCCACATATCGTCAAGCATATTGCCAATCTTGATTATATTAGATTGATTCTGAAGTTTGAACTTGTACGCTTTTCTCATGGTATATCTCGTATTTCGTTTTTACCTTATCAAGTAGGTTCGCAGACACATAACCTTGCGATTATGCTTGAACTGTCTGCCACGAGATACTATAATTATGCAACATTTTTTATCAAAAGTCTAATCTTTTTTACTATCAAACCCTTCGCCATCTACATCCCGCAAGCTAAAGCATGGGGATTTGACGGGGAGTGTTAAACTTGAACATTTTCAGGGCTATGGTCGTTTGGGTCCGTCAAGCCACCATAATCAGTAGAGTTGCTGTATCTGCAACTTCATCCGGTATAGAAAGGAAACTTTATGAAAATTAAAGAAATCCGCGTCGTAGAAATCGAACTAAACCCAAAACCGACGACAACGCCGCGCACACCGAGCCGGTCAAGAACATATCAATTGAACCGACCCATTACGCGTTATCCGTCATTCAACAGAAAAGAAGGACACGTTTCCTATTCAGAATGGAAGCGTCCTGCCTGCATTATAACAGCGGAAGATGGCACATGGGGCTTCGGTATCTCGCTCTACGGGGGTCCCGTGACCCGAATCATCTCGGATCACTTTGCTCCCTTCCTCGTTGGCGAAAATTGTATGGCGACTGAAAAAATATGGGATATGATGGTACGATTGTCAGCCGCCTTCGGTGCAACCGGCTTGACGAGTTACGCCATCAGTGCCGTTGATTGTGCGTTGTGGGACCTCAAAGGCAAAATTTTGGAGCGACCGGTTTATGAACTACTCGGCGGACCCCAAAAGGAAAAGATTTTCTGCTACGCCTCTGGCTTCGATCAGGAATGGTATATGGAACTCGGATTCAAAGCCACAAAACTTTTCACACCGTGGGGGCCAGAGCAAGGGAAGGAAGGCTTAGGTAAACTTGAAGACTTAGTAGCAACAACGCGGGAAACGATTGGTGATAAAGTTGACTTGATGTTGGACGCTTGGACCGGTTTTGACATAGAGCATACGGTGCGTGTCTGTGAAACGATGAAGCCTTACGGGTTGAAGTGGATGGAGGACTACATCCGTGCCGATGATTTTGTTGGCTACGAGACGGTGCGTCAGCGTCTCCCTTGGCAAACGCTCGCGACTGGTGAACACTGGTATCTGCCAACCGTCTTTGCGGAGGCAGCAGGACGACGGTTAGTTGACATCTTCCAGCCGGATGTTTTGTGGTGTGGGGGTATTACTGCTGCGGCGAAAATTTGTCACATTGCAGAGGCGAATGGGATTAATGTGATTACGCACGGCGGTATGAATTATCCTTACGGTCAACATCTCGCATTTGCGATGCCTGCGATTACGTGGGGTGAGCGTTCCGAAGGTGTTTCATCACCGGGTGTGCCGCTCGAAGAAATGGTCAAGTTACCCGGAACTTCCGTCATCAAAGACGGCTATGTCGCTCCATCGGATGCCCCCGGTTTCGGTTTTGAAATTGACGAAGCGTGGATAGAAAGCGTGATGGTGTAAATTGTGCAGGACTTACGCATTCTGTCTTAAAGTCCCCCTGATAAGGGGGATTTAGGGGGTTTTAATGAACGATGAAATCACTATTGCCAATCAAGCACATTGGGAAACCGAAGTTAGAAAAAAGAACGGCTTTACCGTCCCGTGGCTTGACCTTGATAAAGACGATATTCTGAAGTATACTGAGGATCGGCTTGATCTGGTGCCGTATCATCTCTACCAGATCTATCCCGCGTATCTACTCAGAGATGTTACCCACAAGGACGTGCTGTGTCTCGCCGCGGGTGGCGGGCAACAGTCAGCGGTGTTCGGTCTGCTTGGTGCCCGTGTGACTGTGATTGACTTTACACAAGGTCAGCTTGACGGCGATATTGCAGCTGCGGAGCATTACGGTTACCAAGTAGAAACACTTCGCCTCAACATCCGGGATCTGTCCGCAATTGAAGATGCTTCGTATGATCTCATCTATCAAGGACCTTCCATGAGTTGGGTGCCATCTGTTCATGAAATCTATAGAGGTGTATCGAGGATCATCCGACCAGGAGGGCGATACCGTGTAGATTTTGGGAATCCTGCCACCCATTTCTTAGAGTGGGACGGTGAATGCTATCGCATCACCGAGCCGTATTCTGAACGCGTTTTCAGGTATCCAGAAGATGGCGCATTCGATTTCCGGCACTACTTGAGTGATATATTCAACGGACTTGTGGACAACGGTTTTCAGATTGAGCGAGTTGAGGAACGTTCTTGGACACAGCCAGATATTAATGCTGCCCCCGGAAGTTGGACACACGAAATGGCTTACAACGTTAGTTTTGCGGTTGTCGCGAAGAAAGAGATGTAGGGAAAGAAGGTGGAGGTTTACTGTGGAGGAGTTGAGTCTTCGCAAGGCACGTGCAAACGACAGTGAATTCGTTTTTGCCGTAAAGAAGGCGGCATTCCGTGAGTATGTAGAACAGACCTGGGGTTGGGACGATGGTTATCAGCAGGAACTGCATAATAGGCGGTTCGCTGCACAGGATGTTTGCATTATCCAGTTGTATGAGGTGGATATCGGTTTTTTGGCGGTATCTCATACTTCGGACACGCTCAAGGTTAATCAACTTTTTATTCTTCCCGAATACCAAGGGAAAGGCATCGATTCCGCTTGCATGAATCGTATTATTGACGATGCCAATCTTGAGCAAAAACCTGTGGTGCTTCAGGTCCTAAAGGTCAATACCCGCGGTATCGCTTTCTATCAGCGGCTGGGATTCACTATCATCGGTGAAAGTGCTACACATGTTCAGATGGAAAAGTTGCCTGAATAGAGATAAATTAGAACCTATTGACATTCGACTGTCTGTTATTCCGTTTCTCTTGCGTGAAAGTCGTTTGGAGTGTATCATATATCTTAATGGAGATGCTTTTTGGGGTATGATTAAAACTTAGCATCTTCTTCTTGAGCGTCTACAAAAAGTTAAATGCCTAACGAGACGAGTCGTAAAGTAAACTTGAAGGAGGAGATTAGAGATGAAACCTAAACCGTATCGAACATGAGCGTTACAACAAATCATCTATATCGCCGCGCTTACCCTTGTCGCGATTTGCGTATCTGGATGTGGGATCGCAGAGGATTCACCTTATGATGAAGATATAAGCCCTCTTGTTGAACAACTACGCGACCCGGACCCAGTAACACGTTCTCAAGCAGCAGATGCCCTTGTTGATATCGGTACTCCTGCGGTTCCTGTGTTAATTAGTGAATTAGGTGGAAGTTGGCCCCACAAGTTTGAAACCTCGGCATCCGGTGTTTTGGCACGGATTGGCGAACCGGCAGTCCCGGCGTTGATTGAGGCGTTAGATAACAAAGATTTCTCAACTCGCTACAATGCTGTGTTTGCATTAGAAGAGATGCGTGGGGTCGCAGATGCGGCGGTTCCTGCATTGATAGAGCGATTGGACGACAAAATCCTATTGGTTCGTTCGAGTGCCGCGTTTGCATTAGTACGCATAGGTGCCGAGACCCGTACATCAGAAGTTGTCCTGGGATTATTGGATGCCATGGACGATGAATCCCTCGCGCCCTATATAGAATCCTACTTTTTTGATATCGGTGATTCTGCTACCCTTGCCCTGTTAAGAGCGAAGTCTCACAAAGATCGGCACATACGTGAACACGCGGATTATATGCTTGATCGCTTGCAGGGTCGCTTAGGCTCCCGTTATTAGTGCTTTGTTTATTCTGAAATTAAAGGTAAATCCGGTTCGTAGTAGGGGAACCATCCATCGCGTGGAGATAGATATACCTACCCAATTTTGCGTAAGTCCTATTCACAGACAGATAACACCTACCAATTTCGTTTTGGAAGAGAATGATGGCACAATTTCCGAACAACCATGACGCTAATCTCAGAAGTCACCCCATTCCAAGGGCAGTTGCGGTGGAAGATTTGTCGCAGAAAGATATTGAGGGTATCACACAAACCGTATTTGTTGCGTCCCAATCCCAACCAGCCGATCTCCTTTTCATCTTTGGAACTTCTACAATTGATGGTGAGGTTTTGGAATCTGTGGGGCGTGATTGTCAGCAGGGGCACTTTCCAAAAGTCATGGTCACCGGTTTGAGTGGACGACTCTACTCCGAAACAGGCAAACCTGTAGCACACATAATGCGCGATGAACTCATAACAAGAGGGGTCCCATCAGACGTAATCCTTGTTCAGGACAGGTCAACAAACACGCTTGAGGATGTTGCTTTCAGTCTTGATGTCTTAGAAAAACATGACATTTCTCCTGAGAGTATCGCTTTTCTGTGCAAGGCGCACCACAGTGGCCGCTGTCTGCGAACCTTGCGGAAATTCTTCCCTTCTCAAATGCTTTTATCTGTTCCCTATATTGCCGCGTATGACGGGATTAAGGTTGCTGAAGAAGATTGGTATCAGCACGAAGTATCGAGAGGTCGCGTGTATGGTGAGTACCTGCGTATCATCGAATATACAAGAAGGGGCGACATTGCTAACCTATAATTTCGGTTTTCCTATCGTGGATACTTTCTTGTAAGATTCTCACTGCGAAGCACTCCCGATAGCGACACTCATTGGCAACTGGTAACTGATAACTGAATACTCTAAATCTGATATTATGTCTATTGATTTTGTTGAAGCACTCTCCACAGATAATCTAACCGCTATAAAGGCAGCCCCTAAAACCGATGTTCACTGCCATGCATTCTTCAGTGCACGACGGGAAAGTGTAGAACATTGGCTGGGACACTCCCTAACCAAACCACCGCTGAAAATGAAAGGCGTTGAGGGGATGATGGAATACGCCGACGCTGTCTTAGCACCCCACATAAAACACCGGGAGGGTTTCGAGTTCGTCGCAGTGGCGGCGATGGACGATGCAATCCAAGATGGCGTTGTGATGCTTGAAATGAGTTTCGACATCCGACTGGCAGAGTTCTATCCCAATGGATTAACGGAATTTCGGACCTTTGTTAAAACGTTAGTTGAGCAGTATCAAGCGCAGGTGGATCTACGTCCAGAACTTGGCTTTTCGCGTGGAAATGCTGACGACCCGAAACTGATGGCACTGGCACACGAAGCCGTGGAATTAGGTTTTTTCCAGTCAATTGATTTGTATAGCCGTCAAGAGGTGTGTCCACCTGAGGTTATGAAGCCATTGTTTACAAAGGCACGCGCAGCAAGAATGAAACTCAAAGCACACGTTGGTGAGTTTGAGGACGCGGAGGAGATCCGCCGAACTGTTGAAGTCCTTGACTTGGACGAAGTCCAACACGGTATCGCTGCGGCAGAGTCGGTTGAAATCATGCGGTGGCTTTCCGAGAATCAGATCCAATTGAACGTGTGTCCAACAAGTAACGTGATGTTGGACGGTGTATCAGAGCTCGCCTTGCATCCGATCCGCGTCTTATTTGACAACGGCGTGCCAGTAACAATTAACACAGACGACCTAATGATATTCGGTCAGAGCGTTTCTGAAGAATATCGGAACCTCTATCAAGCGGGGGTCTTCAGTGCTGAAGAGTTAAATGACATTCGGCGCGCGTCCGTCCCTGGTCTCGGTTAATTAGGAACCTCGCCATTCCGTATTTTTCATTTTTAAATTCCGTTGAAGCCTTAGGCACACCGATCCCGGTAGCATAAGGTCTTTTTTTTGCAGTTTTTCTGAAATGATGCAACTTTTTAGTTAGCAAATCGCGTCATTAACGACAGCGATCTCGTTTCAAGGGAGAATATACGCAAAGAGCACTTTTTGACGAGATCTGTTGAGATAAATTTAATTTGAATTTATTTTCACTTCTTTTGTTAAATGTATTGTTTTCCTTGTGATAGCACCCAACGCCTAAAGGCGTGGGCTTCGGTTTCGTAGACAATAGCGGTTTTCGCAAAAGCGTCAAGCGTCTTACGTTGTCTCCACCTGCGGGAAATTCCCTGAAACTCTGAAAGCGAGTATCAGGCACATCACGTTTATGTCGTGGCTATCCCTGCCCGCAATATGTTTCGCGCAGCGTTGACATCTCTATCGTGGTGTGAACCACATTCAGGGCATGTCCACTGCCTATCAGAAAGGGTGAGGGTTTCGTTGTGAAATCCGCAATCGCTACACGGTTTTGTTGTAGCAGTCCATTGACCGACTTGGAGCAATCTGCGACCATGTTTTTGACATTTATATTTCAAAATCTCAACAAATTGGGAGAACGCAAGATCAGAAACCTTGCGTCCCCAAAGCCGTTTCATGCCCTCAAGGTTCAAGGTTTCAAGAACAATGGTATCAAATCTCTTACAGAGTTCAGAGGCGAGTTGCCAATGAAAGTCTTTGCGTTGGTTACTGATTTTCCGATACAGGCGTGCGATTTGTCTTACGCACCGCCAC
>PYIY01000113.1 GCA_003635195.1 Candidatus Poribacteria bacterium | reverse complement strand
CAAGGGACTATCGGTGGCTTCACGCCGGTAGGCGGTAGAGGTTTGATACGCGGAATCTCGCGCATAATGTTTTCTGTTAAAGTAGGAGACAGTTGGAAACTACCGAGTGCCTCTTGAATCAGCAGTTCATGTTTCTTTAAGCGTTGCAGCGCACGGCGAACTCGTATCCGAACTGTATCCGCGGACACACCTAAAAACTCGCCTATCTCTGCGTATGTCATTTCACCGAAGTAATAGAGCGTGATAACGGTTCGATCGCTCTCCTTCAACTTTGATAGTAAGTTTTTGACCAATTCGCGTTTGACTGCCGCTGCACTTTCCGCCTGCTCTTCAGCAACATGTCTGGAATAGGAAGTTTTCTCTATCATTGTTATGTCTACCTCCTCCAAAGGTTGCGTTTGCATCCGTTTCTTACGGAGCCACGTGAGACAGCAGCGATTGGTGATAACATAAAGCCATCCCGGAAACTGGTTTGGATTTTTCAGTGTCGCCAATTTCCGAAAGACCTGTAGGAACGTCTCCTGCGTAACATCTTCAGCGATGTGGAAATCCCCGATTTTCCGCCATGCGAGCGCGTGCACTCTCTTTTGGTACTTTCTAACCAAACACGCAAAAGCAGCGTCGTCGCCTTCAAGGATACGTTGAATGAGTTCAGTGTTGTCGTTTTTCATCAAACATCTCTAAAAAGAAAGTGCTTCATTTGGTATATAGTGACGCGACTTGGAAGTAAAAGCGTACATAATTCTGAAAAAACATGGAATTTTTATGAAGAAATATCAGTGGGAGGGTTTGCCTAAAACAGGGACACAGTTAACAAGATTGAAAATTGTGTCATAAAACACAATCTATTTCTGATTTACGGGACTTTCGGAAATGAAAGCCCAATCCTTTAGGTTTGGGATGAAATTTCGCTCTATTGCATTAGACCCAACGCCTAAAATATATTTGACATTCCATCCAAATTGTGGTATAATTAATACCATCACACTGGCAGACATACAAAGCATTGTCGCTTGACAATGTGTCTGCCGTCTCACTTTGTAGGGGATAAAGGTGTGATGTGTGATATACCATGAAAACCTACAAATATCCGTTTTATGATCAATCGAATTGTATTCGGCTTGGCAACCTGCTTGACGATATGTGGCAGGTGCATGAATACTTCCATAAGTGGCAGCGTCAACGGTATCAAGAC
>PYIY01000112.1 GCA_003635195.1 Candidatus Poribacteria bacterium | reverse complement strand
AACTCCGCGGTAAAACCGTGCGCTTACGCTTCTCTATACTCGAAGCAGAACTTTACGCCTTCTGGTTCACGGACTGATTTGGCACGCTGGCACCGAGGTGTGATAACGCTGATAACTTGGACGCAATCTAAACCTGTTTTTGTAGGAGCGAGCTGGACTCGCGATCCCTATTGACTTGGACGCAATCTAAACCTGTTTTTGTAGGAGCGAGCTGGACTCGCGATCCCTATTGACTTGGACGCAATCTAAACCTGTTTTTGTAGGAGCGAGCTGGACTCGCGATTCTTTCCAGGAATAACAAAACTATGAACACAGCCATTGAAAAAACAGAAGCCCTTATTCACAGTAGACGCGTGCTCGATGTAATGTACGAAAACGATCCTTATCGACCGCGCTATCACTTCACACCCCCATTTGGCTGGATGAACGATATTAACGGTTCCATCTTTTGGAAGGGGCGATACCATATCTTCTATCAACACAATCCTGAAGGTGGCTATTGGAAATGGATGCAATGGGGACACGCATCGAGCGTTGATCTCGTACACTGGGTGCATCATCCGATCGCTTTAACGCCTGACCTTGACGGACCCGACCGAGGCGGATGCTTTAGTGGCGGGGCACTCGTAAATCGGGAGGGCATTCCGACGTTCATCTATCACGGAATCCCCGATGGAACATGTATCGCAACAAGTGATGACGATTTGCTCATCACGTGGAACAAGCATCCGGCAAATCCAGTAATCCCAGTACCAAAACCCGGTGAAAAAGGACACGGCGAATATATCGTATTTGACCCGTGTGCTTGGTTGGAAGGCGATACCTATTACGCACTCATCGGAAACACAATACCTGGACAAAGCGGGGACGGAACTGCCCTGTTTAAATCGTCTAACCTTGTAGAATGGGAATTTGTGCGCTCCTTTTATGAATCGCGGCGCGAGTGGACAGATGAAGCCGAAGACTGTGCTGTTCCTGATTTTTATCCGTTAGGCGATAAGCACATGTTGTTGTTTTGTAGCCATTGGCAAGGCACACAGTATTACATCGGCAGATTTGAAAACGAGCAATATCACGTCGAAACGTATGAGCGGATGAGCTGGGAGGGCGGACTGCTCGGTGGACCGCGCTCACTGTTAGACGCGCAAGGTCGCCGTATCTTTTTCGATTGGATCCGCGAAATCCGTGGCGTTGAACAGGAACGCGCTGCCGGTTGGTCAGGTGTTATGACTGTACCACGAATCCTGTCCCTCGCAACCGACGGTAGTTTACAGATTGAACCCGTGCCGGAGTTGGAATGTCTGCGAATGAACCCGAAGGCGCGTGAAAATATCACCTTGAATGCCGATGATGAGATGGACTTAGAAGATGTTCAGGGGAATTGCCTTGAGTTAGCTGTTGAAATTGATCCCGGCGATGCAACCGAAGTCGGCGTTGAAGTGCTCTGCGCACCAGATCAGGCTGAACGCACCGGAATTCTGTACGTCCCAGCGGAAGGCACTTTAAAAATCGACATCAGCCGCTCTACCTTAAACGAAGCCATCCGGTATCCGCGCTATCGGAGCGGGGGTGGTAATGAGAGATTGCCAGAATCAGAGCGGTTCGTCGATGCAGAACGTGCTCCATTCACGCTAACGGACAACGAAACACTCCAGCTCCGCATCTATGTCGATAAGTCTGTGGTTGAGGCATTCGCGAACAGTAGACAGTGTATTACACAGCGGGTCTATCCGACGCGAACTGATAGTACGGGTGTAAGGTTAGTGAGCCGTGGCGGACAAGCACACTTTCGATCCATTCAGGCATGGAAAATGGCACCCGCATTTTGAGAGAAAGTTGACTTTCATAGCAAAATAGCGTATACTCTCGCTATCACCTTGGTGGACACGCCAAACGAGTTTGGTTGAACGCATTTTGAGGGAA
>PYIY01000111.1 GCA_003635195.1 Candidatus Poribacteria bacterium | reverse complement strand
AAACAAATGTCAAATGAATTTCAGGGCATTCAGTTAGCGTGTTTAAGGAACTTTGCGGCTGGAAATAGGATTTACCTGAAGGAATGGAAGGGTGGAAATATGGCGTTAACATCGTTATAAAAACAGAAAGGCGCGGTTAGAAAAACCGCGCCTATGGGAAAAGGTTACTTGAGGATGACCATCTTGCGTAGTAGGGATGTGGTGTCCGCTTGGAGTTGGTAGAAATAGATACCATTGGCAACGCGTTCACCGAAATCGTTTTTTCCATCCCAATACGCTGCGCGGCTTCTGCTGGTGTAATAGCCTGCCGATTGATGTCCTAACTTTAAATGCCGCACCACAGTGCCGTACGTATCATAGATATCAATCTCCACATCGGCAGATTTCGCTAAGCGATACGGTATCCATGTCTCAGGGTTAAATGGATTCGGATAGTTTGCGAGTAGCACAGTCTTGTCCGGACGCATTGATGCGAGAACGCTTTCAAGTATAACAATCGCACGCTGGTACTTCAGAGTTCCGTCGTTTTCAGCATACAACCTCTGCAGATGTGCTTGAAGTTCTTTTCTATCCAAGGTCTTAAGCAACGCTGGTTCCAGAACGGAGTTTGTTCTGTCAGCCTTAATAGTCGGTGCAGATGCTACTGTCTCTTCAGGTAAGACATTAATAGTGACAATGATGCTATCTATTTGACTGCCGTCCGAGACTACGACTTTTACTTTATAATTTGGCTCGGTTTCATGATCCAATGCCGTCTTGGTTTTCAATTGCCCTGTGCGACTATCAATCTCAAACGTATCATCCTCATTGTCATTGAGGCTGTATTCCAAAGTCGCACCCATGTCTGCATCTGTTGCTGACACAGGATCCCCGACATTCGCACCTACTGCTGCTGTTTCTTCTATCTCGCGGGTTGTTTCGTCCCCTTCTGTAAACGTCGGTGCTTCATTGACATCGGTTACTGTAATGTTTACCGTGATTACGTCTGAAGCTGGACTTCCCCAATCTAATACCGTGGCCCTCACTTCATAAGTGCTCTTTTTTTCAAAGTTCAATCGGGCCTTAGTCTTCAACTGCAGACTACCGGGAGCAACACGGGAAAGGTAGAATGCCCCCCGATTAGGGCCACTAAAAGAGACACCGATGCATTCATCAGGCAAATTCGTGGAATATCTCAACGGTTCTCCAATGTTTGTATCTGCGGGTGTATTTTCAGCGATTTCACGAGTGGTTGTGTCGCCTTCCTCGAATTCTACTCTTCTGTGCGCATAGCTCACTGTGGGTATACTATATATGAAGAATAATGCCGTGAAAATGAGCATGCTGAGTTTTTGCGTCAAAATTTGCTGTTTCATGATAAACTCCATTTTTTGCTAAATGAATATTTAATAAAAATTAGTGTATACAGTAATTCGACAATTTCATTTTTCCAGAATCAGAAAACGATAATCATACCAAAGAGGTTTACTTTAATCGAAATATTATAATAAAATTAGAGTTTATATTATAAATCTGCCTTTGTTGGGGTGGTTCTGTGGAAAGATTTCACTAAACTGACGACCATTTTATTGTTCAGATCCACCGTAAATAAATTACCAACCTTGACTTTTTTCTTAGAAGTGGTATGATTACATCAGTCCCTTAATAAGAAATAAGATTAGATAATCAGCGATAGGAGAAAAAATGTCAAATATCGTCAGCAGACAAATTCATCTTAAGAATCGAATTGTCGGTATGCCCAAAGAGAGCGATTTTGAAATTGTAGAGGTGCCTCTCCGTGAACCTGTGGATGGAGAGGTATTAGTCCAAAATCTTTACACGTCGGTAGACCCATATATGCGTGGTGGTATGCGGTCCGCTGAACTCGGTAAGTCGCTGGAGGGTAGGTGCGCCGGTCAAATTGTGCAGTCAAATAGCGATC
>PYIY01000110.1 GCA_003635195.1 Candidatus Poribacteria bacterium | reverse complement strand
TAAAATGCAAGATTTAGGAAAATTTTATATTAAAATGGGAAAATTTGAAATGAGATGTATTAACGGGTGTGTAAATATTTTTAAGACTTACGCAAATTGAGCAGAAAAGGACATATTTTACTCAAAAATCGTTATTTCAGTATTTTTTAAGAAACACCCCAGCAAAAACACCCCGTAAATCCCCCTTATCAGGGGGACTTTAAGAGGGAATGCGTAAGTTCTATTGGATTAAGAACCTATTACGGATTTCAGGTCCCAGAGGAGGATGGTGCTGTCAAAACTCCCACTCGCTAAGAGGGTGCCGTCGGGTGAAAACGCGATATCTTGGACATCGGTAGGGTGCCCCCAGAAGGTGGCGATGTTTTTGCCGGTGGCAACTTCCCACAAGCGAATAGGCACCTTTTCTGTTTCCACGCCCCTATTCCACCACGCGCCAGAAGCAAGATATTGCCCACAAGGTGAAAACGCCAAGGCACGCGGATTTCCATTGGTAGGTGCATGAGGAAGCGTCAAAAGAGTTCGACAATTATGGACATCCCACAATCGGATTTCCGTTGCCATGCCAGAAGCGATCTTATGACCGCAAGGTGAAAACGCGACAGTATCGACACGGTTGACCCGGAAGCCAAGAATTTCTTTCCCCGTATCGATGTCCCATAGGGTCGCCATCGTGCCAGAAGAACTCGGAACGCTTACAAGGTGTTTACCGTCGTGGCTGAATATAAGGCGGCTGATACGATCATCATCCCAATCCCCTTCTAAGGGGAGGGTGTGTGTGATGTCACTATTTCTCATATCCCATACATACAGACGCCCTTTGCTATCCCCGCACGCGATGAGATGTCGTAGCGGGGCGTGTGCAGCGGTAGTCACCACTGCTTCTGGGTCGGGAAGTGTAAGTGTCATAGGTGTCGTGTTTTCGTCGGCTTCCCCTATTTTAACGGTTATTTTAACAGTATTTTCATCATACGCAAATGCTGTCGAGTGAATTTTCTCTGAAGTGAACACAGAAACAGCCCATGGGTCATCGGATATTTTGAAAAAAGTGGGCGGTTGCATGGGGTTGGCAATATCCCAGAAGAATGTGCTTCCATATCCTACACACCCGGCTGCCACCTTTTTGCCATCTTGTGAGAACGTCACGGAATTCGGGAAACCGACATGTGAATGCGGCACCTTGCGGGGTTTGGTATCTCCGGGTGACCACACTGCCCATTCCTTTCCCCCGGCAACGACAAAATGCGAACTGCGTGAAAAAAGTGCTTCTTCAATCTCCCATTCCCTTTCAACGTACGTGTAGCGTTTTTCATGACGTTCCACGTCCCATACGACGACAGTGCCGCTTTCCAGAGCATTTTCTGTGGCATGAAGAACGCCTTCCTGTGAATAGCAGACGCTCATGCGAGAGGTGTCATCATAGTTCTGATAGACTCCCTCCTGTTCCCAAGTATTTACACTCCATACTTGCACTGTGCCTTTAGATCCGCCAATCGCCAGAGTTTGTCCACAAGGTGAAAAGCAGAGACTGCGCACAAAACTCGGTTGTTCGGTAAGACAAGCGGTGCACGCACCAGATACGACATCCCACACCAAAACAACATCGGGGCCATCCGTTGCCCCGGCGGGTGCTGTACACGCCAGCAGGCGACTGTCGGGTGAAAAAGCAACAGGTCGACGGAGGGTGGGGTAAAGGCTGCGTGTTTCTCTTTGGGGGTCATGGAACGTAGCCAGCGGTGTGCCGGTTCTGGGGTCCCAGGTGTAGACAATCTCACAACGGCTACCCGTTGCGGCGAGGTGCTGGTTATCAGGTGAAAAGGCAAGGGACTGAATTGCGGTCCCATGGTGTGGATTTTTTACCCCTGGCCGCACAATTTTTGTAATGCAGGTGCTCCGCTGGATATCCCATACTTTGATAACACCATCCCAGTTGCCGGTAGCAGCCAATCGCCCATCATTGGAAATCGCAATGGCACCAAGCATCCCCCGTTCTCTTTCCC
>PYIY01000109.1 GCA_003635195.1 Candidatus Poribacteria bacterium | reverse complement strand
AAATTGAATAGATACGGGTCATTCTTGACGGCTTGCAACCGTTCAGGATCAGGAACATGGTTGGTGATTGGGATATCGTCAGCGTCGTGAGGCGAGAGTTCGGTAAACTCCTCACCGGCGGCCTCCGCTGCCGCCTTTCGGGTTTCCCAATCCGCCATCTCGGCTGACAAACCCCGCAGATCCCCGACGAGCAACGTATCATCCTTCCCGCTTGGGCTAAACACGCCATTGCGAGTGTTTGGGTTTCGGAAATAGAACCCACCTTCAACGCGCTTTCGTGCGTAGTTGGCATGCCCATAGAAGTTGATGGTATCCGTGAGGGTGGCACCGTAGTTTGCAAACAATTTGACATCATTCTCTATAATCGGTTGCCCCCAAATTTGCGCGGGGTCTTTCACACGGAAATTGCCTGCCTTAACCAAGTTTATGGCATCTGTACGTTGGACAGACCGGATGGTCGGATCTGCGCCACCGTATTCAAAACTGAGGCTACTCCACGCGTCCGGATTTCCTAAACCGATGTTGCCAGCGAGCGCAAATTGCCTACCGTCACCATATTGATAGATACCGGGTTTAAATTCAAGCGAACCGCCTTCATAGTTGTCTTTCAATCGAAAATTCATCACGCCCGCAATGGCATCAGAACCGTATTGTGCGGATGCGCCATCACGGAGGACCTCTACCTGTTGAAGGGCAATTGCGGGAATAGGTGCCAGGTCAGGGCCCTGTGAACCATCAGACAGACCATTTCCGAGCCAGTGAATCACTGCAGCACGGTGTCGCCGCTTGTTATTGACCAGCACCAGCGTATGGTCTGGCGCAAGTCCCCGTAAATTCGCTGGACGCACCACTGTTGACGCATCACTAATCGGCTGCGTATTGACGTTATAAGATGGCACCAAAGTTCTCAGCAAATCCGGTAGATCCGCGCCACCCTGCTTTTCAAAGGCTTCGTTTGACACAATATCGATCGGGACTGCTGAATCCAAGACGGAACGCGGTTGCGCACGCGTCCCAACCACAACAAGACTTTCAAGCCGGACAGGCGCATCCCCTTCGGATGCTTCTTCGGCCGTTTCTTCAGCCTCGCTCGTAGTTTCTGCTTCTTCTGCCTCTTCGGCGTGTTGATCGGCTATAACCGTCGTAAACGTGCACACCAAAATGCCTATAACAATGCCGAGCATAAGAACAATCGGCTTAATGTGATTTTTATCAGACATACAATTTTCCTCATGATTTTGGCATAAATGCCAGATTTTCACTACTGATTTCACAACCGGTAACAAACTAACCCAACTGTCGATAAAAAATTTGAATAATAAGAAAGTTAGAAAACGTAGCGAATAATCTACGTCTTCTTTACAAAACGTTACTATTATTATACTGAATTTTAGACCATTATGCAAATTGCCAATACAAAAATTGTAAAATAGCACAAAAACTGCTCATTTAACTGATTTAGGCGCCAGCATCTCGTTCAGGCTTGGTCATCAATTGAACGAAAACGGAATATCGGTGTGTCTCGGAAAACGAATGTTACAAATCCTGTTAGCAAAGGCAGGGACAAAAGAAATACCAAATAGTTCTGACAAAATTTTGACTTGACAATGAAAATACATTGGCATATACTTAAAGAATGTGCTAAACTTAGTGTTATACACTGTCTGGCAGAATAAAGTTGTTGTTAAACCTTCATCAAATAACGACGTTAACCACAGCAAAATACATTACCATGGCAAAGAAAAAGGGGCGCCGCACCACGAACGTGGCACGGAAACGCGAAAAACGGAATCGCGACCGGAAATTCAGACAAAAGCAACTCGCAATCGAGAAGCAACGTAGACTCCCACATGGAAAATCGGAAGAGGAACATCTACACGCCTGCATCTCACAGAGCCGCGAACTGCTTGATGAACCTGAGTTTGAGGGTGTACATTTCGACCCGATATTGATGCATAAACGGGTGATGGAAGTACTTGAACACGGTGAAACGGCGCATACAGATGCCCCTATAGATATATCGGCGAATCTTCTCGGGCCTGAAGAAGATTCAATCTATCTTACAAATATAAATTTAGATGAAGCAGTCGCAAACGCGGATGAATCAGTCATAGGGTCGGAAGTAGAAGAGGCATCTGACCATTTTCGTTTAGAGGTGCTCCCGCATTTGGTTACACCAGATTTCATACAAAAATTAACACACGCCCTTACAGCATGTGAAACACGCCTCAAGCGGACGGGGAACCGTGAACTCGCTGAGGTTGCTTTCGTTACGCGTTCGTTATTTGAAGCAGCACCACCAGAAATTATGGCGTTTCACCCAATGATTCAAGCCATCGGTATCGAAACATTACGGGCACTCGTGGAAGAAATAGACGTAATTATTGATGGGCGTGAAGAGGTCAAAGAGATTCTTACAGATGTCCTTGCACACGAAGCTTCGGAAACATATCAATCTCAACCCCTCTCTGTTTTTTCAAATACCGGCTTAGACGATGAAATGGAATCTGATGCTGTCGAATCGGTTTCTCTTGATGCGGCAGCGGTAGCGTTAGAAGAAACCGTTATTGAAGACAGTTTACCTACGCCTATAGAGACAGAAAGCGATCTGCCTGCGACAGCCGTTCAACCTTTCGAGCCGGAGCCGATTGTTCTGGTGGAAACAATTCCATCAGAAACAGCACCGCCGCCACCGACGCTGTCACCTGATGAACTGCCTGCCCGCGCGCTTTATAAAAATTTCAAGGGTTTAACGATAAAAGAGAATTTTGAGTCGTCAACAGACGATGCTTCTTCACAAGGACGGCTTGTGAACTACGCTTTAGTAAACGAGAACGCAGAACAACTTGAATTTGCTGACGTAGCGAACGAACGATACATCACAGTCACCGAAGAGAGACTCCAATTACACGCACGTTCAGAAACAGAACTGGCTATCGCAATGACAGAGGTAGAAACGTGCTGCACATCCGCAGTCCTGTACCTCGCCAAAACGGTTCAAGAAAGGGGGTAAAGTTATGCCAAGAAGTAAAAGCGGGCAGGTCCGGCGCCGGACGCAAATCCGTCACCGTCAACAACGGCGGCTCAAAAGAAAGAAAGCGGCATTGAAAGAACTTCTGCAGAATCGCGAAGTTTAAGAAGCACAACGCGTGTTGCGGCGGGTCTCCACACCCGCCTATGTCGCTATTAACACTCCGTCTCTCCGACTTTCTCAAAATGTACAAACTCCGAAGTTTGTAAGCGCATGGAGTCTCCACCCCTTTCCTCAACATACCCCATCCTGAGCAGCGTAATCATCTCATGAGAAGTAGGGATATTGAAAAGTTGGCGGATATGCTCACGATCCGCCGCGCGTTCGAGGGGCGGACTCACGAACTGCACGCCAATTTTCAGAGCAGTCGCAGCGAGGAGCATGTTTTGGATCAACATCCCCATGCTCAACCACATCCACCGAGTTCCGCCTGCACCGGGCGGGTATCTTTTGCAATTCATCGTCACCAACACGAGCAGCGGTGCCTCGCGTACTTGTGCAGCAATTTCTTTGGCAGGCATCTTACCCGCGCCTAAATGCCCCAAAACTGTGAAAGACTTCGCATTTTTTAACAACCCTTGCAATAATTTTTCAGGCGCATCCTGAAGCGGCTTCGGTAGCGTGACGTGTTCCTCCAGCAGAACACCATCGCCGTGTGCTCGCCATTCCGCTTCTGTCAGACGCATCCACCGACTGTTATCATCCAGAAACTTTGCGTCCTTGAATTGGTCAATGACAGCGCGTTCCGTCACATTCGCGAGTGCCTTCTTACCTTCCGTTTTCTGAATGAGCACAAGTTCCCAAGGCTGGACATTAAACGGTGAGGGTGCCCATCGCGCCGCTTCAATGAGTTTCTCAAGGTCAGCAGCATCTATCGCGCGTTTCTGAAATGTTCCACGATGGCTGCGACGCTGTGTGATTGCATCAAAAACATTCATAGATTCGCAAGGCTCCGATGGCGTTCAAGGATTTCTGCCGGTGAAGCCGTACCAGTCGTCCCGATTTTGGTGACAGTAACTGAAGCCACCAGATTCCCAATATAAGCGGCATCAACCGCAGCATCAACGCCAAGGCTGCAAAGCATCGCCACAAGTCCAGCCGAAACACTGTCTCCCGCCCCAACCGGATCGATTTCATCAACAATTAGAATGCCGGGAATATGGGTGAACTCACCTTGAAAATAAACAAGAATACCGTTTTCACCGAGGGTGACGTACACGATATTTTGGGTCTGCACTGCGAGGGCAGCGGCACACTGCTTTGCCTCTTCAATGTCAACTGCCTGTCCGTTCCAGTCTGGCTGGACAGCGCGTTTTGCCTCAAACCGGTTCGGTTTAATGATGACATTTTTATATTCACCAATTCGCGTGCGGGAGTCGGCGAAAAAGAATTTTTCAGGGAACGCCAAAGCCGACTCACATAATATGTCTCTCACGCGGCTTGTCACCACACCTAAATTCTCAAGCGGCATCTGATCACCAACGATTATACCGTCAACAAGTGGAATACACGTTTGAAGTGCGTCAATGACGGCTGCCTCAACTTCTGTTCCCATTGGGGATTGGTTCTCAATATCAAACCGCGGTCCCTCCGTTTCCACACCTTCATATCCACGATGAATCGGTTTAAGATAGGTAGGTGTCACCCAGTTTGGCCCCTGCACCATAAAATCTGTTAGGCATCCATTCGTCTGTAGACACTTAAGCAATGTTCGTCCAAATCCGTCTTCACCGATAACGCCTAACGTATAGACCGTCCCTACATCTAATGCTTTCAGGTTATTTGTGACGGTCCCTGCTGCACCGGGACTATAGCGTTGTTCAACAACGGGATTCGTGTGCCACGGCGTTTCCAATGACAACGTTGAGCGGGTTTTGTCAATGTACCAATAGGCATCCAAGTAAAAATCTCCAATGACAAGAATCCGCTGGTCGCGAAAATGATTGAGAATTGTCTTTAGGCGCGCTTCACTAATCAATGTACCACTCCGATGCTTCAAAATACATTGTGTTGTAGAGAATCATTATAGCATATCACTGTTTTTTGCGGAAACACCAAATTCTCTTATGGATGTGTAAAGTTTTTGATTATGAAATAGGAAGGCTTTGGGCGTTTTTTAAAGTTCACGAACAGCCATAAAATAAAAAAGCCCTAACCTCTCGGTTGAGCAGTAGCGTTTCTATGTTTTAGGAGTTATTACTTCCCTACTTTTGATAGCTCTTCTAGGATTTGATTCTTAAATCCTTCATTTCCTGCATCTTCTGCTAAATTTAATGCCTTCTGTAAATCCTGTTCTCCTTCCGTAGTACGATCCAACATGATTTGCGCTTTTCCGCGGTTGTAGTAGGCATGTGTATATCCTGAATCTATGCGGATCGCTTCGTCAAAATCAGAGATGGCATCTTCAGGGTGCCCCAAGTCACGCTTGGCAATACCACGATTACAGTAGGATATCGAGAGATACACGCCCATACGGATTAACTCGTCAAAGTCAGAAATGGCATCAAAATATCGCTCTAGATTGAGTTTTGCAAGGCCGCGGTTGCCATAGGCACTTGCACATTCTGAATCTATGCGGATCGCTTCGTCAAAGTCGGAGATAGCAGCTTCATAGTCTTTTATTTTGTTCTTTGCTCTTCCTCGATAATCGTAGGCTATTTGAAAATTTTGATCTATACGGATTGCCTCACTAAAGTCAGGGATGGCATCTTTAAAATGTCCCAATGCTGCTTTTGCAATACCGCGATTACAATAAGCTTTGGCAAATTCTTGATTAATCTGGATTGCTTTGTCAAAGTCAGAGATGGCATCAAAGTGTTGTTTCAAAGAACCTTTAGCTCTTCCACGATTGTGGTATGCTTCTGCAAGATTGGGGTTTAGTTCCAATGCTTCATTATACTCCGAAATAGCAGCCTCATAACTTCCTTGATCAAACAAGGTATCCCCCTTGTGAAGATGAGCTTCTGCGGATACAGCTGTTTCAACAAATGGGTTCTGAGTGTTTTGCATTAGGATCCACCCCCTGTTGTCTGATAACCGGGTTCTGTGTTATCTGCGAATTCGCCGCCACTAACAGGCTCTTGTTGTGGTTGGCCTGTGCTTCTGCTCCCAGGTTGAACCATATTGGGCAATAGTTGTTTGACAAAATAATTTAGTAGGTACCCCAAAAACCCTAAAAATATTGTAAACACTGCTCCTATTCCGCCTATGATCCACTTTATGGTGACTACTTCGTCCTTTACTCCATTTATGCTGGTGGTAAGTTCATCTTTTGTTCCAGTTATTTTTTGGTCAAGAGTATCCTTCACTCCATCTATTTTCGCATCAAGCCGCCCCTCCATTCCCTTCAATTCTGCCTTAAGTACCTCTACATTCTGTCCGAACGCAGCAGAGAGAATAAAAAGGACTAAGAGAATTTGGAGTAACATAGCCCGCCCATTTAGCATTGTAGATCTCCTATACTTTAGGTTTTACCAGAAAAAAATATCGCATACATTAGTATTTTAGTTCATAGGTTAAATTATTTTAGCATATCATTGAAAAAAAATACAGAAAAAGTGGAAGATTACGAAAACGCCAATTTGCAATATCCCATCAGATGTGATAAAATATAAGGAGTTTAAAATCCATGTGAGAATATATTAGGAGAAAACCTATGTATAAAATCGGTCTCATCCCTGGCGATGGAATCGGCCCCGAAGTGACGCGTGAAGCGATGAAGGTCTTCGGGGCGGCAGCTGCACAAACAGGCATTCAATACGAAACAGTCGAATACGATATCGGCGGCGACCGGTATCTTGCAACCGGTGAAGTGTTACCGGATTCCGTATTGGAAGAACTCCGAGGACTTGATGCTATCTACCTCGGCGCGATTGGACACCCCGACGTTAAACCCGGCATTTTAGAGAAAGGTATCTTGTTAAAAGTCCGGTTTGAACTTGATCTCTACATCAACCTACGTCCTGTCAAACTCTATCCGGGTGTGCCGACGCCTGTGAAAGACAAAGGTCCCGAAGAAATTGATTTTATCATCGTTCGTGAAAATACTGAGGGCTTATACGCAGGCATCGGCGGTTTCTTGAAACGCGGCACACGCGACGAAGTCGCTATTCAAGAGATGATCAACACCTACAAAGGCGTGGAACGCTGTGTCCGTTATGCCTACGAACTCACCCAAAAGCGGAACAAAGAAAACACCTTGACCCTCTGCGATAAAGCAAACGTCCTCACCTACGCACATGACCTCTGGCGACGCGTTTTTGACGAGGTCGGTGAAGATTACCCCGACATCAAAAAAGAATACGCATTCGTCGATGCGACAACGATGTGGATGGTGAAAAATCCAGAGTGGTTTGATGTCGTTGTGACCTGTAATATGTTCGGTGACATTATCACCGATCTCGGTGCGATGATTCAAGGCGGTATGGGTGTCGCAGCGTCTGGTAATTTAAACCCTGAGAGCGTCGCTATGTTTGAACCGATTCACGGCTCCGCGCCACGTTATACTGGCAAAAATCAGATTAACCCGATAGCAGCGATCGGCGCAGCAGGAATGATGCTCGATCACCTCGGTCATCTAGACGCGGCAGGCAAAGTGGAAAAATCTATGAGCGATCTACTCGCAAGCGGAAAAATTAAAGACCTCGGTGCCGGACGTATGGGTTATACGACCGAAGAGGTCGGCGATCTCATCGCGGAAGGGTTGTAATCCCTACAGGCAAACGCACTTTTCAAAGCGCGCACCCTGAAAGAACATGCTTCCCATAGGAACATTTGGAGCGTCGTCCTCTCAGGCGAGACGTGCCGTAAAGTTAATCCGGTCTGAGTAGCGGCTCCACCGACTGAAGGTGTACATATCGTAAGCACTCAAGGGGTTGTATCCAGCCGATTTGAGTAGGTTATTGACAGTGGGTACTTCAAAGATCCGCTGCTGGTGTACTTCCTCATAGCGTCGAAACAATTCGCCTTCACGGATAAAAAAGGTCAACAGGGTGCGGCACATCTTGGAGTGGTGGATGTAGTTATTTTTCCAAATGTAGGTATAGTCCTCATGGTTTGCAGCGAATGTTTTATTGTGAAAATGCTCAACGATATTCCGTTCTGTCGTCACATCGAAGATAAATAATCCGTCCGGTTCAAGATGCTCAGCAACGCATGTGAAGACGTTGCTTAACTCGGTTTCGTCGTAAGCATAGTTAATGCTGTCGTATGTACAGAGGACAGCGTCAAACCGCTGGTTCAATTGGAAATCACGCATATCCCCGTGATGCAATTCAATATCCAGTTCGTGCGCTGCCACCTTCTCCTTGGCGATGTCCAGCATACCGACAGCTCGGTCCACACCGACCATCTTATAGCCTTTTAACGCAAGTTGTATCGTCAAGGCACAAGTACCGCATGCCAAATCGAGGACGCGACGCGGTTCGCAATTGTATCTCTCAAAAAGGGACTCAATGTAGTGTGTCCAGCGCGTATAATTGACGTTTGTCATCATCCGATCATAGGCGTAGGCAAATTTTTCATAAGGGGAAGTCAGATGTGTCTGCATTGTCTAAGTGTCGCTTGCAAATTGATAATGCAAGTCACTCGTTCCCTCCTTTAACGCCAACAGAGGCATTCATCATTCGTAGAAGTGTGTTAATTTCATCAGCGTCCCAAACTTGATCATCGTTTGCTGCCATCGCATATCTGCCAACGGCTCTAATCTTACGGAGGCTGATTTTCCCCGTGAGGAAACTGAAGGGGAGCTGCATCCCAGCGGTTTTCACCCGATCAAAAGTCGTTTCGATGTCATACTGTTCAACGCCTTCAGGGGCTTGTTGAATCAGTGTGTCCTTCACCATATCGATGCCAAAACCGAATAGCTCTTTGATGATAAACCATTGCAAAACCGAAAGGCATATTGTGAAGATTAAGAGAACTGTCAAACCTTTAACGATGTACCGCCGCCATTTTCCGTTCTGGACACTCATATTCAATTCATCTCCGGATTGGATTCCATATTTATCCTTATCTTACCAATTCACACAGACCTTGTCAATTAGATTTTGCCAACACCAGCGAAATAACAGGGCAATAAAAAAATGAAAATAGGCATTGTAGGCAGACCACAGGTCGGAAAAACAACGGTGTTTAACACCTTAGCGCAATCCAACGCAGAAGTTGGGGGTTACACAAGCCGCGGACAAATAAACCTCAGCACTGCTAACGTGCCAGACGAACGTTTGCAACAGATAGCAGAGACATTTGAATCCCCGAAGATGACACCCGCCACGATTGACTATGTAGACGTTGCCGGAGTAACTAAATCGGATGTAGAACAAGGCGAGTTAGAGGCAGGAATGCTCGCAGAACTTCGCACAGTCGACGCGCTGGCGCATGTCGTCAGGCTTTTTGAGGATGCCTCGGTGCCACACGTTGATGGCAGTGTTGATGCAGAACGCGATATTGAAAGCGTTGCTCTTGAGTTCGCGTTGGCAGACCTGCAAATTGTTGAAGGTAGACTTGACCGACTGCGTAAGCAGTTTCAGAACCAAAAACTACCTGAACAGCAAAACGAGATTCGGCTTTTAGAGGAGTGCCAGCAAACCTTAGAAAGTGGAAAACCACTTCGTACGCTTGACCTATCCGCCAATGAAGAAAAGTTGATACGCGGCTACGGGTTTTTGACACAGAAACCGTTGTTGCTGGTCTGCAATATCGGTGAAACGCAACTCGACGCAGCAGATGAAATTTTCAAACACTTCGCTCAATACGAAGCAGAACCGCAAACAGCAGTTATTGTACTCGCCGCACAATTGGAAATGGAACTCTCACAACTTGATGAAACGGATACCGAGATTTTTATGGCGGAAATGGGTTTACACGAATCCGCCTTAGAACGGTTCATCCAGACTTCATATCAGTTATTGGGACTGCTTACTTTCTTTACAACCGGTCCCGTTGAGACACGGGCATGGACGCTGCAAGAAGGACAAACCGCTGTGGATGCAGCAGGTCGTGTCCATACAGACTTTGCGAATGCTTTCATCCGTTCAGAAACAATTAACTGGGAAGACTTAGTAACATGTGGCAGTTACCCAGAAGCGCGAAGCAGAGGCTTACTGAGAGCCGAAGGCAAAACGTATCAAGTTCAAGAGGGTGATGTCCTCCTCATTCTGGCGAACCCGACTCACTAAGCATCTCATCTCGCAAATCTGCGATCGCGTCCATCATCTGGTTGCCCATCAGCTGATACTTTTCACGCCGCGTCTCAAATTCACCGGTGATCAGTTCAAGGGGTTTACCAAATATAACCGTTAACTTCGCGCGGCGGAGCCGTTTACTGTTGCGCGGCAATATCCGTTCCGCGCCACTATGAAACACCGGAATCGTCGGCACACCGGCTCGGTCCGCAATAAAACACGCGCCATCGTGTGCTTTACCTAACGTGCCATCAACACTACGGGTACCTTCTGGAAACATCAACACAACGTTGCCGTCTTGCAAAAGGGAGATCGTCTTTCGCAATGCCCCCAAGTCCGCCGCGCCTCTATTGACAGGGTAGGCATTATAAAGCGAAATCAGTTTCCCTAAACCCGGAATGTCGAATGCGTTACTTCGGGTCATGAAATGAATTTCACGACTCGCCGCGGAACCGACAATTACAGGGTCAAGAAAACTAACGTGATTTGACACGAATAGCACACCACCTTCCCGCGGAATGTGGTGAACGCCTCGGGCTTCAAGCCGCCCCACAGTTTTACAAAAAATATTGGTGAGCCGATGTCCCCATCGGTAGAGTGGACGGGGTGTCCAGAAGTGATTGTTGGTATACCACATAATTTTACTTTAAACCGATCTCGCTTTTAACATACCTTGGCGATAATAAAATCAACGACTTCGTTAATCGTTTTATCGGTTGTATCAACGACAATTGCGTCGCCAGCAGCACGGAGCGGACTGTGTGCCCGCGTTTTATCTTTCTCATCACGCGCACTAATTTCTGCTTCAACCGCTGCTAATGTTATATTCACATTTTGCGCTTGAAGTTCGGCAAGCCTCCGTTTCGCTCGTTCTGTTACAGAGGCATCGAGATAGAACTTAAAATCGGCGTTTGGGAAAACAATCGTTGTTAAATCCCTGCCTTCAGCGATGATACTCCCCTCACCGCCGATCCGCTGTTGATGTTTGACGATCTCATGGCGAATCTCTGGCACCTTGGCAACATCTGCAACGCGTCTGTTAACTGCTGGCGTGCGGATTTGGACAGATATATCTTTAGCATTGAGCAAAATCGTTTTGCCGTTATCTTCAAATTCAATGTGGCACGCTTTTACCTGCTCAAGCAGTTCAGGGCTATCTGCTGTAAGTCCACCCCGTATTGCCAACACGGTCACTGCCCTGTACATAGCACCCGAATCAAGGTAAAGGAGTCCGAGTTCTTCTGCGACGCGTCGTGCGACCGTGCTTTTCCCAGACCCGGCGGGTCCGTCTATCGCAATCGTTACCTGAGATCCAATCTTTTTCATGCGCCTCCTATTTTTCTCTGCGCTTTTTGACGATGACCTGTGCCTCGAGCAGTACACGTTCAATCTCAGCCAAGTTATCAGTCTGAAGCAATGTTTTGAATGCTGTTAAATTTTCGATGATGTCGTCAATCAACGATAAGAGAACACCGCTATTCTGTGTGAAAATACCGGTCCACAAGTCCGGTGAACCTGCAGCGATACGAGTGGAATCCCGAAAACCGGTCGCCGTAAAATCCAACGCCTTGCCCTCTTCAGTTTCCACATTCGCAACCGTATTGGTGAGAATACTCGCAATAAGATGCGGGAGATGACTCGCGGCACCGATGAGGCGATCATGGGTTTTCGGGGAAAACAGATACGGTACTGCCCCAACGAACTCCCATAGGTTTCTAATCAGTGCTAAGGCATCCGTGTTGGTATTTGGTGTCGGTGTCAAAATACACGTCGCTTTTTCAAAAAGCGTCGCACGCGCGGCACCGACACCGGTCTCATGGGAACCCGCCATTGGGTGTCCACCAATAAAAGAGAGGGCATCCGCCCTCTGTTCCTGCAGCTGCGCCTCAATCATTTCCACGAGTGTTGATTTCGTGCTACCCACATCGGTCAGTACGATCCGATCTTGCCGTATGTCAACAGATTCAATGATCCGCTGTACCAACATTGGAACTAACGCAACAGGTGTACACAGCACGACGATATCGGTTTCTTGAAGTCCTTCCACTAACTCCGTTGTTATGACATCAACGGCATCACATTCAAGAGCATTCTCAAGTCTGCCGATGTTGCGTCCTAACCCGACGCGTTGTCCTTGAAATCCGTTCTTTTTCAACGCAAGTCCAAGCGAACCCCCGATTAATCCGACACCCCATATTGTAATTCGGCGAAGTTGTTGTATCTGTTCCATAGCAAGTCTCGGAAGCCTTCAATCTTCAAACATATTGTGTCACATCTCACCAATAGATGTCCATCATATTTTAAGAGAATCCGCCAATCTTTGTCAAGCGAAAAATATCCATTGCCAGAGGCATTCAGTTATCAGTCATCAGTACAGCAACTGCGTCGGTTTTCAGCTGTCAATACTCAGTCACGCTCCACCCTTGCCGTTGAATTCTGGAGTTTGATTTCCGTGATTATGTGATCACTGTGATAAGAGACATGATCAAAGGTAACTGATAACTGGGTACTGATAACTGACAACTAATCTACCAAATAAATCGATACATCGGCATTTGCAGGAAGATACCGAGAAGTCCCCAGACACTGCCGACAAGAAATTCGCCTAAAATCAGTCCCAAAAAGAACGGCGCAGCACGCCGAAATGTCCGCACACCACCGAAACGTAAAATCGCTAACTTGATAAAATAACTGATGAAAACCGAAAACCAGAAAAAATTCACCGCCCAAGTACCGGAGATCGCATACCCGATCGGGTACAGGGGCCACCAGAAAAAACGGAGTCGAACCAACGTGAGGCAGAACGCAAACAGCAGCCCGAAAACCATAGCAATCAACGATGGGATGTTCACAGGCATCGGATTCGTTAACCAACTCTGCGTGCGGTTAAACACAGAGCCTGACCAGACTTCAATCGCTCCATGCTCATAACCGATATGCAGCGCGCCCCAAAAAGCAGCGAAAGGGCTAAGGACCATTGCGAGAAGCATCGCGACAGCCATCCGTCGCGAAGAGCTGCGCGATCGTTCCGCCAATTTCAAGCCCTCTAATTGATGCGGCATGGTATTGCCTCGGTAGGCACGATTGAAACAGAACACAAGTGAAAACAGCGCAAGGTTCTGCCCGCCAAGCCGACGCATCCCGAACATTTTGGGGAGTAAGACATCAGGTCCCATAGACCGTAGATCGTGAATCGGGGGGGCCAGTTCGGCACGAACGCGGGTAATGACTGTCACGGTGGTCAGATGGATCGCAAGCACCAGGACTGCCACCCAGAACGACATGCCTGCGACCCACCAGAAAGCGGTTAGTAGCAGAAACCCACTGACCAGCCCTAACACTGCAGCGCGATAGGACATCGGTTCGTTTGACTTCACTTTTCCGTTTGCACGCCACGCCTGCCTGAGAACATCACACAGATGGTTCCGTGCACTCCACAACATCATTAGTAACACACCGACACAGACCCCAAACGATTGATCAAAGATAAATGGAAATCCCGGAATCCGCTGTAAGCCAGCAATGCTACCGAAGATCATCTCAAATTTCCAGAAGATGTAGAAAAACCAGAATGTGAAGGAGAGATCAAGCGGGATAAAGTACGCCATCCCGATAACGAAAGGGAAAAAGACTATTGGTGTCCAGCCAATCGCGTTCCACGGTTTCGTTGTGAACAGCGGACGCAGATCGTAGAATTCACCGCCGAGTCCCGGAAAATTGGGAAACAGAAAATGCAAGCCGTTAATCACGTCTATCCCACCCGCGAGGACTATACCTATCCACAACGGCTTTGATCGGAAGAAGCGCGCTGTCGTCATCTGATACGGCAACTCAATAATCGGATAACTGAGTCGCTCAATTTCAATCCACTGCTGCCGGAGAATAACGTTGATACAAAACGTCGTGAAAAGCAGAACAATAATAAACCCGCTCCATGCCAGCACAGGTTGCCACCATAACTCGAGGTGCGGACGTAGATACAGCGTAGATTCACCTGTGAAATAGACGGTTAACTTACTTTTATCCGTCAAGGCAAGCCAGTCCGGGAGATAGCGGTGGAAGAGTGTACCCCACTCGTTTTCTTCTGTTGCCAACCACCCAACCGTAGCGATATTTGTAATGATAACCTCAAACAAGTCGTGTCCACAGATAGCGGAGGCGACGGATAACATCGTGTAAAGGGTCAGCAATTCCCCTCTGGTGAGTGCAGCGCGCGGTGTAAATCTGTGAAGCAGCGTGTTGAGGGCTATCAGCACAACGAGCGCGAAGATCGTGTTGAAAAAGAGGGACATCGTCGTCGGGAAACCTTGATCCCAACGGAGCGATGCGAAGACCCAATAGTTATTGAAGGGAATCAGCGCGAGTCCGAGCCAAATAATCCGACAACGGATCTTCCGGTGAGGCGAAGGCGTAGAAAGGGCAGGCGCGTGTTGCAGCATGGATAATTCCAGTCAGGTTTGGTGATCAGAATGCTTATCGTTTTACCCATAAATTCACCGTACTATTATATCTCAGAATTGAAACACACTCAAGAATTTTGCTTGCCTGATTAAGGTATATCTGGTAAAATAACACTCAAATTAAAAGCATCTGATGTTCTTTTAACGAAGCAAAATGAACGCTATAAAAGAAGCACACTACAACCTCGGCATCGCTTATCTGGAAGCAGGACAATACAGTAGAGCCGTTCCTGAGTTCGAGGCAGCCGTAAAACTGGATCCAAATTTTATCGGCGCGCACTCCGCACTCTGTCGCGCGTACCTCGAACAGAATGAACTCGAAAATGCAGGCACAGCGGTCGCAGCGGCATTAAAACTTGATGCTAATTATCAACCGGCGTTGCTACTGTACGGCACTATCATCGAAGCATACCACGACAGAGGCAAAGCACACTTAGATGAAAAACGTTACACGGAAGCCGTCGCAGCATTCCAGAAAGCCATAGCACTTGCCGCAGATTTAGACAATAACTCACAGGACTCCCACCCCGAAAATACACATATCTACGTCCATCTGGGTGCTGCCCACATCGGCATGCAGGCATACCAACAGGCAATTGAGGCGTTACAACACGCGATCGCACAAGATGCTGATCTCGTTGATGCACACTATAACCTCGGCTATGCTTACGTGGAGCAGGGAACATACGACCAAGCGATACCACATCTTGAACGCGCCATCGCTATTGCCCCGCATCTCAAGCGTGCGCACTATAACCTTGCACGCGCCTACCGAGAATCGGGCAATTTGGAAGCAGCGACAAATGCTATTACAGAGACGCTAAGACTTGACCCCAACTATCAACGGGCACACGAATTCGCAGATACGATTAAACAGGCGCATTACAATAAAGGCATCACCCATCTGAATGATGAACGCTATAGTGAAGCCGTTACCGCCTTCCAAAACGCCATCACCCTCGATTCCGATTTCGCGACTGCACACTACAATCTTGGGTTGGCTTATCTCAAGATGGAGGCGTACCCACGTGCCGTTTCATCGCTTGAAAAAACGGTAGCCCTCGATCCAAACCATAAAGCGGCGCACCACGCGCTTGCACTCGCTTACCTTGGACAGCAGGAACTTGGAAAAGCGAGAGAAACCGCGAGAGAAGCGTTAAAAATAGATGCCAATTATCAACCAGCGCGCTCGCTTCTGGAAGCCATTGATCCGAGTTATACGCCTACGGAAACAGAAGATACCACACCATCAGAGCCAGCACAAACTACAGACCCACAACCGGATACAAAGTCAAGACAGCAGATGCATCATGAACTCGGTGCTGCTTATTTGGATTCAAAAATGCACGCTGAAGCGATTGCCGAATTCCAAAAGGCGATTGATATAGACCCTGATTTCGTAGCAGCACATGTAAGTTTAGGCACTATCTATCTTGAAATAGGACAACTTGATAACGCAGAAAACGCAGCGAAAGCCGCATTAAAGATTGATGCCGATTCTCAACCCGCACATCAACTTTTAGACCACATCAAACAAGCGCGTCCAACCCCCAGCCAACCTGAACCGACACAGCAAACGGGTACAACACCTACAGACCCACCCGATACTAAGCAAGACTTAGAACGTGGACTTGTTTTTCTTAACAGTAGGCAGTACGATCAGGCTGCGGCCGCGTTCAAGCGGGTCATAAAGGCGGATGCAAATTCGATGGAAGCGCACTACGGTTTAGGTCAGGCTTATCTTGAGATAGGGGCGTTTGACGATGCTAAAACTGCAGCGGAGACAGCGTTAACGCTTAATCCGAACCATCAGAAGGCGCGCGAATTGATTCAGGTGATCGCATTCGCCAGAAACATAGAGAAAAACCGGAAAATACGGAAGAAAGTTTTGTCCTATGTGGCTATTTTAGGCATTGTTGCAGTGGCAGTCTTTGTTGCTATTAGGTTTGGTATAATTCCAGTACCATTCCGGCCAGCACCTCCAAGTCTTTCAATAACTGCATCTTTGGAGGAGCCTTCAAGAAACGGTTTCCTCGACGCGGGCGAGACAGGAAATATCAGACTGACTTTTACTAACACAGGCGGCACAGCGAAAAATGTTGAAATAAGATTTGATCCATCGTTTATAGCTGGACTGCGAATTAAAACACCTAATCCGATTTCAAAATTAGCCGGAAATAGCGAAAAGATTATTCGCATCCCAATAACAGCCGATAAAAATGTGAAAGGGAGAAGTCAACAATTACAATTGCAACTATTTGGGAAAGCTGGATCCTTCGGAAAGATGGAACTTCTCGGGACTAAAGACTTCTCTTTTAAGATTATACCAAATACACCAGATCCAATACCGCCAAGGAGAAGATAATGAACGAGAGAATATGGGGTATCATCGGCGGAGTTGCTTTGCTACTTGCCCTCTTATCACCACTCGTATTAGGGAACGCCAAAAAGGTAGAGAGGCTTTTTGAAAATGCTGAGGCGTTGTACGAACGTTCAGACTATGAGAATGCCATTGAGAAATATGAAGCTTCACTAAAAGAATCAAACAAACTCGGAGCAAAAACGAGGCATATTGATGCGGATTTCGCTACCCTTGTCCATCTTAAAATCGCGTTGTGCTACTACGAACTCGCTGGAGAAACACAGGATGTTAATTATTATCACAATGCACTTGCGTATATCACAAAAGTCTGGTCGAACGCCTATGTCCGTAAACATCAAGAGGAATTAACCTATCTATGGGCTGAAATTCTCTACAAAATTGAGGACTTTGAACAGGCAAAAGCCAAATTTGCTTGGTTGATAGAAAAGTTTCCAAACAGTCATAGGATAGCGAAAGCATTGTACACTATTGGAAACATCAACTATCAACAGCGAAACTATGAAAAAGCAAAATCTATCTTTCAAGAACTTATTGATGAATTTCCAAATTCCGAATTTAAGGTAGAAGGAGAACGTCGCATTGCAAAGATAGAACAGTTAGTTAAAGTTGAACCGAAACAGAAACAAGTGGCTGAGGATGAAATGCGCTCTGAGCTATCTGACGAATTGGAACCTACTCCTCCCAAGTCAGAACCGGAACTTCAAGCCGAGGTAATGTACAATGAGGCTTTACATTTAACAGAGCAGGGGAAGCTTCACGATGCAATTCAAGGTTACACGGACCTCATCACACAATTCCCAGAAAACTATCAATATGTAACAGATGCCTATATCGGGATAGCAGAAATCTATCTTGAAGTAGAGGATTATGTGAAAGCGCGAGAACACTACGAAGAAGCAATGTACACAACAAACGACGGGAATCGAAAAATAGAAATTTATAAGAAATATCAACTCACCTATCTTGTCCCAGTATATGCTAATGATGGAAGCACACCGGACGATGGCGGAGATGCACAATTCTTTATTCAAGCGATACGTTTACGAAAGAAAGGTGAGTACTTAGAAGCGGCTAAACTATATGAAAAACTGACTAACAGCAATCTTTCCTCTGAAAATATCTCGAAAGCAATCTATTGGGCTGGCTACTGTTACCACAAAGGCGGACTCACCAACCCAATTTTATTTAGTAAATCAGTTAATGCCTTCAAGAGACTTATCAGTGATTATAACGAGAATTCACATACAATTGAAGCGTATTATGGATTGGTTTTGGCGTACTCTGATTGGGCGCGAACACCTGGTTATAGATCCAAATGGGAATTGGTAATCAGCACAGTTGACGAAGCCGTTACCAAATATACTAATAATTATGATGTTAGGGTGCGCGGGTGGCTCAGTCGTATGCGGGAACTTAAAGAGATTGCTATTCAAAATTTAAAACCGCCTCCAGAGTCGGATCCAGTTTCAACACCAGCTCCTAAACCACTACCAACCAAAGAACGTCATGCTGACCAAGGGTACATACACTTTGGACGAGGTGAGCTTAAGAAAGCAACAGAGAAAGCGAGACAAGCCCTAAAGGTTGATCCAAATTATCAGCGTGCACATGAACTCTTATCAGAGATAAAGGAGACGTATTACGGACGCGGTTGGATATTCTTTGACGAAGAACAGTACGACAAAGCAATTGAGGCATTCAAAAATGCTATTAATATTGAGAAACGGTTTAAAGAAGTACATTGTCACTTAGGTGTAATTTATATTAAAAGGAAAGAGTACACTGCGGCGATAAAAAGTCTAAAACAAGCAATAAGCATTGACCAGCACTTTAAGGAGGCTCATTTCAATCTTAGCCTCGCTTACCTAAGGCTTGGTAGATTTGAAGAGGCCAGGAGTGCTGCTAATGCTGCCTTAAGAATTGATCCAAATTATGAGCCAGCAAACAGACTTATTGATTATATAGCGGACTAATTTGGACTTAAACCCGCATTTATAATAGAGCACGTAATTATTTTCATATGCCGAGGGAACCATAGGGGTTGGGTTACCCAACCCCTACAGGCTTCCTGTCGTAGGGTGCCCCTATCGCGGCGTGCCCACATATTTTCGGAATTTGCTATAACATTTCAAGAACATCCGTAAAGACTTGTCCGAAGAGTGATTGTGTGTTAAAATCACGAAATAGAATCGCTATCCCACAAGCCAAAACCTTAAAAGGAATTGAAGAACATGAAAAAATTCTATTTATCAGCCATTGCTTATCTACTGTTATCAAATTTGCTTTTATCACTGGTGTATGCTCAAGATGACTCTGAATTAGATTTACCAAAAGGGGCAATAGAGCGATTCGGTAAAGGATGGGTTCGTGACATAGAATTCTCTCCTGATGGAAGTCAACTTGCCGTTGCAACTACCACCGGCATCTGGATTTATGATAGTCACACTGGTAAACAAATTAACCGGTTTGAAGAGCACATGGATGGTGCTAATGCAATTTCATATTCTCGAAATGGTCAACTTCTCGCTGCAGCACATCAAGATGAGACTATTAGATTATGGGAACCCACGAAAAAGAAGCAAAAAGAACCTGTAACTGCCCTCAGAGGCCATAAAGGTGAAATATATGCCATTACGTTTTCATCCGATGGTAACAGCAGCATGTTGGCAAGTGCCAGTGCTGACAAAACAATCCGACTTTGGGACCCACACACTTTAATCGATGACGAGAGACTTATCGCGATCCTACCGTACAAGGATGCCGTTCGGACCGTAGCCTTTTCGTTTGACAATCGGATGCTCGCTGGTGGAAGTGACGATGAGATTATCCAAGTTTGGGACGCTGGTACGGGTGACAGAATATACGAATTTAAAGAACACACGAATTCTGTTCAGACTGTGCATTTTTCACGTAACAGGACTGAACTCTTGAGTGCAAGTTTAGATGGTAATGTCTTTTTATGGAGTCTCGTCGGTGAAGGCGGAAGACTTCATTCACCAATTCAACATAACACTTCAGTATATACGGCAAAATTTTCTCCAGATGGGAACACTTTTGCCACCGGCAGTGCTGATAAACTAATACGGTTATGGGATACAAATACGACGAAGCACAATCTTACTTTTACGGGACACAAAGACTCTGTATCGGATATTGACTTTTCTCCTGATGGCACCACACTTGCCAGTGCCAGTCCTGACGGGAGGATATTGTTATGGGACACAATCGGTACCCGGACACGAATTGAAATATCGGAACATACTGGAGGCATAAAAGCCTTAGCATATACGCAGGATAATCGCATCCGAGCGTGTGGTACCGGATTAGATGGAAAACTCCGATTGTGGGATGCTGGTACCAGTAGTGAGCTCTCTCTTGTTAGTGAACATACAGGATTAACAAAAGTTGTCACATTCTCAAACGATGGCAAAATTATTGTTAGCGGAGGAAGCGAAGATGGAACGATTTTTCTATCAAATGTCCTCAAGATCCTCGAAAACAATAAAGGAATTAACAACGAAAGTTTACAGACTGTATTGACAGGGAACACGCACGGCATCACTGCACTTGCCCTTTCGCCAGCAGAAACTACACTTGCAACTGGCGGTGCAGATGGCAGAATTCACCTATTGGATGTTGCCTCCCGCCGTGAATTGAAAGTACTAAAAGGAGCTCAAGGGACAATTACTGCCTTGACTTTCGGCGTTGACGGCACTCATCTTTTCAGCGGCGAAGAAAATGGGACTATTCGTCAATGGAACGCCCTTACGGGAACAGAAGTGGGAACAGGTTACAATACACCGTTAGGTGCTATCACTGCTTTATCGTATTCGCTCTCGAATGAGTATCTCACCGCCGGAGATACAACCGGTACCATCCAGTTTTTTGATCCTGTTAAAAAACATAGAAAAGGAGAAGGGTTCTTCATCCCCAATTCCAGCATAACCACCCTCATTTTTTCTGATGATGGCAGTTCTCTTGTTAGCGGTAGTGAAAACGGTACCATTATCATATGGGATGTGAACGTAGGACTTCTAAACACAAAGTTAGAGGACAATACATCAGAAGAAGACAAGATCACACCACAAACTAACACCTCACAAAAGCACAAGATTACTGAACAAACTGCACAGGAGATTGCCCAAAACGCTTTAAAGGCAACAGTATACTTTGGAATACAAAAGCTTGACAGAACAATCTCAGAAGGAAGCGGTTTCTTCATCCGACCAAACTATATCGCCACCAATTATCACGTTATTGAAAATGCTACGGCGGCATATATAAAACTGGTTGGAAAACAAACAACGTACCGTGTTGAAAATATTGCGGCAACAGATCCAGAGCGCGATCTCGCTATCCTGAAAGTTAGTAATACTAATTCAGTAGTACTACCCCTTGCTAATAGCGACAAGGTTGAAATTGGCGAGACTGTTTATGCTGTAGGTAACCCGAAAGGTTTGGAAGGGACAGTCTCAAATGGTATTATCAGTAGCATACGAGGCACAGGCAACAATAAATGGATCCAAATAACTGCTGCAGTTTCTCCAGGGAGCAGTGGAGGTGCTGTGCTAAACAGTAGAGGTAAAGTCATAGGCATTGCAACGGCTATTCACAAGGATGAAGACGCGCAAAACCTTAATTTTGTTGTTCCATCAAATTACCTCAAGGCACTACTTGGCAAAGTGCAATAATGCCTAACGCGTAAAACTACTCCAAAAAGTGTTCGGCATTGCTATCTAATACTGCAATTTAAACCCAAATGGAGAGCTCGCTATGTACACAGGCATGGTTGAGAAGTATTATGCCAAACAACGGAGAAACCGGGCACTTCTACTTTCTCTAACAGTACATGTGATCGCTATTATTCTTACTGCGGTATTGGTACTGAAACCCAAAATAGAACAGATAATAGAAAATAGTATTGCTGTGGAGTTCGTCGAACCGCAGGAGCAACAGCGGACACAAGTTCCGAAAAAGATCGTCCGAGAGGTGAAGCGAAAACAAACTACGGCAGGGCCCTCCATTCGTAGCGCAGCAGCAAAACTCCCGATGGCAGCAAGGTCCGCAGTCCCACAGATTACGAATACACCCAACTTAGAGGCACCTCCACTCCCCACAGCGACAGACCTTGCCCCTTCGCCAGAAGCAATTCTCTCAGCGACCGATGCTCCCTCTGCCACAATAGAGAGAGGCAGCGGAGAAATCAAGGGTGGAGACGCAGTCCTCGGTTCAGGAAATAGCGGTGAAATTGTGAGACAGCGCGGTGGCGGTTCCGGTCAAAGTCTTGGTAACCTAACGCAATCCGGTGGCAGCGGACAAGACGGATTGGGGGAAGGAATACCAGAAACGCTTGGCAGTTACAAGGCTGAGATCGGGAACAAACTCGGCAGCATTATTGATGAAGAAGACGGCATCGTGCGTGGACATATTCGGCTGATACGCCTCAAGCATCAAATGAGCGACTGGTGGCAGGATCCAACAGCGATCCCATCGTTAATAAAATGGTTGCGTGAGAACGCGCGATCAATAACAGCCGATATGCAATACGCAGGGGGTGCGCTGCCGCTAACAGATGACCGCATCATGGATGCGCCACTCGTGATCATGACAGGACACGACCAAGCGATGTCAGTATCCTATCAACAACTTGCTGACCGCAATTCGCAGGCATCAGGGTTCACTGACGCAGAGCGCGCAGCCCTTCGGAAATACATTCTCGATTATAACGGTATGTTGTTCTTCGACTATTGCGGGGACGGGGGCAACGAAAAATCGTTCGCCAATCTCGTAGAAACAGAGTTACGCGAGGTATTCCCTGAGTATCCGCTGAAAACCATAGATGATATGCGGCATGAGATTTTTCAATCCTATTACAAACTGAAAAAAACACCTGTCGGCGGTTCGGCGTTTTGGGGGACAGGGTACAAAGGCGGGAACACAAAATGGCGATATATCAGGGGCATCTTGGTGCCGGGCCGGTTAGGCAAACCCCGTTTGGCGGTTGTATTTTGCCCCCTGGATTACCTGTGCAGTATGGAGACTGCTGAGGTTGACAGCCGTGCGCCACTCGCCTCCAGACGTTCCTCGGATGTCTATCGGTTCATGACGAACATGTTTATTTATCAGATGCGACAGCGAGCAGCCAACGAATAACGGTAAAAAATAGGGCGCGCTTCATAAACGCGCCCACATCAGAATTACATCAATGCCTACGATGTATCGACCCTATTCCTTAATCACAAAGAATTTTTCTTCTTTAATCCGTTCTTCAGGGTAACGTGCGCGCGCCCAGATCGCTTTCGCATTCTCAATCATTTGCGGATGTCCACACGCATAAACGACAGCGTTGGTATGATCAAAGCCGAGCTGGTCGCCGTACTTCCGAATCACATCTTCGGCACGTCCGCTCTCACCTTGCCATTCCGGATCCTCCCACGGACGGCTTACTGTCGGAACAAACGTGAACCACTCCTCCTGCGCCGCGAGTTCATTGAGTTCATCCATATAGTACCCAAGTTCCCAAGAACGACTTGCACCGACGATCGCCAAGATCTGATGTGGACTTGATTTGCCCTGTTCCTGCTCAATTTTTTGCGTCCGCGCAATACTGATATAGGGTGCAGCACCGGTCACAGTGCCAGCCATCACATGGCGCGTCATCCCACTCTCCATGTCCATCACGAATTTCCCGACAAGGCGTTCCCGGAAAAACACGGTATCGCCTAACTCCAGTGCCCAAAATAGAGGCGTGGTTGCACCCTCTGGCACCAATTCCACGAAAACCTCCATAAAAGGTTCATGTGGCGAGGAGACTATCGAATACGGACGTTGGACAATCTTTCCATCAACTTCAAAACCGATAGTGGCGTATTGTCCGGGTATAAATGGTAGCTCCTTATCAACACGGAATTTGAACGCGGCTAAATCTTCCGAAAAGTCCTCACGTTCAATGAGTTCACCTTTACAATATTGCGTTCTGGCGCGTCTTCTTTGCATAATTGTTCCCTTCAAACTTTCTATAGCAAGTTTATCCCTCCGCAGTAACGGGCGGGGACCCCGGCGTTATAAACTACACCGAAAAGAAAAATATAGAATTTGGATTAACTATTCATCTAATCTTCGGGTTGGAAACCCAAGTCTTTAGACTTAGGAGGAAAACCCGTTCCTATAAGTAAAGTTCAAGCGTCTCAGCACTTTGAAATCAGATGTTTTTGCGTTTTGACAAACACGGCTGCCCCCTAAATCGTAGAGAGAAATGCCGCGTTTGCCAAAACCACTGATACGCGTCAAGCCATATTTGATATGTTTGACGAGCGTGTTTTTGACCAAGCCATTCTGAGTGGTTCCACCATAACGTGGACGTTTACCCCCTTTTTCAGGGTTCTGCCTGTGAAGTTCGCGTCTGGCAATAGGGATCGGTGAAACACACATCAAGGCTGTATTATCAGGGACAGAAACACCACCAATCGTATGATGTGCCAAACACCAACTATCTACACAGTGTGCGGCAAATGTTTCTGAAAGTTTCTTAGAGGATTTCTTGAGTCCCAATCTATCACGGATCTCTTTGGTTTCCCACCCTTGAAGCGTGAACAACTTCCAACGCTTCTCTATTTCAGCATAGAACCAGTGTTTGCCGACTTCAAGTGGAGAGAAAGAGGTGTTCCATTTCTTTTGATACTGCTGAGTTCTTGCTTTAATATCCTCTACACAGACATGCGTCAGAGGATAGAGTTTTGACAACCAATCTAATATCCGCAGTTTCCAATTCCATCTCGCACGTGTCCCCGCAGGCATACGTGTCTTGTTCGCCATACGGTTGGTTCTCTGCTTGCGGTTCGGACATTTCCGAGAACGTCTGCCTCTGCGAAGTCTGCTGCGTTTCTCGACCTTCTTACCAACACCATTGTGAGCGTCTGCTTGAATATTCAAGTAAGTATGTGCTTCAGACTTCACTGTAAATCCTTCTTTCTTACTACCGGGGTCTACACCGACAACAATCTCTTGTTTGAATCGTTTGGAGGGTTCCCTGTTCAGGCGGATACAGAACACCCCATGATCCCAATACGGTGTAGCGTCTCCACATTTGATCATCATGCCTGCCCGCGTCGGTGTTGTCGGCATGAGTCTTTCACCCTCTTTACTTTTCACAGGAACGAAGTTCATCGTAAGTTCCCTTTCGGGTTATATGTTGCCCCTTCGAGATCACGTATCAGAGCGGATATAGACTTGGGGAGCATCCATACCGTCTGTGCGTGTGCCACCACGAGACACGCGATATTTTACTCTAGAAAACCGTTTAACTTGTGGGTCCCCGTGTGGCTACGGATATTCACAAGCCCAAGTCTTCAGACTTGGGTAGTTGACATATTATACGCAAAACAAAAATGCATAGCAAGTTTTTTTAGAAGCAATCAGCAGTTAGCCGTCGGTTGTCAACGATCAGTCGTCAGTGATGTCGTAAAAAATCGGGGTTACTTAAGGAAACACCCAAGCAAAAACACCCCTCCCACAATGAAGCTCAGAGCGAATTTGCGAGAGGTTGTTGAAAACTAAATGCCTCTGGTTAGTAAACACGTACACTTGGATTCAAGTGTATTTCGTGGTAAACTGTAACAACATATCTCTTGACCCCCTCTCCCACTAAAGCAGGGAGATTCCTCCCTGTTTGGTTCTTTTAGCAGGCTCGCTGATTGCCACGTGCAATTCCAGTGAGAGAGCACCTCTTCCAACCTCTTTGGGTTGGTTCCCCACTCCAGCCAGAGTTGGCTTGTTGGGGTAACACATGTTACAACATGCGGTGCGGGGCATAAGGCACACTACGGCAATATCCTTGAACGTCGGATACTACCGATACTTTGGCAGGTATGTCCTGCTTCAAAAGCGACTCTATCATCCCTATTTGGGTGTTACAACTCTATTTCAAGTTGGAACAACGAGTCTGTTTTCGCAGTGTCTTGGTTTTCTGCATCTGCACCGTCCATTACAAGGATGGTTGGGATCAATGGCACGGTCGCCAAAGTGTAATATCCCAACCTGCAGATGCATATATCATATCGCAAATGTTTTTTCTGTCAACTCAAAAATGCACATTTTCTACATCTCCAAGCTAAAGCATGAAGTTTTGAAAATGAAAAGCATGATAAATAAGTTTAAGAATCCCTACACACCCCCACTAACAACCAGACATTCACGAGATACGTCTGGGACTTTTAGATTTTTATCAAATTATGCACCCTTTCTGTTGTTGAACTGCGTCATTAAACCATAGAAACCTATGTTATAAATGGGTAACAGTCGCGGATCCAATTTGCCCCATTCCGTGCAATTGTGCACTAAAGTCTGCCCTATTTTGTGCAGCTTGTTTCGGTATTCTGCTAAAAGTCGGTTGTGGGGTATTCTTCAGATAGGCACGGAAATTGCTCACAAACATGATATAGATATCCCAGAGATGAAATCTCTCGAAAAAAAAGGAACCTTAACTTATGAAAAGGACAAAACTTACCTATATCATGTGTCTCTTAATTTCGTGTCTACTACTATCAAGCAGCTTCGCACAAGAATATGCAGCACAATGGCACTTACCCGAAGCCGCGAAAGCACGCCTCGGTGGAGGTAAATTAAACAACGTCATATTTTCACCGGACGGCACGCGAGTCGCTGTGGCAACAGCCATCGGCATCTGGATCTATAACGCGCATACCACCAAAGCCGTCTCGCTGTTTAGTGGAATACAGACCGGTGAAATCGACAAGTACTTGCCCACCAAACCACCAGAAGCCCTAACCTTCTCCGCCGACGCTTTAATTGTCGCCAGTGCCCACGGAAACAGAATCTACGTCTGGGATACCGCAACGGGCACCGCGTTTGCCATGCTCGACGAACACCCCGATGCAATTAAAGCAATCGCACTTTCACCCGACAACACAAAACTTGCTACCGCAGGCGGAGACTGGATTGTGCGGATGTGGGAGGTCAGCACGGGTAAATATATCAACAGTCTTAGGGGACATTCAGGGGCAGTCAATGCGGTTGCCTTCTCGCCAGATGGCAAAATACTTGCGAGTGCTGGGGCCAGGCTACGACTCTGGGATGCCGAAACCGGTGAATTACTGAACGCCGATAACGAAGACTTAGGTTCTATTGATCATCTCGCCTTCTCGCCAGACGGAAAAGTCCTCGCAAGTAGTGATGGATGGGGGCATCGGGTACATCTATGGGATGTGGAGACCAGCACTATCCAGAAAAGGCTCAAAAAACACACCGGCAAAATCCGTGATATCGCATTTTCCGCAGATGGTAGGCGGCTCGTCAGTGTGAGTTCTGATGCAATGCGGGTGTGGAATGTGAGTACCGGTGCTGAACTAAAAAGTCTACCGACACCGCAAGATAAACACGCTCAACGTGTACCCCCTATTCTAAAACGCAAGGAACTTGATAAGGCGTATCTGCCTAATCGGCGGGACGATGTTCATTCAGTGATATTCTCTGAAGATACAAAACACCTCATCAGTGCCAGTAAGGACGGCAGCCTTCACATCTGGGACGTTGAAAAGGGGCTCTACCAATCGTCTTTCTCTCTCGGTGCGCACAGCGATTTAATCAGTGTCCTCGCCTTTTCCGCAGATGGTAAATACCTCGCCAGTAACGACGGGTTTGAAGAGCGGATACGCGTCTGGAACGTAGAAAATGCCACGCAACACGCCATTCTTACCCCTGGGCAAGGGGATTTCCTTAACCCTGTTCGTGAAATAACAGTCTCTTCAGGCATCCAAAAGGTCGCTGGACGTGATTATGAAGGCACAATCCGAATTTGGGACGCTGCGACCGCAGCGCAGCTGTCTACTGTCGTGACAGACAAATTGCAGCGTTATTGGCCCCTGGTATTTTCACCAGACCAAAAAATCCTTGCCGGTAGAGAAAGACTTTCCTCAGATAACATAGAACTCTGGCTAATAGAGCATGGTGCCCATCTGTCTACACTTAAAGGTCACAAGGAAGCTGTGAGCGAATATACGTTTTCTCCAGACAGTAAGATCTTCGTTAGTGGCGGTGGAGACGGAACTATTATCTTATGGGATGCTGAAACAGGGGACCAACGCAACAGTCTCACAGGACATATAAAGTCTATCAGTGCGTTAGCCTTCTCTGCAGATAGCAAAACACTCGCAAGTGGCAGCGGAAACGAAATCCGCCTCTGGGATGTTCACACCAGCAACCTAATGGGTATTCTTGATACCAAGCTGAACGTCCAAGCGTTAGCCTTCTCGCCTGATGGAAAGAGACTCGCATGCGGCACCGAGGATGGACGGATTCAAGTCTGGGATTTAGTTCCAAACTTCCAAGTGCACTCTACCTTCACAGGACATCAAGGCTCTATTTATGTGTTGATGTTCTCACCAGACGGCAAAACACTCGCAAGTGGGGGTAATGATGGGACCGTCCTGCTCTGGGATATGTAATACCGTTTCTAATTGATTACCTTTACGAACCTGTTATTCAAAATGGTTAGGACTTACGCATACTGTCTTAAAGTCCCCCTGATAAGGGGGATTTAGGGGCTTTAAAGAACGAAAATTACTGCTGTTTGCGTCTCAACGTCTAATATTAGTTCAATTTGTGTAAGTCCTAATGGTATAATAACGCTGACCAAAGGAGATACAACGGATGAAAAAGATGTCGACTTTTTGGATCGTTCTCTTGTTAATTGCCGGATTCTTGTCAAACGGTTTCGCGCAAGAATACGCGGCACGATGGAATTTACCCGAAGGTGCGAAAGCGCGTTTCGGAAAAGGCAAATTGAATAACATCATCCTTTCACCGGATGGCACCCGGGTGGCAGTGTCAACGTCCATCGGCATCTGGGTCTATGACGCGCACACCGCCGAAGTTGTTTCACTGTTCACTGGGGTACAGACAGGAGAAAAGGAACGATTTATTCCTAAACCTCCTCCTCAGGCACTGGCGTTCTCCGCCGATGCATTAATTCTCGCCAGTGTGCATGGGAACAGTATCTACGTCTGGGATACGGCAACGGGTACCGCATTCGCCATGCTTGATAAACACCCCGACGTAATTAAAAGAATTGCCCTTTCACCTGACAAGACGAAACTCGCCACCGCAGCTGGAGACTGGACAGTGCGTTTATGGGATGTCGCCACTGGTAAATATCTTAACAGTTTGACGGAACATCCTGGGGCAGTAAATGCTGTCGCATTTTCGCCAGATGGAAAAATACTTGCAAGTGCAGGAATTGCCCTACGACTCTGGAATGCCGATACAGGTGAATTACTTCATGCGGATAACACAGATTTGGGATCCGCCACCCAACTCGTCTTTTCGCCAGATGGCAAAACGCTTGCGAGTGGTGGCGGATTGGATCGTATGGTGCATCTGTGGGACGTGGAAACTGGGACACTTCTCAAATCGCTCAAAGGACTTGACCGCGGAATTCGTGAAATAGTGTTTTCGCCAGATAGCGACACACTTGTCACCGTGAGTTCTGGAAGTATGCGGATCTGGGATGTTCGCACCGGCACCGAGCAGAAAAGTCTACCGACACCTATAGACGAACAACCGCAACACATACCGCCTATCCTGAAGATTAAGCAGCTAAATCAAATTGTCCTTCCAAGGCATCGGGACGACGTTCATTCAGTGAGATTTTCTAAAAACGGTGAACAACTCGTCAGTGCCAGTAGTGACGGCAGCCTCCATGTCTGGGACGTTGAAACCGGTCTTTACCAGCAATCTTTAGCTCTCGGCGCGCACACCGATTTAGTCAGCGTTTTTGCCTTTTCGGAAGATAGTAAATACCTCGCCAGTGATGACGGGTTTGAAGAAAGGATTCGCGTCTGGGATGTAGAAAACGCCACCCAACACGCTATCCTTACGCCTGGGCAAGGCGGTCCCCTTAACCCTATTCGTGATCTAACAGTCTCTCCCGGCATTAAAAAACTCGCTGGCAGTGATCTTCAGGGCACAATTCAGGTCTGGGACGCTGCGACTTTAGAGCAGTTGTCTATTGAGCCAACAGGTCCCATATTGCGTTTGTTACCATTCGTATTTTCACCAGACGGAAAATTCCTCGCGGGGACAGGCGGCGAAAACCTTATCAGCAACAAGATAGAACTCTGGCAGACAGACTTCGGGGACCATCTATTTACCCTTGAAGGCCACACACACCGTGTGAGTGAATACATATTCTCTCCAGACAGTAAGCTCCTCGCCAGTGGCGGTGACGACGCAGTTATTATCTTATGGGATGTCCAGACCGGCGACCAACTCGCCAATTTCGCAGGACATACAAAGTCTATCAGTGCCTTAACTTTCTCTGCAGATGGCAAAACACTCGCCAGCGGAGCCAATGACGAAATCCGACTCTGGGATGTCAACACTGGTAACCCGATCAGCAGCTTTGATGCCCCATTGAATGTCCAGGCGTTAACCTTTTCGCCAGACGGCAAGACACTCGCAAGTGGGAGCGGTGGCATGATCCTCCTCTGGAAGTCAGATACAACTTTTCAACCACACGCTGTGCTTAGGGGGCATCAAGGTGCCATTTATGTGTTGATGTTCTCACCAGACGGCAAAACACTCGCCAGCGGAAGCGCAGACGGCACGATCCTCCTATGGGATATGGAACAGTAGATCCAACACTCTTTAAACTGGCAAACAGGAGATTTAATTGTGAAAAAGATAGGACTGTTTTACATAGCCATTCTGTTGATTGCCATATTTTGGTTAAACAGCAGCCTTGCGCAAGATTATACACAATGGCACTTACCGGAAGGTGCGAAAATACGACTCGGAAAAGGGTGGATAAGGGATATTTCGTTTTCACCCGACGGCGCACAGTTCGCTGTGGCAACTACCATCGGGATATGGATATATGACGCGCACACTGGTAAGGAAATCGCCTTCCTCAACGAGGAGCCGCGAAGCATCCAGGCACTCACATTTTCACAGGAGGGTAAAATGCTTGCCAGTTGTGATACGTATGGCGAGGTACTGTTGTGGAATACAGTTACTGGAGAACCACCACTTACGCTCCTTCGCTCTGAAAAGATTGTCCCAAGGTTCAACACTCCCACACACTTAGTTTTCCTTGAGGATAGCACACAACTCGCTATTGCTACAATTAGTAATACGAGACCAATACTTCGAGTATGGGACCTCAACGCCGAGACAAACCAGGCACTGGTCAAACATATAGAAATGGATACCCTGGCAGAACGGCAGCGAATTTCGGCACTGAAACTCTCATCGGATGGCCGTTTTCTCGCTATCGCAGTCGATGATTTTAAAAATAAAATTTTCCAAGTCCAAGTTTGGGACGCTACCACCGGACAACTTTTGCAAACTTTGGCTGAATATACATCACGGATTGCATCTCTAACATTTTCGCCGGACAGTAAAATGTTGGTAACGAACAACCATGAGGAAATCTTAATATGGAATCTGAACACCGATAATCAGCCGTTTACTATACGTAGCAAGCGCGGAATATCAGCATCTGTGTTAACTTTTTCGTTAAATAGCGGACTCCTTGCAAGTTGGGGTAACCGCAACAGGGTCCGATTTTGGGATGTCGTCGCTGGCGCGCGGCCGTACCCGGATCTACGGACGCAAGGTCCTGACAAACACGAAGATTATGTTTATACTTTGGCATTCTCTCCGGACGCAAAAACGCTACTGACTGGCAGCGCAGATGGAACGCTTCGGGCATGGGATATCGCTACCGGTACCCAACGTTTCTTTTGCATGTCACACATTAGGCGGACTGAGGGAATCGTATTTTCTGAGGCAGGGGAAACCCTCACCAGCGTAAGCCAACCCGTAAATCCGAAAGGTAAAGCACAACGCCGGCGGTGGGATATTAAAACTGGAAACCAACTCGCCACCCACGTGTTTAATACTCTGACCAATCCAGTGATGTCCCCGGATGGCAAAACTCTCATCAGACGACAGTTAAATGGTACTATCCATATAGGAAACATGGACCCCAAACACTCCTGGGGCATCTTAAAAGTACATCGGCGGGGTGAAGGAAATATCCAATTCGCATTCAGCCCAGATGGAAACACCTTGGCAACCGGTGGCGAAGATAACACCGTTTACGTCTGGAAAGCAGCAGATTACCGGAATCTAAAACGCACCATCTTCGGTTCCAACAAAACAATTCACCCACATCTTACGCTTGAGGGACACACGGATCACATCGGGGCACTGGCATTCTCGCCCGACGGCAAAACGCTGGCAAGTGGCGGTTGGGACAAGACAATCCGACTGTGGGATGTGGAAACAGGTAATTCCTTGTTCACAATCACAGGACATAGAAACGCTGTCAGGACGTTGGCATTCTCACCCAACGGAAAAGTGCTTGCAAGTGCAGCGTTCTCTGAACTCTATCTATGGGACACAACAACAACCAATCAAATAACCTCAATCCTCCAAGAACGGCGGGAGTTAAACAGCACTTTGATATTTTCACCCGATAGCAGCATCCTTGTGAGTGGAAATCAGTATGGCGCGATTCAATTATGGGATACCTACACTGGAGATCTCTTGTCAACATGCACAGGACATACATTTTGGATAATTGATATGGTCTTCTCAGCAGACAACAAGACACTCGCAAGCACAGGTTGGGATGGCGTAATACTCCTCTGGGATTGGGAGACAATCGTTCAGTTACATGATAGGTGATTCCCTCTAAAAACCGAAAAAGGTACGAAAAAAATGAAAAAATTTATACTTCTTTACATTGCCCTATTGTCAATGCCGATTCTATTTCTGTCAGACGGATCCGCCCAAGACTATACACAATGGAATTTACCCGAAGGCGCAACGGCACGCCTTGGAAAAGGCAAAATAAACGACGTAAAGTTTTCACGCGATGGGACCCTGTTAGCAGTCGCAACCCATATCGGTGTCTGGCTGTATGACGCGCGGACCGGCGCGGAAATTTTGTTACTCAATCAAAAACCCAAAAACGTCAGAACAGTCGCCTTCTTACCGGACGGTAAAACGCTTGCGACTGGTGGTTGGTCCCGAGAAGGCGCAATCCAATTATGGAACATTGATACCGCCACACACGTATCTATTATGGGAAAAAGTATAGGTTCCGTCGGCATGTTGGCTTTTTCGGAGGATGGAAAAACACTCGCGAGCGTCAGTTCAAGCAAATTCTATGTATGGGATATAGACACAGGGCTTGAGGTCTCACACTTCAAAGGACAGCAAAACACATTCAATTCCGGGGCATTAGCAATATCACCCAATCACCGTTTTTTTGCAAGTGCTGGTGGCAACAAAGTGTTTTTATGGGATACGGAGACCCAAACCCTGAAGCATACCATCGAAGGTGATAACGATACCGTTTGGGCTTTAGCATTCTCACCCGATAGTGAGACACTTATTGTCGGATCTACAACGATCCGGCTATGGGACGTAGAAACCGGCAACCAAATGTCCAGACTTGATGGACACACCCGTAAAGTTCATACCCTTGCGTTTTCATCAGATGGCAAAATCTTAGCAAGTGGTGATGCGACTGGGGGGATTCGGTTGTGGAACCTCGCTGCTGGTGGTGACCAACTTACCTTACCACGGCTACTCGGCAACATTACCGGTAAAGGTAAGCCGGTAGTTGATAATCCCGCTCTCACTGAACACAAACGTCCCATTGAGGCTTTAGCTTTCACTGCAGACGGAACAACTTTGGTCAGTGCCAGTCGCGACACCACAATTCGGTTATGGGATGTTGACACCCGAAACGCGTACTTAATAATCGAAGGACACACGGACGCGATCAATGCCCTCGGTTTTCTTGAAGATGGTAAAACGCTTGCGAATGGCAGTTCTGACTGCACACTGCGATTATGGAACACTGAGACACAGGCGCAGCAACTTATCCCAATCGAACACCGGTGGGCTGCTTTGGATTTTGCGTTCTCTCAAGATGGCAAAACAGTAGCAATTGGGAGTCTTGGTAGCAATCTGAAATTGTGGAATATGGATACAGGAGACGTTACTGCCACTTTCAAAACAGCACATCGGGGTTATATCAATGCGGTTACGTTCTCGCCAGATGATAAAATTCTTGCCAGTGGAAGCCGCGGCGGAACAGTTGAATTGTGGGATGTACAAAGCCATCAGCGTATCACTACACTTAGAGGACATACGAATGAGATTTGGGCGTTGGCGTTCTCACCGGATGGAAAAACCGTTGCAACCGCAGCGCTGGGTGAAACAATTATTGTGTTGTGGGATGTTATCAACATTGGACGCAAAACCGCGCTACTGGCGGAAGGCATGACTGAAACTGGGGCAGTGGCGTTCTCACCGGATGGAAAAACCGTTGTCAGTGGACATAGAGATGGGAGCATTTATTCATGGGATGTCGCAACCGGCAAGCAACTTTCGACTTTCACGGGAGAGGCTCGCAGCGTCACCGCTCTGGCGTTCTCACCAGACGGAAAAATGCTCGCAAATGGCAATAATGATGGGGCTATACGGTTATGGAACCCAAGCACATATACACCAATAGGAGATGCACGCGTTGGACACGGCAGTCGTGTCAGTGAACTCACATTTTCACCTGATAGTGACACACTTTTTAGTGGCAGTTCCGATGGCACAATCCTCGTCTGGGATCTGGGAAACACTCAAAAAAGCAGATAATAGGTGATTACCATAACACCGATAGAAAATAATCACAGCGTTTCACCTCTTAATCCTTCAAAGGGTTTACTTTCAGATGTCTTCTGTTATAAACGATGGAAAGGGACCTGTAAATGAAAAAATTGCTACTTCTCTACATCGCATTTATGTTAATTGCAAACCCGTTTCTATCAAATGGGTTTGCGCAAGACTATACGCAATGGCAGTTACCTGAAGGCGCGAAAATGCGGCTCGGAAAAGGAAAAATAAACGACATCACGTTCTCATCCGATGGAACACGGTTCGCTGTCGCGGCTACCATCGGGATATGGATATACGACGCAGAGACCGGCGAAGAATTTGCACTGCTCACCGGACACCAACGAGAGGTGAAAGCAGTGGAATTCTCGCTGGACGGACGCACGTTCACGAGTGTAGATGCTGGTGGTGAAACCCGCTTATGGGATGCCACCACCCGTAAACTCCGCGCCATTTTAACAGAATCCACAGATTTAATTGAAGAGGTAGCTCTTTCGTCAAACGGCACGAAACTTGTCACTGCCAACGTAGACGACAAGTTTCGGTTATGGCATCTTGGTGAAACCGATCAAGAGCCAATTATCATAGACGATACAAGGCAAAGGGTTTCAGCATTAGCACTCTCACCGGATGGCAGTATTCTGGCGAGTTCAAAGACACCGCATCATAACTCAATATCACAAACCCCGGTCGAAAATTTCAGGCTTCAGGTGTGGGATACTACCACACAAAAGATGTTGTTCAACTTGCCTGGAGATACCGAGCAGATTCATACCTTGGTGTTTTCACCCGATGGTAGAACACTTGCCGGTTTAGATGTAGATGGGAAAGCACAATTATGGGATGCGGATACCGGGACCTCTCAGCTCACCCTCAAAGGCAATGAACGGTGGGCACGAATGTCGGAATTCTCTTCGGATGGCAGATACCTTGCTATTGCGGATTCCGATGGAAACGTTCGAGTGTGGGATATCACCATCAAACCACCGCATCAATCCGCGTCGCTTCAAGTGTTCAAGGAAAATAGCGAAGATGTTTCCACCTTAGAACTTTCACCAGATGGAAAAACGCTCCTCGTCGCAAGCGAATCTGGGACTATCCGAGCGTGGAATATCGCCACAGGCAACCAACATTTCACGATTACAGGACACATAGGTTCTATGCTGCATCTGACATTTTCTGAAACGGATAAGGTCCTCACGAGTATAAATTCTCCCAACTTCGTTTGGCTTGAGTCTGTCTTCCAACACCGGCAATGGGATGTCAGGACAGGCAATCTGTTATTCACCCATTTTTTCGAGTCAGATGGTGCAGAAAAAATATCACCCGATGGCGGAACGGTTCTCGTCGATCATCGGGATGGCACATTGGATCTGTGGGATATCCACGCGAAACGCTCACGTTCCACTTTGAAAGGGAATATGAAGGATGAGCTGAACGTCCAATTCGCGCTCTCCTTAGATGGTAAAGTGCTTGCAGGGGTCGGTAAAGATCGCATCATTCGCGTCTGGAAAAGTAAGCAATCTGCTTGGCGACAGTTCTTTTCACGTTTGCCTTGGGGACGCTCCTTTTTCGGAGCCAACCCACAGTTTACGTTTAAGGTCCATAGAAAAGATGGGTTCGGGGCGTTGGCACTCTCACCGGACGGGAAAATTCTGGCACATGCAAGAACACTGCCAATGACAGTTAACACAACCGTCTATTTGTATAGCACCGAGACAGGCGAAAATCTTCGCACCCTAAAGGCATTCACAGATCGTATCACCGATTTGGTGTTCTCGCCAGACGGAAAGACCATCGCTGGTGGAAATCGAGAAGCAATCCATCTGTGGGATACATTGACAGGGACACAGTTGCGGGTATGTACACTCGAACGCCTCGCGGTAAGCGTGACGCTGGTATTTTCACCAGACAGCAGCATCCTTATCAGTGCGGCGCGTGGAACAGTCGTTGAATTTCCGGATGGCGCGGTTAGGCTGGCAGGTGGCGGCTGGCTATCCGAAGCTACGAGTGTACACGGTGGCGGGAGCATCCAACTCTGGGAAGCACACACGGGTGACCTTTTAGCCACATACACAGGACATACAGATCGCGTCCAGACTCTGGCGTTCTCTAAGGATGAGAAAACCCTCGCAAGCGGAAGTGCAGATGGCACAATCCTCCTCTGGGACTGGGAAACGCTCAAGAAAGCTAATAATCGGTGATGACCTTATAACTTATAGTGTGTCACCAATACTGTAAAAGGGAATTTAAAATGAAAAAGTTGATACTTTTCCATCGGGCTACACGGTGGTTTAATTCGAGTTTGGGATGTGGAAACAAGAACCTTACTTCACCGATTTCGGACAGGGAACGCGTCATCTCCGACGAATTTCACGTTTACGCCGGATGGTAAAACCCTTGTTAGCGGAGGTTGGGACGGCACTGTCCTCGTCTGGAATTTAGAGAATATCCTTCAAAAGAATAGATAAGCGATCAATCCTCTACTCGTAAATGGTTTTCAGAAAAAAGGAGAAAAACTTGAGGAAACAGATTGGAATGTTCGCCATAGTCACCCTATTGATTGCCGAAATTCTGTCGAACGGAAGTCTCGCACAGGATCAAGGAGAATGGCATTTTACTGAAGGCGCGAAAATGCGACTCGGAAAAGGCAGGATAAACGACATTAAGTTTTCACCGGACGGCAGACGCTTCGCAGTCGCAACCCCTATTGGTATCTGGATGTATGACGCGCACACCGGTGAAGAACTTTCCTTAATCGCTGTGCTTCCCGGGGAGGGACGCGAAGTCACAACTATAGCATTCTCACCAGATGGGCATACCCTTGCCAGCGGTGAATGGGGTGGCATCGGAAGGTTATGGGATGTCCTTACCGGCAAACCGATAGCCACTTTGCAAGGGATTTCGCACCCACACGAGATAGGA
>PYIY01000108.1 GCA_003635195.1 Candidatus Poribacteria bacterium | reverse complement strand
CCCTGTACGGGCCAAGAGACCGTCGGTGCGTGGAATCCGTAATCCATCAACCGTTTGGCGACATCGGTTACGTCTACGTCAGCACTCTTTTTGAAACCACGCAAATCAATGATACATTCGTGTGCGACTAAACCATTTTTCCCCGTATAAAGCACAGGGTAATGCGGTGCGAGTTTCTTTGCGATATAGTTGGCGTTAAGGATCGCGACTTCCGTTGCTGCTGTAAGTCCATCTGCCCCCATCATAGCGATATACGCCCAAGAGATGGGTAGAATTCCAGGGCTTCCCCACGGTGCTGCAGATACGGCACCGATACCAGCGTCACCACCGACGGAGACAATTGGATGTGTGGGTAAGAAATCTGTGAGATGTGCTTTGACCCCAATGGGCCCCATCCCCGGACCGCCACCACCGTGTGGGATACAAAATGTTTTGTGAAGGTTTAGGTGGCAGACATCCGCTCCAACATCCGCGGGTTGTGCGATACCAACGAGCGCGTTCAGATTGGCCCCATCCATATAGACCTGTCCACCGGATTGATGGACGATCTCGCAAATCTCGCGTATTTTCTCTTCAAAGACACCGTGTGTTGAGGGGTAGGTAATCATCACAGCGGCGAGGTTCTCACGATGTGTGTGCGCTTTCTCTCGAAGATCCGCAAGGTCAATGTTTCCTTCCGTATCGCATGCAACGACAACGACTTTCATACCCGCCATGACTGCGCTTGCAGGGTTTGTGCCGTGGGCAGAGGTCGGGATCAGACAGACATCGCGATGCGACTCGCCACGGCTTTGGTGGTATTCACGGATGACTAATAGCCCTGCATACTCGCCTTGCGAACCCGCATTCGGTTGCAATGAGATACCGCTATAACCGGTTATCTCAGCTAACCATGCCTCCAATTGTGAAAATAGACGTTGATAGCCTTCCGCTTGCGCCTGCGGCACGAATGGATGCAGTTCTCCGAACTCGCGCCATGTCACAGGTATCATTTCTGCTGTAGCGTTGAGTTTCATCGTACAGGAACCGAGGGGTATCATCGCGTTGACGAGAGAGAGATCTTTGGTTTGGAGTCTGTGGATGTAGCGGAGCATCTCAGTTTCGGAATGGTAACTATTGAAAACAGGATGCGTCAGATAAGGGCTCTCTCGTTGCAGTTCTATAGGGATGGCACTTTCAGTCGAGAACGCCAAAGTCGGGGACTGCGCCCCAAATATTTCAAGGAGTTCTTCAACATCCGCGGATGTCGTTGTTTCATCTAAAGAGATACCGATGTGTGTTGAATCAATTGCCCGAAGGTTTATTTGTCTTGCGCGGGCAGTAGCGAGCAATTCTTCTGTCGTTTCCGCGGGTAGCGTAACAGAGAGGGTATCAAAACAGGCAGATTCTCCAGTAGCATAACCGAGTGCTGTAAGTCCAGTACGTAGCGTGCAGGTGAGTGAATGGACGCGTTCAGCAATCTGTTTAAGCCCAGTGGGTCCGTGATAGACGGCGTACATCCCTGCCATGACAGCGAGTAGCACTTGTGCGGTGCAGATATTGCTCGTCGCCTTTTCACGCCGGATATGCTGTTCCCGCGTTTGGAGTGCCAAGCGGATCGCCGGTTTGCCGTTTGCATCGTGGGATACACCCGCAATGCGTCCGGGGATACTCCGTTTAAGTTCTTCATGTGTGGAAAGAAAAGCTGCGTGGGGACCGCCGTATCCAAGCGGAACACCAAACCGTTGTGAGTTACCGATCGCAATGTCTGCACCAAATTCGCTGGGGGGCTTTAATAGCATGAGTGCTAACAAATCTGTAGCGGTAACAAATAAGCCACCAGCGGCATGCACTTGTTCGGCGAATTGATGGTAATCGTAAATCGTACCATCTGTGGCGGGATATTGCGCGATGGCACCTAAGATCGGTGTGTCAAAATTGACATCACGATGGTCACCGATCTGTAATTCAATGCCGAGCGGTTCCGCGCGTGTTTGTAGAACAGCGATTGTTTGTGGATGACAGGTTTCTGAGACAAAAAAGCTTCGACTGATCTTCTGCGGTACATTTGCAAAACACATGCCCATTGCTTCCGCAGCAGCTGTTGCCTCGTCAAGGAGTGAGGCGTTTGCAATAGGTAAGCCGGTTAAGTCAATAACCATCGTTTGGAAGTTGAGCAGTGCCTCTAAACGTCCCTGCGAAATCTCAGCCTGATAGGGTGTGTATTGCGTATACCAGCCTGGGTTCTCCAGAATGTTGCGTTGGATGACGGGTGGGACGAAGCAGTTAGAGTAGCCCATTCCGATATAGGAACGAAAGACCTTGTTCTGGGAGGCAAGTTCGTGTAGTGCTACAAGTGCTTCCGATTCCGACTTTGCAATATGGGCTTGCAAGCTACGCCCTAAACCGCTCACATTTCCAGTTTTGAAGGTTGACGATAAACGAATATCCGCTGGAACAACTTCCTCAATGAAGTCTGCCATTGAAGCATAACCGAGCGTCGTCAACATCAAGTTAATATCTTCAGGACGGGGACCAATGTGTCGATCTGCGAAGGTCACAGTTATCTTTCCTTTAAAAATGCCACAAGCAAGCCAACAACGGAGGCTTGCGGGTCTTAAGCGAAAAGTGTTTTAAACAAACAGGGTAATTTAACGCTTGGCGCATAGATAAAAAATCAGGCATGCTCTGCCTCAATATGTGCTTGATAACTATCGGCATCAAGAAGTGCGTCGAGTTCACTCGGATCTGTTATTCTGATTTTGAGGAACCATCCGTCGTCATAGGGTGACTCGTTGACCTGTTCCGGTGCATCAAGTAGGGATTCGTTGACCTCAATCACTTCACCACTCACAGGTGCGTAGAGGTCAAATGCTGCTTTGACAGATTCTATGACACCGAATTCTGTTTTCTGTGTGAGTTCCGTGCCGATTTCTGGTAATTCGACGTAGACGATATCCTGAATTTCGGATTGGGCATAATCGGTGATACCGATGGTGACGATGTCCCCCTCTTGCCTTGCCCATTCATGGCTTTCATTGTATTTCAAATTATCTGGAATCATCTAATTTTCCTTCACGTGTTCTTTTGAAAATAAGTAAAAAATAATATTTCAGAAACGCTTGTAAGACTGTGGATAATATTGTAAGAAATGGCACTCCATGATGTTTCATTTTCCTATCTCTGGATCTATCTCTTTTGCCTTCTCAAAGTCAACTTTTGCTGCTTCATGCTGCCCGAGTTCTTGTTTTGAGTGCCCGCGAAGTTGATAAGCATTTGGATCATCGGGTTTGCGTTCAATAGCGTTCGTAAAATCTTCTATCGCACCGGCGTGATCCTCAAGATCGACCTTTACTACACCACGACCACGATAAGCAGAGGCATCATTAGGGTTCAGTTTAATGGCTTGATTAAAGTCTTCTATTGCCCCTTTGTGGTCGCCAAGTTTGCGTTTCACGCCAGCCCGATTTTTGTACCCGTAAGTATCATTGGGGTTAAGTTCAATAGCGTGCGTATAATCCTCCATCGCGCCGGTGTGATCGCCCTGCTTTAGTTTCGCCCAACCGCGCTTGTTATATACGTAGTAGGTATAGGTATCGCTAGGCGTAATGGTAGTTGTTGTCAAACCGTGCTCGTCATACGTTTGGTAGGTAAAGGAGCCGTCTTTAAGTTTTTTGATAGTTTGATTGTAGTCTTCTATCGCACCCGTGTAGTTCCCAAGTTTGTATTTTGCATCGGCGCGATCGTTATATGTAAACACATCCTTTGGGTTTAGTTTGAGAGCCTGACTATAGTCTTCTATTGCTCCCGCCTCATCTCCAAGTTCAACCTTTGCCTCGCCACGGTTCTTATAGGCTTCGGCATTGTCAGGATTGAGTTTGATAGCGTGTGTATAGTCCGCCATCGCCCCTGTATAGTCGCCAAGTTCGCGCTTTACGCCAGCGCGATTTTTGTATCCGTAAGCATAGTCCGGTTTGAGTTCTATAGCACGCGTGAAATCCGCTATCGCACCGGTATTATCATCAATTTCACGCTTCGCCCATCCACGTTCATTGTAGAGGTAGTAAGTATAGGGATCGGCATCGTCAGGTTTAAATTTGATAGCATGTGTAAAATCTTCTATCGCACCGGCATAGTCAGCAACGTCCTGCTTTCTCCGCGCGCGATCAGCATAGAGATGGTAAGTATAAGGATTTTCCTGTTCGAGTTTGATTGCTTCTGTATAATCTACTATTGCCCCGGCATGGTCGCCAAGGGCGCGCTTTGCTTTTGCGCGATCTGCGTATGCGAAATAGGCATTGTTATTGTTAGGATTGCGTTCAATAGCGTATGTATAGTCCGCTATCGCGCCAGTGTAATCTTCAAGTCTACGCTTCGCATCCGCTCTTTTTTTGTATACGGAAGCATCATTGAGATTTAATTGGATGGCTTGATTATAGTCTTGTATTGCTGCCTGATAATTTTCAAGTTTTGCCTTCGCCTGTGCTCTGAGTTTATAGCTTTCAGCATCGTCAGGATTAAGTTTGATAACTTCCTCTAAGTCCGTTATCGCGCCAGCAGCGTCTCCATCATCATATTTTGCTTTGCCCTGTTGCTTATAGAGATACGCGCGAACATCGTTTCGCTTCCGCCACTGCGTGAAAGATTCCGTTGAAGTGGCACCAGCAAGTAACACCTTGATTGCGTTTACAGGACTATTGCCAGGGTCATGGCCGTAGTGGATTCCGATAACTTCTCCTTTACTGTTTAGCACTGGGCTGCCACTGTTTCCCGGATAAGCTTCAGCTGTCGTCCGAAACCGTTTATCATCTTCTCGTATTTTTTGAATAACGCCTCCCGTGACCTTATATCTTCCGGGGAATCCGACAAGGAAAACGGGTTCGTCTATTTGAAGTATATCACTGTCCCCCAAAGATAGTGGTGTGCCTTCACCGGTTATTTTTAAAATGGCGATGTCGTACGCAATATCATACGCTACAACACCTTCTACTAACCAGACCGTTTCTTTGTGACTTAATTTTGCAGTCATAAGTCCGGTTACACCTGCGGCAACATGGAAATTTGTTGCAATTTTATCCGGTGCTACAAAGAATCCCGTGCCACCGCCTAATCCGAGCTCAGATCCTCTTTTTGAAAACCCGACTAAGCGGACTGTAGATTCTTTCGCCTTATCGGATATTATGTCGGTTTCCGTTGGCTTTTCGGCAGTTTCCTGTGCATAAGAAGATGAGAGAAATACTCCGAGAACTAAAAAGCAGAATAGGAATTTCGTGTAATGTTTCATTTTATTTCTCCAACGGGTTACGGCACACGGCGTGTGCCTACTACTTTTAACTAAACTATTGACGTTGAAGGTTCGCAAGTTGTGTCCGGAGTTTTTCCAATTCTGCTTCAACGTCTTTTCTGCGTTGTGCTTCAGTTGCTGCGAGTTTTTCAGCATCTTGTCGGAGATGTGCTTCTTCTTCGGCGCGTGCTTCTGCCGCCTCTTTCAGATGTGCTTCTTCTTCGGCGCGTGCTTCTGCCGCCTCTTTGAGGTGCTGCTCCTCCAGAGATGTTGTAATCGGCGTGCCATCTGGTAGGAACGGACGCAACAGTCTAAGGTGCGTCCGATGTTGTTCCTCGTAGCGAAAGTAGAGATTTAACGCTTCACTGAACAGACCACCTTGCGGGTCCGGTTCCATTTCAACAATGCCCCCTGATGGATCCTGCCGCCACCCACGAAATTCCGCAGGCTTCTTCAACTCCGGTTGATGTATAAAATACTCTTGGACACCTATATCCTTTAGATAGAGACTCACTTTTTCGCCTCGATCTTGATGTGCTGTCGCATCGGAGAGGAACTCAAATACTGCAACGGGTGCTGCGCCTTCTGCCCATGTATAGAAACTACGCCGTAACGGATACTTAGCAACACCGAAGACGATGTGAATATCAGGGGCGACACATTTTGTGATGTCGCCTTCACTATAATAGATAAAACTGTCAACAGCGATATGAACGAGTTCGTTGATTGCGAAGTATCGTTTGAATTGATCGGCGAGCGTGTTAATCTGTTCGCCGTGAAAATCGGTTGCGGACATAGGTTCGTCATCTTCACACGGATAGCCTTCAATATAGACAGTCGTTTTGCCGTTTGCTTTTGGAAAGACTGGCATATACTTTCTCTGCTTGAGTTCAAAGTCGTTTATGGTATCCATGATTTTCTCCGTTTGAATGTTGAAATTAGATAAAAGGTGCCGTTACAATTTTAGCAGGATGCATCCTACCCCGAATTTCTATGTCAATTTTACCACCTTCAAATATTGTTTGTGACGTTACAATAGCGAAACCGATGCTGCATTTCAGGCTCGGTGAAGGGGCGCCGCTTGTTACCTCACCTATCGGTTCACCCTCTTGATAGACAGTATAACCCGCACGCGCAACAGCACGGTCAAGCATCTGAAAGCCTATCACCTGCTTCGTGATACCTTTCTTTTTTTTTCCAAGCAGTGCCTTCTTTCCAATAAATTTGCGATTCTTGGATTTGACGAACTTACCGAGTCCAACTTCAAATGGGTTTGTGTCGTCGTTCATGTCCATGCCGTAGAGACGGAGTCCGGCTTCAAGGCGTAATGTATCGCGCGCGCCGAGTCCTACGGGTTGTCCTTCAGCTTCTATCACAGCAGGGTATAGCACATTCCATAAATCCTCTGCCCTGTTTGCATCGACGTATAACTCAAAACCGATTTCACCGGTATACCCGGTTCGTGAAATGGTGGTAGGGATACCTGCAACCTCGTCTACTGCAAAGCGAAAGAACGAAATTTCAGAAACATCGCGTTCAGGAACAAAAGGATTCAAAATATCTATTG
>PYIY01000107.1 GCA_003635195.1 Candidatus Poribacteria bacterium | reverse complement strand
ATTAATTAGCACAAGTCGTTATATAGTGAACGGGTACGCCTAAAAGGGCATTATGGAAAGGACGTAGCATTGCCAGATAAAGATCAAGACAGAGGTGATAAAGAATTGATAGCACTCATTGATGAACATAAACAGTCGCTGAGACGCATTATCGAGTCAAACGTTCACAACCCGTTTGATGTTGATGATGTCTATCAAGAGACAATGTTTGCGATTCTCAAACATTGTCGTAAGGGCAGGCCGGTCGAACATCCAAAGGCGTGGATGGCAAAGATTGCGAAGAACCAGTGTATTGCTTTTCATCGTCGACAGCAACGAGACAGAGAAAGAAACTCGGATTTGGCACCCTTTATTGATCTTGGGACATTCGGTGGTGGTGTGAGTATCGCCGATGAACAGCATCAGGCAGTCATCGTTCAAGAGATTCTTGGTGTGATTACGCGGATGAAACCCATTTATAGGAATGTAGGAAAATTGCATATCATAGGATGCACTACCCCTGAGATTTCAAAGTTGTTAGGAATTCCAGAAGGGACAGTGACCTCCCGTCTTCGGAGATTTCGGCAGTTGATACGGGAGTATCTGGAAACAGACGCATCACCGCCAGAACAGGAGAGGGCGTAACAGTGGTTTTTGCACATTAAAAATTTTTTCGGCACTCGTAGGCGGCAGCTTTGATTCCCTGCTCAGAGAAATCGGAAATCCATTTTTCTGAAAAAATCACTTTTTTCAGTCAAAAGTGACGGTTTTGCCTGTGTTACGCGTCTTAAGATATGAAGGGACGCTCCAAAGTGCATTGTGGAGATGAAGTCCATGAAGTCCATTTATAAGTTAAATCGTAATTGTGGTTTTCTCACAGACTAACGGATAACGAGAACAGTGAACCGATGACTTGATTTGAACAAAATCGATATACCCCGATTAATGATCAAGGGTTATTTATGAATTGCATGAAAAAAATATTCGTGGCTGTTCTCGCAATCCTGGGACTCTTTTTTCTTGTGTTTATCCAGACGCGGAATGCACCTCCAATCGAGTGCAAGCCTCCGCCAGTCTGTTCGGATACACGGTGAAACGCCCAAAGGTTGTGAGGAGACGCGATGTAACTGTTTGTGAATTATGTTTGATTATAACTTGGTGGCGTGTTATCATGAAGCACGCCGCCTTTAGAAGGAGATTTAAGACCAATGTTGAAAAATTTTTTGAACCAACCGAATGTTATAGGGCGACTGATGATTGCCCTGCTTTTCGTCAGTGGCGTGGTTTACGCCGGTGCGTTTGATGGGTTTGTCGTAGAAACCGAAGCCTCCAGCTGCTGTGGCGGTGGAATGGATGATGCCATTTTCTCCAGCAGTAGTTGTTGTGACGAGGAAAAGTGTAGCGAGTGTAGCTGCGAAATCGCAGGTTGTAGTGGTTGTGCAGATATTAGTTGTGGTGGAGGTTGTAAGTGTCCGGACAAGACCAACGAGTCATGTGGGTGGGTGTGTAGTTCATCTACAGATGTGGATGCCTTATGCAACAACGATTGCGGCTTGTAAATAAGTAGATAGTTTTGTAGTTGTGCGATGAATCGTATCGCACAACTATGAACGCTCCCTTAATTAATGTTATCTCCGCGAAACAGGCTGGAGGATATGATGGAGAATCAACCCCCCCCCCGCAGATGTGTCCCGTTGGGCCCTCCCTGAGGGCGCGATAGCCAGACTGGGACAAGGGATCTTTTCAGGCATAACCTTTTCCATGGATGAGAGCACAGTCGCCACCTGGAGTCGTTTAGGTGTCTGGCTGTACGATGCCGCCACACTGACCCTTTTTGATTTGTTGGCTACAGAACGCGGTTGGATTACTCACGTCGCATTTTCCCCGAATGATGCTCTGATCGCGGTCGGCAATCAAGATGGCGACATCAAAGTGTGGGACAGACACACCCAGCGGTACGTTTCCAAAATGGAGCGAGTTCGGAACAGTCCGTTAAACTGTAATAGTGTCAACCGACTCGTCTTCTCTCCAGATGGGCACCTCTTAGCCTCTTCTGGGGGGAGATACGATAGCGTTTACGTCTGGCATCATGAAAGTGGAGAACAGGTCGCAGAATTCACCGTTGACGAATCCCTGAAACCGCGGTTTCCTCCCGGTTTCATTCCGCTCTCATTTTCGCCCGATGGGACATTACTTGCGGCGGCAACCCCTGAGCATACGATTTCTATATGGGATCTTGAGGCGAAAAAACGTATCGCCTATCTGAAGGGGCATGTTGATCTTGTTGCCGAACTGATTTTTTCGCCCTGTGGTCAGTTCCTGACTTCTGCGGACAGAAATGGCATCTTGCATGAATGGGATGTTCATAAAATTGCGGAAATGGCATCCGCTGTTGGTTTCTCAGAGCTGCCGACGTACGCGACGGGTCCGACGAAACTCGCTTATTTCACCGATGGCACCTTCATTGCCGCCGGGAATCATGAGAGCACGGTTACCCTCTGGGATCCGAAACGTGGCAACAAGTTGCGGACTTTGAGAAGTGAACGGTGTCCCTTTCCTGTGTGCTTTTCACCCCAGACTTTACAACTCGTTCTCTCTGGGAAAAGGGATTTGTCAGATGAGATTCAGCTATGGGATATTGGGGAAACTTCACCCCAACGGAGTCTCTCTATTCGTGAATATACCTCGCCGTGTGGGGCTGTGACATTTTCACCAGATGGGAAGATTTTGGCTGCGGGGCATTGGAACGGTCGCATCTGCCTCTGGGATATTCAGCGGTTAAAACGACTCAAAACGTTTGGTACAGGCAACACATCTGCCGTGAACTCTCTTGATTTTTCGCCTTGTGGAAAACAACTCGCTTCAGGCGCATCGGATTCGACAATCAAAATATGGGATATTGAGAAAGTCGAGGTGCCACTCGCGGCGTTCACAGCAGATCAGAAAGAAGATCAGGTATGGGGGGCGTGCGTCGCATTTTTACCCAGCGGCGGACTGGTCTGTGCATATTCCAAGGGGCATCTGTCTGTATGGGATGGCGAAAAAAAACGGACTGCATTCCCTATCGGAACAGCTCGCAGACCGAAGATCTCTGTTTCTCCGGACGGAAAACAGGTAGCCGTTGCACACTTCAGCGAAAACCAAGCGGAACTCTATGATGTTGAAACGGGGCAATTGTTGGTAGAATTATGCTTAGCAAAAGAGAGAGAGCCCGCAAAGTATAGCGGCGATGCCCTTCGTGTTCAAGCTTATCTCCGTCTGGTGAAGAAAACTGTCGAACGTAACCCTGCCCAGGTGGTAGGTCCAATTATTTTTTCCCCCTGTAGGACTGTCATCGCCGGCGGGCTCCTTGGAGAAATTCGCTTATGGGATGCGACAACGTACGAAGTCCTCAAAGTGTTCTGTCCACCACACGGATGTCAACGGGTGGGGGCGTTAACATTTTCACCTTGTGGACGGTATCTCGTTTCCGGCGCGTCTTGGATGAATACGGATCAGATGTCTATCCGTTTATGGGAAGTTGCCACCGGTGAGAATATTGCTACCTTTTGGGGACATTCTACGGACGTTCAGGATCTCGCTTTTTCACCCGATGGCACGCTTTTGGTGAGTGGGAGTTATGATGGCACTCTCCTCCTCTGGGATATGAAGCCTTACCTATAAAAATGAAGTTCCGTGATGCGATGGTCTCAGGGATAGCGCATCTTGCGCAAAATCGGATGCGTGCTGGATTGTCGATTCTTGGCATTCTCATTGGCATTGCCAGTGTCCTGTGCATGATGGCGATTGGCGATAGTGCGAAAGAGATCCTTGCCGCTGACATCGAAAAACTCGGCGGGGCCACCCAAGTGCAATTTTGGACGCGCACTTTCGTGAGGAGACGGGGGAGACGGTACCCAACGACGGAACGATATACTTTAGCCGATGCGGATGCGATTGAGGCTGAATGCCCGGATGTCACAGGTGTCCTTCCTTGGAATCGGAGATCTCGAATGTTTGTCACCAACGACCAAGGTAGAGAATTCAGAGCAGCCTCGCTGGTAGGGGTAACATCTGACTATGCCCAACTCATGCGGTACGATCTGCAAGAAGGTCGATTTCTCTCTGAGAACGATATTGACAACGCCACACAGGTCTGCGTTTTGGGTGCCACCGTTGCGACAGAGTTGTTTGGAGATACATTCCCCCTCGGTCAAGAGATAAAACTTCGGCAGGGTTGGCGGCAAGCCCCCGTTCGGATGCGCGTTGTCGGTACTATGGCACCGAAAGGGAGGAATCTCAGTATTACCTGGGGGAGTTTAGATGACATGATATGCGTTCCAATAACAACGTATCAACAACGTATTACAGGTATTCGTTATGTTGAAAGGCTTAATATCTTTTTTCAAAAAGGTGCAGATGTTTATGATGTTATTAAATCCGCACAGAAGGTGCTTCGTAAAAGACACCGGGGGACCCATAACTTTGTATTTTATTGGATTCCCAAACGAACTGTCAAACAGCTGGAGCGCATTGAAAAAATGATAAAGATTGCCTTGGGTAGCATTGCGGGGTTCTCACTGTTTGTCAGTGGCATAGGTATCATGAATATCTGCCTCGTCTCTGTCGGCGAGAAAACGCGCGAGATTGGGTTACGCAAATCTGTTGGCGCAAGACGAATTGATATTTTCTGGCAATTTCTGACCGAATCTATATGCCTTTGTGTCTGTGGTGCCCTCCTCGGTATCGCAGGCGGTTGGGTTGCGGCACAGGGGATGGCACGCATTGCGGTGCGTATCCTGCCTATCGTGGAAAAGTGGCCTGTCGTCCTTTCTGGACATTGGGTCCTGATTTCTGTTCTGTTTTCTGTTTTTATGGGGATTGCTTTTGGTGTCTACCCTGCGATACGAGCGGCGCGACTTTCACCTATTGATGCACTCCGTGCCGAAAATTGAGGAGGCGTTCTTGAAAAGTTCTTATTTACTTTTAACCTGTTATCTGTTTTTTCAGGCACTTGCTTGGACATCAGCAGACCCACCAAAGTCCCGTCCTGATAGCCACGCCCCTATCGGCGTGATGGGCGACCACGGACATAAGACCGGTGAAGTCATGCTCTCGTATCGATTCATGACAATGGACATGCAAGGATTGCAATCTGGCACCACTACCGTTGAAACAGCCGAGGTGCTAAAAGACTTTATGATGGCACCTACCACTATGCAAATGCAGATGCATGGTTTCGGTGCTATGTTCGCCCCGCATGATAAACTCACGCTCATGGCGATGGCGAATTATCAGTTTCTCCGTATGGAGATGGAAGGTGCACATCTTCACAAAGAAGGACACCATGGGCACCTTGTTGGACATCATGAAATGTCAAGTTCGGGCGTTGGTGATGCCAAGCTTGAGGGGCTGCTCACGCTCTGGAAAAGACCACACTTCACACTTCTTGGAAACATCGGTGTTTCACTTCCCACCGGTTCTATTTCAAAAAAAGGAGCGGATGGAAACCTGCTCCCCTACCCGATGCAGCTCGGGAGCGGTTCTTTTCAAGCGCGTCCAGGAGTCACGCTTTTTGGATATCACAGGAACTGGTCTTATGGCAGTCAATTGCGCGGCACGTTTCCATTGCATACCAATTCACAAGAGTACCGACACGGCACTGCAGTGTTAGTGACTGCATGGGGGGCGCGACGACTCAGTGACTGGATCAGTCTGAGCGGTAGATTTTTCTGGACGCATTCGGGAAATATCACGGGAAGCCATCCAGAGTTGAATCTACTTATGAGTCCGAGCCATCGTCCTGACTGGCGCGGCGGCCAAAGACTCGATTTTGCGATTTCAAGCAATCTGATGGTTCCAACGGGCACCTTTGCTGGGCAACGGCTTGCTGTTGAGTTTCAGATGCCGCTGTATCAAAACCTCACCGGCACACAATTGAAAACGAGATGGCGGCTCATCCTGGGTTGGCAGTACGCCTTCCATTTGTAGGGACACAATGAAATATTTAGAAAAATTAAAACCGCTTTGGAAGCCTGCTCGCGCTTTGCTGCCGTGGGCAGTCTTAGGTATTATTCTCTTCGTTGCCTTCTATATTCGCATTCAGGGTGTTCCGAACATTCCAGAGGGACAATTTACTGGAAACGATCCGTATCTTCACTATTGGCAAGCCCAAATCGTGTCTGAACAGGGGAAGCTGCCCGCGCGCGATATGCGCCGCTGGCTCCCTCTCGGTAGAGACTATGGACAAAGCCTGAATGCGTATGCTTACGGTGTCGCTTACACGCATAAAGCACTCACAACTGTCATTCCGAATGTCTCACTCTATCAGGTCGCACTGTTTTCGCCGGCTGTCTGTTTTGTGTTCGGGTTGGTTGTGCTTTGCCTTTTTCTTTATCGGACCTTTGGATGGCTCTTTTCAAGCGTCGTTGGCATATTTTTAGCAACTCTCCCCGGTACCATTGAACGCAGTGCCGCTAGCTTCAGTGACAGAGACAGTTGGTGTCTGATGTTAGGTATCTTCGCAGTTATAACCTATCTTGCGTCCGGCCAGACACAGTCGTCCCGCAGGCGACTGCTCCTAACACTCGCTTCAGGTTTTTCTGTTTTCCTTGGGGGTCTGAGTTGGGAAGGTTTCGGCGTGTTCGTGAGTGTCATCCTTGTTATGGAACTTTGGAGATTCCTCACATCTGAAAAGGAGGAAGGATTAGGATTATATGCCGTCTGGGTGTGTGCCTTCGTGCCAACGCTTTACTTGGCATCACCCGCCTATCGGAGTGGAGAGGGGTTCACAACGCACCATAGGTGTCAATTTAGGGAAAATAAGTGTGTTTTTCTTCTCAGAAAAATGCTGTAAATCGGAAATACCTCTTGTATAATGTAGAAAAAGATTAGAGTGGTTATTTCTACAAAAAAAGAGGTATTTCCAATGTCCATTTTACAACAAGTGCCTAATAAAATGCAAACCATCCTTGAAACTGTTCCAGATGAAGCTGCGATAAATACCGGATGCGTGAAAAGAAAACGCAAACTCACAGGGAGTCTACTGACGCAAATCCTCGTTCTCGGGTGGTTAGAAAACCCAGAGGCGAGTTATCAGCAACTCACTGAAACGGCTACCACGCTCGGTTTACAGGTCAGCCGACAAGC
>PYIY01000106.1 GCA_003635195.1 Candidatus Poribacteria bacterium | reverse complement strand
GGAAGATGAGTTCCCGTTTGCCTTCTCCTTTACAGATTAATCCGACCAGTTCCAAGTTTCTGTCAACTTCATGGGTTTCACCTTTTCGGTATTTACCGCGCCACGCGTGGGTGAGGGTAGATCTGAAGCGTTTCTGATAGCGTCCTAAGCGGTACGGCGCACCGGAAAGAAAAGCCACAAGATGCGACCACATTGCTGTCTGCATGGCAACGGCGAGTTGAAACTGTTCACGGCGTAACTCACGGTAAAATTGGAGTCGTGCTAAGATCCCGCTGTGCTTTCCAGCGCGGTCAAAGATGAGAACCCGATCTACATCAGGGTTCCCCATTAATACTGGGGCGTTGAGCGGACGCGCCAATACTGTTATTTCCGCGGATGGGTAATTTTCCCTTAACAACGCGATTGCCGGTGTTGAGTTCAGCAAGTCGCCGATGCCGTCAACGCGGATGACGAGTATCTTATTGATGTCAGGAAGTCGATCGCCATTTTTCAAGACGCGCGGCAGCATGTTTTTTCCTTGTCTATGAAGTTAAAGTTGTGTTTATTATAACACAAAGCGAAGTCGTAGGCAATCTTGAAGTTTTGAAGCTGCGCGCCTCTTTCAACACATCTCGTTGCATCAACACCAACCAATATGGTATACTATAACTATGCAGCACAAATCACAAAGCACTACTGAGAGCGACCAGAAACCCTCAGCACTCCGTTTTCTTTTCGGGACGCTCGTCTTCGGCTCAGTACTCATTATCCTCACCTGTTATTGGATTATCTCCGCAGAAAACCGTGTTGTGTGGGAACTCACAGATTTTTCGATTTTCCCGACTGTCCTTTTCACGTTCTTTTTCCTGGCTGCTATTACCCCGTTTCTTAAAAAAGTTTTCAAAGGTTTCGCCCCAACGTCGCGTGAACTCGCGTTGACATATATAATGGTATCCGTGGCAACAGCACTTGCAGGACACGACATCGTTCGACAGTTAGTACCGATGATCGCTAATGCCGGATGGTTCGCAACACCCGAAAATGAGTGGGCAGACCTCTTTTTCCGATTCATGCCGACATGGCTAACGATTACGGATCGCGGTATACTACAAGGCTACTTTGAAGGAGATGATACGTTTTGGCAGGAACAGTATATGGCGGCATGGCTGTGGCCCATTGTAGCGTGGAGCGGATTGGTAATTGTGCTCCTGTTTATGATGCTTTGCGTCAACATTATTATCAGGAAACAGTGGATTGACCACGAGAAATTGAGTTACCCCTTAACAACGCTGCCTGTTGAGCTGCTCGGCAACACATCCGCGCTCTTTCGGAATAAACTCATTTGGCTCGGTTTCGGAATCGCATTTGGGTTAGAGATTCTGGCAGGATTAAACTATCTCTTCCCTGTGATACCTTCGCTGAAAATCAAATATCAACTCTACTTTTCTGACCGACCGTGGAACGCGGTGGGACGCTTGCCGATCTATGTCTATCCGTTCGCGATAGGGTTTGGATACCTCATGCCGTTGTCCTTGTCGTTGTCCTTGTGGTTTTTCTATCTGTTTTGGGGCGCGCAGCGCGTCTTTTTCAGTGCAACAGGGTGGACGACTGCTATCGGTTTACAGACGGAGCAACGCGGCGGTGCCTGGCTCGGCATTGGGGCACTCGCACTCGTTACAAGTCGGCGACAAGTTTGGGAGATACTTAGCGGTGTCTTCTCCTTTCGGTCGAAAGATGGCTTGTACCGGCTTGCTGTTTTCGGATTGATAATCGGTATGGCAGCCGTATTGGCATTTTGGTATTTCGCTGGACTTTCGCCATGGGTCGCGCTCGGCTATTTCGGGATCTATTTGGTGTTATGCATCGGAATGACGCGTATGCGAGCGGAACTCGGCCCCCCAACACATGAATTACACAATATGCACCCCGACAGGATTATGTTACTATTCGGAGGAAGTCGTCCGTTAGGCGCGCAAAATCTAACCAACACAACGCTATTGTCGTGGCTCGCGTATGGATACCGATGCCACCCGATGCCACATCAGTTAGAGGCGTTTAAAATCGGTAGACAATTCCGATTGCATGAGAACCGGTTGGTTGTGGCACTCATTGTGGCATCAATCGTGGGAACAATCGTTTCCATTGTTGGACATGTGGCACTCTATTACGAATATAGGTTTGCACGTTGGGGTGTTGGTGAATTTAACCGCTTACAAAGCTGGATTATAGCACCACGCGCACCGAATCTACCGGCTATGCAACATATAGCGTTTGGTTTCCTGTTCACGGGTGTGCTGACATTCCTAAAACGTCAGTTTTTATGGTGGCCGTTTTATCCTGTCGGTTATGCTGTTGGTAACGGTTGGGCTATCGGTTGGATGTGGTTCTCAATCTTTTTCGGATGGCTCTTTAAGCAGGTACTCTTCGCAGGCGGTGGGGTACGCGCCTATCGCAAAGCGTTACCACTGTTCTTGGGTTTCGTGTTCGGTCAGTTCCTTGCTGGAAGTCTGTGGAGTTTGCTCGGGGTAATACTAAATATGAATATGTATACCCTTTTTCCATAAATCAAGCCCCGAGCAACGGGAAAATAAATTAGAAGTCTGCGAGTGCCTCTTCTTCGGATTCAAAGACACCGATGCTTTGTGTTAGACCAATAGTGTTAAAAATATTCCGGACTTGCGTAGATGGGTGGGCAACACGTAGCACTTGTCCCTTCTCCCGCATCTTCCAAAGTAATCTGATAATCTCACCGAACCCACTACTTGTAATAAAACTACGGCGTTCAAAGTTAAGTAGCACTTTTTCAGCGGCTTGAACCTCCACATCAGCGTAAGCGTCACTCAAAATAGCTTCAGACGCGTCAGTAAGGTACCCCGTGATGTCAAATATAGCGATTTTTCCTTCGTGTCGAACCGAGATTTGAGAATTTGCTCTCACAGTTCCCTCCTGTAAAATAAATCCTGAATTTGTTAAGTCTGATTATTAGTTGTAATATAATCTCTTAATCCTCAGTAAAAGTGCGTTGGAGCGGTGTATGCTCGGGTTGTGAATGGATTATAGTGCCGTCGTCGAGATAGAGCCATGTCTCAAATTGCCGAGTGCCTTCCTCTAACTGAATCACACGGGCACCGCGCGGAAAGCCTTCTCTGCCATAGGTATTGTAGCCAGTGGCACGACCATAGCAGAGACGAATACCGTGGAGCTCACCCCAGAAATCGTTGATATGCTCATGCCCAACAAAAGTACCCATGACATCGCCGGCTTCATGCATCGCAGCAAAAAATCCGGTATTCACCTGAGGCGCGCAAACGTTCTCATATTTCACACCGTAGCAGGTATGAAAATCCCACACCTCGTCATATTCTGGAATTGGGATGTGGAAAAAGGCAAGCGCAGGAAGCGGATGTCCCGCGCCAGCGGTGAACTTCGCGGATTCTTGCAGATACCATACAATTTGTTCGCGTCTAATCCAATCGTAGCCACCAATATCTGTTGGCGCGTAACTACCAGAATCGATGAAATAAAGCGCCGCAGCAGATACGTTCTCTTCAGAATTCTCAATGGGTAACACGTAATTTCCGATGCCAGGTATCTCTTCAGGACCTGGTTCTGAGAGTGACAATTGGCTTTCTCGCATAACTGCCATCAACGCGTGACGATCTGCATTGCCTTCGTCATCATGGTTGCCGAAAACCGCTGCCCACGGAATTCCGCACGCCTCTACAATTTTAACAACCTCTCGGAGGGAATCAGCGGCGTCATCGCAGCCAGCACCGGATAAAATATCGCCTGTCAACACAATTAAATCCGGAGATTCTGCTGATGCGATTTGTGTCATCAGGGCTGCGGATTGTTGATCAGCGGATTCACCGTTCTCCCAATGAATATCGGTAAATTGCACGATTTTGAAACGCCGATTATTGTTGAACTTTAATACATTTTTCATTATCTGTCGTTCTCCTTGGAGCATAATCATAGCATAATTCCCAAAAATTGCAAGCAAATTCTTCGCCGCCAGAACCAGTGGGTGTGGAATTACAAAAACAGAATATTGTTCTAATTCTTATAGATACTCTTATTCTTAAAAAGATAGTAAAAAAACGTGAGCGCGGAATAGTCTTGCCATATCCAATTTTTCGTGGTAACATATATGCTATGCCAAATGACCGTTTATTGAGCACTTATGATCGCCAGACCGTTATTCTCTCAAACGAAGCGGTAGCGGAGGCACATTATCTGTTACGTTGTGAGTGTGCCGAAATCGCTCAGCACGCACACCCAGGGCAGTTCGTCCATGTGATGATTTCGCAAGATACGGGTATGCTGCTCCGCCGACCTTTCACAATCTATACAGTGGAAGGACGTGAGATAACAATGCTCTATCAAATTATTGGTGAGGGGACGAAACGGTTGTCGGAGATGCCGAAAGACGCACCACTCCATGTCCTGGGGCCACTCGGCAATACTTTCGATTTTACTGTAAAACCTGAACCCGCAATCCTTGTGGGCGGTGGTGCTGGTATTGCTTCACTCATGTTACTGGCTGTGGCACTGCGTGAAAACGATATACAGACACTTGGATTGGTCGGTGCTCAGCGTTGTGCTCGACTTTTAAGTGTGAAAGATTTAGAATCCATTGATATTGAAGTGCATATAGCTACAGACGATGGAAGTATCGGGCATCACGGGTATGTTACTGACATCCTCGCGGACCTGCTTGAGAATACCGCTTGGCAACGTCCAACAGTTTATGCGTGTGGACCACACGGGATGCTTTCTGCTGTCGCAAAAATAACTGCTGATTTTGAAGTGCCAACGCAAATTGCCATGGAAAATCGGATGGGATGCGCGATGGGGGTGTGTCTCGGCTGTGTTTGTCCTGTCCGCATTGACACAAACACTATTGAGTACCAACGTGTTTGTACCGAGGGTCCGGTTTTTAACGCTTCTGATATTGCGTGGGACGTTTAGTCATACATGAAAACAAGAAATACACACTCGTATTATATTCTGTTAAAGCCAAGAAAAACTTAATGATGGATGTAATGTTTTATAACGAATTGATCACCAATAGCCTCCAAGGTGAAGTGCTCTCCGATGCTTGCTGTGAAAAGATACTCACTGGGTCGGACGTGGAATTACTTCCGCTATTGGATGCTGCATATAGGGTTCGCAAGACCTACTTCCAAAACGAGGTTCAACTCCATATTCTCAACAACGCGCAGAACGGTTACTGTCCAGAGGATTGTGGCTATTGCGCACAGGCAAGCTCAGCAACGACAGATATTGAGGCGTATCCCTTAAAACCTGATGCTGAGATTCTGGAAGAAGCGAAACGCGCTTATGAATCTGGCGCGTATCGTTACTGCATTGTAATGAGTGGACGCGGGCCCTCGCCAAAGCGGGTATCACATATCGCGGAGCTCATTCATACTGTAAAAGCCCGATATCCGATTGAAGTGTGTCTCTCTGCCGGACTGATTGATGGGGAATCCGCTCATATCCTCAAGGCAGCAGGATTGGATAGGTTGAACCATAATCTGAATACTTCCGAAGCCCACTATCCGAATATCTGTAGCACGCACACTTATCAGGATCGGATGGAGACGCTACAAGCCGCACAAACGGCTGGACTCGCTTGTTGTTCAGGTGTAATCGTCGGGATGGGTGAGGATACAGATGACTTGATTAAGGTTGCCAAGGCACTCCGTCAGCTTGAGGTTGCCTCACTTCCGGTCAATTTTTTCTTACCGATATCTGGTACGGAGTTATCGGAATCCGTTACGGAGAACCCGCGGAGTGTGCCTACTACTTTAACGCCGGATTATTGTCTCCGAGTCCTGTGTCTGTACCGATTCTTGAATCCACGTGCAGAGATAAGGGTTGCTGCGGGTAGAGAACACTATCTACGCAGTATGGAGGTAATGGCACTCTATCCAGCAAATTCGATGTTTATTGATGGCTACTTAAATGCGGAAGGTTCGGCAGCATCGCGAACAATGGAGATGATTAGGGATGCAGGGTTTACGGTCAAGACAAACGCTGAAGATGCTGAACAACTCAGTCAGGACGAAATAGAGAAAAGAGATGTACTTCTCAAAGAGTTAAAAGTGCTTCGCCCGCGCATGGCATCTGATGCTTGATTCCGAACAAACGGTGTGGGGACAATACCTAATAGCAGTCGCATTCTTCCTCTTGGAGCTCCAAGTGAAGTTGTGATGTTTGAGGCGACGTTGCGACTACTGCGCTACCAGTTTTAATTTTTTCAAAATCGATATGTCTCATGTCTTCTGGAATCACAAAGTGTGCCTTTAACATATCCCAGTCTTTGTCAGCAATTGTGATGATTTCACCGCGATGGAAACTCACCCATATATCGCCGATCTTAGAGTTTGCGGATTCTTGCTCCAGTTTTCTTTGTGTAATTTCTACATATTGCGGATCCAGGTCTATACCGATAATTTTTCTGCCCAATCTTGCGGCCGCAACAGCTGTTGTACCGGTCCCCATAAATGGGTCTAAGATTATATCCCCTTCATCCGTGCTCATCAGAATGAGACGTTCTAAAAGATGAATAGGGAGTTGACATGGATGTGGGTCCCTATGTTTATTATGTCGGATACGATGAATATCCGACCAGACATCGGAAACGAGGGGACCAAAGGGATGCAAAATCTTCTTTTTCCCACCATAATCTTTTAACAAATACCCACACTTCCGGCACCGTCTGTGCGGATAGCGAATTTCATAAAATTTGTTTTCTTGTTGATTCTTCGCGTAAAACAGGATGCCGTAGTGCGACGGTTGCAAAGTTTTGCCCATCGGAGCAGTTGGCGCGTCCCATGCGATCCAATGTCGAAAATCTGCGACTTCGTTTAGGAAACCGGCATAATAAGTAAGCCACTTCGGGATGTTGTGAACAAAAATGGATCCACTCGGTTTTGTGATTCTCACCATCTCCATAATCCACTGCTTACACCAATTAAGATAATCGTCTGTCTCTTTTTCGTCTTTATAGGTTCCGTATTTCTTTTTCAGGTTAAACGGCGGATCAGCAAATGTAACATCAATACTATCTGAAGGTATCTCCTGCATGACTTCTATACAATCGCCGTGAACAATTTTATTGATGTGTTTTTCCATAAGGCACCTTAAATGATTTTCGAGTGTTTATCAACACAATGCTATCCCAAAATAGCAGTTAATGATTCGCTAAAACGTTTGAGTTCTGCTTCCTTCAAAGTAAAGACATCTTCAAATGCCCCAACTATCCTTTCCAAATCCTTTTTTCGGACATACCACCCAATACCATCAACAAATCCCCAAAAATGCGCGTTAGGATAATGTTTAGTAATGAGTTTGCTCACTGCAACTTCCGTTTTTGCTTTATCACCTTGGCCCGAGGAGGTAGTTGTTAAGTACGATGCCTCAATAACAATTTGAGGATTTTCCCGGTTTGGAATAATAAAATCCATCGTGCGCTTTTGGTTCGGAGCGTGCTCCTTTAACTTATTCAGATCCACACTTTTTTCAAAACTGATTTCCATCTTATCTAAGAGTTCTTGAATAACGACTTCGGCGTTATTCTGAGACTGACCGGAGTAGGAACCCTTCTCTTTATAGCGAATCAATGTATCTATCATCGCCTCAACCTCAAAACTGAGTTTAGAAATGCCCAACTTTTTTAGCTCGAAAAGTGGAAGTGTTTCGGAAATCACAGGAACCGTAGAACCCTCAAAAAAAAGATTAACAATACCTTTTCTAAAATTAGCACACTCTCGGATTTTCGTTTCAATTTGTGTATCCTGCCACTCTGTTACCGTAGATGTGTCCAATTCTCCTTCCCCAAGCCATTGATCTCGATAGGAAAGTTTTGAAAGTTCTTCATCGTCAATAACCCTAATGAAAGTAATCAACCGCTTAAAGGTTTCGTTAGAAAATCCTGTCAGTGCCAACAAAACCTTTAATCCGTTTGTTTTTTCTAAAAGTAAGTTTTCGATTAACTCTTTGGTGAGACCTTGGTTTTGAATTTGATTTCTCAGGACAAGCAAAGTATCTCGTAAACCGGTAATATGTGCTTCGTATTTTTCTTCAAACACTCTATCCTCAAACCAAAAGGTATTTTGCTTTAGGACAGTGCTAACTTTCTCATTGATACTCTTTGCCATTTTTATCACCCAAAAGATGTCTCATTTAAGCGAAATACGGAAGCACGCAAAATGTGCGAAACCCAAATAAGGAAATTAAATATCCCTATGCGCTCGCTATTTCAACCTTGGCAGGGATCTTACTGAGAATCAGTTTCTCCATTTCAACTTTATGGCTGGCATTATCAATGTCAATGCCAACAAGCCTACCTTCGGCATCATAGTCAAGAAGAATGCTCTCTGAGATTTCTTGGCTCTCTACACTGGGCTGCTCAGACAAATTGATATACAGCGAGTCGGTTTCTGGATAGTAGTTGAGTTTCATGGTCTGAATCCTCGATTATCCCCCAATCTGTGTCAGACCCCCTATATAAGGCTGTAGCACCGCAGGGATACGGACTGTGCCATCTGGATTCTGATATGTCTCAAGGAGGGCGATGACGACGCGCGGCAGTGCAGTACCGGACGCGTTGAGCGTATGAACAAACTCTGGCTTCGCACCGGGTTCCGGACGATAGCGGATATTCGCACGACGGGCTTGGAACGCCTCGAAATTGCTACAGGAAGAGACCTCTAAAAACCGTTGTCGAGCAGGTGCCCACACCTCAATATCGTAGCATTTCGCAGCAGCGAAACCGAGTTCCACCGTGCAATGTTGCACGACGCGATACGGCAACCCAAGTGCCTGCAAGACGCTCTCAGCATTCGCTAAGAGTGATTCATGTTCAGCATAGGAGGTTTCAGGCGTGGTGAACTTCACCATCTCTACTTTATCAAATTGATGGATACGTTGTAAGCCGCGTGTATCCTTGCCATAAGCACCCGCTTCGCGTCGAAAACACGGTGTATAGGCAGTATAGTAAATAGGCAGATCGTCGCCAGAGAGGATCTCGTCAGCGAAAAGATTTGTCACAGGAACTTCAGCCGTCGGAATGAGAAATAGATCGCTGTCCGGGTTCTCTTCGTCCCTGTCACACCGATACATATCTGCCTCAAATTTTGGGAGCTGCCCTGTCCCTGTCATCGTAGGACGGTTGGCGAGAAACGGTGGTGAGACTTCAGTATAGCCGTGTTGTGTCGTATGTAGATCAAGCATAAACTGAATCAGCGCACGTTCTAACCGCGCCCCTAAGCCTTTGAAAAGCACAAAATTGCTGCCCGCGACCTTAGCACCGCGTTGAAAATCGACAATATCCAACTGTTCAGCAATTTCCCAGTGCGGTTTCAGTTCAAAATCAAAATTGGGCAATTCGCCCCAAGTCTTAATTTTGATGTTATCATCTTCGCTGGTGCCAACAGGCGTGCTCGCCTCTGGCATATTTGGGATTGTCAGCAGAATAGCGTCTATTTCCGCTTTTGTATCGTTGTTTTCAGCAGTGAGTTCTTTGATTTTTTGGGATAACTCCCGCATCTCCGCGATCGTCTCTGTCGCATCCAGTTTCGCCTTTTTGCGCTCCGCGATCTGTTGCGAGACTTGGTTTTGATGCGCTTTGAGGGATTGGGTGTGTGTCAAATTCTCACGCCAGCGTGTATCCAGTTCTACCAACCGATCCATATCAGCCTCAGTATGCCGATCTGCTAACATCTGGCGGACATCTTCGGTATTTTCGCGAATAAATTTAAGGTCAATCACGAGGGTGCCGTTCCTCCGTTTTTTAGATTTATTAAAAACGATCTATAACTGTCTTTGTAATTAGCATCCAGTACGCCAACTATATTGCTGCCAATAATCGGGATTGTCAAGTGCTTGAAGATGGCGTTCTATCTCTGTTATAACCTGTTTGTCGGTTGTGAGTTCTAAGACTTTCTGGAAATCCGATTTCGCTGCCTGCATGCGTCCTAAAAAACCGTTTGTTTCGCCTCGAATTTTGTAATCTCTGATGTTCTTGGGGTTCTGCCGGATCCGTTCAGCCATACTGGCAATTCCTTCCTCATAAAAGTTCAGCACGCCTTCTGCTTCCGCTCTCAATTCCTGGATTTCAGCGGTGAGGCACTCAGGATCCCCCTGTTTTATGAGCCTGAGAGCTTCGTCGAAATCGACAATCGCCTCTTCATATCGGTCTAAGTTGTATTTTATGAGTCCACGCCTGTAGTAGGCATGAAGTCGTTCACGGAAATCCAAGTCTAATTGGATCGCTGCGTCAAAATCCGAAATCGCGGAACGTCGTGCCGCATGGCGCGCAGCAAGCACAGACTCGCGTGATGCTAAGTAGTCCTTTAAACAGCCCCGATAGAAATAAGCTTCGGCGAAATTTGGGTTGAGCCGTATCGCTTCGTCAAAATCCGCAATAGCAGCCGGATGTTGGTAGTGCTGTGTCTTTGCAAACGCCCTATTGAAGTAAGCATCAGCAGCATCGGGATTAAGCCGAATAGCCTCATCGTATTCAGTGAAAATGGATGTGTCAGGTGGTCTTTCAGTTCGCATGTTTGCCCCCGATACTTCAGTATCGTTCGCATGGATAGCATCTTTTAATGGTAACTGTCCTGTAACGAAAAAACCACAGCATTGTAGAGCACAACCTGTGGCTAATTCGGCGTAGCATAATAGAAACGGGCCCGACGGGACTTGAACCCGCGACCTCCTGCGTGACAGGCAGGCGCGCTAAACCAACTGCGCCACGAGCCCATAAAACTTTCAATCTCGTAATCGAGTGACTTTTCGTTTCACGACAGTCACTACAGGTAGGCGGGACAGGACTTGAACCTGTGACCTACAGCTTGTAAGGCTGTCGCTCTAGCCACCTGAGCTACCCGCCCATTTCAATCTCGTAATCGAGAGGCTTTTCATTTCACGGTAATCACCGCAGGTAGAAAGATAGGACTTGAACCTGGGGCCTACAGCAAAGACATTATTAAGTATACCACATAGTTCCGGGTTTGTCAAGAAAAAATTGCTTTTTCCCGAAAAAACGATATAAAATAACCCTTATCAAAATAGTTTTTTTACTGGCAAGGGACTTCAATAGCAGAACAAATTTCGCACTAATGCTAATATTCTCTTGGCTTGTCGTTTCCGCGATAGGGTCGCTCACCACGGACAAGTACCTTCTTCGGGTTGTCTCCCGAAGCGAGTTCGTCTGCACTATGATAGCCGAGCGTCATACTCATCCGTGTCCGATCTGTGTGGTTGATTCCGGTTGAATGGATGATCATGCTATCAATAGCGAGCAAGCCGCCTGCCGGCATCGGTAACGGGATCGTTTGACTCGCAGCAATCTCTCGAACCCCATCATCTTTGAGATTAGCGAAAGCAGGCAAATGGTGTGATCCAGGTACGATCCGTGTACACCCATTCTCAAGATTTGTGTCTTCCAGATAGACGAGAACAGTCGCGATTGTCCGAGACCAGTGGCGGACATCTCGGTGTAACGCAAGCGAATGGCTTGAACCCGCATCTCGAAGATAGACATGATTATGGCGATTTAGTAAAAATTCTATATCTGGGCCCAGTAACGATTCCAAAGGATTGAGAATTTCATCACAAGTAATCGTTTCTCGGAAAATGCCGCCACGTTCCCATACTGCGGAAATTCGGACGATTCTGTCATTTTGTTTTACCACAGGTTCTACGGCTTCCGCCATGTCCTTCAATGCCGCCGTTTTTAATGCCACTACGTGGTCGGTAGAGAGTTGGGTCGGAAGTTTGATGAACCCGTTATGACGAAACAGTTGGATTTCTTGCGGAGTCAGTTCCATCGGTTGCCTGCCGTTCTATTCAGAATCAGTTTGAAATGTTAGTGTAGCACAGATTATAATGCGGGTCAACGGGGAAATGTGGTTGGTAGGGACATTCAGTTTTCCGAAATTTTAGATTTTCAGTTCTATATCCTTCACTGTAAGAGCGACTTCCCGGTCACGACTCCCACTGATTGCTGACTATTATCGTGATAGCACAATTTAGTAACGAAAAATGTAGATATTTCGTTTTATTTTATGGCATACTAAAGAAATCAGAAAATAAACATCGTGTAAGAGGAGAAAAATTATGAAGACGTGTTGTTCCTGTCTGCTGGGACTCTCTCTGGCAATATTGGCTGGGTGTATGGGCATGTCGGGTTATAAACAAGTCTCGTTATATGAAGAGGCTTCACTGCGCCATCATGCGTATGCAACCGGTACAACGCCTGCTACTGTTATCGAATGGCGTGCGCTTGTTTCGGAGTTCCAAAAGGTGATTGATGCAGATCCCAAAGGGCTATCAGCAGATGACGCACAATACGGCATCGCTTCAAGTTGGATGTGGAGCCTCAAGGTGGGGGACACCGGAGCACCGCAGCACGCGATTAAAGCACTCCGAAAACTGATTCACACCTATCCTAACTCGAAATACATACCGCTTGCTCACTACTGGTTAGGACGTTGCTACGCTTATATCAACGACGATTATGAGGCTATCATGCAATACCAACTTGTGGGGCACCGTTATGCGGATTCCCAAGTAGCGGAACCTGCCAAGTTAGAATTGGCGCGTGCGTACGCAAGGCAAGGTTATGGAAAACGTGCCAAGACGTTCTATGACACTCTTGCTGATTCTTCAACAAATCAGAAAATTAGCACTGCTGCCGCTCATGAACTGCAAGCACTCAAGACGCAACAAAAATCGGCTATATCACGTGATGAAAACAGCGTTCAAACCCAACCACAACATCAACCTAAACCCGGTGAGCGTTCAAATCCTGTTAAAAACAGTACGGTTCAAACACAACCACAGCATCCGTCTAAACAACAATCTCAACAGCCAAAACCGACAGCACCGCCGCCAGACCCTGAACCATTAATGCCGGAATCACTGACCCGTGAATTTGGGTTGACTGCGAAGACCATTGTTATTGATCCTGGACACGGTGGCAAAGACCCAGGAGGGCTCGGAAGTAACAATCTTCAAGAGAAAGGTATTGTTCTCAGTATCTCACAAAAACTCCGCGAGATTTTAACCGCAAAAGGCTACACCGTGTTAATGACACGTGATACCAATCGTTTTATCCCACTTAAAGAGCGTACCGCATTCGCGACGCGACATAAAGCAGATCTTTTCCTGAGCATCCATGCCAATGCAGCTGAAAGTTCGAGTGCCACGGGAATCGAAACCTATTATCTGGATGTCACCAGTACGGATAAAGCCTCAGAAAAAATCGCAGCACGGGAAAATGCCAACTCCGGCTATAGTATCCAAGAGTTGGAGACGCTGCTAACAGAATTGATTCGCGAAAGCAAAAGCGAGGACAGTAAACGTTTGGCAAGACACGTGCAGCAAGCGTTAGTCCAAACCACAGGGGCGGTCGACCGTGGTGTGAAGCACGCGCGTTTTGTTGTTTTAATTGGAACAAAGGTACCTGCTATTCTTATTGAGACCGGATTTGTGTCAAATCCAGTAGAAGGACAGAAACTCACAACAACGGCTTATCAATATAAAATTGCCACTGCTATTGCAGAAGGTGTTGATAGATTTTTAGGGAAGACAGGTGAAGTGCCTTTTGTTAAAACTGGGAGTCCAAAATTTGCCGCTAAGCGTGTTGAGAGGAACAAATAATGTTTTTGAGCAGATATGCAAGTCAATACTTATCATGTTCAGTCACAACAATCCTTTTCGCGTGTATGTTGCTTTGGTGTCTTATTGGCGGATTGTGTCTTGCTGAAGCACAGCAAGCAGAAATTGCGATTGTTTTACCGAAAGCCACGCCACAGGTATCAGAAGGTGATGTTCAATATGCGCGTTCTGTCGCGAAAAGATTCGACAGGATGCTCAACGGCATTGGATTAACCGCTGTCACGTTGGAGGAAGCATCGCTCTCTGAAGCACAACTCAAATCCCGGCGATTGATTATTCTCCCACTAAACCCCGTGATCACACCGCCAACTGCGAACTTATTGAAAAGTTTCGTAGCAAGTGGTGGTAAACTGTTCGTGACCTATACTTTACCCGATACAGTGGCACCGCTCCTTGGCTTGCGTCAAACAAATTGGCTAAAACAAGAGGCTCCTGGGCATTTTGCTTCAATTCAACTGAACGCTCCCGATATACTGGATATGCCAGCATCTATCAGGCAAGCATCGTGGAACATTACAGTGGCAGAACCGACAACACCCGATACGAAAATTATCGGGTACTGGCACAATGCAAACGGCGAATCTACGGGTTTACCAGCACTATCTGTAGGGAAGGCGGGGGTCTTTTTCAGCCATATTTTCCTACCAGATGACATCCAACGCAAAATGCAGATGCTCGCTGCGCTCTTGGGACATCTCGTTCCCGAATTTCGGCGGACGTTTGCTGAACAGGCGATAGCGGCGATGACGACCATTGGACACACCAAAGATCTCGCAGCGTTGAAGCAATTTGTTCAACAGCGCAATGTCCCCGAGGCGGATCAGGCATTAAAAGCTGGAACGGATTTGATGAGGCGGGCGCGCGCTGAATATGAGACTGAGGCTTACAATACAGCAATAACGATCGCTCGCGCGAGTCGCGCAGAACTCTCAAAAGCCTATTTCCTATCGCACGTAAGTGTTGAAACCGAAGGACGCGCAGTATGGAATCACTCCGGACTTGGTGCCTACCCGGGAGACTGGGAACGGTCTGCCAAAGCGTTAGCATCTGCAGGGATTAACATAATACTCCCAAACATGGCATGGGCAGGTGTCGCACATTATCCGAGTAAAATCTTGCCACAGAGCAAAACGTATGTGCAATACGGCGATCAGATTGCCCAATGCGTTGAAGCCGCACACAAGCACGGCTTAGAGGTTCATGTCTGGAAAATCACATGGAATTTAGAGGGCGCGCCAAAAGAATTCGTTGAAAAAATCCGGGAAGCAGGACGTACCCAAGTCTCGGCAACGGGGCAAACGCTCAATTGGCTTTGCCCTTCGCATCCGAAAAATGTGCTGTTGGAATTGGAGAGCATCCTTGAAATTGTAACGAATTATGATGTAGATGGCATCCATCTGGATTATATCCGTTATCCGGGAAGTCATGCGTGCTACTGTAAGGGGTGCCGTCAAAGATTTGTGCGCGCAACGCGGCTGCAGATTGATGAATGGCCTGCCGCAGTCCTACCAAAAACAGGGATTTATGGTGAGAAGTATACCGAGTGGCGCACACAACAGATTACACGCTTGGTGCGCTTGCTTCACAAACGGCTGCGCGAGGCTGACCCTAACATCAAACTTTCTGCTGCGGTTTTTGGTTGGTATCCGGGGTGTATCACGACTATCGGGCAGGATTGGATCGCATGGGCAAAGGCGGGTTACCTCGATTTCGTGTGTCCGATGAACTATACGGAAGATACAGACTATTTCACGGAGTTGTTAACCAACCAACTCGCGCGAATGCCTAAAGACGTTGCCATCTATCCGGGTATCGGTGCAACGGCTTCTAATTCGCTGCTTACACCAGATGCGGTCGTCGAGCAGATTTACCTTTCGCGCAACTTAAGCGCATCGGGATGGACAATTTTTGACTATTCCCTTGACATTTCTGAGGTTGTATTGCCAGCACTCGCGATGGGTGTAGCGAACCAAAAAGCAAAGCCTCCACATTGAACAGGTTTTATCTGTGTCTGCTCCATATGTGTTCAAAACCTTTCTTCATTCCCGTAGAAATGGCTAAGCTATACCTGCGCAATTTATCGCATGTTAAATTTGCTCGCCCGACGTAATTCTTTGGGAACCCTACCTGAAAAAATCGCTTGAATATCCCAGAAAAGTCGTGTAAACTAAATGAGAAAGAGCGTATCTGATTAACTAATCAAAGCGGTGGTGAACGGCGAAAGGAGATTTTTAATTAATGGCTCAAAAACCAAATATCTTGTTTTTGATGAGTGATGAACATAGTCCACACGCTATAGGCTATGAAGGCAATGACATTGTCCAAACACCGAATCTCGACCAACTCGCAGCATCTGGCACCTATTTTGAGGGCGCGTATTGCCAGGTACCGCTCTGCACCCCCTCCCGGATGTGTATGCTAACTGGGCAATACGCGCATCGGTGTTCAGCATGGAATAATGGGTCTATCTTGTTTCCTGAACACCTCACAATGCCAGCACATTTCGCACAGCACGGCTATGCGACTGCACTCGTCGGAAAGATGCACTTCGGTGGGAAAGAACAGAACAACGGCTTCCAGTCTCGTCCCTACGGCGATCTACGCGGCTATGCTGGACACCAAACTGACCCGTTGAACCCGCCATCTCGCATACGACAACGGACACGCTTGGCAGGCGTTACCGAAATCCCGAGCAGTCTTCTGCAAGAACGCGTTATTAACGAAGAGACCCTTGAATACTTGAGATCACAACCTGCAGAGCAGCCATGGTTCCTCCTCGCAAGCTATAGCCGTCCACACTTCCCTCTTACAGCTCCCAAACGACTTTTGGATAAATACTGGCCCGATAATGTGGACATGCCCAATGTTCCTCCGGGACACTTAGAACAGACACATCCCTTCGCGAAAGGTTTGCGAGATAATTTCAATACGGAGGATATCCCACCTGAAGAAGCCCGAAAAGCCAGAGCCGCTTACTACGCTTGTTGTGAATTCTTGGATGAGACTGTCGGAGATCTACTAACACTCTTGGAACGCGACGGCTTTTTAGATAACACCATTATTGTTTACACCACGGACCACGGTGAGATGGCAGGTGAACACGGGCAGTGGTGGAAATCCAGTTACTACGAAGCCGCGGCACGCGTACCGTTAATCGTGTCGGATAGACAGCTACAGCAATCACACGGCGCACGCATAACAGCACCTGTCGAATTAAACGATCTTTTCCCAACATTATGCGCAAGAGCAGGCATCCCTGTTCCCGAAGGTTTAGATGGTGATGATCTAACAGACCTTATGTCAGGGGACGCTGAAAATTGGCGCGACACCGCAATCACCGAATATTGGGCGAACCAGACCACGGGACCCATGCGGATGCTCCGAACCCCGCGCTATAAGTATGTCGCCTTCCCTGAACATGAATCTATTCTCTTCGGTTTGGAGACGGACCCGGATGAATTTGAGAACCTATCAGGACAAGCAGCATATCGGGCGTTAGAAGCATCTCTCCACGAACAGCTTATGGGCGGGTTCTCATGGGAAGTTGTCGCCGAGCAGATGGCAGCAGATAGAGTGCGAAGCCAAGATTTCAAGGAACCGTGGGGCAGAGGCACCCCGAATCAGTATACGCTACCTGATGGTCGTATTGTCGATGCGGAAACCTGCCTCTACCGCCCTTCAGTCAGAGAAGAAGGTTAAAGGAACGTTTGAACCGATTCTAACACTGGGGGACACATACACGCTTGGCTGCTAATACTTTTAAGGACAATTTTGGGGAAAACAGCAGGACGAATTCAAAAATTCGGTTTTCTGCTATTGTGGTAGGGCTGCTTTTAGTAGGGGCAATGTGTGCAATTACACCCTACAACAACTATTTCCTACAAAACACCAAAATTGCCGGCAATCATCTCCCTGTCGGTTCAATCTTCGGACTCCTCATTCTGGTCTTTCTCGTCAATGTACCGTTGCGTAAGTTCATGCGGAGCAGGCGTTTTGCCTTCTCCGCACTCGAACTAACTGTTATTTGGATGATGCTAATCGTGGCAGTAGGCATTCCGTCAATGGGGTTGCTGCAATTTCTGCTGCCCTCTCTTGTTGCCCTCCGATACTTCGCAACGACCGAAAACGATTGGGCCGAAACGCTCCATCCACATATCCCTGACTGGCTTGTTATCACAGAGCCGCGGGCTGTAACAGATTTTTATGAAGGCATTTCTCCAGGTGAAAGCGTCCCGTGGATGATCTGGATCAAGCCGTTGCTTATCTGGGGGCTTTTCGTCCTTGTCTTCTATTTCACAACGCTCTGCCTTTCCACAATCCTCCGAAAGCAGTGGGTGGAACGTGAACGGTTTTCGTTTCCACTCATTCAGATTCCGGTACAACTCGCTGCGGAACCCGCACGGGGTACACTGCTCAACACCTTTTTCAAAAGCAGACTCCTATGGGCGGGGATGGCACTGCCTGTGGTGCTGCACCTTATTAACGGGTTGCACGCGCATTTTCCAAAGGTACCAGAAATTCCACTTATTTATAATATCTATACTGTCTTTACTGAGAAACCGTGGCATACACTCGGATGGTGGCCCGCGATGCGATTCGTCATCTATTTTTCAGTTATCGGGATTGCCTCTTTACTGACACTTGAAGTTTCATTCAGTCTCTGGTTCTTCTACCTCTTTTTCAAACTCCAATATATAATCATGAATGCGATTGGACTCAGTATCGGTCCGTGGATTAGTTGTAGTCGTCAAGTGATGGGCGGGTATCTCGTCTTTGTCCCCGCGGTTTTCTGGATAGGACGTGAACACATTGCAACAATCTTTAGGAAAACCTTTGGTCTCGGGCACGCAAGGACAACCTCCGCTACTTTGGCGCGGCAACCGATAGACGACTTCAACGAACCTGTTTCGTATCGTATCGCACTGCTCGGATTTCTTTTCGGATTCATCACTTTAGTGATATTTTTAGTTGTTGCAGGCATAACGACATGGGTTGCAGTCGTGACGCTGCTCTCTATCTTTATCACGTCTATTGTCCTGACGTGGATGGTTGTCAACGGTGGGTTGTTGCTGGTGCAGGCTCCTTTTTTCCCATCAGAATATATTGATATTACTTTAGGTTCCAACGCATTAGGGCATAAGAGTCTTGCAATCCTGAGTTTCCAACGCACCTTCCTGCGCGATTGGGGTGAGTTCATGATGCCAAACTTCCTGCACAGTTTCAAGGCAGCGGATGAGGTGAAACTCGCACGCCGACGCGTTGTGCCAATTTTGGGCATCGCAATTGTTGTGGCAATTCTGATCTCTGTTTATGCGTCATTGACGCTGATTTACGGCAAGGGTGCGTTGTTTTTACAAAGTTGGTCCTTCGTCGTCGCACCGCGGAACTATTTTCAACGGATGAACAATCTCATCCAATTTCCTATTGAGACGAAATGGGACGAGGTCTACAGTATGATTGCTGGCGCAGGGTTTACTGGCTTTATGCTCTGGATGCGGCAGAATTTCGTCTGGTGGTCCTTGCATCCGATCGGTTATCTTCTGGGGGCGACGTATCCACCGTTTCATCTCTGGTCGTCTATTCTGATCGGGTGGTTCATTAAATATATGGCACTGAAATTTGGCGGTGCTGCAACGTATCGAAAGATTCGACCCGTCGCCTTCGGCTTAATTTTCGGTGAATATGTGATGGTAGCACTATGGATGATCGTCGGGATGTTTACAGGCATCGGTTATTTTGCGCTGCCGTCGTAAAACATAGATAGCCGCAAACTGCCCTATAAGTGTCAATTTTTAAAAAATAACCACCTGGGTACCCAGGACCGGTAGGTTCGGTTTTGCGGCGTACACGCCTACCCCCTTGATAAGGGGGGTGTTTTTGCTGGGGTGTTTCTTGCGATCTGCATTCCAACCGAACCGGATTCTACACGGAAACCTTGAGGATTCATAACCCTCTTAGTCCCGTAGGGTTTATTTCCTTGGGTATTTCTTCATTATGTTTATAGAAATACGTTTGAAAGAAGTATTCAACCCTGTAAGGGTGGCATGTTTATATTATGTATGCTAAAGCACTGGAAAAAAATCGCTAAATTGACACCTATGGGGTCGTCGCAAACTGCACCTACCATTAAGGCGAACCCTATAATAAACATTCACCTATACAACGTGAGCTTAAATTAAAAAATTGAGAAAACGCCAGCGTAGATCGCCCCTTCTGTCCATGCTCATTTCTTCACCTTAAACTCAGATTTTCATTTTTTTGCCATTATGCACGTTTTCTGCTCTCAAATTGTGTCTTTAATAAATGGTGAGACGATAGTCTAAATTTACCCGTTTTAGAGGAGTCTATTGATGAAAATGCAAGCATTTCAGAATATTGCGTGGATTTTTCTATTACTAATATCCGTTGTGAGCCATGCCGAGGAGGTCCCCGCTGAACAATGGATGCCTGATACTGCGTTGCGTGAATCAGTTCGGGAGGCACTTGAGCTACCAGCCAGTATTCCTTTGACGAAAGATCACATGCAAGATTTGCATATATTCATAGCAGAAGGCAGAGGAATTTCCGATCTCACGGGATTAGAGTTTGCTGTAAATCTTAGAGAAGTAAATCTGGGTGATAATTTAATAATAGACGTGCGTCCGCTGGCGAATCTCGTTCATTTAGAGGAACTTGGTCTGCCTGAGAATAGGATTTCGGATATAAGTCCGCTGGCGGGATTGCCGAATCTTTTGCACCTAATTATTTCACACAATCCTATTACAGACCTCAGTCCGCTGGCAGGATTACCGAAATTTAGGGAGTTGAAAGCTCGAAGGATTTGGACGACAGATTTTAGTCCACTGGAGGGATTAGGTCTGGAGATACATCGCGATGAAATCTGTGAAATTACGCCTTTTCTGCCGCCTGTCTCGGAACGGATTCAGAACAGAACCTTCCCTTCAATCGCATTGCCAAGGCGGACTTATTGGGGCACCTCTAATAATTACTATAATGTCGCAGCGAAACACGATATACATTATTTCTCAACAAGGTTTGGGTTGTATTGGGATTCGACACCTATAGCATCTACCGAAGGTTTGTCAACTCAATTGGCTGGACAGGTAATGGGGGAAGTATTGAGTGAATACGAAAAATACGCCTTGCGAAATCCTAATATGTTATTTTTTCCAGCCATCGCGATCCATATTCGCAGCGGATTAGATGAATTGCCTGAAAATTCTGATTTTTGGTTGAGAGATGCCGATGGGAAAGTGATCAAAAATGAGGTGCCTTGGGATGAATACACGCTTGACATTTTAAACCCAGAAGTTCAACAACTCGTCATAGAGCAAGTTGTGGGCGTTGCAGAATGTGGATACTTTAGTGGTGTTTATTTCGATGCGTGGGCACCTTCCCATATTGGTGTCTACGAGAAGCACTTCAATATTGATGCGGAAGTCGTTATAGAGGCGTACATAAACATCTTAAAAGGCATACGTGCGCGTGTCCGAGATGACTTCCTTATACTCGTCAATAGAAATCGGAGAAAATCACCACGGTATGTGGAATGGATCAACGGAAGTCGTATGGAAACAGGCGTGAGTTATCCAGGGGGCTACACTTATGAAAGACTCATTGAGGCTGAAGATGCGTTGCTCTGGAATGAGAAACATCTCCGCGAACCGAGAATCAATATATTAGAAGCAGACGGTGTTGCAAATCAACCGCCCGATGGTCCTGATAATCTACGTTGGATGCGAGTCTGGACAACGCTGTCTCTGACACACTCCGATGGCTATAGCATTTTGAGAAGTCCTGGTGAATATGGTGAATATAAAGAAGTTCCCGGAGTATACCAACAGTACGGGGACCACACCTGGTATGACTTTTATGATGCCGATCTCGGAAAACCTGTCGGGGAGAAGGGACAACTTTGTGCCGGTTGTGAAGGACTTTTTATCCGTGAATTCACCAACGGTTGGGCGGTCTATAACCGCAGTGGAAAGCCACAAAAAATCCAACTCCCCATACAAGCCACCAGTGTCGCAAGTGATATCACAAGCACAACACACATCATCCACGATTTAGATGGCGAGATGTATCTAAAACAAGAACTCGACACCATTGTTGATGGCACCGTCAAAGTGTTAGCGTTAGAAATTGCGATAGAGGACCCATCAAAATGGATGCCGGATGCCGCATTACAAGCAGTGGTTCGGGAGGCACTTGAGGCACTCGGGCTACCCGCATCAGCTCCCTTGACGAAAGAGAAGATGCTACAACTGACTTCTCTGAAAGCAAATCACAAAGGCATTGTTGATATAACAGGTTTAGAATTTGCGAGGTCCCTCAAAGAATTACACCTCGGGGGTAGAAATCGTATCACAGACCTCAGTCCACTTGCGAACTTAACACATCTCACCCAATTACATATCTGGCATCGTGAGGTAGAAGACATGCCCCCAGTTACAAATCTTGATATAAGTCCGCTATCAGGGCTTATCAACTTAGAAAGACTCTCCCTTGAAAATAGTGGTATTTCGGATATAGGTCCGCTCATGGAACTGAAGGAACTTCAAGTTTTGGGGCTTGCAGTTAACAACATTAAGGACCTCAGTCCACTTGCAGGACTGAAAAAACTCCGACATTTGAATCTTTCACATAATAGCATCAAAGACTTTAGTCCGCTTTCGGGACTTACAAATTTGGAGGAGTTATGGATTGAGGACAATCCAGCAACAGATTTCAGTCCACTTTCTGCATTGAATCTTACGGACTTCCGGTCCAATGTGGACGTGAACAACGATGGTGTCGTGAATATTCAAGATTTAGTGATTGTTGCTAATGCGTTTGGTGAAGCAGAACCCGATCTCAATGGTGACGGTGTTGTCAATATTCAGGATTTAGTGATTGTTGCTAATGCGTTTTGAATAAGGAGATAAGTTTGTGACCATCAAAGAAAAATTGTGTAAATCGTTAGGGTTTAGGTTACTATTTTTATCCGTTATAGGTGTGTTTACCTACAACGCTTTCGCCTACGCAGAAAATGCTGAAGACTGGATGCCGGATGCGAACCTGCGCGCCGCGGTTCGAGAAAAACTCGGGTTACCCCCCGAGGTGTCGTTGACGAAAGAAAATATTAAACAGTTGACGCATCTTGAGGCACAGAACAGACGGATTAGGCACATACATGGATTAGAATTTGCAGAGAATCTGGCAGAGGGTCTCAACCTTGGAATAAATCTAATACAAGATATATCTCCGCTACGCAGCCTCAAGAAACTACGCGGACTTAGTTTGCTTGGCAATCAAGTCTCCGATTTATCTCCATTAGCGTCTTTGACCTCCCTTGTATATTTGAACTGTGCATTCAATCCGATAAGCGACCTTGGCGCGGTCTCAAACCTCATCTATTTAGAAGACTTAGATTTGGCAGGTTGTCAAATCTCGGATGTAGCACAACTTGCTGGATTAAAAAACTTAAAAAAGCTAATACTCCAGACTAATGACATTACAGATGTCGGTCCGTTAGCGAATCTTAGCGAGTTGGAAGTGTTAAATATTGTAGATAATCCTATCTGGGATTTCAGTCCATTGCAGCATTTGAATCTGACCACATTTGAGTATAACATGCTTTGTAAGATACCGTCTTTACCTGTTGAAGAACGTATCTTAACACGCTCGTTTCCATCTATTTTTAAGGCGTGGGATAGTCTCATAATTGCGGGACTCCCTCAACATGGCGGTATAGATTATCATGATCTCGCTTTCAGTCTGACTTTTGGGCTTAATTGGCAAACAACTCCAAGTCAGAGCACACGCGGCTTGGCGACTCGGGTTGCGGGTAATTTAGAAGCTGCCCAAGATGAACGTGATCGGCTTCTTACTCTAAATCCGAATATAGTTACCCTTGTAACAATTGCTATTAATGGTAGTGGTGAGTTATCAAAGTATCCACCTAACTCCGATTTCTGGCTTAAAGATGACAAAGGTCAAATCGTTTACAGTGAGGTTCTTAACGGACCAATGATAAACTTTATGAACCCGGAGTTACAAGATATAATAATCAAACAGATTGTTGGTATTGCCGAGTGTGGCTTTTATGATGGCGTTATGTTTGACGGGTTTGCTTGGAATGCTACCGGTTTTGTCGGCCGAGAGCTCTTTCCTCACGCCGATGAAGAAATCATCGCTGCAACAACCCGCATATTGCGTGAGGCTCGGAACCGAGTTCGGGAAGATTTTCTGATACTTATCAATGCTGGTAGATCAAAACCGACAGCCTATGCCGAATACATTGACGGAAGTTTTATGGAACTTGGTAGAGACCATTCAGAAGGTTATACTTATCTCGAACTCATTGAAATTGAGGATATACTACTCTGGAATGAGTTAAACCTACGCGCCCCGCAGATCAATTGTTTGGAAGGTGAAGGTATCGGAACAGAACCGCCTGATAGTCCTGAGAACCGACGCTGGATGCGGTTATTCACTACAATGGGATTAACACACTCTGATGGTTACGTACTTTACAATACAGGTAAGCGATTTCACGGCGGACCTGACCATGAACACATTTGGTATGATTTTTGGGATGCCGATCTCGGTCGTCCTGTCGGCGGCAATGAAACCAAAGGGCAAACTTACAACGGCATTGAGGGGCTGTTCATTCGGGAGTTCACCAACGGCTGGGCGGTCTATAACCGCAGTGGAAAGGAACAGCAGATCGAGTTCTCAAAAGCGGTGTCTGGCGTTGCCAGCGGTGTGGAGGACCAACGCTCACATATACTACCCGACTTAGATGGTGAGATTTATCTGAAATCGGAATCAAAGTTAGAAACCCCTCTTGCAGCAGACATCAATGCAGATGGTGTTGTGAATATTTTCGACTTAGTGCTTGTTGCCAATGCGTTGGGAGAGGCAGAACCTGATCTCAATGGTGATGGTGTTGTCAATATCCTTGACTTGGTAATCGTCGCTAACGCTTTTGAGTGATACTTTCATAAAGACTCTGATTTTTCAATCTCCTATTCCTAAACTATAGGATATTTGAAGGGTTATACCATTTCTAAAAAATCGTGTTGTGTTACCGGTTTTATGAGATGGGGCATCACATGGCACAAACCAACAGTTTATGCTACAATTGAGAGATATATTCGTCAGAAATGGTATTATGTCATGCACTCGAATGAAAACAATCTCACTGCTATGTGGAAAGAACGGGCAAAAACTCGGCATACCGTCGTCGGAATTCGGACGTGGCACGTCAATTTGAACCCTCGCGCAATGCCCGGTTTGGGGTTTGCCAAAGGACAGTGGCAGAAACCTGCTACCCAGACGGCGCACGTTGACTGGCGCGGTCCCTTCGCAACGCAAGCAGGGGCGTTAATCGTAGAAATAACGACCGATAAGGGCTTAAAAGGATACGGGCTCGGCGGTGGTGGGCTTGCTGGCGCGCTGGTTATTGAAAAACACCTTCAGCACTTCGTCATCGGACGCGATCCGCTTGATGTTGAGGAGATTTGGGAGCATCTGTATCATATCACCTCAATTTATGGACGGCGCGGCTTGGTCATTTATGCTTTGAGCGGCATAGAACTCGCACTCGTTGACCTGTGTGGAAAGATTATAGACGCGCCTGTTTACAGTCTCGTGACAGATACGCCGTGCCTTAAAATTCCTGCCTATGCCACGGGGGCCGATGTCGGTTATTACGCAGAGAACGGATTCGCTGCCTGCAAACTACCGCTCCGCAACGGACTCGCCGAGGGAGAAAATGGATTCGCACAAAACGTGGAGATGATACACGCCGCACGCGATGCCATCGGACCAGAAGTGGAACTGATGGCAGACATCTATCTCCGTTGGGATGTAGATTATACAATCCGTTTCGCCGAGGCTGCTGATGATGTCCGTCTCAAATGGATTGAGGAGCCTATCCCACTTGACGACTACGCAGGCATGGCACAACTCGTTCGCGAAGTCCAACCGACTTGGATCGTCTCTGGTGAACATGAGTTCACGCGATACGGGTTTCGTGAGTTACTCCGTTGGCAGGCAGCAGATATGATTCAACCGGACATTAGTTGGGCGGGTGGTTTTACAGAATGCCTGCGGATTGCCCGCGAAGCCGCTGTACTCAATATCCCAACATGGTTGCATCAAGCGGGAACGCCGTGGGGCTTACATCTCACGGCGTGTCTTCCGATGCCGTGTATGGCAGAGACCTTTGGTCCCTCCCGCGACGGCATTGAAAATAAACTCTATCGCCGTTTACGACCCGTACCTCACGATGGATTTTTCAGCCTCAACGATGTTCCGGGCTTCGGCGTAGATTTGGACGAAGCGTTGTTAGAAGCATACACAGTTGATCGGTTGTAGAGCAGTCAACTTGTGGTGGTATGGTTTGACACTGACCATGCTTTATATGATGCATACGCAACACTTTGATACGCCTCTTTCATTGCAATATTTTATAGGAATGGTCTTGTCTTGTGCTGCCGAATTGTTTTTTGCTGGGGTTAATCCTCATGGATTTATAGTAAAATTTAGAATTATGTAGGCACCTATCCTTTAACAAATCCTCGTTCGTAGTAGGGCAATTCATTGCCCGTTGTACCCAGAAGTGCCCTGATATTTTTAGATTTCACTATAGATATTGCTGACATCTATCAAACGACTTACATCCGCTACCATTTACCCTCCGTCCACTTCGCATGCCCCGGTTTGAACGTAATGCCTGATGCTTCAAGTGCCTTTTCACTGGAATAGTTGCAATAAGCTTATCCGCGAATATATGAATATGTGTTATTTTTCTTGACTTTTTTTACCATTTTTTGTATCCTTTTAACTGGCAGCCTCCTTTTCTGAGAGGTGCGTCGACGGTGGAACCAACACCAGTCGACGCGGCACTGCCATAATGACGGTATGACAGCGCTAACCTAATTGTAGCATAAAATCCCTTTATTTTGTGGACTTTTAGGTTAGCACCTCATATGCGAAAGGATTGCCAAGAATGCACACCTTACCGTTTGCCTTCCCAAAGCAATCCCGAGAAAATAACAGATAAAAACTGATGAAATTGTCTTTATGCCAGATGGTTGTTATCGTCGGCACCTGCGCAGCGGGATTCTTGTCGTCTGCCGCCTTTGTCTCATGGGTTGAAGCACGCCCACGCAAGATTATCTGATTTATTTAACCTAATACCATTTCTAAATGATGATATAGCATTGCCGGTTTTCAAGAAATGTGTAGTTATGTAGAACAAACTGGAAGTTTATTCTACGTAAAGAGAGATTTATTAACAGAAATGGTATAAGTTGCCACTTTGTAGCATAATCTGTTAAATTGTGCCTGTGAGTGCGCAAATCAACAGTTAGAACCTTGCCAGCAATATGCGATTTTTTCAGAGGTTAAACTATGAATACAATAGAACGTCCTAATCGAGCTGTACTTAGTGATGCTCTTGACATCTTCCGTGATGTAATGCGCCCGTTTATTATTAATGCTCTGAAACGTGTTCGTGGAAGAAGTGTTGAAGATGCTATTTATGATGCATTGTCATCATACCAAGTGAACGAATTCCAGCATCGCCTGGAGGTGAACGGTGGGAACGCTGAGGCAGCAATTGACATCGGTTACTTTCCAAATTTGGTGCGTAGAAATTGGAAACGCGAAGTTTTTGGAGACCAGTTTACTTCCGATATGACGGTGCAGGATAAACTACGTATCATCGTACAAGCACGAAATCACGTCTCACATCCAGAAACAGATGATTTGGATCCCGAGTACACAAGGGTCTCTCTGTACCATATCGCCGAGGTACTAGGCAAAATTAATGCATCTGAGGCGAAAGGCAAGGTCGAAAAACTCCGAGACAAACACTTTGAGCCTGCACAACCAAAGTTGCTGCAACTTGATTCATCTGTTGAGACAGAATCTGATGATACGGAAACCAAGTCTAAATCAAAAACGCGTGTCGCTGCAGGTGACCTCAAACCTTGGCGCGAGGTGATTCCACCCAACGTTGAACTTATACAAGGAACATTTGAGGAAGCGGAACTTGCCGCGGACCTCCAACAGGTTTATGATGGGCGCGCCAGCGCAACCAGTTACGGCAATCCAGTTAGTTTTTTCAAGCAGACTTATCTTACTGATGGTATGCGATCATTGTTAGTGAGTGCTCTCAGGCGACTCGGTGGCAAAGGAGGAGCACCGGTTATCCAAACCAAAACAGGATTTGGTGGTGGTAAAACGCACAGTCTTATAGCACTTTATCATATTGCGAATAATATTGATGCGTTAGCTAATATTCCTGCTGATAGCGATTCTGCTCAGACGCGTGCCGAAATTCACAGAATCATAGACGATGCTAAATGGGATACAAAAGCGCGGATTCAACCAACAGTTGCAGTGCTTGACGGCACCTATCTGTCACCCACTGATTCAGAAGTAACAGAAAACGGGGATCCATTGAACACACTATGGGGTGTGATGGCGCACCAACTTGGTGGGCAAGAAGCATATAACTTAATCGGTGATGCAGCGAGAAGACAAGATACTGCTCCTCTTGGTGCACAGCTTGATGGGTTATTTGAGCATATTGGTCCCTGCGTTATCCTGATAGATGAACTCGTTGCCTACATGCTTAATGTTGGGGAGGATGCTTTAGGAGTTAACTATACCTTTATACAGGCTCTTACCCAGTCAGTGCGAAGGGCAAAGAACGTTGTTCTCGTAGTGACGTTACCCGAGAGCCAACGCGAAGCAGGGGGCGTGCAAGGAGCAGCTATTCTTGCTACTCTTGAAACTCGCATGGGACGTATTGAGACTATCTGGAAACCTCTTGAAACAGGAGAAGCGTTTGAAGTCGTACGGCGCAGACTATTTGGAAACGAACCTAATAAACAAGAACGTGACCGTACCTGTAATGCCTTTCTTGCCATGTACAACAGATCAAAAAAAGATTTTCCACAAGGGGTTCATGAACAACGTTACTTGGAACGCATGAAAGCGTGTTATCCGATCCATCCGGAGATATTTGAGAGACTTCACTCAGACTGGTCAACGATTCATGAGTTCCAACGTACACGCGGTGTTCTCCGAATGATGGCAAATTGTATCAGTAGGCTTTACCGAAGTGGAGATACGTCCCCACTCATCATGCCAGCCAATCTTCCTCTTGACGATCCAGTATTTGCTGGTGAGTTTGACAAACTGCTTACAGGACGGTGGGATCCTATATTCACAGAAGCAGATAGTAACGGTGGTCGGGCTGACCTGATAGATGCCAAACAACGCAGATTTTCTGATCTTGGTGGCGCGGCACGACGCATAGCACGAACGGTATTTCTCGGTAGCTGTCCCAGTGGTGCAATCAAAGGTATAGATGTTACACGCATTCATCTTGGGATTGCCCAACCCGGACACAGAATTTCCACCTACACCGAAGCACTTAGTGAGATGAGAGGTAATCTGTACTATTTTTATACTGATGATAACAGGTACTACTTCCATACGGAGGAAAATCTTAATAAAGTTGCTATTGACCGGGCTGATGAATTCAGTGACCGTGAAATTAATGAACATATCATCCTTGAAATAGGAGAAGCAGTTAGGACACACAGATCAAAGGTTATTACCTGCCCAGAAGATTTAGAGGCAGTGCCTGATTCAGACGAACTTCGATTGGTCATTTTGCCTCCAGATAAATTACTGCCAACTCGATCTTCCGAAACTGATGAAGCAACACCAGCTGCCCTACACATCCTTACACATTGTGGGACTGCTGGACGCACCCACAAAAACACACTGCTCTTTCTTACAGCGAAAACCGATGCTGTTCGAGATATGAAAGAGTACACCCGAGACTTTCTCGCATGGAAGTCTATTACCCAAGGTGAACGTCGTATCCAAAATCTTACCGGAGAACGCTCAAATCAGGCGCAAGCCAACCTCAGAAAAGCAGATGAGTCTGTCCGTAATATGATACCTAAGGCATACCGTTGGGCAATCGTACCAGACCAGTTGGATCCGCAACGCAATGAGTACTCTATGATTTCCGAGCAGACCCGGGTTTTGGAAAATGGAGACATCGTTGAGAGTGCGTTTGATACCTTCAAGTCGAGAGAAGTAATTATTGAATATGAAACGCAGGAGTCACTTGAAGCGCGCTTGAAAGAATATGTATGGGGTGATAAAGACCATATTAGTGTTGGCGATTTGTGGAATCTGATGACGCAGTACGTCTATATGCCGCGACTGATAAATAAAGAAGTTCTCACTGCGGCAGTCAAGGAAGGCGTAGAGGACGGGACCTTTGGATATGCTGAGGTTTACGATGCAGAGTTACAGGCTTACCGAGGTTTACACTTTGCTCAACCTATACAAACCGTAAATCTTGGTGGTTTGATTGTTAAGTCTGAAATAGCACAAGTTAAGCCTCCTCTCACTTTGGAATCACTCACTCCTATATTGCAAGAAAACATGTGGGATAATGGGCAAACACACGTCGGAGTCAAAAAAGTGTGGGACATGATGCCTGCGTACGTTGACAATAACCAATTAGAAGCGGAAACCCTAATTGAATGTATTGAACATGGTGTCCCACAAGGACAATTTGGATACGCTACACAGATGACTGACACTGCAGAATATGAAAACCTGTTTTTCCGTGAGGCATTAGTGCCGGGGATAGTTACATTTGACGGACTACTTATTGATCCTAAGGAAGCATCTGTTAAAAAAGATAAGGCGAAGTTGGGCTCCAAACGCATTGTTGCACGAAAAATTGTTGAAGGTGAACTTTCTTTAGATGACATTGGTGACCTCTGTCAAGAAATTATAGGACCCCTTAGCACTGATGGCGGTGATGTCACTATAGAGATTATCATTACTGCTTATAAGGAGGATGGATTCTCTCAAAACATTGAACGTTCTATAAAAGAGAATAGTATTCAACTTAACATTGAAGTACAGTCCACCAATGAATAGAGGGAACTAACCCGAATGAACAGTCAAACAGCATATCGTAAGAAACTTATTGAAGTTGACTTGCCATTAGAGGATATTAGTCGCGAGTCCTCACGTGAAAAATCAATACGACATGGGCATCCGTCTACTTTACACTTGTGGTGGTCACGTAAGCCACTCGCAGCCTGCCGTGCTATTATCTTTGCTAGTATGGTAGATGACCCAGAATTCTGCGATGAAGAGTTTCCTACCAAGGAAACCCAAGCAAAAGAGCGTGCTCGACTTCACAATATTATCAAGCAGTTGGTAAAATGGGAGAATAGCAATAATGAATTTCTCTTAACAAAGGCGCGTATAGAAATAGCTCTCTCGGTTGTTCGCGGCAATGGTGAGAATGTGACTGTTTATCGACGTAGGTTTGAAAATGAACCTGATACTGTATTACAATATCTTCTCGAATATTGCCCTGCTATCTATGATCCATTCTGTGGCGGTGGATCTATTCCACTTGAAGCACAGCGCCTAGGTATTCGTGCTCGTGGGTCAGATCTCAATCCTGTTGCAGTTCTTATTAACAAAGCAATGTTAGAACTACCGCATCCTTTTTTTAATATGTCTCCTATAAACCCCGATTCTAATTCGCGGGATGGATGGCGCGGCACTACAGGGTTAGCAAACGATATTCGTTATTACGGTTTTTGGATGCGAAAAAAAGCATATGAAAGCATAGGTCATCTCTATCCAGAGGTGGAATTGATAGACGGAACGGAAGCTACAGTTATCGCATGGTTATGGGCGCGCACAGTACCATGTGCTAATCCCGTATGCCGTATTTCTATCCCCTTGACGAAAACATTTCAATTATCTACGAGAGACAGAAACAGGCACTGGATCCGCCCTGTTGTTGACCAAGTGACAAAGACATTATCCTTCATTGTCCAAGACCATGCTATTGGCGTTCCAGAAAAAGGGACAGTAAGTCGCAACGGAATTGTCTGTGTTGCTTGCGGTGCTTCTGCTAGATTGGAATATGTCCGTGAACAGGCGAGAAATGGCAATATGAAAGAGATTATGACAGCGATAGTTGCTGAGGGTGAGAGACGGAGGCTTTTCATATCTCCTTCTGATGCTCACATCCAAGTTGCTGATTCTGCTACCCCGGATTGGAAACCAAGAGGTAGGTTGCCGGAACAATCCTTGGGGTTTTCAGTCCAAAACTATGGTGTTACGGAATGGCATCAACTTTATACTGATCGGCAATTAACTGTCCTTACCACGCTCAGTGATCTATTACCAAAGGTTCGCGAGCATATTATACAGGACGGTGGTTCAGATGATTACGCTGATGTCCTTTGCACTTACCTTGCTTTCGCTATCGGGAAGATGGTAGACAGTGGAGGTAGGAGTGCAAGATGGCAGAAAACGGCTGAAAAGATCGCTAGTTCCTTTGCAATCCAGGGAATTGGAATGGTATGGAATTTCGCCGAAGCTAATCCATTCTCCTCTTCGACCCAAAATTGGATAGGGCATGTGTCGTTGATAGCAAAAGCGATTGAACGACTCCCTACAGATACTAATGCAGGTGAAGCATATCAAGCTGATGCGGCTACAACACTTCATGCTAATGATGCTCCTGTCATCCTCACTGATCCACCTTACTATGACTATATCGGTTATGCCGATCTTGCGGATTTCTTTTATGTTTGGTTAAGGAAACCCCTTCGAAATATTTATCCTGAGTTGTTTGCTGGTATATCAACCCCTAGGGCCGAAGAAATGGTTGCGAACCGCCATCGATTTGAGAATTCGCGTGTTCGTTTTGAGGAATTATTACAAAAAACGTTACAACGGCTCCGAGAGCGTTGCTCTGACGAATATCCATCTTCTATCTTCTATGCATATAAACAGCAAGAAGAAGAACGAGAGGGCAGGGCCTCCACTGGTTGGGAAACGATGCTTACTGCGATCATTTCTTCTGGGTTTCAGATAGTTGGTACTTGGCCGATACGTACCGAGCGAACAGCGCGCTTAGGAGCATTAGGGGCTAATGCTTTGGCATCATCTATTGTCCTTGTCTGTAGACCGCGCTCTGATTCAGCTCAGAACATAGGATTGGGTGGCTTTCTCACTGCCCTTAGGAATGAGATGCCTGTTGCCCTAGACAAACTCACGCGTGAGGCGCATATCGCCCCTGTTGACCTTGCACAAGCCGCTATTGGTCCTGGTATGGAGGTATATTCTCGATATAAAAGTATCAAAACTACCCGAGATGGAAAGCTGGTAGAGGTCCCTGTACGCGAGGCTCTCATGGCTATCAACAACGAAATTGACAGATATCACGAAGAACAAGAGGGTGAGTTTGACTCCTATACCCGTTTCTGTTTGGCTTGGTTTAAGCAGTACGGTTTCATAGAAGGTGATTTCGACGCAGCACTGGTCCTAGCACGGGCGAACAATGTTGCAATTGATCCAATGCAAGGGCGCGTCCTAACTGCAGAAAGGGGTAAAGTCCAATTGTTGTCACCTGATACTTATGACCATGACCATCCAAATGCGGGGTTGTCTCTTCTACAGATAACCACGTGGGAGGCCTGTCATTTGATGGTATATCATCTCAACTCGAAAAATGAAGAAGGCAGAGATGTTCCGGGTGCTGCGGATGTTGGGCGCGCAGTGCGCGACAATGCAACATCTGATCCTGTCGCATCGGTGGAGCGACTCGCTCGCATTCTCTACAGCCATTATGACAGACAGGGCGATGCTGCGAATGCTGTGCTATTCAACAACCTTGTAACTTCATGGGAGTCTATTGAGAATAATATACAAGGGGCACAGCAGGGGCAATTGGAATTACAGGGAGAATAATGAAATAATGAACGTGTCTGAATCTACCTCTATATCTCTTTTTGGTATTAAGTATCAACTGGAACAGGAACGGACACCTTTTACTCGGGAAGTAGTATCTCAATTGCCGAAGGGACGTTGCGGTTTGTATGTGATATGGCTTACTGACAACTCTGGTGGTTATGAACGTCTCTACGCTGGGATTTCTAAAACCTGTGTTCGCCGTCGCTTACTTGAGCATCTCTCCGATGAGCAAAACCCTGATCTCCGGATTCAACTTCGGATGTTTGGAGAACTCGTTCACTTCTCTGTGGCATTCACGAAGGATCCAGAGCAGACACTGGAGTTGGAAACTGAACTAATTCGCGAGTGGCAGCCTGAAACCAACAGAAATAAGTTAGGATAGCATTTGCGGTGCAGGATCGGGAATAGGTGTGATTTGAAACTGAAACAAATACTCGGAATGCACACAATGTTTGAATAGATTACCCTTTGAAGTTTGGTTTCACAATCTCGGCAATTTCTATCGCGCGTTCCCAAGAGATGGTTCCATACTGCTTCATCTCTGGATATCTGGGTTGAAGTGCCGCTATGTGTGGCGGTCCAGTGCCCCAATCACTCGATTGCTGGCGAGGCACAACGTGAATGTGAAAGTGCGGCACTTCTTGCAAACTCGTTACACCGTTATCCCGAAAATACGTTGCCATTTTAGATAATAATAATCCCTCATCTTCGCTGGTGGGGTTTGTAACCCTGCCTTCCATGGGTGTATAGTTAATTGTGGGTTTTGGTAAAAAATTAAAATTTCTTTCATTTTTTTACCACTATGCACCCTTTCCCCTCCAAAATTGCGTCTTTATTATTAAAGGTGGTTGATAAATCATTGCAACTGCAACGGTAATTATCAATCCGTGATTTATGGAAACACGATGGGGTTCTTTGTGGCCCGATTTGTTAGATTGTGGCTTCGTGGAACGAAACCATAGATGCAATAATATGACGGCACTTCAAGTGCTATAAAGAAATTGGCATCATGGGTTGGCGTATTGGAATAAGGAGGAACACTATGAAACATGCTTTTCTTTTCGCGGGTCTACTTGTAATCGGAGGTTTGGTAGGACTTTGGATGGCAAAACCTAAAGGACAACCCGAAGTCATAACAATCTATAAAACCGTCCCGTATGAACCGAAACGAATTAGCACGACTCAGACAACACATCTTACAGCGTCATCAACGCAGACACAGGGTTCTGAAAAGAAATATACGCATGGACTCTCGGCTGGTGAGGTCTCTGAAGATATGTTGTCAGTTAAAGAAGAGTTGTCCGCCGCGGAAAAAACGGAATTTTTGGAATGGCTAACTGCGTTAGAAGCGGAACTGCCAATAGAAACAACCAACGAGGAAACGGAGGAAGAAATGGAATCTGGAAAAGACACCACCACAGAAATGCCCTATAAGGAACTGCGTGATATGGTGGTAGCCGGATACGAACTCGAAGATATTCTAAGTGAATACGGTGTATTCCCTGATAATTTGGGGAAAAGCACATGCCCAAAATGCCCGAGCACCGAATTTACACTGATGTTATATGTTCCAACGGGTAGGTACGAAACGTGGTGCTGTATGGATTGTAAAGACGGTGCCTATAACGTCATTGACTTTGTGGCATGGATGGAAGGCACTGACGACCTACAAGGTGTTGCGATGCGTTTAGCTGAACGCGCAGGGCTACTCGAATAGAAAGGACATACGATGGCTACTTAGTTTATGTCTATCGCAGTTCTAAACACTCGTCCCTTATCGGTTTCATATGCACAAAAAGAGGTCGAATCATAAAGGAGTTGACCTTATGAAAACAAAACGTCTATTTTTTATCTCTTTTCTGTTGCCGGTTGTGCTATTTTCAACTGGTTTTGCACAAGACACTACAGAAGTTGGATTACCTGAAGGTGCCATTGCCCGACTTGGAAAAGGTGGTATTAATTTAATGCGGTTTTCACCCGACGGCACCCGTCTTGCAGTGGGAACGGATGTTGGCGTGTGGCTATACGATGTACCCAATGGGAAAGAGACTGCTTTGTTTACTGAACATACTGCACAGGTCAATGCTCTCGCTTTCTCAAAAGATGGGAAAATGCTCGCAAGTAGTGGATACACGAATCCGGTCATACAATTATGGGATTTGGATACCCTTAGCAAACTCTCAAGTTTTACATTAGCTGCGAGACATGATTCAGTAACAGTGGTGGCGTTTTCGGATGATAGCACAACGTTGGTTAGTTTGGACACACTTGGTGACATTATTTATTGGGGTGTGAATACTAGCAGTAAAGTGTCGGATGCAAAGAATATAGGTTCATACGAGGTAGCGGCACTCTCCGAAAACGGGAGTATTCTTGCTATCGGAGATAAGGATGGAGAAAAAATCCATGTGTGGGAGACGGCTGAAGGACGTAAGCGAGTGACTTTCAGGGGACATGTTAATTTTTTCAAAGAGGGTCCCGACGCAGACGAAAAGGAAGCAGATATTCGGGCACTCGCCTTTACACCAGATGGGAAAATGCTTGCAAGTGGGAGTGAAGACAAGACAGTACAGTTATGGAATACCCAGAATGGTGCTAAAATTGCTACATTCAAAGGTCATGAAGGCTGGGTTACCACCGTTGCTCTTACTGCTGATGGCGGAACTGTTGCCAGTGGTGACACAGATAGGGTAATCAAGATCTGGGATGTGGACACCGAACGCGAGCACGCTATGCTTATTGGGCACAAAAACACTATCAATGCTTTAACCTTCGCGCCCGAAGGGGCATCCCCTTATAGTGGGTGTCTTGCCAGTGGTAGTGCGGATGGCACAATCCGGTTCTGGGATCCCAAGACTGGACGGGAACTGGCTACTTTTACCACCGGACATACAGAATGGGTGAAAGCCGTTGCATTTTCCAAAGATGGAGCGACACTTACAAGTGCTGGGCATAACGGCAATGTTGACGTATGGAGTTTAATGACAAGACGAGAACTTATTACATTTACCGCTACTGCCGGACATAGCGATTTAGTCGAGTTCGCCGTGTTTTCACCCGATAGTAGATTTTTCGCGACGCAAGGGTACAGCGGCCCAATTGCGTTTGATGCGTATGGGTGGGGAGTTCGTTATAGTTTCAAGGGAGGCAGCAGTGTGCAATTATGGAACGTTGGTGCCAATGGGGAACTCCGTGGAACTTCGCCGCAGATTGCAGACACCACGGAGGCACTTAACTTCTCACCTGACAGTAAAATGCTTGCGACCCGTGGTCCCAAAAATATTCAGGCATGGCACATGGAAACCGGTATTGAGTTGTTCCATATTAACACGGGAAATCCGTTTCCAAGACAGTTAATGTTCTCCTCTGATAGTGCGCTACTTGCAGCGTACGGTCCTCACGGTATTCCACGGGTATGGGATACAGGCACGCGGAGCGAATTTCCTACATTCACCACTGAGAGGGCTAAAAGCCTAGCCTTTTCACCAGATGGCACCACCCTTGCTCTTGGACATCGGAACAGCATTACTTTGTGGAATGTGGCAAAAACAGGCATGCAGGAACGCAAAATGATTCATAGTAATATCCGCCCATTCAACCATGTCTTACTATTCTCCCCCGATGGGAAAATCCTTCTTGACGCTTATTGGTCAGGTCGATCATCTTTGCAGTTATGGGCTGTGGATACCGGTAGAAGTTTGGGAGTTTTGTCAGGTCATACGGAACCTATAGAAACATTGGTATTTTCACCCGACGAAAAGACACTTGCCAGCGGTTCTCAAGATGGGACAGTGCTCTTATGGGACTGGAACTCGATCGCTGTCAATATTAAGGATACACAAGATTCCAGATAACAGGGAACAAGTATAGAAATCTGGCATCATACCCTTTTTGACTCGAAACGTGATGCTGAAAAAATTGAAAATCTGGTTTATTCTATCGTTTTGAATTTCAACGACAACACTCGTCTTAACTTTACGAAATTTTGGCCCTAATAAGCGTTGGCACTTCACTTTTACTAATATCCTAAGAATAAAAGACTTTCTTTTGGAACAGGCAGATTTGTATTTATGAGATAGGTTGGAAAATAAAATTTAATTTTTTTCACTTATGCACCCTTTCCACCGAAAATTGTGTCTTATAATTAAAAGGGAGAAGAATTTTTTAAAATTTAATGGTTTTCCATTTATGGATGCATTGATGCTGCCGCATACCGAGCATGTTTCAATGTGTCTCATAAGTAAGTGGTGCGGTATCTTGATACCTTTTGCATTTTGCAACCCAGAGGTATATCACCACAACTACATCTATAATATGGAGAGTTCTGATGGTAGATGATAATGTCGGATTGATCCACAGAATTTTGTCGGGCGATGACGAGGCATTTAGGATCTTAGTTAAAAAGCATCAAAAAGGCGTTCACGCGCTTGTGTGGCGGAAGGTTGGCGATTTTCATATCGCTGAGGAAATTACACAAGACACCTTCATTCAAGTGTATAAAAAATTGGGGACACTTGAAGATCCCAATCGATTTGAAGGATGGCTTTATGTCATTGCCAATCACCTCTGCATTAGTTGGATCCGAAGGAATAAAGTTAAAATGAATAGATTCAATATGCAATCGCTCGACGACACATCTACGCGAGAAGTAGAAAAATCTTCTTATATCCATTATGCGTCGAAGCAACGTGAAACAGAAGCCGCTGAAAATCGCCAGAATATGGTCAGAAGACTTCTGGCGGAGTTACCGGAAAGTGAACGGACCGTTGTGACGCTCTACTATCTCGGTGAAATGACGACAAAGGAGATCGGCAAATTCTTAGGCGTATCGGTAAATACAATTAAGAGTCGGCTCCGCCGCGCCCGCAAGCGTTTACAAGAACAAGAAACATTGGTCCGCGAAACGCTTGGCGGTGTGCAATTGTCTGACAATCTCATTGAGAACGTCATGCGGCACGTTGCCGACCTGAACCCGACACCGGCACCACCCGCTCAGAAACCCTTACTCCCTTGGGCAGCTTTCGGTGCTGCAGTGGCCTTAGTGATACTCTTTGGCGTCGGCAGTCAATACCTCCTTCGATTTCAGCAGCCATATAGTTTTGACGCACAATCTGAACCGACCATTGAACTCGTTGATGAACCTATCCTTATTGATATTATCGCAAAACCTGCTGTGCGAAATCAGATTGGCAGAGCGATCATCCCCAGTAAAAACAGTGGGACTGGCGTGCAGATCTCGCAGGCCAATCTCACAGCAAACGCGCGGGACGATGCCACCAAGTTTTCCGACTCACAGTGGACACAGTCAATCGGACCGAAAGGCGGTGTTGTCTATGACATCTTTAAAGCTGCTGACGGAACGATCTATGCTGCCGCGAAAACGGGTCTCTATAAATTGACACCGGATGCAACATGGGTGCTTATTAATTCTGACATCCCCACTGGACAGTACCGAGTCCCTATGGCAGAGCACCAAGGCACCCTCTACACTGTCTCCGTTGATGAGGCACTCGCTTCAGAAGATGGCGGTGAAACGTGGAACGCCCTTGGACCGCGTCCGAAGGGGAGCGCAAGTGGACTCATCGTCACGGCGGCACTCCAAAAACACGATCCGAAAGCACCTGTAACGCTGTATCTTGTTCTGCAAGAGAAAGGGGTCTTTCGATCGACTGATGTCGGTCAGCGCTGGATGCCTTTAAACAACGGGTTAGCGGGGAAACGGGTTTATACAGTCGCCGCAATAGGAGACACCCTATTCGCTGGCACAAACCAAGGGCTCTATCGCTTCGGTTCAAGCAACTGGCAACGATTGCTCACCGACGCATCCGGTGCCGTTTACGCTTTGACGGTCGACAGAAATCACCTCTATGTTGGAATGGGACCTGATGTCGTCCCCTCGGAATCCACTGGATTATACCCAAAACCGCCCCCTGAAACAGAAGAAAAAAGGGTTTTTCACTCAGCGGATCTGGGAAGGTCATGGACTGAAATAACACCTACAGATGAATCTGAAGCCATAAATTTCGACGCTGCTATACAGGTTTTGGCTGTAGGTAAAACGCTCTTAGTCCTCGGAATAGACGAATTTCAATCCAGCGACGGTGGGAAAACTTGGACCTTCCTCAGATCCAATATTAGTTCATTTATGGCACCCAGATTCCCAGCTGTGGCTATTGATGAGAATACATTTTGCAAAGTTGATGCCCTCGGCATCAGTCGCACAACTGATGCCGGTGCGTCCTGGCATCCATTTGTAAATGGAATGACAGGTCCGCTTACACACGACTTGGTTGCCCTAAATAGTAGCCTCTATATGCATATTGGGGGAGGCCTGGTCCAGTCAAGTGATGGTGGTGAGACGTGGGAGAGCGTTCGCTTCAATGCTCAGAAGCACACACCCAAATTGGATACCGATTTTTATAGGAACATGAGGTTAACAATTGCCGATAATCTCCTCTATGTCATTTCGGTTCAAGAGGGCAAACCGAGTATTTTTCGCACATCCGCTGCAGGTAATGAACTCATCGCAATTCAGGGTGTTCCCGCTTTTATAGTAAAACCCGTAATTAATTATACACTTTTATAATTTCATCAATGGAAGTCTCAGCATTGTATTGACGTATCCGCTTGATGTTGGCGAAATCCTTCTCAATCGGATTCAACTCCGGGGAATACGGGGGTAAAAACAATAGATCCGCACCAGAACCCCGGATCAATGCTGCTGTCTCTGACCCTTTGTGGAAAGAGGCATTATCCATAATTACAACATGGTTATCATCAAGTAATGGACATAACATCTCCGAAAGCCACGTGTTGAAGGCAATCGCATCACAACTGCCCTCAAAAAGCAGAGGTGCCGTGAAACATCCATCAAGACGTGCAGCAATCAAAGTCGTGGTGGTATACCTATGGCTTGGCACTTTATCTTCAACACGCATACCTTTCGGGGCATAAGCATACCGACGGAAGGCGGTTTCACTGAAACCACTCTCGTCAAGATAAACTAACTTTTTGCCCTTTTCTGTCTCTTGCTGAAGTGCTGAGAGATACTCTCGCCGTTTCACTGGACACTGTTCTTTGTAGGTCGTGGTCTTTTTTTTCGCGTGATATTGAGTTTTTTCAACGCATACCAAATACCATGTTTCGAGACACCAAAATGGTCAGCACGCTCCTGTTGGGTAGCATCTGGGAAATCAGCGACGTGTTGCTTGAGTGCTTGATAATCAAGGTTTCGAGGGCCTTGAGGCCCCGGTTTTTTACACGTCAACGGGTCTTCAGCTGCCAACCAGTCATAGATGATGCCGCGAGAGATGCCAAATCGTCGTGAAGCTTCGGCTTTACTACCGCCATTAGCAACGAAATCAAGCACGCATTTGCGAAAATCTGATGAATAACTCATAAGACTTAGACGATACCATAAATCTCAGAATATGTCAAATTATTTGCGGGCTTTACTATAAAA
>PYIY01000105.1:7447-31586 GCA_003635195.1 Candidatus Poribacteria bacterium | reverse complement strand
GAAATTCTATTTGTCTTGACGTTTAAGGATAGCAGGTTGGTAATCACATTCCAAACCAATACCGACACTTAATCAGAAATATATCTTTCCCTTCATCGGTGAAACTGCTGCGCAATCGGTGAAACGGACGAAATTCCAAGTCGTCTGCGCCTACCTCCTCTAACTCAATCGCACGTGACTGGGACCATACCAAAAACAGGGTGCTACCGGGACGGAATTCCCAACGAAGGACAGTGTTGCCTCGCAACGAACGCATGTGGAAATCAGGGTTTCGCTTCAGCGGATAGGGTTTGAACTGATAGGTCCTCGGCTCGACTAACGCTTTGAAGTTGGCATAGTCGCCGATGGTAATGAAGGGTTGTACGTAAAATTGGAGGCTCAGTGTCGGTGTGAAACTAATGTTTGCGCGGGTGGTGAAGTCGAGTGTTTGACTCGTTAGCTCGCCATAGACGTAGTGTTTTTTGAGCTGTCCATTGATGTTTTCTTCAACTAACTCAACCCATTGGGCATCGTCAATCCGGTAGCGATACATCGGTCCGATGCTCAGTTCAATGTTTGACATCGGACGAATGTTCAGGCGGAGACTAACCTCTTTTTCAGAGGTCTTGTTATCATCGTCCCATGCGAAAATCGGGTTTAGTTCAAGCTGAACCATTTTACGACTATCGGTAGAAAGTCGGGTAAAAATCCACCAACCCGCAGGATTCTTAATCAGCGTTCCGCCGCGCCAGACATCCTCGTCGTTAAACGACTCCAAATTCCGTCCAACCCACAAGTCATAGTCCCAGTAGTTCTTCAGTTTACCATCCGTCCATATTTCGGAGTAGCGACCGATGCTAACGCCATCATAATTCCATTCTCGCCAACCGTAGAGACCAAAAGTGACCTCTCGGAAAATGCTAAACGGCTGTTCTTTCTTGAGGATGAAGTCATAGAACCACCGCATCATATCGCCGCGCTGCGTATACCCTATGTCATTCATATCCAAACCTGGGGAGCGAACATTAAAATCGGTATCAAGCCGCCACCATCCGCCCTGTTTATCAAATTCAATATGTGCGAGGTAACCTGACTTACGCGCATCCAGTTTCCCTACTTGGCTTGCCGCCACCATTCCGCTTATCTTGTATCGCTCCTTTGCGAACCTCAAATCCCAGTCGAGTCCACCAACATAAGCAGGATTAGAGGCACGTCGATTTACTGTTGTCGTTATCAGTCCGATGCGAGAATTCCCTTCCAAAATGTCTTGTGTCACTCGACCCACAAAGTAATTTGTTAACGGCTCAACCAAATAATCGCTGTGCTCGCCTTTCTTTTCAATCTGTGCATGCTCCGGTGCCGTGATAGCCTCCATGATACCGAAGGAGGTGTTGCTATTCGTTCTTCCGACGATCTTGGCAGCACCGAGAATTGTTGTCGCTTCTGGACGACTCAGTTCCGTGGCACCTTCTGGAATCTCAAAATGTCCGGGTTGTCGTCCGATCCGTCTTGAGTAAAAGAATTGATTACTCCAATCTCCAGCGTTGAAAATGGATGCTCCCTTGACAAAAAAGGGTCTACGTTCCTCAAAATACTCCTCATAAGCAGAGAGATTCAAGGTAGCAGGGTCTGCCTCCACCTGTCCAAAATCAGGATTGATTGTGGCGTTGAGCGTGATTCCAGAAGTAATACCGTATTGGACATCGCCGCCAACATTCCCCCACAAATCCGTCTCATTATTCAAGGTCGTTCTCCCCATCGCATAGGGTATCAACTCCAAATGCCGAGATGGACGGATGTTCTCAATCCCTACCAAATCTCCAAAATGCGATAGCCAACCCGGCTCACCCTTTTTAATCAAACGCCAATGGTCACGCTCTTTTCTACGGCTAATTTCCCGTTCTACCTGTAATCCCCACGTATATTTATCTTTTGGTGAAAAGCGGAACATGTAAAACGGGATTCTGCACTCTACCGCCCACCCGTTTTTGTGGATGCGGGTCTTTGCTTCCCACACGCCGTCCCATGCGTTGTTCCAGCCGTCCCAACCGCTGCCTCCAACAATGCCGTCTATTACAGATCCAGAAGGATAGATAGTAAACGAGAAGGCTCGCTGTCGATTATAGTGTGGGTCAAGGAGAATCTGGACTTTATCGGATTCAACGTAATCGTCGCGCCTGACGAGACGGGAAACAATCTTGTCGGGTTCCGTGTCATAGCACATGACAGCGAAATAGATTGCCTCGTCATCATAGGCGACTTGGAAGGTGGTGCGTTGGGAAGCGGGTTTCCCTTCGTCTGGATCGCGTTGACGGAAACCTTCGTGGAGTGGCGCGGTCTGCCAGATAGCATCATCTAAAACGCCGTCCAATTGGGGTGGTGCGCTTTTGATTCGGACAGCAGTCGCAACTCTGTGAGCGGATTCTGTTTCTGTTTCAGCTTTTACTATGCTTGGGAGTTGGAAGACAAAAAACGCTGTCAACAACGCCAAAGCACACCAAAACTCTGAGTCAGCTTTCAATTGTTTTTCCTCAGCTTTTTGTAGGTTTGTTTACTTATCTATTGAAACCCCATTCAGACAAAAAACTTCGGAATTCTTGAGGATTAATCAGAAACCTCTGCCCCACATTGTGGGCAGGTCTCGTCCCAGGTTGAACGTCTGCCTTCACCGCAAACCTCACAGACACCCTGCGGATATTCATCTGGTTTCGCGCGAGCACCGCCTTTCTTGTAGGTGATGATGCGCCATACTGTTTCGCCATCTTCTTCGTAGCAGAGCCAGACCCCTTCTTTCCTACCGTCTGCGGAGCTGCCGTCGTGTTTTCGGTAGGGACCACCCCATTTGCGGTTGCCGTTCTCATAGTAGCACATGTACTCGCCTTCGTTCTTGCCATCTCGGAAGGAGGCTTCGCTTGCTTTGTTGCCGTTTTTGTGGTACTGAATCCAAAGTCCCTCTTTTTTTCCCTCAATATAGCGACCTTCGCTCCGCTTATTTCCGTTCGCGTAATAGGTAACCCAATATCCGTGCTTCTTGCCATCAACCATTTCACCTGTGTCTCGTGAACTTGCCATCATTTCACCTCTTGTGTGGAATAGAAACGTCTGTCCGATTGTTAGAACAGGACTTACGCAAATTTAGTATGCAGCGCGATATTTTTGTATATTTAACCCCCTAAATCCCCCTTATCAGGGGGACTTTAAGAGAAATGTGTAATATATTTAACCCTCTAAAGAATCAATGGTATGAAGGTTCCCTATTGCCTCGCAGTGAGAGTCCCCGCCCCCTATCAGGGACTTTAAGAGAAAATGCGTAAGTTCTAAGGGGTATTTGTTACAAATTTTTGTTAAGGTATCTCTCAAAATTCTCTATCGTTTTCTTACCGATGCCCTTGATTCCTTTCAACTTATCTTCATCAATTGCCGTTTGGAGTGATAGGAGACTGTCAACGCCGGCTTCCTGATATAGCAGTTTAATCGTTTTAGCACCAAGTCCTGGGATAGGCATCAGCTCTGTAATTGTCTGCGGGACATCACTCGCGTACTCCTGCAATTTTGAGCACGTTCCGGTTTCAACGTATTCAGTGATGATCGTAGCGACTATATCTCCAACACCGGGAACCTCCTCTTTCAACCGTCCTTGAGCGACCAGTTCCGCGACAGATGCCTCCATACGAGAAATTGTATATGCTAAACGCGGGTAGCGCGCTGCGTGGTCTTCCGGGTAGTCAGCGACAATCAGAATAGTGTGGAGTTCCAATAGTTTTTGCGCGATTTCGTCGTTGGTCAGTCCCGCGGTATCACCGGGTTCTGCTTTACTTTTCATATTGCCTCCATTGTAGAATTTTATGCTAAGCAACCTCTGTGCCGTACCTTCGACAACTATTACCTCATCTAATCTTCGGGTTGGAAACCCAAGTCTTCAGACTTGGGAGGAAAACCCGCTCCTATAAGTAAAGTTCAAGCGTCTCAGCACTTTGAAATCAGAAGTTTTAGCGTTTTGGCAAACACGGCTGCCCCCTAAATCGTAGAGAGAAATGCCGCGTTTGCCAAAACCACTGATACGCGTCAAGCCATATTTGATATGTTTGACGAGCGTGTTTTTGACCAAACCATTCTGAGTGGTGCCACCATAACGTGGACGTTTACCCCCTTTTTCAGGGTTCTGCCTGTGAAGTTCGCGTCTGGCAATAGGGATCGGTGAAACACACATCAAGGCTGTATTATCAGGGACAGAAACACCACCAATCGTATGATGTGCCAAACACCAACTATCTACACAGTGTGCCTCAAAGGTTTCTGAAAGTTTCTGAGCGGATTTCTTGAGTCCCAATCTATCACGGATCTCTTTGGTTTCCCACCCTTGAAGCGTGAACAATTGCCAACGCTTCTCTATTTCAGCATAGAACCACTGCTTGCCGACTTCAAGTGGAGAGAAAGAGGTGTTCCATTTCTTTTGATACTGCTGAGTTCTTGCTTTAATATCCTCTACACAGACATGCGTCAGAGGATAGAGTTTGGACAACCAATGTAATATCCGCAACTTCCAATCCCATCTCGCACGTGTCCCCGCAGGCATACGTGCCTTGTTCGCCATACGGTTGGTTCTCTGCTTGCGGTTCGGACATTTCCGAGAACGTCTGCCTCTGCGAAGTCTGCTGCGTTTCTCAACTTTCTTACCAACGCCAGTGTGAGCGTCTGCTTGAATATTCAAGTAAGTATGTGCTTCAGACTTCACTGTAAATCCCTCTTTCTTACTACCGGGGTCTATACCGACAACAATCTCTTGTTTGAATCGTTTGGAGGGTTCCCTGTTCAGGCGGATACAGAACACCCATGATCCCAATACGGTGTAGCGTCTCCACATTTGATCATCATGCCTGCCCGCGTCGGTGTCGTTGGCATGAGTCTTTCGCCATCTTTACTTTTCACAGGAACGAAGTTCATCGTAAGTTCCCTTTCGGGTTATATGTTGCCCCTTCGAGATCACGTATCAGAGCGGATATAGACTTGGGGAGCATCCATGCCATCTGCGCGTGTGCCACCACGAGATACGCGATATTTTACTCTAGAAAACAGTTTAACTTGTGGGTCCCCGTGTGGCTACGGATGTTCACAGGTTTCCCAAGTCTTCAGACTTGGGTAGTTGACTTTAAAGGTCTACCTTAATGTATCACTTCGATGCTGCGGATAAAGTCGCCAAAGCCTCTTCAATTTTTTATGGATGTCGTGAAAGTTTCGTGTTTTCTTTCGTGTCCTTTGCAGATGTTTACCAGTTTCACGACGGCTTTAATTTCCGCATCATAAAACGTCGCTGCATCGGACAAAGCACGGCTTGATGCCTCTGGAAAGTGATCGGTGATTTCTCTGAGATACGCCGCTGCGTGCTCCCGCATTTCCCACAAGATCCAAGCTGCGTGCTCTGTAAACCCGACATCTACATCGCCGCGTTCCAATGCCTGTTTCCAAAGCTCATAAGCAGCGAACCCGATGGCATCAACGGCATAAGGAGCATCTTTCAAATCAAACCGTGTCCCGTGTGCGAAAGCGATAGCGTGTTGGAGTGATTTAATTTCCAAAGCCATCCGATTCAACGGTTTCTTTTCACCAAGCACCATAACACAATACCAACCGACTGGATCTGTGGATCCGAACTGATCATAAGGAACGGTGTACTCGGTCGTATAGTGCTGATGGCGAACAGTGTAAGTGTTCTCGGTTTCGTCATAGCCGACGAGCGATGCCCATCCGTAAGCACTCACGCCACTATCCCGTTGTGCAACAGTCATCGGTTGCCACGCAATTGCCGGGATGCCTCGGTCGATACTCGCTCTGACCTTTTCCCACGTCTGATCTTTGATATTCTGCAATTCTTCTGGGGTTGGTGCAGGCTGCTTCTGATTGCGGACTATCTGAAATTCCTGAAACTCATAACCGATGTCCGTAATCATATCCCAGAGTAGCCACCAATCAATATTGGCTTGCTGCCAGACCGCACCGTCCCCTATTTTCATACTGAAGCTAAAAGCGTGTCCGAATGTACCGGTGAGACGTGGGATCGACCAATCCGCTTCAGCAGCTTTGAGCGTTGGATGTAACGTCCCAATGAAAGTGCTATCGCCTCGCACCGGTTTAACACCGTCAAGGCCCTTTTTTTTCAGCATTTTTTCCGTTTTCGCGATCTGCGTCTCGGCAGCAAGTGCCGACCCAATCAACCTACCAAATGGGAAAAGCAAGCCACCGAGAACGATGAGGGTCAGCAGGACAACAATATGTCCCGCTGCCCCCGAAAGTTCAAAGGGCACCCCCGTTGTGCGAAGTTGCTTAATTCGTTTAACGATACGGAATGTCCAACTCAGTTGCAATTTAGCACGCCTCAAAGCAATAAATAGCGATTTAAGGATCACACTTACTGTTTGATGTCTCCCCAAGTCGTCGTTAATCTACCCACCGGTGAAACATCAAGAGCCTTCTCAAGTCCGTCCTCCATAATAGTCGTCAGATCGTCTTCACTGAGCGGGGCATTGAAGATAGCGATTTCGTCAAGAACCCCTTTGAAATCCCATCCCGCGCCACCTTTCCAGCGGGTTAGCCAGATCGAACCCTTATCGTGTTGCTGACTGAAACTCGGTTTTCCGACATCTAAATCCGCGACGACCTCGCCATCGACATAGAGGGAAAGCGTTTTACCGTCGTGGGTTAAGGCGACAAAACTCCATTCTTCCATCTCCCATGTTCCGCCTCGGACTTGGCTGTTATCTATCCCCCCGTTGAACAGAAAACTGCCGTAGAAGTCGTTTGGACCGATAAGAATATTTGGATTGTGCCAATCCCGTTCTATGAGTCGGACGTGGGGACCCGAAGGGTTCCCAAGTGGTTTTACCCAGAGGAGATATGTAAACCCATCAAGGAAGTCGTCCGTAGTCTCGCTCGCTGGGATAACGACATGGTTGCTCCCATCAAATTCGATGCCCATGCCTTCATAACCTTCGACTCGCTTGGCATCAACAATTTTCCCATCATTACCGTTCGGAGAGGAGTCTTTAACCGTCCCTCCCTTCCCTTGATCAAAGTGCCACATTCCCATCAGAGATTCTGGGTCAATTTCCGATATGCTTTCCTGAACCCATATCCCTGAAATAAAGAGAACTGTCATAGCGATTAAAGCACTTATAACTCTCATCGTTTTAAACCTCCCTTTTTAAGCTACGCATTCAGTTGAAAAAATATTTACATAGCTGCTCATCGACATAACAATTGGATCAAATTTGCCACCTTTCCATCAACTCCTGTCCTGTACCTACTGCCCTCGTAACGAAGTGAGTCCGCCATAACTTTCATTGTCCATTAGTTCTCTTTAAACGTCATGTCCTTTCGGTTTGCTCTTGAATAGGAATACAAGGGTGTGGAATTGGGCAAAGCGAAATTAAACTGTTCCAAACTATGGTCAAGACGGTCTTCTTGGTTACGTTGTGTTTACATTTCATCATCAAAATCGTCCGGAAGTCAGTATCTATCGGAATTTGCGCCTATAGATCGAATGTGCCTTACAGAACTATAGAAGCCTTGCCATGATTGGATCCGGAGACAAAATGTAAACACTGCCTATAAAAACACGTTTTCTTACTGCCATAACTTTCTTGCCCGAATCCTGCGGCTAATACTGAACAAGGTATTAGTTAAGGGTTGACGATCCGCTGTTGCTTGAGGGTTTCGATTTCCCGTGTAAGCACTTCAATCTGCTTTTCAAAAGTCTGGTCCTTTCTGCTGCGCCTGTTTGCTAAGATACGTCATACGGTTGCATCGATAGCGAGAATCGCCAAAGGGATACCGATGCAGGCAATGATGTTATTTTCCTTGTCAAGGTTGAGTTCTCGCTATTTTTTCGGTGGTCTCTCAATTGGGGTCAATTGCGTCTGAATATTAATCCATGAATCCCAGTTGTAGCTTTTTGCCAAATCAAGAGCAAATGTTCTACTATCAGTCTCAATTCTCTTCACTTGTTCAGGAGGTATATCAGCGAAATACCTTATATGCATTACAATAGTATTTCCATCACTGGCGGGGGTGAAAGCGCACACAATAGGTTCACCAGGTACGGTATTCAGGTACTGAACCATGGAATTTAGCATCACTACCAGCCATTCTAATCGGGAGGGTGTATATTCGTCAAATCCTTGTGGTTTTTCGGACATCGTTTATCTCCTTTGCTATTTTTGGATAAGCAGGGTAACAATGATGCCTATGAGTGCAATAAGACTGGTAATGCCGAGCCCCATTAAAGCCATCACCTGAGTTTTAACGCCTTTGAGATCATCCTTAATACCTTTGAGGTCATCCTTAAGATCTGACTTGACTTCTCTAAGGTCATCCTTGAGATCCGTTTTGACTTCCCGAATGTCTTTTTCAAGGTCTGTTTTGACTTCTTTTACGCGTTCCTCTAAGTGCGATCTTGCTTCAGATAACTCTCTACTATACTGTTGTTCTTTTTCTGTTAAAAAGGTATCAATTCGGGAGGTGATATCCTCACTGGCTCTCCTATGTTCCATGAGTTTCTCCTGTAAGTCATTTTGTGAACGTATTTTGGAACCTCGGCACTGGATCTATAGATACTTGAATCTCCCTGCCCGGACATCCTCAAGGGCTTCTTTACGGAGATGCTCAAGTTTTCCGGCTTTCATGTCTTCCTCAAACTGCTTTTCCCAAGCTTCTTCTTCGGCAACGAGTGCCTCATGAAGTCTTTTTTCGAGGGTTTTCAGCAGCACGGATTCCGTTGGTGCCTCGCACTTAACTTTTGGGACATCTGGAATCCATCCAAGCCAGTTCGGACCGTTTTTTTGGATGTGAGCGGTATAGGTCTCCTCAAAGACCTTGTCCTGAATGTCAACAGTTTTTATTTTTTCCACGGTTTCCTCCTACAGTGGATTATAACAGATAACGGCGGGCAAAATCAAGGGAGAGTATTTACATGGGCAGAGCGATTCCGTTTTCGGGGATTGGAAAATACCTGCCACAGACTAACAGTCTATGCTACAGGGCCGCACTTTTATTAATCGCGCGCCAAAAACTTTACATACCCATATTCTCCAGTTCGTTACCGCATTTCGGACAGGTATCGCCCCATGCCAAACGTCTGCCTTCACCGCAAACGCCGCAGACACCCTGCGGATATTCATCCGGTTTTGCGCGACTGCCGCCTTTTTTGTAGGTTACGATGTGCCACAACGTCTCGCCATCCTCTTCGTAACCGTAAAACGGACCTTCCTTTTTCCCATCGTAGGATTTACCCTCATGTTTCGGATAAGACCCCGTGGATCTAAGGTTCCCGTTTTCATGGTAGGTTACGCAAAGACCTTCGTATTTGTCATCGCGGAAGGAGGCTTCACCTGCCTTGTTCCCATTTTTATGGTAAGTGATCCAAGGTCCGTCCTTCTTACCATGAATGTAGTTGCCCTCGCTCCGCTTATTGCCATTCGCGTAATAGGTGATCCAATATCCATGCTTCTTACCATCAACCATTTCGCCATCGGTGAGTGATCTTCTTGCCATCTTTTTAATTTTCCTTTCTGTTAAACAACAAAGGTTAAGTGCGATTCAAAGTTCGGTCATACAAGTTTAGGACGTTACACCGTTAAATGTCGCTGGTCAAGATGAACTCCCAATCCCACTTTTCCATACGATGATGGACGACTGTAGCTGTAGCCGACGGATAAACGCCTTGAGACCTCAGCACTTCAAGCAGTGGATGGTCTACCGAAACACAGAACATGTGGACATAACCCTCAAGCGGCTCGGTGAACCCTTGCTCCGCACACGGACCGAACTGAACGTGTAACAGTGGCATCGGGGAGCCGGTACTTTGCAGAATGATGTCTTTTTTACCTGCCAACGACAAATAAGAGACACCCCCAAAATGCTTTCGCAAGACCGGTTCGATCTCTCGCATCTGCTTAGCATCTAAAGAAATGATCCCTAACCTTGTTGCGATCGACATCGGTGCGAGTGGAAAACGTTTTAGCATGAGTGCAACGCGGTTTGGACGTTCGCTGTCCGCATCCATAGAGACAGCATACCCGCGAGCACAGCGCGGATAAAGTTTAGGAAAAGCGTGGACGAATATTGAGACAGGGATATATCGCCCGCGGTATTCGGGGTGCACTTTCAAGTCACACAGATACCATACCGTTTTTGGCTTTTCACGGTTCGCTGGCGGCACACGACGCAAGATCGCAGCGGCTACGGCTACCACCCGCTCTCCATCGAGCACAACATAGTAGTGGAGCTGACCCAGACGCGTGAAGAAAGCAAAATAATCCGCACCGTGGTCAATCTCAAATCGGTCTTCCCCCAACGGATAACTCGTCCCTTTTTCTAAGTCCGCGATCCGGGATTGGAAAACTTTCCACTCCTCACAGTGTAATTCTCGGATATTCAAAGAACGGTTGCTCCGCATCGGATACCTCAATACTGCTATGATGCCCGTGTATGGGGTCCGCGTACCTCGCGATAGATGCGCCGCTTTCGTGCCTTGTAAAGCCCTTCATAAAGCGCATTGAAGACGCACGCACCGAGACGCAATCCCTGCTCAATGTAGTATCTATTTTCGACATCCGCATCCCATGCAGGACGAAGTACATCAAAGAAATCGTCCGCATGTTTAATATCAAGGTCTTCATGGAGATTATAGTGAATCAGTTTCTCCGCAGGGATCCAGCCATGACGGACAACTTCTTCGCCGATCCAACTCGCGATGTCAGCGAACATCCGCTCAATGATCCCCATGACACCGGCACCAATCAAGTATTCATCCATCACACAAGCACCGACAAGCACTGTATTAAAGGCGCGAACTTCGGGCCACATTGCCTGTTTTTCAATATCTTCGGGTTTAATGCCAGCCAACCGGTTAAGAAACGTGAGAAACGTTTTCTCGTGCATCAACGACGTATTGCCTTCACCGTGTTCCTCCCAAACATTGCGAATGACCTCTAAGCGTAATTCTGATGTCGGGATCTTGGCGGCAAGTGCTGCCATCGGACGGTTGAAAAACACGACAGCAAAATAGAACTGAATCTGTGTTTCGACAAAATCATCAAAATCAAAACTGTCGTCGCGCAAAGATGCAAAGTATGGATTCGTCCATACGTTCGTCTCTTTTAGGATGTTGTCAATGCTTGTGTCCATTGGTACTCATCTCCTTTCTCCGACATGAACGCTGGCATAAAATAAGCTGCGCTCAATTTCTTGGAACCGGACCCCTAATGCCGTATTGAATTCAAATGAATCACCAAAGTAGGTTGAAAGATCGGTGTAATTATTGAGTTGACGATATAGAACCGTGGCACCCGACTTCATCTCATTTTGAAGATAACTCATAAGCGAAACAATCTCAGTTAGAGGCATCCAATCCATGATATTGGAGAGAGATATTAGATCAAAACATTGCAGCTCCGGCACCTGATCCAGCGTCCCTTTGACCATCTGAAAACGGTAATCGGCAGGCGGTGCGAAAAGATAGTAGGGCAGACTGGCAGGACGTTGGAGATAGTATCCAAGAAATACATGGTGAAGAAAGTAATTGTCAAACGCCTCCGCGGATGTCAACCCCTTTTCAAATAACGTCTGAAAGTAACGCGGATAACTCCCCGTCTCAGCGTGCTGTGTGGCATCCGGACTAAACATTGCGTTCAGAAGCGAGTCGCTAAAGTACAGATCGAACGCGACGGACCAATACTTGCTTGAGAAGAGGACTTCTGAGACACGAGCAAGCCGACCTCTATCTTCAAACAACAGCCGGATCTCCGCTTCGTCAGCGACCAGATCAAAGATGAATTCTCGTAAACCTCGGAAGAGCGACTCAAAGTTACCATTTTGATTGAGCCCTTTTGGATCGCTGGTGCCAATATTAAATCGCCGACACCGTGTCGCTGCATCCACATCGCGTAGGGCACGCATCTTTTCTCGAACCCGTTCTAACTGTGCCGGATTAAAGTCAACCAGAGTAATATGCAAGTCTGGAAACAGTGATTGCAGTGTCAAGGCAGTGCACCCACCGGAAGAAATTAACAACACATTGCTGGCTTTTGTCAAACGCACTAACTCCGCCTCTACCATCGGGTCTTCTCTGACGACCGCAAACTGTACCTTATTATCCGGCATGTCCCTCAACTCCACAGATACCCGTTGCGTACATTCCGCTATAATACCTCGTCAAGATATGCCTCAATTTTCTCCAAAGTCTTTTTACCGATGCCTTTGAAACCCTTAAGTCTCCCTTCATCAATTGCTGCACGGAGTGAAACGAGGCTATCTACACCGACTTCTTCATACAACCGCTTAATTGTTTTCGCACCCATCCCAGGGATAGGCACAAGTTCCACAACCGTTCGTGGTGTATCGCCTGCGAACTCCTCCAGTTTCGCGGTAGTGCCAGTCTCCAGTAGGTCCTCAATGATTTCCGCCATGACTTTGCCAGCCCCCGGAAGCTCTTCTATCAATCTGCCTTGGGCGATTAGATCCGACATCGGTTCCGGAAACCGAGAGATATAATGTGCCAACCACGGGTACCGCGTTGCATGGTCTTCTGGATAGTCGGCAATAATCAGAAAGGTATGGAGTTCCAAGAGTTTTAGTGAAAGCTTATCGTTCTCATGCCAACGTGTGCGTCCTTTTGCGTCAATATAAGATCCTTCTTCTAAATTTTTCTCATCACTCATTATTCCCTCTCCAGTGTAGAATCTGAATTGTGGCATCCCACAGTGCAACTGCCAAATAGTTGCCATTCGGCGAGAAGGCTAACGATTGAATGCCAGTCGAATAGGTCTCCCAGATTACGGATTCGCCTTTGGCGATGTCCCACACCCGAAGATTACTCGCTTCGTCACCTGACACAAGATATCTGCCATTTGGTGAAAAGGCGAGTGCGCGTGTCCAGTACGCTTCAAACCCGGATTTGGTGAGAAGTTTCCTACCAGTTTTAATCTCCCAGACGCGAATTCCGGATTGTGCGTTCTGCTGTGTGTCAACAGCCAACATCGTCGCATCGGGTGAAAACAGCACGTTCCAGACCCCCAAAATCTCACCAGTATTGAGGACTTGGATAGGATTTTCAGCCGTTGTGTCCCAAATCTCAATGACGGTCCGATGCCCTTCTCCGTCTCTGTAACTTCCCTCGGCTGCCGCTATAAGTTGACCATCATTAGAAAGCGTAAGACCGTTCCTAACCGGAAGATCTGTCAGAAACGTTTTCAATTTTTGGGCAGATCTCTCAGTCTCTACAGTTTTTGAACCTTGCTTGTCAAGTCGCCAAACCTCAACTTCGTTATTTCCTTTCGACAACACAGCAAGTGTGCCATCCACAGACAGACTACCGCTTTCATACTGCCCACTCGTTAATAGTGCTTCATCGCCACTCCCTACAGAGAAAATGGTAATGTTGTCATCTGCTTTTCGGACTAACAGTTGATCCGTGCTGATGGCATAGGCGAACCACCGTTTGGTGTGGGTGTTCCCTATCTCTCGTTTTTGTCGGGTTTGGATATCCCATTCTACTATGGTGCCCCCCATCCCTTTTGCTATTAGCTTCGTGCTATCCGTATTGAAAACCATTTGCCGCGCAACATCAGGAAGTAGTTTATCCAGTCGTGGCGACTGCTTCTCGCCGAGTTGAAAAGCAAACTCCAAGGTTGCACCTTGCACCGACAAGCATAGCAAATTAAACAGAAAAAAGACAAGTAAATTTTTCATGGAATAAAGCCTAAAAATGTTACACTAGTGTAACATTTAAGGTATAGACGGTACCGGCGTAACTATAGTGGCTGCAAGGGTTCATAGAGATTTTTTTGATTTTTCTGTACGACGAAAAAAAATAATTTGGCAGAAAGTGTAACATTCCACTAACGTGAGTTCGATACTAAAAAGAAGTAGGGCTAAGACACAGAAACCTCGCCCTACTTTATCAGTAAACTGGTTATTCATAGAGTTCTGTCGCGGTTTCACCGCGTGCGAAACGGTGTGCAGTTTGCACAGCGGAATCGTTTCCAGCGTTTCTGCGGATATCCGTTGCCCATCGCGCCAATCCAACGATTAACTGATTTCTGCCAGGATGTGACTCACACGTTTTCCATTCCTCAGATATGATGTAAATCGAACTGAGGAGGTCGTCGCCATTATCATCCTTGAGGATACAGAGCCCCATCTCAGCCATTAACCGCTCTGCTGAATACCCTGCATTCAAATACTCGCGAGTACGCCGCCCAATTTCTTGGATGCGGACAGATTCAATCCCATCCAAAATTTCAGCGATTGCCGCGTCTTCATCAAGCACTATAGGCGTTGTAGAAGTTCTTGACGCTGTGATCGGTTGATGGCGAATGTTGAGCCATCGGTTGTTGAAAAATCGCCATGCGGCATGATAGAGTGCCTTCGCTGCGACTTTAGTGCCACCGTACCGAAGCACCTTTCTCACCGTCGATCCTAACTCCATCTCATCCTGTAGATCCCACCAACCCGGACTCATGTTCACAGGTGTACGCGCCATTCTATCGCCTGCTGTCATGACCATAGTTGTGGCAAGTGTGTTAATGGGGACCCCTGCAGTCAGATTTTCTGTCACGGCATCAAAAACTTCATCGAGATCACCACTCACGAGTGCTGCTGAAAATTTGTCTTCGTCGTAATCAGCGGCACTCTCGGCTGATGTGCCCTGCGGAAGTTCATCAAAGATATGGTCAATTTCTCTTATTTTTTCGATGGCTTCACGGTGGAGTTCACCCGGTCTACCACGCCCTTGACCAAGGATCTTCGCGCCGAGGCTGCAGACTAATTCGCCAGTTAACTCCCAGCCGAATTGTTCCTGCAATTCAGCCAGATGCGATAGATGAATGAGGTTGTTTGAATGATTGAGGAAGAAAGATTCAACCGCACATTCAAAGAAAAGCGGGATAATCTTCTCATCATGTCCACCCAAATGTCTCGCAGTGATAAGACATTTTTCGATACCTTCCCACTCTTTATCGGTGGTGAACACTCTAATCCAGTCTTCGAGTTTTTCCCAGTCAACAGGTGGCGGCAGGGGTTGACGGTCAGGTCGATCACCGAGTGCCCCCGCAGCCCCTGATGCAGACATCATCAGCGGAATAAGCCGGTCTTCGGGCTGATACATGTGCGCGACCTTCAGCCCGTTCATCATCATTGCTAACTTTCTACCACCATTGAAGGCATCCTCATCTGTAGAGATATGACGTCCCATGTGCCTCACCATGATTTCCAACGTCTCTTCTTCCGAAACCCCTCTTGCCAACATAATGGCAATAGCTTTAGAAAGCGTCCAGTTGTCGTGCGATAATAAGCCCTCTTTCAACAAAAGAAAATGGGCATCGTCGCGTTTCTTTCCGCCGCTGGCGACATCCACATAGATATCACCGTCCCGAACCTCAACAGGAAACGTGGCGAGGTCATCACAACCACCGGTGAAACACCCGCCACCTTCCATATCGTAACTCCAACCGTGCCAATCACACGATAAAACACCTTTCCTAACACGCCCTCTCACCAAGGGGTACCCCATGTGCGGACACTGGTTATCCGTCGCATAAACAGCACCTTCGTGCTGAAAGAGCGCGATGCTGTGTCCTTCAACTCTGACTGCCCTCGGTTTTCCCTCTGCAACTTCACTGAGTGCAGCGACTTTGACGAAATTTCCATTTTCGGATAACACTATTCTTCTCCTATAATATGAAGGTAAGAGACATCCGCTCTCACCGAAAACTAATGTGCATATCGCAAATTCAATTGTTAGGTTTCATTCCATCCTACCCAACCTACTTTGCCATCAAACACATTGACAACGTAAGTAGATTCTATGCTTCTGCAGCACCAATCCCGCGTAAATATACAATCGCACCTCTGTTCCCGCTTATTAAAGCAGTCCGAAGTGGGGTTTGGTTCTGATAATGACGGCGATCGTTCATATCGGCACCTGCGTCAATCAGGATTTGCAATGTTTCTGCATATTCTTGTTCTCTGCCTTCACCGCAAGAGGAACCACCAAATGCAGCGGCATGTAGCGCATCAAGGGATGTTGGATCCGCCCCGTTTTCAAGAAGCAGCCGGATCGTCGAAATCCTCGCATTATTTGCCGCCCAAGAAAGCACAGATCGGTACCAGTTTGCACCACTGGCATTAATATCCGATCCATGTTCAAGAAGTTTAAGAACAAGTTGATCCTTTCCGTCATTGGCAGCGTAATGCAGCGCGGTACTGCCCTTGACAAACGGCTGCCCTTGTTTATCAGGACCTGGCCACGTCAGTTTTGCGATTTCTGGATGCGCTTCGACAATAGCAATGCCGAGGACTTCCTCTTCTTTTTTATATTTCGTAGCAAGAAATTTATAGAATGGTGAATTCTCATCGTACTGCATGCCCAAATCCTCCTAAGACTTGATTAACCCAAAAGCACTGGATATGGCAATTGAGCAGGTATTGGTTACTTACTGCTTTTCGCCCCTAATTTTGTCAGGAAATCTGCGACCGATTTTCGCTTCGTTTTCTTAGCATAATCAAGCGGTGTCTGTCCCGCATTATCACGCGCGTTTAGATCCGCCCCGTGTTCAATCAACAATTCTGCTTGGTTTTTACCGACACCCTTCTGCGCGATGAAGTGCAGCGGTGTTTGTCCTTTATCATCGGTTACATTCGGGTTCGCACCGTTTGCCAATAGACACGCAACACCGTTCGTTAAACCGCGTTGTGCAACCCAATGTAAGGGTGTCCACATCCCACGTCGATGTTTCTGACGGGCATTGATGTCCCAACCTTTGGCAAGAAACCCTTTCACCAACGTATCAAACCGCTTAGGTCCCTGCCCAACCAGCACATACCAATCCCGCAAATTGATCTCATAACCTGCGTCAATGAGCAAATCAACGATTGCTGGCTGCTGAGACTGAAGTGCTATCTCCAGCAGCGGCATGGTAGGTCCGACCTGATACGCATAGACATGCCCACCGGGAACTTCGGATACTTGCTGGCTGTCAAGATTCGGTATCACGTAGCCTTTTGGGGATTTCACATTAATCCGGAGATTGAGGAGTTCCGAATTTTTTTGGAATTCCGCCTTTGCCCGTTGAACATCACCCATCACACAATAGAGAACAACGTCCGCTTCGGCACCTTGGTCAAGGAGGTATTGGCACACCTCGGGACGCCTTCTCATTGTCCATTGTGCTGCAGTCCCATAATGATCGCGATCGCGTAGATTGATGTCTGCCCCGTGCGCGAGCAATAGCTCAGCAATACAAGGGGTCGCTGCGAAATGTAATGGCGACATACCGTCGCACCCCGGAGCGTTAACAACCTCTGGGTTTTCACATATCAACGCAGTAAGCGTGTCGGACATATCTAAACCCGCAGCGGAGTGGGCATCAATTGTTGCCCCCTGTTCGATGAGGTATTCAGCGAGTTCCCTGTTGTAACTTAGCATAGAACCTGCCGCGTGCTGGAGTGCTGAAGTTCCACCTGCCCACCAAGAACTCTTGGCATCAATGCTTGCACTGGCATCAAGCAGCACTTGAATAAGTTCGCGGTTGCCAGATGCAGCGGCAAACACAATCGCTGGCGCATCAAAGGCAAACCAAGGTTCATCAATGAACTCAATAAGTTCATCGTTATCTGCTAACACGGTTTTGACCCGCGCCGCGTCCCCGTTATTCACTGCCTTAATATATTCTGCACGTGGAAAGTACCAAGCGTTTTGGCTCATAAGGACTACTCCTCAAAGACCTCAATGGTTGTTCTGCCTTCGGCAAACCGCATCGCGGTGGTCGCTGCGGATTTGTTATCCGTGTTCGATCGGATATCCGTAACATAGCGTGCCAATCCGACCAGCAGTTGAGATTGCGCAGGATGCCCATCGGCGCGTTTCCATTCTTCAAACACAGTGCGCAGGGTCGGCAGCACCTCACTACCGGTATCATCCCACAGCACCGTATGACCAATCTCTTCCATCAATCGTTCAGCAGAATAACCTGCATTTAGGTAACCCAACACCTTTGGTCCGACACCTTGAACGTCGAGCGTCTCAATTGTATCAATAATGTCCTTGAGTCCCTCCGCCTCATTCGCGACATCAAGTTTTTCTTCGCTCAAGGGTTCGCTGAGAACTCGCGAGGGAATGTTTATCCAGCGATCCGCAAAGATTTGCCACGCAACGTGGAAAACACCTTTCGCTGCAACAAGAGTTCCACCGACCTGTTGCGCGCTTCGCAGCGATGCTGCGAGGTTGAGTTCCATCGTTAAGTTTTCCCAACCCGCATCCACATTTACGGGGGTGTTCGCCATGCGGTCTGCTGCGAGTAACACGAGTGTTGTGATGAGTTTCTCTAACTGTACACCATCGCCTAAGACGGCTTGTACGGCTTTATACGAGCGTTGGAGATTGACACTCGTGAGTGCCGCAACGAACGCGTCTTCGTCAAATTCAGCATTTTGGTCTAAGGTAGCACCTTCAATGTTAGGAAGCATCTCTCGCATCAGTTGGATCGCGTCTCGCCGGTATCGTTCTGGATCATCTGGACGATGCCCGATGAGTTGCGCACCGAGATAAAAAAACAACTCCGAGGCGTATTCCCACCCGAATTCATCAACGACTTCAGCGAGATAACTGACATAGAGCGGAATAACAGGTGCGTCAATAAAATGAGGCTCAACTGCACACTCAAAGAGCAACGGACATAATTTATCCGCATCACCCTTGTGATATGCCGTGAACAAGCATCGCTCGATGCGTCCCGATTGTCCTTCGTAAGAGAAGTTTTGAACCCATCGACTGATCTTCTGCCACGCAACGGGTTCCGGCAACGGCACAACTTCAAGCCGCTCTGAAGCGGGACCTGCAGCAGAACACGCCGCAGTTGTAACCGCGATGAGTCTATCGGCACCATTGTATCTGCGTCCAACTTTGAGTCCATTGATAAGCTTAGATACATCGCTGCCACCTTCTGCGCCGTGAGAGGTTGCAATGTGTCGGCTGACGTGTTCCAGAATTGAACCCATCACCTCTGCTTCCGGTACACCGCCTTTCAGTAACAGTGCGATTGCTTTGGACATTGTCCAACGGTCTTCGCTCAAAAGGCCTTCTCGGAGCAGCTGCTTATGCTCCTCTGCGCGGCGGTAGGTCATATCTCCGGGATCAATCCAAATCTCATCACCTCGGACTTCTACCGGAAAGACGCGCAAATCGTCGCATTCAACATGGAAGCAGCCACCGCCCTCCAAGTCGAAACTGCGGCGGTGCCAATCGCACGTTAGGATACCGTTTCGTACCGTGCCGCGTGTGAGTGGATACCCCATGTGCGGACACTGGTTATCCGTTGCGTAGATCTTTTCATCAACATTGAAGAGTGCAATGCTGCGTCCCTCTCCCATCTGAATGGCTTTCGGCTGCCCTTCAGGCACCTCACTTAACTCGGCGACTTTCACCCAGTTTTGTATTTGATGCTCCATAATTTTACATTCCTCCCAAATCTGTTTTTATACTAAAGTTTAGAATTAATAGGACCCACTATGGCTGTAAAAATGTTGCACACCGATGTTCTTCCTAAACGCAGTTGTCACGGGAATTCACGGGCAATTTATTGAGCTCTAATTCCCAATCTTTTCCCTATTGAATAGCTAACTTTTGCGTGCCATTTTTCAATGAAATACACGAAAGAAATTGGACAAACGTTACAACTTATTGCATCGGATTTAAACATTTTTTTCTGCCAGATTTCCATATTCTGTGAATAAACATTCAATACATATTTTTGCTAAATATGTATTAATTATTATACCACATATATTATTAAATGTCAAGTAAAAAATGAAATCAATTTCCTAATTAGGATGCCCGTCTTTGTTGGTGACATTTCATCCGTAAGAGTCCCTTAAATCCGACATTTCCACTGTAAGAGCGACTTCTTGGTTGCGATTTCTCACCAAAAGAGGTTAAAGATCAAAACTAAATAGGCCTCCATCTCCGTAAAAAAAGAGTTGACATTCGGAGAGTTGACATTCGGTCCGAAATGTGGTATAATTAAAGCATCGTGTTGGCAGACATGCAAAGCATTGTCGCTTGACAATGTGTCTGCCTACCTACTTTGCAGGGGTTAAAAACACGACGCATGATATACCATGAAAACCGAAAAATATGAGTTCTACCACCAATCGAATCTGATACAAATTGGCAACCTGATTGACGATTTGCATCGTGTGCATGTTCACCTTTTGAAGTTGCAGAGACGCTATTATCGTATCTATGGTAAATATGCGTCTTTTTCCCGGATATGCGGTCATATCACGAAGTTGAAAGAGCGGACGAAACCGCACTGGAATCAACTGCCGAGTCAGGTCATCCAACAGGTGGCGAAGCGTATTCACTTGGGATACAAAAGTTTCTTTGATAATATCAAAGACCGCAAAGCAGGTATCACCCAACGCAAGGTAGGCAGACCGAAAATCAAGCCGAATCATAAATATAACTCCTTGACATTCACACAAGCCGGTTTCAAAATAGAAGGCAATCGGTTGACGATTAACTGTATCAAGAAGTCGTTCACGTTTTGGAAACACCGAGACTGGACAGGGAAGATAAAGACGGTAACCATCAAACGTGATAATGTAGGAGACTACTATCTCTACCTGAGTTGTGAGGATTGCGAACCCTCCGAGAAACTCCCTTTGACCGGTAATGTGGCAGGGGCGGACTTCGGTTGTAAAACATTCCTCACACTTTCAGATGGCACACGAATAGCGTCTCCTGAATTCTATAAGCATGGACTCAAGGCAATCCGTTCGGCAAACAAGGCACTCTCCCGTAAGCAAAAGGGTTCAAATGCGTGGTATCGTGCGAAGCGTCATCTCGCCCGTGTTCATAAGAAAATCGCCAATAAAAGGCGAGACTATTTCTTCAAATTGTCCCTCCGTCTTGTGCGAAAGTATGATACGCTTGCGATAGAGACGCTGAACCTTGAGGGCATGAAACGCCTCTGGGGACGTAAAATCTCTGATATAGCTTTCGGTGAGTTTGCTTTGATACTCCAGTGGACGTGTGCCAAACATGGTAAAACATTCTTGAAAGCGGGACGTTGGCAAGCCACGACGAAACCGTGTTCGGTTTGTGGACATCACAACGAAAATCTAACCCTCGAAGATCGGCAGTGGATATGCCCTGAATGTGGATCCCACCACGACCGGGACATCAATGCTGCTATAAACATTTTGCAGGCTGGGGTACCCGCGTAACAATGCGCGATAAAGCCGTTGGATCGCGACTTCGTGAGTGCGGCGGAGACGGAATAATAGCCTGCGGGTGGAGCGACAGTCAGACGTTCAAACCTCTGGTAAGAACGCAGTTGCGAAGAAACCGAAGCCCATGCCTTTAGGCGTTGGGTGGTATCACCTCTTGGCGTGATGGCAATGGGGAAATTTATACGATGAACCCTGACGGCAGTGAACAAGTTCGGTTGACTTGGCACCGTGCCAATGATACTTCCGCTGTCTGGTCCCCGACGGGAGACCAAATTTTGTTCGTCTCCGACCGAAATGAAGGGATTCCTGATCTTTTTTTGATGGACGCTGATGGAGAAAACGTACAGAAGATTTTTGACCGTTCAGTCCGTAGACACCACCCCACTTTTTCTGCAGATGGAAAAGAAATCGCATACCTTCAATATTTCGATGAAGCCGTCTACACCGCAACGATAGATGGCGAAAAAGAGAGACGGATCGTACGGGTCAACGCACATGGAGGTAATCCGGACTGGTCTCCAACCGAGGCAGAGATTGTATTTATCTTCGCAGACTGGCTTGACAGAAAACTCTCCGTTCTGAATTTGAAAACAAACAAAAAAGACACATTCAAACTTTTCAATCCTGCCGGAGGCGCGCGTCCGCTACGCCCTAATTACGCAGCATGGGCTCCGAGCGGCGATAAAATCGCTTTTTCCACACTACCTCCCGATGCCGACTTAGCTGATCAGGGAACAATCTACATTCTAAACAGAGATGGGACACGCATTAAGCAGATTGTTAGTAAGAAAGGGCTCAGAGCCTACCTACCTATTTGGTCTCCAGATGAAAATGAACTTGCCTATACACAAGGCGTAGACAAGACACAACAAATCTTCAAGATTGATATCGATAGTCGTGGGATCAAACAACTGACACATCACGGGAATAATCACGCGAGTGATTGGTTTGACCCTGCAGCGTTGCCTGTTCAACCTAACGCAGCATTACTCACAACGATGTGGGGCAAATTGAAACAGAAATAGTCCGCTTTTAGCGATAAAAACAACACGGACGGTTCCTTTTATAACCTTGGACTAATTTCTGTTTCCTCTTGACAACCAATCTCCTGTGACATCTTCAAACGGCGCAACAGGTTCAAACGCCCCATCATAATCCCCACCGTTATGACTCACCTGACATGAGTGGAGCCATTGATGCAGGGACTCGCGGGTTTGACTTAATCGCTCGCGTTGTTCGTCTGCCAAATTGATGGTTTCTGCGCGGTCTTTAATCATATCAAAACACAAATCTTCGCTAGCGAAAATCCTCGGCGGCAGCAACCCGCTGCTGAACGTCTTTTCTGCTGTTGACGCGGTGCTCATGGTGCAGATAGCGTTTAGTCTGTTCGTGATCTCGATCGCTTACGATGTCATCTGCGGTGAACGTGAAAGGGGAACGCTCGCACTCCTTGCATCAAACCCAGTCTCGCAATATCATATCCTGATTGGGAAATACCTCGGCGGGATGGCGAGCCTCCTTGTGCCACTCGCGATCGGTTGGGTAGCCGCTGCTATATTGATAAACGTAGACCCAATGTTAGCATTTCACACCGCTGAATGGGGCCGGTTCGCCGAACTCTTCGCGGCTTTGGTGTTATATCTCTCCGTCTTTTTCCTGCTTTCGATGCTGATTTCAGCCATCCCCCAACGGTCGGCGCGGGCACTCGTCTGGTTGCTATTTCTCTGGATTGTGATTGTATTCATCATCCCAAACGGGGCGGTGTATATCGCAAAGCAGGTGCGACCGATCCCTTCCAAATCCGTGGTTAACATAGAAAGCGCGGCACTCAGGACAGCGTTTAAGCAGAAAATCAGAGATTATGGCGCGAAGCATCGAAGCAGCCCCTACTTTACATCGGAACGCAGTGTGATCAGTGGCAGTCAACCATTTGCATTCCATGTGCTAACAGGATCCAGGGAAGCGATGCTCCTGAAAAGCGAGGTGAGGTGAAAAAATGCTACGTGAAATTATCTGGCGAGAACTTTTAGACCACCTACAGAGTCTCCGTTTCATCCTGACGTTGCTTCTGGTCATCGTCTTAATGTTGACGGGAAGCGTGCTGTATATCCACGATTACCGCCAACAGGTCTCGGATTACCGTGAAAATGTCAACGAAACCCTGCAGCTTCTGGAAAGTAAAGCGAAGAGAGGTTTACACGCGGTGGTCAGTGGTAACACCCTGATGATATATCGTGCGCCGAGTCCGTTGGGATTTATCGCCGAAGGACATGAAAAAGACCTGCCGAATGCCTTCGGCGTGAGTGGTTTTGACCTTGAGGGTCCGCAAACGGTGCTTCGGAAAAACTACACGCTCCAGCGATCTGAAGCATTGGATTGGGTATTCACCGTCGGCGTTATCCTGAGTTTCGCAGCGTTTACGATGACTTATGACAGCATCTCAGGCGAGGCAGAAACAGGCACGCTCCGACTGTGTCTCTCTAATTCGCTCCCGCGCGCAACCCTGCTTTTCGGAAAATACATCGGTACACTCACCAGCCTCGCAATTCCGTTGATCATTGGAATTTGCATGAACACCCTCATCATTTCGCTTTTCGGGGTTCTGCCTTTTGAACTGACCTATTGGCTTCAGATCGGCGGGGTCGTCCTGTTTTCGGTTCTCTATATCTCTGTGTTCGCCACACTTGGGATGTTCATCTCCTGCCTCACGAAAACTTCATCGGTCAGCCTCGTCCTACTCCTGTTGGTTTGGGTGTGCTTTGCGGTGTTTATCCCGCGGACAGGTGGATTGTTCGCAAGTCGGTTGGCGGAACTCCCCGATGAGAAAACGGTAGCCAGACAGGCAAACGATGCGACGCACGAAATCCTTAATCGA
>PYIY01000105.1:0-7427 GCA_003635195.1 Candidatus Poribacteria bacterium | reverse complement strand
CAACCAATAACTCCATCAAGTAAAACTCGCACAGAATATATCCCGTATCTCGCCAACGGCGATCTATCAGATCGGCTGTGAGACGTTGGTTGGCAGCGGCATCAAACATTACGAGCGGTTTTTCAAGAAGGCTGTCGAATATCGGCGCAGCCTCCTGCAGTTTACATACGAAGAATATCCGTTCAATCCCAATATTTTCCTTACAGATACCGAACGACAGCAATTGCGGGAGACACAAATCAGCGTGGATAAGATTCCTAAATTTGACGATACCCCCTCCGATTTTTCCACCGCGTTCACCGAAGCCAGTCTGGACATCCTACTGTTGTTCTTATTCAACATGGTTTTCTTTATGGGTGCGTTTCTCGCCTTCATGCGTTATGATGTGTGAGTCTACCGCTGACTGAACCCTCTTTCTGTAAGAGTGACCTCCTGGTCGTGCACCACCGTCTCAGATGCCATGACCGGATGTGCGAATGTGCGATGCTGCGACTTGTGCTTACAATGACCTCTTTTCGTATATCTCTTTTACAACAGTTTCGATCGTCGGTTCTTCAATCTTTATATCCCGCGGATGAAGAAGGTCCAGGATTTTCTGAATAATATCGATTGCTGAGATTTCATCTTTGTTAAAAGAAATGGTTAAAGAGTAATCATTTTGCCCCGCGAATTCGAGTTCAGCAACCTTGAGTTGGTCGCGAATGCTGTCTATATCAACGCGCTCATAAAGATCAACCTGAATTTTTCGTTGTCTGGCTAATTCATCTTTTGCTTGTTGTAAGTCTCCATCAAAGATAATCTTTCCTTGATCAATGATGAGGCTTCTTTGGCATAGGTATTCGATATCACTGAGATCGTGTGTCGTTAGGATCATAGTCGTCCCAAGACTCGCATTCATCTCTTTAATGAATTCCCGAATGTTCGATTTCACCGCAACGTCCAGTCCAATCGTAGGTTCATCGAGAAAAACAACCGGCGGATTATGTAACAAAGACGCAGCAATATCGCACCGCACCCTCTGTCCGAGGCTCAACTTCCTGACAGGAATGTGAAGTAAAGGACCGATGCCTAACACCTCATCAAACTTTTTTAACTGCGCTTGAAAATCTGTTTTGCTCACTTCATAGATGTCTCTGAGTAGGGTAAACGCCTCAATAACGGCTATATCCCACCATAACTGGGTGCGTTGTCCAAAAACAACACCAATATTTTTCACATGTTGCTGTCTCCGTTTGTAAGGTACAAGCCCATTTACCGCCACCTCTCCTGCCGTTGGGGTGAGGATACCCGTTAAGATTTTAATCGTCGTTGATTTACCAGCACCATTAGGTCCAATATAACCCAGAATCTCTCCCGACTCGACATGGAAACTGATGTTATCTACTGCTTGAACAAATTCGTATTCCCTTTTAAAAAGGTTGATAAACGCCCCTTTTAAACCCTCCTTCCGCTTGAAGGTTTTATAACTTTTGGTTAGGTTTTCGACCGCTATTAAAGCCATCAGATACGCCTCCCAGTAACTAAGAACCCGAACTTTCGTACCTTCGCAACCCTAAATTCCATACCAGAATCCCCAACCCCCAAATCAAAAGGGCGATAACAGGCGTTAGATAGACATAAAGAACATAATCCTCTCTACCCAAAAATAACGTTGCCGGATAAAAAGAAGTAAACGCCAAAGGCAATATCCAACTCAGGAACACCTGTAATGCGGGGGTATAAATCGTAATCGGGTATTTCGCAAATTCTCGGACAGTCATCAAGGGCCAAGCGAGTGCCCCTGTTGGATCCTTTATCCAGAACGTCAAGCTCACCAAAATCAGCACTAACCCTGCAAAGATAAGCGTCGCTGAGAGCACCAACCCGAAAAAGATGAGGCACTCAACGGCAGATAACGACATATCTAACTTCGCAGCAGCGTATAGTAAAGCACCGACTCCCATCGCCAAAGTAGAAAACGAGCCGATATCCAATCGCTCAATGATAATCTGAAACAGAGGCGGTAACGGACGCAGCAACACACGATCAAAATTGCCATCAAGAATATAAAAACGCCCCAATTGGATAAGATTTGAAAAGAACATTGAAAACAGCGCAATTGAGATCTGCGCAAACCCATAGATAAAGAGGATCTCCCCATAGCTCCAGCCATTGATATCCGGAATATGATTAAAGATTATGACAATAAAAACCAGAGACGTAATCTGAGTCGAGAGCGCGAACACCATCTGAATCAGAATATCCGATCGATAGGCGAGTCTACCTTTGAAATACTGCCCGAAGTAACGAAGATAAATTTTCCCATAAAAGAAGATTCGAGGCATCACCATAAAGTTTAACCCCCTTGTATGGTCAGTTTGCGCACTGAAGTCTTGAACAAAAGGAACCCCGCTATGGATAAGATAAACGCCCAAATCGCTTGGACAATCAACGCACTCACGATCTCTTGGACACCCAATTGACCCAAATAGATCTGAATCGGTATGTAGAAAATCATTTTGAAGGGTAGGTAATCCAATATCGAAACCACCCACCCTGGAAACATTACCAACGGTATCAGTGTTCCTGATAGCAGTTCAATGCTCGCAGTTGTAGCAAAGAGAACGCCTGCATTATTTTCTATATGAAAAGTCGTGAGACCGACCAGAAAAGCAATGCCAGCATAAATCAAAATCCCCAACGCCAGACTCACAATGAATGTCGCTGCGCTATCCGGGGGTGTCAATCCAACCAATAACGCCCAAATCGTTAAGACGGTGGCACCCCTGAAAAGCATCTGAAAGAGAATCCCGCCAAAAGCCCGAAAATAGATATAGAGTTGGTAACTCACAGGCTTCAAGAGATTCATAATAAGTTCCCCACTATGATACTGACCGCTCATCTCACGAGAAATCCCACCAGAAAGCTCATTGATAATAAACCGAAACACACCTGCAACCGCCACGTATGTGACCATATCCTCTAAGGCATACCCGCGAATCGTCCTGCCGTCCGCCAGAATTGCCTTCCAGAGAAAATAATTGACAATTATTATCAGAAGATACTCCGTTAAGACCAAGAAAAAATGCGCACGATAACTTAATCGATCAATAAAACGGATTTTACTAAATCGCGTATAAATCCTGAACCGGGTCCAAAATTTTCTGAGGTATACCATCCCGATGTGTTCCGATATAAAGCGTTAGAGATCCCACAGATAAGAAACTTTCGCGACGATGACCCGGTTTTCTAACCGAAGCCGTCTCGACAAGGTGTTCCGACTCTCATTATATGCGAAGAAAAAATGGCTTTTCGGGCTATATTCCCAACCAATGAGCCCACTAATAAGATATCTGAGATCTGTCTCTTTTTCGCCATAATATGTTTGCCCCCAAAAGGCTTGGGTGGATAACCGAAAAAAGAAATCTCTGGTCAAAAGGTAAGTAACGCGGAAAGAATTGGAAATAAATTCTCCATCTGTTTCACCGGCTGGAGTTGTGGTTTGCGCAACTGCAAGTACCACTTCAAAAGTCAGATTATTTTTCGGGCGCAAGGTGCCTTGGAGGTCGAGACTCCTCTGCTTTCCAACATACTTTTCGGCAAAATTGTAGAAGTTACCCATACCCATCTGCAAAGTTGTGAAAAACCGCTTAGCAGTATCCGTCCGAAACATCAATTTCGCTTCTTTTGCCCAGAAAACCTCTGTCAACTCCGCTTCTCTTGCATAATTGAAGATGAAGTCAACCCGCTCCAGAAACGACTCCCGAAATTTCACCCGAGACCAAATCCTGTTCTCCCAAAGTAGAAGATCGGTATCAAACTGTGGATTCACTTGAAAGCTTGGGTGTTGACGCTTCCAATCTGAGAAGTACTGGTCGGTATATAATCCTTGGGATAGACTGGTTCCGGTGCCTATAACGAACTTTTCATGCCCTAACACGGCAAGACGTGGGGTGTATTCCAATTGCGTCCCAACACGCTGCCAGCCGCGATGTGCTTCCTTTTGAATGAAACCCGTCTGATTGACCGAAAACTCCGCCTCAATCCGTTCCATAGAGATTTCCGCGTTAAAGAGGTCGGTGCCCCTCGTGAGCGTCAGCAAATACGCTCTCGGTAACCGCCTATTTTCAGTGTTCCAGCTCTGGGCAATTTGCCCTGTGAGGATAAGGTTTTCTCCCCTCGCAATACTGGTATCCAAGCCAATGACGCGGTTGTTTGCTTCAGCTGTCTCCTTTCCGGCGTATAAGATGCCAACGCTGGATTTTTCAAAGAGATCGCGTTTTGTCCGAAGAACGGTAAATCCCGCGGTTTCTCTCGCTGCAGTTTCCTTTTGAAGACCAAAATAATCCCAGCTCCCGGTCCTGCTTGAAATGATCCCTAAAGTGTAATTGCCTATCTTACCGGTGGCATTAGTCCCCCACAAGATATCGCCCTTGCTACCAATCCGTCGGCTATAGTAAAGTTCCAAAGGCGTTGCAAAAACGCTATTGCCCTGAATGAAAAAGGGCCGTTTTTCTGGAAACCGGATCGGAAATCGAGTTAAGTTGATTTCCAATTGGTCTGCTTCCACTTGCGCGAAGTCCGGATTGACGGTTCCGCTGACCCGAAGTTTATTGGTAAGTCTATATTGAAAATCAAGTCCTATATCTGATTGACCACTTATGCGTGTTCCCTCACTTTCCGTGCCGCCTCCTATGATGTGCGGATAAATCTCCATCTGCTTTCCTGATTGGATATCTTCTATCCCTACCAAATGCCCCAACGAAGACATTCTCGTCCAAAATCCGCCGTGATCCCCAGGTGGCTTCCAAGTATCTGTTTCCCGCTTCCGCCGGATAAATCGTTCAAAATTGATCCCCCATACCTGCTCTTTGGCATCAGAAAAGCGGAAGTTACTGAACGGAATTTTAAACTCAGCTGTCCAGCCTTCGCTATCTATATTCCCTTCAACCCACCAAACTCCCTCCCATGTGAGATCGACTTCGGAATCATTGTAGCGGTAATTATCATCTTTCACGCCACCGGGTGTGCAGACAAACTTATATCCAGTGCGATGGTCGTGATACGGGTCGATAAAGAAAGATATAACATCGGAATAGAAGACATCACCGCCGCGCCGGGTGATCCGGTTTACGATTTTGTGGGGCTCGGAATCGTGACACCTAAATCCAACGTACAGATGATGTCGATCATAAAGAATATAAACGACCGTTTCCTCAGAAGCCGGTTTATCCGGAGTATCTTTCCAAACGAAGCCGCTAACAGGTGAGGCTTTTTGCCATGCTGCGTCCGTTAAAATCCCATCAATATTAGGCGGAGGCATCTCCCCTAATGGATGCGCCCTCGCTACATAAGATTCTGAATTCCCTTCATGGGCATAAAGTGAAGAAACAAGTGAAAAGAGAACAAAAATAACCGTAAATAATAAATTCATTTTCCATTTTCCACACAATCTAAAGATCAAGCAAACCACTCAGGATTAGTCCGCAGATTGAGCCTTCACTGCCGCTTTGACAAGTCTTTCTAAGTCCGCCCCTTTCGCTTTATGTGTAATTAATCTACCTTCCCGATCAATGAGCCACATTTCAGGAATATCGCCGATACCATATTGTAATGCAAGTGAGTTCTCACCAGCCCCTTGGTCGAAAATCTGTCGCCACGGGATGTCGTTTTCCTTAACGTAGTTTTGTAGTATCACTTCCTCGTCATCAAGATTGACACCGATAATGTCAAATCCTTCATCTTTATAGGTATCATAAATCTGCTTGATGTCTGACATTTCCACAACACAGGGCGGCGACCAGAATACCCAAAAGTCGAGTAAAACAATTTTTCCACGATAGTCCTGAAGCGAAATTCGATTTCCATCGAGATCTGTCGCGAAAAAGTCGGGGACAGGCATCCCAATCAATTCGTATCTCGGATCAAATTTGCGACCATACGCTTCGGCGAGTTCAGTATTGCCTAACCTCTCATGAATGAAGGAAAGTCTTTCAAGGATGAATTTCTCATTCGGTTGCTGCTGCTCGGCTGCCGTAAAAATCTCAAGTAGGTCCTCATATCGTTCCATCATCACAAGTATGTTCCACAAGTTCCATAGGGTACGATAACTCGAAATTTCGAGTTTCATGGCTGACTTTAACCGCTCAATACATACATCCGCCGACAGTTTGTCCCCAGTTTTCATGTGGAGACGGGCAAGTCCCGGATAGAGCGAAAAGAAACGCATATCATCGGGGTGTCGTCCAAGTGTTTCTTCAAAAGCAGCAATAGCCACTTCATGGCTACCATACATATCTTCCGGCGTATATTCCCAATTTACGGATGACTTGTAAACCATATAAGAAAAGCTTAAATTCAAAACATGCAAATCCTCATTCGCATGGTGCCGACAACGGACAAGCGGCATAGCATCACCATATACCATACGCTGCTCACTTTTCTTCCCTCGATATTCGGGATAAAACTGATAGTCATAACTCACAGACATTTTCGGATCTCTATTCCACGGGCGACCCGCTTTCCCATTGTATTTATCCGCAGGACAGATCAGGACGTTTGAATCTACCAAGTATTTGGGATACAGATCGGAGAGCCACCCAGGCAGATCGTTGTGTGCTTCTTCATAAGCTTCAATCGCCTTGCCAATAGCAATTAAATTTTGCGTGCAAAGTTTTATGTTCATCTCGTCCATCACAGAATCCTCTCCGGTAGCAGAGGTCAAAAGCGTCTCAGAAGTCTGTGAACTCGTCCTGTCGTTTTTACCACTGAACAAGACCCGTCCTGCCTGATTCTTGACATCCGGTTTTGAATCCATATTAAGGACGATAGGTGCGTCAACGATTTCAATCGTATGTTCCGACTCTGCTTCAAAATTATATGGATGTTGAAAATGAAGAAGGTATTGGTTGCCTATACCCATCATCAGTAATATCACAGTTACAGTTGAAACCGCAATTGCCCACGGCACTAACGGCTTACCCCGAGACGGTGCAACGGGTTTAATATGCGCGATCTCCCGGACGATGTTTTCGGTTAGATTCGCAGACAACTGGAAACTATCCAACGCCTCTCGAATTATAGGTTCCTCCTTCTTCAAACGTTGGCGTGCGCGACTGAGCCGACTTTTAATCGTGTTTGCAGATACCCCCAAAAACTTGCTAATTTCTTCACATGTCATCTCTCCAAAGTAATACAGGGTCATCACAGTGCGTTCGCTTTCCTGTAACTTGGCAAGTAACTGTTTAACGACTGTTTGCTGTGCCTCAGTCGCTATTTTTGCCTGTTCGTCTGCTACGTATCGGGAATATGCTGCTTCCCCCTTCATTGCCATATTAATACCCTCCACCAATCGGACATGCGAGCGATTCTTGCGGGACCATGCAATGCAGCGATGGTTTGTAACCACATACAACCACCCCGGGAACCGATCCGGTTCTCTCAGAGTT
>PYIY01000104.1 GCA_003635195.1 Candidatus Poribacteria bacterium | reverse complement strand
CACCGCGAGGAGTAGACTCATCACTAACGGCACAAGCAAGCAGAGCATCGCACTGATGTATTTTGAAAGCAGGATATGCCCGCGACGGACTGGATGTGTTACGACCAAACGCAATGTGCCGCGCTCGCGTTCCCCTGCAATGGCATCGTAGGCGAAAATCAGTGCGATTAGACTCAGAACGACCTCAAAGATGAAAACAATATCAATCGAAGTGAAGAGGTTGAGAAGTGGATTCGTCAATTTATACGTGCCAGTATCCCACAGCGTCGGCACAAAACCGTGAGATATCGAAATCTCGTTGCCCAGCCGTTTATCCAACCCAACATTGAAAATACTCAACGGATTTGGTGGACGCGCAACACTATATCTTCCACTCGAATAGGTCTTCGAGTCCTGCGATCGCCGATCCTCTGTTTTGAGAGCCGTGTTGTAAGCTGCTAACCGTCGCTCGTAATCCTCGATAAGCACAAAAGTATTAGCAACGACGAGCAGCAACATAATGAGGACGGCTACGGCGAAGCGGAACGTCATCAGGTTGTCAAGGAGCTCTCGGCGGATGAGCGTTGTTAACATGAAGTCTTCCTTCTATTGGGACGAAACCTACGAAGTGGAATTTCAGATGTCTATATACTTTCAGACTTTACTATAATCACCTGAATTATGGTTATCTTACTTCTGCCCCAGAACCTTCAGAAACTCTGGATCATCCTTAACATCTGAAAATTCAGGTGTCTTGAGGAAAGTTGGGTAGTAGGAATCCTGATAATTATTGGGACTGACCACATAACAATCCTGTGCGATTTTCAAATAGTGTAAAGTCTTCTCGCGGTTTTTCTCAGAAGCCCAGATGCTCACAGCAAGCATGAAGTAGCTATATTCATTGTAATTGTTCAAATCAACGGTGACTTGTAGTGCGCGTTTCGCCTCGTTGTACTTCTTCGACCACACCAGACAACAACCGAAATTGTGAGTTAACCACCTGAGTTCGTAAAGATTTACAGGAAACCCGGCATCCAGTTTTTTCAACTCTAACTCCATAAACGAGTTCACTTCCGTATAGACCTGATCGAAACGGTCCCAATCTTCCTGTTTGCTATACAGCAGCAGTCGATTCTCTCTTATAGCCAACCAGAATCTAAAATAGTTCCGCCAACTGGGTTCACCATTGGCGCGTTCTAATTTTTCTATTTCAAGAAGTGCATCTTCTAACCGGTCGTTCTCTTGTAATATCTCTGCTCCGAATTGCAGGAAATCGCAGCGACTGTACTGACTGACTTCAGGGTTCTCTAAGCGTTCAGATGCCTCGTTATAAAGTTGAATCCAGTCATCAATACGATTTTCCGCCCTCCAACATTTAGCAACGCTCAGATTGGAAATAATTCTCAACACATATTTTTCTGACTGCTTGCATGCCCAACGGTAAAGGCGCGTCTGTTCCTCAATAGCTTCTCGGTTTCTCCGAAGAAAAGCGAGGCTATGCACTAAAGATTTATGCGACCAGTAACGTTCTGTATCATCTGACGCGTCATCCATATACTTACGGAGTAGTGGTATCCGTTTTTCCATACCAAGACTACCCATACGCGGGTACATATCATCAACCACAAGATGCACCAACTCAGGTGTGATTTCACCCTTAAGCGCGTCTTCAATCTCATTGGAGGCATCCTTAAGAATATTCTCTCTTGATGTGGGGTCAGATGTTACTTGTTCCATGAATGCCTCGAACTTGCTGCGCAGTTGCTCTAATTGATTCATAATGTTCTCCTTCAGATTATCTGATAATTCCGAATGACCAAGGAATCCTTGATCTGCTTGTAGACGCTTTCGCGCTCGGTGAAGTCGACTTGCAATTGTGTTGACCGACACCCCCAAGAACTTGCTGATCTCTTTCGTTGGCATTTCGTCGAGATAGTAGAGTGTTACGACCGTGCGTTCATTTTCTGGTAGTTTTTCCAAAAGTTTTTGGATAAGCTGATGGCAATACTCCGTTCTCTCTGTCACCCACTGTTCGGATATATGATGTGTATAAGAGGATTCCTCGATTTCTTCCAGACGCGTGCCGTCCAGCGATTGCATGGTAGGCTGTTGCTGCCGTATCCGCGTTTGCTTTCGTATCCAATCAATGCAAAGCCGATTTGCCATGACATGGAGCCACCCGGCAAATTGATTGGGGTTCTTGAGGGTCGGAAGTTTTTTGTATGCCTTGAGGAAGACATCTTGCATAATCTCTTCTGCATAGTGATAGTCATGAACCTTCTGCCACAGAAGGGTATGAACGCTTTTTTTGTACTTTTCGACCAAGATACTAAACGCAGTGTCGTCGCCTGATAAAATTTTGCGAATCAGTTGAATGTCGTCTTCTCTTTCCACGAAATTTCCTCCTAATAACCAGATTGGATCGTGTGTGCCTTCGTCAAAAAGTTTAATCAAATGCCAAGTCAAGACTTACGTAAGTTGAGCAAATATCGGACATTTAGATGCCAAAAGCGGCAGCTTCCCTATTCTTAACCCCCTAAATCCCCTTATCAGGGGGACTTTAAGAGGGGATACGTAAGTCCTAACCAAGTTTTATGCAATTAAGCAATATGGTGCAGCTTACACTCTCTATTATTAAAGACGAAATTTTGGGCAGAAAGCTTGCATTTTGGGAAAAAAAGTTTTTGGTTGTGCCCGGTTCGGTTAGAGGATTTAGTCTGGGAATAGACTAAATCCATTCCTTGTATTACATTCCGAACCTACCGGGTTTGGGGAAAATGTTTCTTCAAGTACGCTGCAAAACCGCCCGGACCGTGATTCAAGCAAACAGAAGAAACTACGGACATTTGCTTGGGATCGTAATAGTTTTCCATTCAACTGCTGTGCGGCCTGCTATGTCAACAGTTGCGGCTCGGAGACGGTAATCTCCAGAACGTTTCAGGCGAAAACAAATCTCCACCTCAGTTACTGATCCCGTCCGATTGATATGAATTTCGGGTTGTTCTCTGTTCAGAAAGCGGTAATCTTCTTCCTCTGGACCGAACAACTCCCACAGCACCACCTCATTATTGTAGATACCACTTTTGTCAGCACCTCGTGTGTAGTAAACGGAAGCGGATCCTTCGGTTACAGTTCCACAAGCACGCACCTCAAGCAGTGTTTTGCTGTGCGGGACAGATACATCAACGGTCAGGGTTGGTGGGATACCGGTTGGACGGGTTGGTGTCCTCGCGCCTTCATATAAAACTGTCTCATCATTTTCGGTTACTTCTACCTTGCCATCCTCCCGAATTCGGATAACTTCGCGATAACCGGACAACTTGAGTTCCGGCAAATCCCATAAAAGGTCAAAGGCGACACCGAGTCGAATGGCTCTCTCAATTTCGGTGAAAAAGTTCTGCATTACAGTGCGGTATTTGACCCCTTCTCTATTGTGCCTCTCTAAATTAAGTTCACCTAAACCCCAGAGGTTGCCGCGTCCCATTTCAACATGTCCGAGATTGTATCCGGGTGGAAAGAGGATGACGATTTCTGCTGCTGCGCGTAATTTGTCAAGGTTTCTATGTGGATGGCTTTCGACATGTGCACTTAAATTTCTTGAAAGCGCGAGGATTTCGTTGTAAGGCACACAAGCGAGTTGGTAGTTGTCCCAGTAGTGGAAATGTCGCGCGCCTAAGTCGTAAGCGTGAGTTTGCAGCCAGAACGCGTCGGCGCGGTGTACCTGTCCGTAGATACTCATGCCCCACCCTTTATTGGTTTGTCTTGCGGCACCTCGTAGGAATCCGTAGAGAATACTCGCCAAATTCTTCGGGTTGTCTATCGGGATCTGACAACCGTATGTCATATTCATTTCGGGGAGTGTCCGCATTGTTCCGACACGACCGGGTGGCTCAAAGACTATTGCAGCAGGCGTTTCCGTGCCGCCTTCTGATAATTGGTATACGGCTGAACTGATCATGGTTTCCCATGTATACAGATTCTGCTGAAGAAACCTCATATCCCTCAAATCTATATCCGGATGGGATTCTAAACCCTTGCATAGCCGAGTAGGCGCACCGTCGTATTTGGCAGTATGGAAATAGTCTCGAAACGCCTCAAATGCAAGTTGAGGTGTCAACGTCTTCCGAAATGCTGAATCCGCTTTTAGTTTCGGTCTAAGTACATGGTCGCGTGTACAGACAGCGGGTTCGTCCATGAAGATAGCCGGACCGAGGTAGTTGCTTCGGTATAGACACTCAGGATAGCCGAGTGCAGCTGCGTCGATTCCCCAATAGAAGACGTTTTGATTTTTCACCCATTCAACCTGTTCTATATCAACACGGACGCAGTTGATACCAGCCGTAATCATTTCGTCGTGATCGGCTTCGGTCAAAGGTATAAGTTCATAGTCAGAGGTATCGTAGCGTCGCGTTTCGTCCTTCTGCCTCGTGTTGCTCGGCGGTCCGATAAGAACATCGGGACGGAGAGAGAGGAGATGTGTATCAGGTGGCTCGGCGGATTCGTCTGAATCGGTTATGTCCGTGAGTCGATAGGTATGCCCAAGGTATTTTGCGATTTGTGGGAAAATCGCGTTTTGCGCTGTCTCGTCGGCAGGTTTTGGGAAAAGATATTGCCACGCACCGAGTCCGGGCAAAACAGGTTTTCCAGTGAACCTATCGTGGAACTCTAAGGGTGTGTCGTCTCTGATTTGTAAAATGTAGCGAGATGTAGCGCCGCGGGCTACCGTGAAGTCCTCAGAAGGTAGGCTTTTGGTGAGCAACCAGACTGCGAAAGTCTCACCGTTTATCTTTGTCGCGCGAAGACACATCCATTGATACATCGTGCCAGACTTTTCCGTAACTGAACCAATTGTCAGGGTAAATGTCTGGACAACGGTGCTGCGAAGTCCATTTGGGTTCGCATGATGGTAGGTTGCGACCTCTCCCATTTGACCGAGTGGGTACGACTGCCGTGTCTGCATCGTAGCACCTCAGCGTGCATCTAATTCACTTAGGATCCGTTGGACGACCTGTTTCTGTTGTCCCTGAATAGCAGGCTGTTCTAATTCGTAGACTTCACGTGAAATCAGGTGTTTATGACTTTCAATGGGAAGGGAATTGTGTGATGCATTATCAATATAACGGTTGAAAATTGTAAAGCGGGGATAGTCTTCCGTCCAGCGTCTTCCACCGTGGTAGAGTGCTTCTGTAAAGATAACACAGTCGCCAGCGTTGACAGGGACGTTGATAACCGTTGGCGGTCCGTCGTAAATTGAGATGTCCTCGGGTGGATCAAAGTTACGTTTATGGCTTCCGAGTAGACAGACGAAACCTGTCCCTTCTGGCACATCAACTAAGGAGACACCTGCATTGAGGAATCCCGCTCGCGGTCCCGATTCGTCAACACTGTAATCTTGACCGGCGGCATGGAAATGGATGTCATCGGAGGTTTTGTAGTTCTTGGTTAAAGCGCAGTCAACGAGACAGGGGGTCCCTCGCGTCAGCGCAATAATCACCCGCATAATCTCTCGGTTAAGCACAAGCCGTTGAAACACTGGATCCCCGTATTGGATGTGATTGATCCAATGTGCAATTGTCGCGGAATGATCACCGGTTCGGGATGTAGAGGTGAGCGGTGCGGGAAGCTCATCCAAGGACGTATCGTGCCACTGGTTACCGAGTTCAATCATCCGTTCGATATCTTCAGGTGGCACGACTTTGCGGAGGATAATGAATCCGTGGTGATCAAAGAACCATTCTTCGTGAGATGTTAGCATTCATATTCCTCATTGTGCTGTTTTCAGGTTGCCCCAAACGACAGGCAGTTTCTTGGTTGCCTCAACGGATAGTCCAATTTCAAAATTCTGGGTCACTTCGTCTTCAGTGAGCGGTCGGTTGTAAATGCGGACTTCATCAATGATGCCGTTGAAAAACCTTTCTGCCTCGCCGCGATTGTTCCCTGCCCCAAGATAGACAGGTTCAATGAACGGGATAAAATCGCCGAGTTCCCATCGGCTATGCCTACCGAGCGATTTCCGTTTACCGTCTATAAAGATGACTCTTTCCCACCACTCGTGTCCGTTTTCATCTACATAAGGCGCGCCGTTTATATAAACAAGATGATGCCATTCTCCATCCGAAATCGGGAACTTTGATCCAACGGTTAAATTCCTGCATCCAAACCGCCCCCGTTTATTGGTAAGATAAAAGCGAATGATGTCCTTATCGAAAATAATTTCATCAACGCGTTCTATTCCGATTTCAACGAAATTCCCCAGTTTCAGTCCCAATCTGCGAAAAATGGCGGGTTTCGCCCATCCATTGAGATCAATTCCCCACCCCATACCACACTCCGGCCCCTGGATTCTGATAGCCTTTGGATCGCGCTCTACAAAGTCAACATCTCGAACTTTGAAGAGCGTTGTCCAGTGTTTTTCTTTGAAACTCGTTTTGACCCAGGCTTCAAATGTAGACGTACCAACCTGACTCCCAAAATCACCGAGGTTTGTTAGGTTCACATAATCGTTAGAACCATCAAATTCCAGAGCACCGTTTACTCGCCCGGCAACACGTTTCGGATTTCCTACAATTTTTCCATTGTTTTTGCCCCAGACATCCTTGGCTGTGTTGCCAACAATGTCCTGCTGGTCAAATGTCCAATAACTGACAAGTCCATCTGTTACAATTGGCTCCGTATATCCGTTGTGGGAAAACATGGTAATTGTAAGTGTGAGTGTAAGGAGAAAGATGAGTCTTTTCATGGTAACTACTCCTTTGAATGCGCGCGAATCGCGCGGTAAGGTTATACCTACACAATGGACACTTACAGAATCTACCTCTAAAAACTTTTGATAGGTAGATTCTACCATTTTTCAACGGTTTTACTCAAGCCTAAATTTGGAGAAATCGAATTTTATATAGCAACTTCTCCGATCCCGTCCTATCATTGTGCCTTCAGGTTGCCCCAAACGACAGGTAACTTCTCGGAGGCCTGAACGGACAGCCCGATTTTCGATTTAAAGTTTCGGGTTACTTCGCGAGCGGTTAGGGGTCGATCATAAATGCGGACTTCATCAATGACACCCGGGAAATGCCTGCTGACAGCACCGCGATTATTCCCCGCGCCGATGAAGATGGGTTGTACAAATGGAACAAAATTGTCGAGTTCCTTTACGTCGCCGGCGATGATCTCTTGTGGCTCACCATCCATATAAATGCTGACTTCGGCTTTACCAGCGTCCACGATTGCGAAAACGATGTGGTGCCATTGTCCATCGGAGATCGGAAATTCAATTTCAACGGGGATAGCGGTGCAGCCTGCCGCCGATTTTTGACGGACATAAAAGTGAATGACACCTTCAGCAAACGGGAATCCCGCTAATGCGCTCCGGTTGGGTTCGATTGCCCATGCCATGTTACAACCTTCGTCGAGAACTTTGAAAAGCGTTGTCCAGTTATTTTTGAAACTGGTTTTCATCCAAACTTCAAAGGTGGATGTACCGATTTTCTCTCCAAAATCGCCGAGGCTTGTCAAGTTAACATAGTCGTTAGCACCATCGAATTCCAATGCTTCTCCGACCTGGCCGTCAACGATTTTCGGGTTACCGACGATTCTACCATCATTTTCACCCCAGACATCTTTAGTTGTAAAGCCAGCAATGTCCTTCTCGTCAAACGTCCAATAACTCACAAGTCCATCTGTTACGATGGGTTGTGTATACCCGTTTTGGAAAGACATAGTAATAATTAGCGTGATTACGAGGAGGTAGATTAGGCTTTTCATAGTAACCGCTCCTTTAGGTGTGCGAAAGTCACGCAGTGAAATTCTGCCTACACATCCGTATTTTTAAGAAACACCCCAGCAAAAACACCCCCTAAATCCCCCTTATCAGGGGGACTTTAAGAGCGAATGCGTAAGTCCTATCCTTATTTTTTTCTTATAATTCTGTCTTTAGGTTGCCCCAGACGATAGGTAGCTTCTCGGCTGCTTGAACGGACAGCCCGATTTTCGATTTAAAGTTTCGGGTTACTTCGTCAGCAGTGAGCGGACGGTCGTAAATGCGGACTTCATCAATGACACCGGGGAAATGCCGCTCAACTTTGCCGCGATTGTTCGCCGCGCCGATATAAACGGGTTCCACAAACGGAATAAAGGTGTCAAGTTTCTTGGCATCGCCGACGATAATCTCTTGTGGCTCACCGTCCATATAGATGCTGACCTCGGACTTACCCGGGTCTACAATTCCAAAAACGATGTGGTGCCATTTCCCATCAGAGAGGGCAAACTCAATCTCAACGGCGATGGCATTGCAGCCCGCCGCCGATTTCTGACGGACGTAGTAGTGAACGATATCCGCAGCAAACGGGAATCCGGCTTTCGCGCTCCGGTTGACATCAATCGCCCACGCCATATTGCAGCCTTGGTCAAGGACTTTGAAAAGGGTCGTCCACTCTTTCTTGAAACTGGTTTTGACCCAGGCTTCAAACGTAGACGCACCGACCTTTTCCCCAAAATCACCGAGGTTCGTCAAGTTCACATAATCGTCAGAGCCGTCAAATTCCAGTGCTTCTCCGACTTGTCCATCAACGACTTTCGGATCCCCGACGATCTTACCGTCATTTTCACCCCAGACATCTTTGACTGTACCGCCAGCAATGTCTTGTTTGTCAAACGTCCAATAACTCACAAGTCCATCCGTGACTATTGGCTCCGTGTATCCGTTATGAATAAACATCGTGAGCGTTAGTGTGAACGTAAAGAAAAAGATTAGCATTTTCATCGCGCGCTGCTCCTTGCGGAAGATATTTCCGCGCTTTGTAGAAATCTTCTGATACTTTTCTATACAATGTTACCCGTATGAACTAAAGAATGTCAATTCAAAATATCAACTCAGGCTACCTATCTTCTGCTGTCGTGCCGATGCGCGAATCATCCTTTTCAAGGAGCGCCATTTTGGTGACACTCCAGAAGAGGTCATCGGGGGCAACGGCATGCCACTCTCCATCTACGAAGGTCATAATACCTGCATATTTTTCTCCGGCAGGAAGGATGTGGCTCGGGAACCTGTCTTTAGGTCCCCAATTTGTATAGGTGAGGGGTTCACCACTGTCCCACTGCCAGTGTTCAGCGTTTTCAGTCTTGTGGAGTCCAATCCAATAAAGTTCATTTCCAAAGACTCCAGACACCCAATTTTGCTCATCTTCGTCGTTAATAGCAACCAGATAAGCCCTTTCAGCGGCGGCGATATCCTTGGCAGTTTCAAGGTCTGCGCCAAGAATTTTTGCGTAAGCGTGTCCATTTGCTGGATTCACAATCCATCGCTCAGGCGCGAGTTTCCCAGGGAGTGCAATCATACCAGGGAATGGCGGAGGATTTGGCGGTTTTGGGTCGTCAGGTACATCACTACTGTCGCCGTTAAGTGTTAAAGTCAAGTTTTCATAGCGAGTGCCTCCGTTAATCAGAAATTCCCCAGACGCTGCTGATAGTCCTTGATATTCTACCGACATTTTGTAGAATCTCGGTTGACTGTGATAAAACAGACCGTAGGTGAAATGACCCTTGGCATCCGTAACTCGGGGACTATCGCCGTAACGTGAACTGCTGCTCCCATATTTCGGGCGAGATTGGACTTTGAACATGACAGTCGCATTCGCCAAGGGTTTCTTGTCAGCAAACACTATTTTTCCTTGAATCCACATTTCTGGGCGCGCGATAACCACGGCGTTTTGGACCCTTCGGTCTGTCTGTAAAGAAAAGGTTGTGCTTCCCGGTCCGTGTTCATCCGCATAAAAGGTCATGACTCCAATTTTAACTGAGACAAGATGATATTCCGATCTAAGGTCACCCTCTTTAAGGTCAGGTTTGCGAATATTATCCAGAAATTTTGGTGGGAGGAGTCCGAGTCGAATCATTCCAGGATTGATATCCTGGGTAAACGTGAAAGTGCCGTTTCTATTGGTGCGCGCTGTCAGAAACTCTGGGGATGTGGCAATAGCCATTATCGGTTGATAAATTGCTGAACCGTTATCACTCATCTCAACGGGGTACAAAGTGACAATGTGCCCTGAAATCGGTTTCCCATTGACATCAAGAAGCCTGCCAGAAAAAGTAGCGGTATTCTCGGAATTGTGGCAAGCAGCAAGTGTTAGGCAGCAAACCCATAGGGTCAGAATCCGTGATGCAGAATGCATAACCTTTAAATGATTCATATCACTCCCCTAATTTTGGTCAGATGGTGTTCTGAGTGGCATCACTACTTTCTCAAGGATTGCTCTTTCAAGGTGGGTGCTGCGGTTTTGTGGGTTTTCGGGAGTTTCAAAAATTCCTGCAGTCGTCGTTTCCCATCCCCAGCCGAAGTGTTTAGTCCTAACATAATCCCGGTCTTCGGAGTTGCCACCTTCCGGTTCGTACGTTCCCCAGTTTGTATAATTAACAGGCTCTCCGCTATGCCATTGCCATTGTCCTTCTTTTTTAGCATCGCTGAGCCCGATCCAAAATTTTCCGTTTCCAAAAACGTGCTGAAGCCATGTCTCCTCCGATTCATCGTTAATCGCAACGAGATATCCCCCTTCTGCTGTGGCTTGTGCCATTGCTTCCTTAATGGTCTGACTACGTGTTTTTTTGTATACGTGTCCATTTACAGGGTTTACAACCCACACCGGCAGAGGTTCAAGGTATGCAGCAAGCGCGGAGAACCTCTCCGAACGCTCCAACAGCGGCTCTGTTAGTGGCTTCGGATTGCCATTCAACGTTAAAACGAGGTCCACACTGCCTTCATAAACAAAAGGGATTGCTTTTGCAAAAAGTCCTTGATGTTCTACAGCCAGCGTAATGTAGCGTTCAGGTTGATCGGTAACAGTATAAAGATATTCAACAAAGTATCCTTCAGCATCCGTTCGTTCTATTAACTGACCGCTACCTCTATTATTTCCCCAAAAAGGATTCGTCTCCCTATAAACATAAATCTCGGTGTTTGCCAGAGGTGTGCCATCTGCATATACAACGCGTGTCCGAATTTTGGGGCGGATTCTTATATCCGCGGTGATGATAACGTTTTCCATCCTCACCGCAGGCTCAAGGGCAAACTTAACCGAAGACCAATGCCAACCGCGATCCGGATAGAGGGTGATCTCGCCAAATTCTACAGACAAAACGTTAATCTGATAGCCAATCTTGGAGGTACCGCTTATATCTAATTGGAGAGAATCATAAACGATACCTGAAAAATCAAAACGCCCTTTTGCGTCGGTCCGTGTCTGTAAAGAATCGTCTGGCTCTTTTGATCTATCTTGATTAGGACCTTCATACCGACGAATGTAAATTGTTATATGGGGAATTGGGTTCCCCTCGGTATCAATGAGTCGACCGGAGAATGTCGTACCTCCTTGTGCAATACTTGATGCGGACATCCATAGCAAGAGAGAGACTATCGCAGAGAAAAATAGAAACGCAATCATCCAAAATATCTTTCGAGATAAAAGATTTATACCCGCAAAAAAATTCGAGTGACGCGTGTTTTTCAGACGTAAAAGATTCATAATAGACACCTTTTTGTTGCTTCTACCGCCACAGGCTAACAGCCTATGCTACAGGATAACACAAGAAACAGAAATTCAAAACAAGAAGTATGGGTATTCATTCGGTCATATTATTATCTCTATTCTGCGGCATTTGCAGCGTCAGTTGTGGCAGTGAGGTCCCATAGGAGTATTGTCCCGTCGCGACTAGCACTCGCGAGCATTGTGCCATCAGGACTGAACAAGACATTATGGATCCAGTCCGTATGCCCCATGAAAGTTTTCTTTTCTTGTCCTGTCTTTACATCCCACAGTGAAACAGGTGTAATGGAATTCTGCCGTGAAAATACACCACCACTTGCGAGCGTTTTCCCGTCCGGACTGAGCGCGAGACAAGAGATAGTATCCCAGACAAGCGTCTTTTTGTATTCACCAGTGTGTGCATCCCAGAAGCGAATAGTCTTATCCCAACTTCCGCTTACGAGGGTTTTTCCATCCGGCCTGAATAGAACACTTGAGACATAATGTGTATGGTCGGTAATGGTTTTCTTGCGTTCGCCAGTGTGTACATCCCATAGATGGATTATTTTGTCTTGTTCTCCACTTGCGAGGGTCCGTCCATCTGGACTAAACGCAATGCTATAGACCTGTGAGGTATGTCCTTTAAGTACGCTCTTTTGTTGTCGAGTTGCTACATCCCATAAGCGGATAATCCCTTTTAAATCCGCACTTGCGAGGGTTGATCCCTCAGGACTAAAAGAGAGGCTTGTAATAGAACCTGTTCCTTTAAGGACATCCTGTTGCTGTCCTGTCCGTGGGTCCCACAAACGGATAGTATTGTCCCACCCTCCACTTGCGAGGGTTGATCCCTCAGGACTAAAAGAGAGGGCTGAGACAATACTCACATGCCCTGCAAGGGTCCTTTTTCGCTGTCCTGTGTGCGTATCCCACAGCTGGATAATACCGTCGTTCCCGCCATTTGCGAGCATTGCACCATTAGGACTCATTGAGAGACTATAAATCTCCGCTGTGCTATCTCCTGTGCGTATATTCTTATGTTGTCCTGTGTCTATATTCCATAGCCGAACAGTCGTGTCTACACACTCACTGACGAGCGTTGCTCCATCAGGGTTAAAAGCGAGGCGAGTAATCGCCTTTGTGGATTGATGCGCCCTCTGGTACCCCATCGTATATCCGGTGAAAGTATCCTTTTGTTCTCCAGTCCGTAAATCCCATAAGTAGATAGTCCCGTCTCCACCGCCACTTGCGAGCATTGATCCATCCGGACTGAACGAAACACAACTCACTGCGTGTTCATGTCCTGAGAGTGTTTGCTGTTGCTCTCCAGTGCGTATGTGCCATAGCGACACAGTCCCATTTCTATCTCTATTTCCACTTGCGATCACTGTTCCATCCGGACTAAACGAAAATGGACTGTTAGTATGCCGATGTTGTATATCGGTTTGCTCTCCAGTGCGTGTGTTCCAGAGGGACACAGTCCCATCCTTACTTCTACTTGCAAGCATTGATCCATCCGGACTGAACAAGGCACTACGAATCCCGGAACTATGTCCTGTGAAGGTTTGCTTGTGCTGTCCGGTGAGTGTATCCGAGAGGCGAATATCATTTCCACTAATGGTAACGAGGGTACTTCCATCAGGACTAAAGGTGATGTTCTCACCACCGAGGCTTAGCTTGTGTTCGCCAGTGTAGGGGTTCCATAAATCGATACTCTGACTTATATTTGCACTTGCAAGTACACGTCCATCAGGACTAAAACGTAGCTGCTTGACCGAAGCACCAGTGCTTGCCAGTATTCGCTTCTGTTTACCAGTGTTTGTATCCCATAGACAGACAGCTGTCCGCTTATTTTGGCTTGCGAAGGTTCTGCCATCAGGACTGAAGGTGATGTTCTCAACGTAATCGGTATACCCTGGCATTCCAAGTTCTTCACCCGTCCGCCCATCGTATAGCCAAATTCCAACAGCGGTTGCCGCCACGAGGTAGTTCCCATCAGGAGAGTATTGAAAATCCTTGATTTTGCCTTTACCGAGGCGGCGTTTCGCCCCTTCGGGTAATCCGACCTGTGCTTTGCCTTGTGAGCGTTTGTAGCGCACATACGCAAGTGGAATGTCATGTCTTGTATTTCTATCTAAATCGCTGCTGTCGCTCTCAATCTCAAGATAGGTTGAAGGAGTCAGTATCTTACCGTTCTTATAGGTTATTTCACTTTCCTTCTGACCGTTTGAATGCCATAACGTCCAGAGTCCGTGGCGGTTGCCGTCTTTGTAAACCCCTTCACTCTCTTTTTCTCCCATTGGGTCCCACTGTATCCATAAATCATCTCGAACACCGTTTTTATATTGTCCTTGTTCAGCCTTCTGCCAGTTCCCATACCAACTGATATAAATGCCGTGCTTTTTACCTTCTCGGAACTGCTGAAGTTTTCGGATATTTTTTACCCACCCGGTATAGGGTTGTTCTCGGTTATGGACGCGATATATCTTTTCACCTGAAGTGTTTCGCTGGAACTGTAAATCTGCCTCATTGATTGCTTCATCGAAAATCCTGTTGCGAACTTTCGGTTCATCCAAATTAGGCAATTCAGTTGAGATAGAGGGTTCGGGTAAATGCGGATCATCACAACTGATAAACAACAAGAAAGTAACGCAAATCAGAGAAAAAAACTTGATCGTTTTTCTGAAACTAACGTTATCTGCTACGTATCCAATAGTAACTTCCTTTGGCAGTAGCACTTTTTGAGTAGTCATCACTTTCCACCCAGTAAAACGAGGTTTGCTTGAGCTCTAAAATAAACTTAGCATTAATATAACAACTTTTACATGGATTGTCAAAGTCAAAATCAGGATCATTTAGTTTTAAGGATTTATCAGGTTTCGCGTTTTTTTCGAGGTTCCGGTTCGGTTAGGAGGGAAACCCCCCAGTAAAAACACCGAACCTACCGGGCCTGGGGGAAGAAAAATCAATCGAAAAAATGGAAAACTAAATAGCCCTGAAAGTCAAAATTCGCTAAGATAGACGATAGACGCAATAGACGTTCATCACGAATTTCTGTTGAATTGAAAGCGCGAAACAAATAGAATGTAATATAGGAACCTGTAAGGGGTCTTACAACGCCGAAATATAGAGGAGAAAGAATTTATGCCGAAAATGACGGGTGCTCGATTTATTGCTGAAACTGTCCACGGGTACGGGATTACGCACGTCTTTTTTATGCCCTATATCGGACCGCGGGCTTTAATGGAGATGGAAAACCTTGGGATTAAACGGGTTCAAACACATGGCGAGAAAGCGGCGGCATACATGGCAGATGCTTACGCGCGTGTGAACCGTGCGCCGAGCCTCTGCATGGCACAATCGGTGGGAGCGGTTAACCTTGCAGCGGGGTTACAAGACGCTTACCTCGCCTGTTCGCCGGTGGTCGCGCTGACTGGCAAAGAAAACCAGATCAATCAACAACGGCATGCCTATCAAGAGGTAGACCACGTCAATCCGTTTTCCGCTGTTACGAAATACAGTGCTTATGTTGCGACACCAGAGCAGCTTCCCTTCTATTTACGTCAAGCCTTCCGTGCCGCGACAACGGGGACACCCGGACCTGCGCACCTCGACTTTGAAGGGATCGCGGGGTCGTCGGTCATCGACCGGGAAGGTGAACTTGAAGTCATCATCGAAGAAGCGTTTAGCCAGTTACCACCGTTCCGACCAGAGGCAGAAGTGGAAAAAGTGACAGAGGCTATCAAACTCCTGAGCGAAGCGAAACGCCCTATCATTGTAGCAGGAGGCGGTGTAACGGCTTCGGACGCACGCGCAGAACTCGTGGCACTGGCAGAAAAACTCTCAATTCCAGTGGCGACCTCCTTGAATGCGAAGGCGATGTTTCCGAGTGACCATCCGTTGGCAGTAGGTACCCCCGGCTCATACTCGCGGGCGTGTGCGAACCAAGCGGTTTGTGAGTCAGACCTCGTCTTCTTTATCGGTAGCCATACCGGTGGACAGGTAACCAACGGTTACAAAATCCCACCACAAGGCACCCCAATCATACAACTCGATATTAATCCAGATGAACTCGGACGGAACTATCCAATTCAGTTGGGGATGCAGGGAGATGTGCGGAATACACTGCGACGGATGCTTGCAGCGTCAGACGCTACAACACAACGGGCTGAATGGGTTAACCGCGTACAGGAATTAGTGAAGAACTGGAAAGAGAGCGTCAGCGAGAAAGTGAATTCGGAACGACTCCCGATGCTACCGGAGCGTCTCTGTCGTGAACTGACTGACGACCTCCCGTCAGATGCGATCCTCGTATCCGACACCGGGCATTCAGGCATCTGGACCGGCACAATGATTGACTTTAAACATCCCGATCAGAGTTTCATACGGTGCTCAGGTTCACTCGGATGGGGAGTCCCCGCAGCGATGGGTGCGAAGTGTGCGCAACCCGATAGACCGGTCCTGTGTTTCACAGGTGATGGTGGTATCTGGTATCACATGACGGAACTGGATACAGCGATGAAGTGTGGGATTAACGCTGTGATCGTTGTGAACAACAATCACTCGTTGAACCAAGAGCAGGGTGGCGTTGAGTCGGTTTACGGTGGACGGACAGCGGGTTCTGATGAACTCTGGCTGTTCCCAGATGCGGATTTTGCGAAGATGGCGGAGTCGATGGGGTGTTTCGGGATTACGGTGAACAAACCGAGTGAACTTGCAGGTGCGTTGGATCAGGCGTTTGCTTCGGGTCAGCCTGCAGTCGTGGATGTGAAAACGCATGTGGAAGGGATTGCACCGCGGGCGTGGATGCCTTCCTAAAAGTCGTGCAGTAGTGTGAGGTTACTATGCCTTGCACTACGTCGTTTTACGGGCAGGTATCTTTCCTTAGCAAATGTCGGGCATGTGTCTTTCGCGTATATACTCTGCCGCCAACTAACCCACGATTCTTAAAATCTGTGAACAAATCTCTGTCGCCTTCGCGGTAGGATACAAGGATTTTTACGCCTGCTATTATAGCTAAGGCAATAATATGTTCGTCGTTTGATACTATTTCACCTTTTAGTTCATCCGCCTTTTCCTGTACCCCTTCAGATACCAATTTGAGTTGACCTGCCCGCATCATTTGGTCTCTTAAGTGGCTCATTCCTCCGCTTTCCCATTCATCTTCAAATTTTTTAGTGTTAGCGTAGGCAATTTTGCCATCTTTGCTATCTAACCATTTCCAGACGGGCTTCATATCTTCGTCGGCGGGGTTTTTGAATTTACCAAACGTATTCGTATCTAAAATTGCGCACATCAACTTAATCCTCAAACCCCATGAGCCGCTTGGACTCTTTCAAGAAAAAATCTCTGTAATGCGGCGGAACACCGGTCATATTCGCCATTTTATCAAAACCTATATTATGTACGTTCACAACACGTCCCTTTGGTTCAAAGTATATCAGAGACACATCTTCGGGACAGATATTTCCCCGCCTAATTTCAATGCGTGCGCGGTCAATCAGATAGTCGCTGTGCGTTTCAACAATGAATGACTGATCACCCTTACTTGCCAATTTCACCAACAAAGAAGAGAATTCTGCCTGTGCTCTTGGGTGCAAGTGGATTTCAGGTTGCTGTAATAAAGAAAAAGACGACCGGGTAGTATGTTGATCCTTCTTAGAAACACTGGGATTTAAAATCTGCACTAAAATTGGCAGAATTTGACTGACCCCGTAACCGACATCAGTGATATTTGCTTTCGGGCCGCGCACCTTGACTTGCAGTTGAAATGGAGCACCCAAGGAGCGGCCAAAGTTTTTTACTTCTATGTTCTCGAATAGCCCAGAATTCCTGCCGAACTCGACTAATTGTGTTTTCAATACCTCCCAATTCTTTTTCTCAATTGCTTCAATCCGCATTAAATACATAGGAACATCGCTGCCTTCTGGATCATCAAACTCTCTTGTCGGATCGTAAGTTCGTTTAGGGCGTGAACGGACTGGCGATGTACTAAACACTGATAAGGTTTTAAAGACATCCCACGGTCGATAAATGCTTTCTTCAAATTTTTCACTTATTCTGTCTAAATATTTCTGAAGGGCGATTTCGCCCTTACATTCATTCCTGAAAAAATAGGGATGGGAAAAAAAAGAGAGGTAAGGTTCATTCAATACATCAACACCACAAATTATTTTATATTGATTTTGCTTCTCGTCAAACGGACCTAAACGCGTTTCCATCTTCATAGTATCTTCAACCTGAATAACAATTTCACCATCGGCAAGTTTTATCGTTACCGAATTAACAATAGGTTCTATCCGTCGGCCCTTCTCAACGAGCTTAACCGTTGTCTGAATATCTTCATTATTGTATCTATAAGTAAACCCGATCTTAAAATTTTTATCCTTTTTCTTGCTATTTCTGACAATATCCTTAAAGGCTCCCAAGGAATACGGATGCGAATTAAAATCTATACCTCTACCACACAGATAATCTACTAATACATGAAAACACGCCAATGCCGTGGTTTTACCAGTGCTGTTTTCACCGACTAAAAAGGTCAACGGACGAATTTCAAGCGTCTGACGATCACTGAAACAGCGGACTTCTTCCATTGTGAATTGGGTAATGTTCATTCTATCATCTCCACAATCGTCATTGTGTCGTTAACGTTGACATAACTACAGGAACGGCGAGGTTTCAAACCTTGCCAGCAAAGAGACGTGTGTAAATTCTAATTGATTTCGTTATGCAGCAAGTTCTTCTCGGTGTTGAGGTTGAGGAAGGTGAAACTTTCCCTGTCGCCATTCTCTATAGATTAGAAAGACACCGAGCACAAATAAAGATTTATACAGGAAGGATTTTATATAGGCAACTGTCAATACGAATTCTCCAAGAGTCATGCTTTGCGTCAACCAATTACTGATCTCACCTGCTATCCATTGATCCATATATGGGTCAGAAAAGTGTTTAAAAATTGAACTAAAAATCCCACTGGTAAGAAGTATAGCACTAATAAGTATCACACCCTTTGACCTCGTCCGAAAACACAAAAACAGCAGCAGTCCTACAAGAGTTAAGTGGGCAACAATACTCAAACTGGCAATAATGTTAAACATCGCTTGAACCTCCTTCAAACGCGAGTTGGGTTATCATCTTATTTTTCTTGAAAAAAATTATACCATAAACCTGTTGACCATACCAGTTTAATCAGGTTTTCATTTCGGCATTCAGTTTTCGGTTTCCATCAGCATTCAGTTATCAACCGTCAGTAAATGGTAGGTGCGGGACGGGCAATAATGCACGTCGCATTTGGGCGAATACGCCGCAGAATTGCCCTACTACGAACGGTTCTGCTTGTAGTAGGGCGATTTATCGCACGTTCCGAATTACCGATTTAAGTAATTAATCTTCATGAAACCACACCTACCGCGTTTGAAGGACAGATTATCCCTAATGGGATTCAGGGTCAGCACTACTGACTTTTAAATCTGTAAACGGTTTTCCGTCTGGATCAGTAATCCGCAGATAGAATTCCCACTTCACTTCTTCATTGCAGACCTTGACGAGAATACTATTCTCGCCGGACTTGAGCGTCACAGGAATCGTATAACGGTCAATTCTGACACTATGGGCACCAGTATTTGTAAATACCTCTTCGCCGTTTAGAAATACTTTTCCTTGATCGTCACTATCAAAATGGATCTGCGCTTCCCGTTCATCAGGTGAGGTAACAGTTGCAAACGCATAAGCGACACGCCAATTGATATCCTGTCCGAGATCAATGTAGCCGTTCAGGGTATCGTCGGTGCTTTTTTGCCAACTTATCTGCCCGTCTACACTGTCGTACTTTGCGGTTGTGTCGATCTGTGTTGCGTCTTCTGCGATGTACGCCGTGTCGTAACCGATGCCTTTGGTATTGTCAAACGGTCCGAGAATTAGCCACACATCTTCAGTGATAACGCCTGTTTTTTGAACATAGGCTTTTGATTTTTCAGGCATGGCGTTTTCACGGCAGAACTCCGCTAATTTAAGATTGACCTCCAAATGATCCGTTAGATTGTTAGGGGCAGTATTCATCAAGGTATCCAACATTTCAACGTAACGCTCTTTGTCGGTAGCGTTCTTACCGGCTCGAGAAATCCATGCGGCTAACCAGCGTCCAAACGCCTCCGGTTCCATGGTGTTTAGGCGTTGTTTGATCTGCGCTAATGCATCTTCATACCGGTCATTCGCGACATACGCCTGCGCCAACGTTTCGGTGTAACTTGCCCCGGACCCCATTTCGGATGCGCGTTCTGCGTATTCCAGTCCCTTTTCCGGCATGATACCTTTGTCAAGAATTTGCCTTGCAAGATTGCGATAGCCAGCAGGGCTTTGTCGTCGGTTTGCGTTTTTCTGTTGGATCGTTAGCCACTCGGTGTATGCCGCATCTGCTTTTTCAGCATCGCCTGCTGCTTTGTATGCATCCCCTAACAATTCAAGTAAAGAAGCACTCGTCCCTATTTTCGGTCTTAATTCTTCAAGGACAGCCACTCCTTTGTCTTTCTGATCTTTGTCGGCGTAAAGTTTCCAGATGCTCCGGACTACGGCATCGTGTTCGCTCTCTTCGAGAGAAGCATCCAATGCCTGACGATACACCGCTTCCGCTTCTGACAACCGGTCTGCTTTCTCGTGAGTTTGTGCCAATAGGTTGTACAGTTCATAAGAGGTCGGTTCGAGTTGAACAGCCTTTTGATATGCTGCAGCTGCCCGCGTCAACTGTTCCGCGTCTGCCACAGTTACGACCTGACGGGTATAAGGCTCCAATTTAGCATCCCCGACCAGTCTACCGTTGCTTTTGTGAGGCGACGCATCAGAGATATGCCCTTCCGTTTCTTCGTCAAATTCCCAGTAAGCGACTAAACCGGATTCGTCCCCTGTCAACCGAGCGTTCATATTTAAACGAATCTCATCCGCTGTTAGTGCGACATTCCAGACAGAGACGCGATCAATTTGCCCTACAAACGAGGCATGCTTTACCTGTTCTTCTTCATGAGAACCACCGATTCGGACGGGAAGGCTGCTCTCATAAATGTTTGGATTCGCCCTAAAATCATTGTGCCCTATCATAACACCATCAATATATAGTTTTACGCTATTTGTTGAAGCATCAACCACACCTGCGACGTGATGCCATTTGTTGAGCGTAATGTATCCCGGCGGTGAAAAGGCGAACTTTTCCGCTTCACCATTCGGTGACGAAGCGAATTGAATCCTGCCGTCATCTCGTAGCCACAATGCGTAACTTCGATTGCTGATGTCAGGTGTCCGCTCATCCCCTTTGTAAAGAACAGGGGTATACCTGTTAGGATATTCAGTCGGTTTGATCCATGCGGTCACGGTTACCTGTTGATTGATATTGTTCAGCGCAGCACTATCCGTAATCTCCACGAAACTTCCGTTTCCAGCCAAATCCAGTGCTGTATCTTCAACGACCTCATCCGTCTGCCGCTGCTTTTGATAGAGATTCCCAATCTTTTTGTGCCACTGTGCATCATCAGGTTGCAGTTCACTAATTTTTTGGTATTGCGCAATGGCTTCGTCGACCTTGTCGCTTAATTCGTAGCTTTCCGCAAGTGCGAATTGTGCATCGAGGGCATCAGGGTTTTCCTTGATCTTCTGTAACTGTTCGGGGATCTGCTTTTCATAAAGTTTCCCTTCTATATAAGCCTGACGCATTGCCTTCTCTGCTCTTTCTCGCGCTTGGTCAAATCTCGCAACGTTTGCCATCTGTTTATACGCGTCAACGGCTTCTTCGTACCGTTTCGCGCCGAGGTAGCTCTTCCCGAGGATTTCGTATATATACTCGTTCAGCGAAGAGAGCCCACCTCCCATCCGTGAGCTTGCAGTCACTGCGTCTTCAGCAAACTTGACTGCCGAGTCGTACAGTTCACCTTCAGTACAGATAGAAGCAAGGGTCATGAGTGAAAAGATATCGAAGGGGGCGCGCGGATTGGTTGAAACGGCTATCTCACCTTGACGGATCATCTCTTTTGCCAAATCTGGTTGGTTGCTTTTTTGCAGCGCGGCAGCGGCATAGAAAAAACCGTTGAGGTGATTGGGTTTTGCTTTGCAAAGTGCCTGATATGCCTCTGCTGCCTTTTCATGGTTGCGGGCATTCCGATAAATTTCAGCAACCATTTCAAGCACCGCTGGATTATCCGCATCCTCTTCGAGTTTGTCCTTAAAGATGGTTTCCAACTGATCAAGCTTCCCTTGATTTTTATAGGCATTAATCAAGGTCTCGCGCGCCTCATCTCCAGCAGTCATAATTTTGGAACTGGAACTGATAGTGAAACTACCCATTGGACCAGACTGAGACTGGTTCTCATAGAGTTCTATCGCCAAATCGTTATCGCCAACTTGGACGTATAGTTTCAGTAACTCGTTGGTAATATTCCCGCGTTCGTAACTTTGCGTGGTCATATCCAATGCTTTCTTGTATGCATCGATTGCTTTCTGAAATTCACCGGCGTTCCGGTAGTCCCGTGCGCGGTTTCGCTGCATCTCAAGCGTTATAGTGCCAGTCTCTTCCGCCTGCTTTAGCATCTCTTCCAATTTGCCCTGACGCTTGTAGACACTCATGAGCTGCCGTTCTATACTCCGACGCTCCCACTCCTGTCCTGTGTATTGGATGGCATCCTTGAATGCCTTTTCAGCGGCATCCAGATCATCTTTACGGAGATACAGTTGCGCCAATTGACGATGGACGCGTCCATCACCCGGATTGCGTTCAACGGCTTTTTTGTATGCCTCAATGGCATCGTCAACCCGGTCCTCGGCAGCATAAAGTTTCGCGAGGCGCGCATAGTGGACACCGTTCTCTGTGTCTGCCTCGATGTATTGCTGTGCGAGTTCAAGGGCTTCAGGGGTTTTGTCAGCAGTTTGGTAGGCATCAACGAGTCCGTCTTGATACTTCGTGTTCTCGGGATCTACGTCAAGTAATGCTTTCCAAGTATCTACTGCCTTATCATGCTTATTTTGACGTGAATAGAGATTTGCAAGCTGCGCGCGTGATTCAAGATCTTCAGGCATTATCTCTGCGAGTTTCTCGTAAATTTCTACCGCCTTTTTGACCTCGTTCTGTTGGACATACTGTTGTGCCAACGTTCTCTGCATGCCGACATCAAACTTTTCTGTTTTTTCAGGCGCACGAGTTGTCTTCGTCAATCCATCACGTCGTTGCTTGATTTGCATCAACTGTCGTTGCGCCTGTTCACGCGTCCACTGTTGCGTTGAGAAATCATTGACGATTTCAGTAAAGAGTGCCTCAGCATCGTCCCACATTTCGTGTTGCATGTACGTGTTCGCGATTTGTTCTTTCTCATACACGCCACGCCCTTGGAGTAGGCGGAACGTCCCCATCTTACGGAATGTGTCTTGTGCCTTCTCTTTCTGACCCTTTTTCGCGTAAGCCGTGCCAAGTTTTTGATAGGTTTCCGTAAGGTGAAATGTATCTTGAAGGTCGGTTTTCGCAATTGCAGACTCAAGCAGACGAAGTTCACGATCTCTTTGACCGAGAACTCGCGCCTTAGTAGAATGAGCTGAATCCGAGTTCTCGGTCAAATTTGCTCTTCGATAAGCATCGGCGAGATTGTTTAACCAGTGTGTATCTACATGTGTTGAATCATCAAGGAGTTTGTCAACAAGTGCGTCTGACCCTTCAAGATCGTCCGCTGCAATCTTCATAGAAGCGACGAGATAAATGAGCGACGCATCGTCCGGTTTTTCATCAAGTTTTGCTTCATATTCGGTTATCAACGCCTCTATTTGACCTGATGCTTTGTAAAACTCGGTCAATTTTGATACAATATCCACCTGTGTGTGTGGATCTCGCGATAGTGCCGTATCTTTCGCCTCCAGTTTTTCGCGTAGGAACTGGATCGCCTTTTCACGATCACCTGCAGCAACATAAGCGGAAGCCAATGCAGTATAGGCAGAAACATCGTTTGGCTGCACAGCAATAATTTTTTCGTAGAGCTCAATCGCGGCTTTAGAGTTATTGTTTTCGAGGGACTGACGTGCCACACTTTCTGCGAAAAAGTTGCTATAGTTCATCCCGACAGACGGAACGATCATATCTTTCGCGAGCGAAACGAGCTCATCAACTTTGCCTGCAGAAAAGAAAGTCTCCATGACCTGATAATAGTTGTAGCCGAGTGTGTTCGGATTCTCTTTGAGGAGTATCAGGTATTGCGCTGCGGCTTCCTTCGCCTTGCCGCGCCGCTCTAACATCTGTGCGTATCGTTGTCGTGTCATACTGTCCTGAGGACGCAGGGAAAGTGCCGTCTCAAACGCTTCGGACGCTTTTTGTACTTGATTCGTCTGTTCATAGAACGTTGCCAATCTGACTTGTGCCTGAAATGAATTAGGATCTTTCTGGGCAGCTGCAACCAACTGAGGTTCGCGTTCTCGGAGCCCTTTAGAACGTCTTGCGCTTTGTAAGGCTCGCTGCATATCCCATCGGTGCAATGTATGTCCGTGTCGGTCGCGCTGGTTGGCGAACCGCATCGCCCGTTCAGCGATACGCGAGGCATCCTGTGCCCGTCCTAATTCTTCTAAATGCTGACTCAAATCTACAAGGAAGTTCGGATCGCGCTCACCTACTGCCAAGGTCACGGCCTTTTTAGCGATGGCAATTGCGTATTGCGTGAGTCCCTTTTGTTGGAGGGTTCGCGAGAATTGATAAAGTTCACGAGCCCCACTCGGTGAATTGAGTACCTTCGTCACCAATTCGCGTACAGCAACAGTATCGCCTGTCTGTGCCGCAAGCTGCAGTGTGAGTTCATGGTACTGTTTGCGGTTCCTTGGATCCGCCTCAGCGAGTCCGGTAATTAATTTGAATGCTGCGGTGTGTTGCCCTGCTTGGATAGAGGCAAAAATTGTGTTGAGTTTAAGGGTGAGATCCTCAGGGAACTCCTTTTGAAGCGCGGAGAGCACTGTTTGTGCCTCGTCGCGCTGCCCTGCCCACCAATAGCAATAACTAAGTGCCAAACTCGGATAGATACGGTCTCTTCCTGTCGCACTATCCAATTCGGACTGCAATTTCTTGTAGAGTGCCTCCTGCCGATCGCGGGACCACAACTGGCTGAAAACCCGCTGGAGGAACTGTAAACGATTTTGATCGTAGTAAGTCGTCGGTGAGGGGTAGTTTGTCTGTAGGGGTGTGTAACCGGAGTAAGAACGATTTGCGTATGCTAATGTTGCGACGCGCCGTGCGTTTGTCGCTTGTGGTTTGGTGCGTTCAAAGAAGGTCCAGAATAGGGCAACCCCCTTGTCCGTCTGTCCCTCACGAATATAAGCAGTGGCGAGATTTTGATAAATATCCCTATACTGCCGCCATCCCTGTGAGGCGAATGACAATTGACCGATTCCTGAGGATTGCGTATTTCGTGCTGACTGACGTTGCGGCGTTGAAAGCCCTGGCACTGGGATCTGCGTAAGGACTTTCTCGGCAGCGTCTGTTTTGCCTATCCGTGCGAGGGTATTCACAACTGTCGTCGCCGTATTAAGGTCAGATACTTCTGCATCTACAAGTTCTACGACCAGTTTTTCGGTATCTTCTTTTCGTCCTTGCCGATAGAAGTTACTTGCATAGCGTGCGACATACCAGAGCCGTGCGTCAGGGGAAACCAAAGTAGTTATTTCGTCAAGGTGTTTTTTCAGCGTTTCATAACTGATGCCTTGTCCCATTAATCGCGTCAAGCGCGTTCCTTGATAGACAGGATCGTTGGGTGATGCGGCAATTAACCGTTCAAGTGTTTCATTCGTCTTGTCGGTATTTCGGGTTAAGATATAGATTTGTGCTAACGTTTCAAGGCCCTTTATGTTTTTGGGATCGGCATCAGCCTGTGCTTCAAACTGGTTGATGAGTTCCGCCAATTTTCGTTGTTGTTGCGCGATGGTTGTTATCTGTACGAGTGCGCCTGCTTGTGCCTCTTCAAAGTTCCTCGGTATCCACTGGGTCTGCTGTCCGCCCCGAATCTGAAATGCGGATCGCTGAATTCGCGAGATGAGCGTTCGCGGTAGATTAAATCTATCTGTCCTAATTCCCGGAGGTCCCGATGTTGTGCGAGGTGTGTTTGCTATTAGGTTCTGTGTGGCATTCTGCGCCGGTTCAGGCATGTCAAGCACCTTTTGAAAAAGTGGACGTGCTCGATCAAATTCGTTCATTTCGACCAAGGCATCACCCAGTTGATACAGTTGAATAGGCGCGTTCGCGCCTGTTACCTTTTCCGCGGCACGGTCAAGAACAGAAATCGCTTCATCCAACAACCCGTACTGAATCAGTAAAGTCGCGAGTTTCATCTCTGCGTCGAACGGTTGATTTTTGGTATGGAGGAGTTTGGTCCACGCCTGAATCGCCTCTTGCTCCCGACCGACATCAAATAACAACTCTCCGAGCCGTTGCCGATGCATAGGATTCGGTTGTGCCTTGACGAGTCGTTGTTGATAGGTGAGTGCGTCCTGTGTATCACCGAGATCAAGACTGATTTTGACGAGTTGCGCTAAGAGATCCGGGTTATTGCGATCCCGATCTAAAGCGCGCGCCAGTTGGAAACGTGCGTTAGGTAAGTCGCCCTCCATCTGATAGAGGTTCGCCAATGCGACGACGGGGCCTACATCAGATGTATTCGTTTTCGACATCTGTTTCAATCGTTCTTCCAACTCGCCGCGTCGTCCCAAGTCGTAATATAACTGAGAAAGCGGTTTGACAAAAGCGAGTTTATCGCTGACGCTTCCACTCAACTCCCAACACCGCCAGTACTGTTCAAGTGCCTGTCGGGGGTTTCCTGACAGCTTGTAAATTTCAGCAAGTTCAGAACGGATATTGGTAGATTCCGGTCGAAGACGGATCGCCTGCTTGAAACTGTCGATAGCAGTCTCGTAATTTCCTGCCTGTTTCGCGATCAGCGCGAGCATCTGATGCCCTTCGGGATTGCGTGGACTGTGTGCGATTGCCTGTTTTGCTGCATCCGTAGCAGCATCAAAATCCATAACTTCGAGATAGGCGCGTGCGATGTTTGTATAGTATTCGCGCGCATTTGCGCTATCAACTTCAATCAGATGCGTGTAGATAGCGTTGGCATCATCACGCCGTCCCTGCAAAGTATATACTTCCGCTATCCAACGGTTAACAATAACGTCATTGGGTTCGAGAGTCTTCGCTTTCATAAGGACTTCAAGGGCGTAGGTGGTATTACCGAGTTTGAGGTACATCTTAGCAAGCTGCTTGTATTGGGCGAAAGCATCAGCAGCTGCAATGTCCGGTTTTTCAAGTGCTGTCTCCAGCGCACCGATTTTTTCAACAAGCGTTCCCTGGCGCCGATAAATTTCGATTTGCTGATTATCCATCTGTGCAGCGAAAAATTCGTTCGGGGCGAGTTTCGCGGCTTCAGTGTATTCCACTAACGCTTCATCGTAGTCTTTATTCTCCAAGAGGCGTTTCGCGAATGCCTCACGATAACGGTACACATCGGGTGCCAACTCAGCAGCCTTTCGACTCGCAGCGATGGCTTCGGCTTGACTGTTTAGCACCCGGGCTTTGCTATCAAGCAGCTTCGCGAGTCGGTCATAATTTTCAGCGACGGCTTTGTCGCCAGCAACCATCTGGTTCCACGTCTCCAAGGTTTTCTCACGATTCCCTTCTCGGAAGTAAAACTCGCCAAAATATTCAATGTAATCAAGATTGTCGGGTGCCAGTGAAATCGCCTTTTGATAGGCTGTGACCGCATCATCCACCCATTCATGATTGGCGTAAATCTCGGCAAGGATAAGATGTGTGCTTGCGTTATCGGGATCACGCGCAAGCATCCGTTGATAGGTTGCCTTTGCCTTGTCTTCGTCATCTAATTGCAAGTATAACTCGCCAAGTTCGCGATAGATGCCAAAATCGTCCGGTTGTTGCTCGCTGAGGGATTCGTAGGCAGCAGCCGCTTCCTCGAACTTTTCAGCGTTGCGGAGTGCAGCGATTAGGTTCAAGCGTAACGCAGTGTCTGTCGGTGCAAGTTCAAGTGCCTTTTGATAGGCAGCAATGCCTTCATCTAACTGCTGGTTTTCAATATGTGTCTCAGCCAACAAACCGATGAGTTCTGGATCGTTCGGTGTCTCTTCAAGTTTTTCTTTATAGTGTGTGATTAAGCCTTCCCAGTTCCCGTCAGCGGCGTAAATGCCGATGATGCGATGCTGAAGATCCTTGCGCAACCAATTTCCGGGTGCCGTCAACGCCAATGCGGCTTCGTAAGTTTGAATGGCTGCTTCGTAATCACTTTTTTCCTCGTGGATATTCCCGATTTCCCGACGACTCAAGCAGACGCGATATGGATCGTCGGTTTTAAGTGCGATAATCGCTTCATGTTGCGCAATCGCTTGCTCGTAGAGTTGTTGTTCTCGGAAAAGGTCGGCGAGTTCAATGCGCGAAAAGATGTTTTCTGGATCGAGCTGAGAGATTTTTGTCCATGCCGAAATTGCTTCGTCTACGCGATCTCGGCTGAAATAGGCGCGTCCGAGTGCCTTGTAAATCGCCATCAATTCTTCAGGAGACGCAGCCTGTGTCTCTTCTGATAATTCTGCTGCTTTTGTCAACTCACGGATTGCGTCTTCATGCCGACGCATCGTCGCGTACATCTGCCCCAACGCGAAACGCGGGTAATAACTGTTGGGTGCGAGTTCAACGGCACGTTGATACGCAGCAAGTGTCTCGGCGTCCTTACCAAGCCGTTTATGGATATGTCCCAAGATCAGTTGGAGGTTTGAATCATTGGGTTCGGCTTCTGCTTCTGTCTGATAGTCGGCAACCATAGCATCTAAACCATCACCTTCGAGATAGAATTGGTAGAGACGGTCAAACGTACTGCCTTCTTTCGGGTTGCGACTCAGCATTAATTTGTAGCGTTCGACAACTTTTTCGTCTTGGGCAGAGGTGGGTGCGGGATAGTAGAAGGTGCAGGATAGTAGGTAAAGTACACACGCGACAATTGAGCATTTTTCTCTTGTGAACATGAAGATCTCCTTGCGGAAATGTTTGGCGTTGGGAAAGCCTAAAAATTTCTGTGGCTTTTATAGTGAAGCCCATAAATAAATGAACATCTTTGTAGCATAAACTTTTAGTTTGTGCCAGTCTGAATGCCTGTTATAGGTATTCAGACTGTTTGTGAGTGCCCAATTAACTATAGGTTTTACTATAAATCAATTTCCAAAAACAGATAACGAATTTAAATATCTGTGGGTTTACCTATAGTGACACACTTTAAGGGCAAAAAAGGTGCATAATTTTATCCAAAAGCGATTTTACTCAGACTCGCTAAACACTTCCATCCCGGCGGAACCGTCCGCGACCTTACGAATCTGTTTCTCAAAACCGGGGGGTGAGAGCGTCCACGTAATCCAAAGTGGTTCGTCGCCTGTGTTGACAAAACGGTGTTCAACATTCGGTGGGAGATAGATAACTGTCCCGGGTCTCAGTTCAGCGACTTCATCGCCGACATACGCTTTTCCTTGGCCACCATAGACGAAAATAATCTCTTCGGCTTCGCTGTGGGAGTGAATAGGGATCTCGCTATTCGGATCAATCTCCTCTAACCCCATTGCGAAATGTTCAGTATTCGCGGTATTTGGTTGGATGAGTGTGTACAGTGTCCGTGGGGCTTCACCTTCAATACGGACAACTTCGGCATCTTCTTTATGGTAGATATGTTTCATTTTCTACTCCTTTGGTAAAGATTTCAAGCGGTAGTGTTATGTCAACTTTGAATTTATGGGTGCCTGCTTGGTTTGTAGTAGGGCAATTCATTGCCCGTCTTTAACTTACGGACGTGCGATGAATCGCACTACTACGAGCATACCTCAGGTTCAAACTTGATAAAGCAGTAGCCTCCAACTATTAAACAAACCAGTAGGAATAGAGGCTTGCTCGTCTGAGTTGGAATCGGAGCCGGACCTCTTTGTCTCTGAGTGTCTCTAACGGTTGGTCGAATTCAACCGATGCATCTAATTGGTCTCCGACAATCTGCTGAGAGGTGTAATTCTCTAAAGGTGTTCCAACATCATCGGTAATAGCGACAGTGACATAGCCTTGACTTGCATTGGCATTGAGGCGTAATTCTCTGCCATCAAGCGTCAACGGTTTCGTCAGCATGTGTCCTTCGGTTTCACCCGCATCGATTGAGACAAATCCGTCCCTACGCAATGTCGCCAAGCCGAGCATGGATTTGTGCTTACGCTCGACCTGCTTGAACTTCCTACCCGTGTGCGGTCCGTTCACACCGCCGTAATAGAAATAGATCTGACCGTTATGTGTAATGAAGTTCTGACTAATCCGCGTCATACTGTCTTCCCAACTCCCCGGCTCACCAAGTGTCAGAAATGTTTGACGATCCAAAACGCGTTGCCAGTTGATACCATCACGACTCATCGCGAGTGATGTGTCAATCGTGCCATCAACGCCTTCACGATAGACCCAAATCATACCGAGATAGATACCCTCGTATATGTTGATGGGCATCCCGTAAATCTGTGTGCCTTCTTCATCAATCGCGTCGCATTCAAAGACGC
>PYIY01000103.1 GCA_003635195.1 Candidatus Poribacteria bacterium | reverse complement strand
TCGCAAAGCGACTGCTGATATTGATAAAATCTCACAGATTACACGACTTTCTAAACGTGTCATCTCTCAATATCTCGACTTGATCCCGCAGCAACAACTTCAAGCCATGGACGCAAACCTCGCTAATTCATCTGCAAACGATGAAGCAACACACCAAGGAGAAGCCCAATGATATTCTTGACAGCCGCTACCGGTTTTGCTATACTTTCAACATGTTTATCGCCAAGCACATCATTTTTCAATGAAGATGCCAGCGAACTTAACTCAAGCCACTCAAAAACCATCGCTGGGAAGCTAATAAACATCAGCACTCCAGCTATCCTATGGTCATTTGATACTATTTAGAAAGACCGAAGCCTACGCCACCCGTTAGAAAATCCGGAAAACCATCAAAAGCTTGAACCCCCGCAAGAATTACAAGTTTCGTAGGTTCCATAACCTGCTTCCCATCAATCCAGAAAGTGACGATATTTCCTTGAACGCTTAACTTTAGATGTGCCCATTTATCCAACCTTAGCAGCGGGTGCGCTGCACTGTGAAGGCTTATAAACTCTATTCCGTGCCAATCCCCATAGTCACAACTTATACGTGTGCCAAGGATAGGTTCACCATCAATTACCTCCACCCGATCATCAATGTTGCAGGAAACCACCCAGGCTCCGCTCACCCGTGCAGCAATCACTATAGTTCCAACACCGTGTTTTGTAAGCGGTTTGACATCAAATTCAATCGTATAGTTTTCCCATGTATTATCTCCAGTTATGAGCAGGCGACGAAATGTTTCACGGCTTACGGCGTGAAGTTCATTATTGATAACCTCCCAAGAACCAGAGGCTTTATTTAAGTGGACGAGTTCCTTCCACGCCTCCAGATCATTATTACTAAAGGTTTCGACAAATGTCCCCGCCGAGGCAGAAAAAGACAAGAAACAGAGTAACGTTATAATGCGTGTGAATCTCATGGAAACTCCTTTCATTTTTGCTGGCGAGGTTACATGAAGATTAATTTATTACTTCGGTAATTCTGATCTCTTTTCCGTCTGAATCGCGGCAACTGTCTGAATCGCGGAAGGCGCGGATGACACAGAGGACGCGGAATGAAGAGATTGTTTTTCTGACGGTCTTCATCTCTTAGGAAGTGCCATGTAGGAGTTAGTGTAGCCTTTTCAGCGTTCCCCGCGTTCTCTGCGCCCTCCGCGATTCTGACGATTTCCGTGATTCAGACGACAAGAAAACCCACCTCAGAAAAGAAAACATAAAACAACATGTCTATGGTTCGCAAACTACTGATTTATAGTAAAACCTATAATTAATTGGGCACTCTCAAACAGTCTGAATGCCTATAACAGGCATTCAGACTGGCACAAACTAAAAGTTTATGCTACAAAGTGGCAACTTGGATTATTACTAACCCATTATATTAAATATCGGAACGGAAGAATTTCAGAAACGCCATCGTTGTAAACGCTATAGCGAAAAAACCGAGTAAGAGCACATCTACTGCAGAGCGCCGCAATGTGTCCGATAACGAAGCCTCCTTCAAGGTTGGTGGTGGTGGGATTTTGTCTGTTTCGGATTCAGAAGAATCGATCATCCGATTCGCTATCTGCATAATCTGTGCCAGTGCATCGTCTGAAACTTCGCTGAAATATGAGTCATCAAGTTGACTGTAGTACTGCTCACCCGTTTGGAAGTAGCCGTCCCTTTTCAACTTACCCGTTTGTGTCAAGTTTATCGCAATGTATGTCAGAGAGGACGTTGGTGCAATCCGAGAAAGTGTCTCTCCAACATGTTCTTGCCGATCCTTCTCACGCTGATAGTCCCTGTCAATTTTGTCCGTTTGATTCTGGAACGCCGCTCGAAACTGTTCTTCAATCGGTTTTCTGAGGTCAGCCATTCTTTTTTGGAACGCTGCGTCGTCTGTGCGCATAACCATACCTTCGCTACCCGCGAAAGCTTCAGTCATTTTTTCCGTAATTTTTTCATCCTTATCTTTACTCAGGTTGTTGCGAAGTGCCGTTTTCTCCATATAAACCGCCTGCTGTGTCCGGGTCGGCGCGACGAGTTTAGCAACGACAAACGCGCCGCGTGGCACGATCAACACCGCAAATACCCAAAACGTAAAAGCGACAATCAGCGCGGTCTTGGCATTGTCCAAATAGGTCGAAATAAATACGCCTATCGCAAAAAACACAGCAATATAGAGCAATGAGATCAGCGTCAGATAAAACACGGGCAGCGCAATTTTGAACTCACCTAACGGAAAACCCTGCCAAGTAATTAGGAGTAGTCCTAACAGGAAAGACACTAAAAACGGAACGACAAACACAATGTAGCCACCGATTAACTTGCTCCACAAAAACACATCTCGCGGAAGGGAATTCGACAGGTTTATCCGTAGCGTTCCCGCCTCGCGCTCCCCAGCAACAGCATCAAACGTGAACAACAGTGCCAGCAGACTGAAAACTGTCCCCACAATAAACAGGAAATCGAGATTCCCTAAGACATACGCGACGGATGCTTGAGAAACCCCTGCTGAACCTTGCCGAACCCCATTACGCGTCATGCCAAGATAGGTCGGCAGTGCATCTTCTAAACCGTTGGCAAAGACGCTCAAAGGTGTGGGCTTAAGGAAAAGTTTGGAAACTTCTATATTTGGGTTTTGTGCATTCGGCGGGTTTTCTTTGGCTTCTGTCTGCTCACGTTTAATCGACTCTTGGTAGTCCACAAGGTTCTGGCTATACCTACGATAATTGATCGAAAGGGTCAGTGGCACGAGTAAAAGGCACATTAATAGCAGCGCGACAAATCGAACACTCAAAATGTGGTGCATAACTTCTTTCTGTATCAATGTCATTAGCATCGTAATTTCTCCTCTATTTTTTATCCATTAGCCGTTTGATCTTTTTTTGGTAATTTTATGTTTGCCCGAGGCTATGCTACAAAGTGGCAACTTGGGCTATTACTGACCCATTGTATTAAATATCGGAACGAAAGAATTTTAAGAACGCCCCGGTAGTCAATACGACTGCAAAAAAACAGAGCAATAGGATGTCCACCATCGATTGACCAAGCGTCTCTCCCAAGGTTGTGGTTTCTAAAGGGGGCGGTTGTGTCATTTGGACAGTGTCATATGCTGCCACAATTCTCATAGAAACATGATCTACAACTTTGCTAAACCAATCCGTATCAAGCGCATCATAATAACGATCGCCAGTTTGAAAGTAGTTGTCTCGTTTTGCCTTTCCGGTCTGTGTTAGGTTTGTCGTGAGGTAAATGAGCGAAGATGTTGGTGTGATCCGTGAAAGGATTTCACCTACCGCTTCTTGTCGTGCTTTTTCGCGCTTATAACGCCGCTCTATCTCGTCAGCCCCCTCCTTGAATTTCTGCCGAAATTCCTCCTCAAGCGGTTCCACCTTTTTATCCAGTTCTTTTGTTGGACCAAAACCCGACGCGAAATGCGCTTCAAGGGTCTTTTCAATGTCTGCTTCACTTGTACTTGTAGGTTGCGGCTGGTTTTTAGAACGGCTTTTCCAGAATTCGTCATGTATTTTCTGTTTCTTTTCTTCAAGTTCTGCATTGAAATTCTCGCGGAGGGCAGTCTTTTCGAGATAGACACTCTGTAATGTTTGTGTCGGTGCGATGAATTTCGCCGCGAGGAACCCAACACGCGGTGTAATTAACACGGCAAATACCCAGACGGTAAAGGCGAGGATGAGTGCCGTTTTGGAATTATCTAAATAAGTCGAAATGACCGTCCCTATCGCAAAAAACACCCCAATGTAGAGTAACGAGACAACGATTAAACTCATCACTCGCGGAAAAATTTCGGGTTCGCCGAGCGGAAAGCCTTGCCAAACAAGCACGAGTAAACCGAATAGCAGCGATACCAAGAACGGAACGACGAACACTAAGTAACCACCGATCAGTTTACTCCATAGGAAGAGGTCCCGCGGCAAGGAATTTGATAGCGTAATCCGAAGGGTTCCGGCTTCTCTTTCGCCAGCAACAGCATCAAAAGTAAACAGGAGTGCAAGCAAACTGAAAACAGTGCCGACGAGGAAAAGAAAGTCGAGATGTCCCAGAAGATAAGAAAGGGAATCTGAAACCAAAGCCGGAGCGCCCTGTGTAATTCCGTTGCGCGTCATTCCAAGATAACTCGGTAGCGCATCCCCTAATCCGTTTGCGAAAACGCTCAAGGGTGCTGGCTTGAGGAACAGTTTAGAAACTTCCAACTCCGGCTTCAGTCCCATCTTCGGATTCATCTTTGCTTCCTCAATGTTTGCCAATTTGACGGTTTCTTGGTAGTCCACAAGGTTTTGTTGGTAATTTCGATAGCCGATAGAAAGCGTAAGTGGAATTAGCAGAAGACACATTAAAAGGAGAGCGACAAACCGAACACTCAAAATATGATGCATAATCTCTTTTTGAATCAATGTCATTAACATGGTGATTTTTCCTTTGTATTTTATATTTTACAGGACTTACACAATCCGATGGTAGGTGCGGTTGCAAACCGCACAACCGCACCTATCAGGTCTGGAATCGAGACTATTTTTTCCTAAAATCAACCTTTATTTTGGCGTTTCCTAATGGCTCCGGGGCCTCCAGGAACAGGGCTGCTAATTGTTTAAGGATGTCCTGTCCTTCTTCCGTCTTAAGAAACTCTTCTCCAAGTCGCGTTTCCAGTTGTGACTGTAGCTGTTCCTTAACCTGAACTCTCACCTGCGCGGTCACTTGTTGGAGGATATCCATACCCATTTGTGTATCAAGAATACCCTTTCCAAGTTGTGCTTCTATCTGCGGTTTAGCTTGTTCAAGGATACCAACCTCTATGCGATTGAGCACCTTCGGCACGTGTTTGAGGACCAACGTCTCAGTCGCTGTCTTAATTTCCGCTCTGACCGTTTGTGTCTTGAGAAAATTCTCTCCGTGTTGTGACCGTAAGTCACGTAAAAAGTCAGATAAAGCAGAAAACTCTGTTTTGTTGCTATTATAGATAGTTCTTTCCGGTCCGTTTCGATAAAGTTTCCCAGCAACACTTAAGTTGAGATGATGGTGTTCACACCGAACGATGGGTGTCATATCACCTTCCTGCATCGACAGCATTTCCTGATCAGCTTTTTTAGACGGACGCATCTCATAGAGATAACTACACGGTAGCGTCGGGTCCGACGCGTCTTCGGTCAAGACACCGGGAGCACCTGCTGTCGCATCCGCCGGGCAGAGGAGCACTTTCTTCTCCAAGTATTCCGGGGAAAGTTCGGAAAGCCAGTGCGGATCTGTATCTGCATTGGCAGCGCGATAGTTATCACGTGCCAGTTTTATCAGTCTCAAATTTTCTCTGCACGTCTCAATGCCTTTGGAATCCTCAGAATCTTGCTGCTCTGAAAGTGAGGCTAATTCATAAGGATAGGCATCTGCTAAGAGCCACCGGTTTAGACGTACCAACGCTTCTCCACCTTTCGGATTTTCGGCGATGAGTGCCTGCGTCTGTTCACTGAGTTCAATATCAGCGAACACTTGCGCATCATAGAGAGGCCCCGCTTGAAGCAGCCGATTCAGCTCTGATAGCAGTGCCTCTTGCAGCTTCGGAGACGGATCGCTTACGCCATCGTACCCGACTAACAGCCACTGTATATCCTCGGACAATTGCGATGCAATCCATTGGGACACCGGGGCGCGCGTGTCTTCAAGTTTCACCGCCAAACTCCCCGGATCTTTAATCGCATCCCTATCAAAGAGAAACTGAGATGTCCCTGCATGGAGGCTCAGTTGTAGGCACATCGCCATCAATACAGTTGTGAACAAAAGCGTTATCGTTTTGCCTTGTAGGTGTAACCTGAGATAATGTGTTTTTAAGCGTCCAATCATTTTTAACATTTTTAAATCTCCTTTTTAGTGGTTATTGGTTATCGGTCATCAGTCATCGGTTAAGAGGTTTTAGATTTACTAAACAGTTTTAGGTAATTCCAACACCTCTTGTTACTCTCACTGTGAGGCAAACTGAAGGTTTTTTCGGAGAAAAACCGCACCAATAACTAACAACTAATAACTAATTCAGCGTGAAACGTAGGACACCGTGACCAGGCGTCCCAACGTAAAGTATATTACCATCAACAGTAAACGAGTTAATCTTGCTCGGAACTTCCGGTGTGACGGGTTCCCATGTGTTTGAATTCTCTTTCAATTGATATATCTGTTGTTCAGTTGCGCCGTAGACTGTTGTGCCATCTATTGCCACCTTTTCTACGACAAACGGTGTGCCTTCTGTACCAATCGCCGTGTGCCAGTGAATGCCATCGCCTGAATACGTAACACCTTTATCGGTCGCGACGTAAAGCGTCGGTCCGGCGAAGCCGATAGCCTTGAATTGCGTAACAGAAAACGGGAGGTTTGTAGTGACATCGTTCCAAGTGTCGCCTTCATCAAACGATTGAAGGAGATGTCCGTCCCGTTTGCCGACGTAAACGGTTTCGCCTGAGACTGCGATTTTGAAACCAATGGAACCCTGATCTTCAAGGTCGGCAATAGAATCAATAGACTCACCTGCATCTGCTAAGCCAGTATTGAACCATTCAGTCATGCCGGGCTTCCACTTGAGGAGTTGCTGGTTATATTCCATATAGTAAGTACTACCGCTGACAGCAAAACTCCCGAAATATGACTGAAAGAGTTCAATCACACCTTTCTCTATGGCCTTACTACCAGCCGTGCTGAGCTTATCCAGGTTGAAATCTTCAAGAAAATCTTCAAGCGTTAATTCTGTACGTTCCTCATCGTTTTCCTCAAGTTCATCAAGTTCATCTTGAACGTTTTCCAGAAGGACGTTTTCAAATTTTTCACGGATGAGTGTTTTAATGTCTGACACTTCTAAACTTGGAATTCCGGGGACAGGCGTTAACCCGTTATCCTTAGCAGATACGCGGAAAAGTTGCGGCGATGTCTCTTGGACACCTTTGACATAGAGCCTATCGTTAAATTGCATCAAACTCGTAAGTGTTTCAGGACGACGCAGCACAGGTGACCACGATTCACCCCCATCAAATGAGACAACAAGTTTTTTCCATATTGTTGCGTAGAGCGCGTGATTGGCATAGACCAAATTGTCCACAGTAGTCCTCACCAATCCTGCGTTAAACGGATGCCATGTCTTACCTGCATCGGTCGTGCGCTGAATTCCGAATCGCCCCCCTGAGTAGAAGGTATTCGCACCCGACATGACAACAGCGAAAGTATCTGTCATATTTACGACATCTAAATCTAAAGATAACCATGTTTCCCCGGCATCACTGGAGTAATAACTCTTCCCGCCATCTAAGACGAAAAGTCTTTCTTGCGCTGCAACCATTTTAGGGCGGGAAGTCTTTTCCACGTCTGATTCTGAGTTGGCTGCGATTTGCGATTTGTTAACTTCATGTCTAACACTAAACCAACCGTTTTCCTGGGAATCGGAATCCATTTCTGGGACATCTATTGCCTGCCACGAATCTCCGAGGTCTGTTGATCGGTAAAGCGACAAAGTGGTCTTAGATGTCGCTGAAATTGATATGGTCATCGAAAACGTTTTATGCTGAACATCGTTTCCGACAGCAACGTAGAGTCGGTGTTCAGCACTCGCCAATGCGCGAATATTTTCGGTTTCACCTACCCGTAATTGCGCCCAGCCTTCCGAACTGTGGCGGTAGAGACCTTTATCTGTCCCTACAAAGACAGTGTTTTCAATAGCCGTGATTGCCCGAATTTCCCTGCCCGCCAGGGTTCCATCGTCAAGAGATGTCCACGATTTACCGGCATCCACAGAGTGGAACACACCATCAACAAGTCCTAAGTAAAGTGCTTCATCTGTTACGACAGTGTCAATTAATTGTCCTTTTGGACGCGCGCCCTGCACGCTCCATGTCTCACCTCTATCTACTGAAGCAAGCGTTTCCGTGTCAGAAACGATGTAGAGGGTATCCTCATGTTCTGCCATTTGCCAGTAGCCGTTAATAGATACGTCAGTATTGGCGGGTATCCACGTGCTTCTATCATCTGTTAATCTATAGAGATCCGCATTTGATCTGGCATAAACGTCGCCGTTAGATGCCACGAAGAGGCTGTTGACGACCCCGCCTTCGGGCCCCTTCGTCTGGTTCCACTGAGGCTTCGGCGTTGAGACCTCCGCCGTATCGACTGGCAATGTGGCAAAAAGTGATTCGTCGGATTTCTGACCTGCGCCGGGACGCTTACCCGGGGTGTGTGAACTCCCCGGCTGATATCGGACCGCAGGCTTCGCCGGAGAATCCACAACAAAAACCGCATCAATCATCTCAATCGTCGGTTCCGAGGTAGCATCCAGGTTGTACGGGTTCTGAAAGCGGGAGAGATACGGCGTGCCAACCCCTATCATTAAGAAAAGCAGAATAGCCGAGGCAGCAGAAATTGCTAAGGGTGCTACCGGTTTACTCACCGCGGGCGGGACAGGCGCGATGCGCGAAACCTCCTGCATAATATTCTCCGCTAAGTTATCAGGGAGTTGGAAGCTGCCGAGGTTCTGATGAATCACATCCTCCTCTTTCCGTAAACGGTTGCGTGCGCGACTGAGACGGCTTTTAACGGTATTCTGGGAGACACCGAGAAACTCAGAAATGGCTTTGATTGTCATCTCGCCGAGGTAATGCAGCGTCATCACTGTTCTTTCGCTCTCTGGCAATTTTTTGAGCAGTTCCTTGACGACTTCACGGCGCGTTTCGTCGGCTTCTTCTTCCTGTTTGTCTGATACATATTGAGAATATGACACTTTATCCACCTCACTTGAATCCTCAGTATCAAGGGATTCCATGGGTATGCGGTTCCTTCGGAGATAATCAAGGCACTCGCGTGCCACGATAACGTAAAGCCATCCGCCAAACGCGTTATGATCTTTCAAGGTCCGTAGTTGCCGGTACGCCTTGAGAAACGCGTCTTGTGTAAGTTCTTGCGCGATGTGGAAATCACCGATTTTACGCCACGCCAGCGCGTGAACCCCTTTCTGATATTTCTTGACTAAGGGACTGAATGCTTCCTGGTTCCCTTGTAATACCTGCTGAATGAGTTGCGCATCGCTCTGTTGCATTGCACGCCTCCTCCCAAATTATTACGTCTCTTAGTTGAAGTGACGTAACTTAGATTTCAAAAGGTTGCATTATTTCTGAAAAAATAAAAAATTGATCTTCGGTTGGACTAAACATCTATCAGTATTATCTTCTGCCTCTCGCTGTTCAAGTGCCTGCGTCCTTAATTTTTTAGGCGTTTAGCCGAAAGCAAGGTAACCAATCCCGAAGAACAACAAAAAGACAAGTATCAGATTAATCATGAAAAAGCGCACGGTTTTCTCCTTCCAAAGTGTCTTTTCAAAGTGAAGGGCTGTACTGCCACCGGAAATTTAGACCACTCTCTAATATAAGATTGTGCTACAATGACAATCTATTTGAAAGGAGCATTCCGATGGCAAAACGTAGAAAATTCACTGCTAAGTTTAAAGCAGAAGTTGTGCTTGAAGCCCTTAGCGGTGAAAGTTCACAAGCAGAACTGTGTCGACGTCATAACCTCAGCGAAAACCAAGTTTCAACATGGAAACGCCAACTTCTTGAAAATGCCGAAACCTTCTTTGAGTCAGCAGATAAGCCGTCAAGCGAGTCAGCGGAACGGATTGCTCAACTTGAGCAACTCGTTGGACGGTTGACCCTGGCACTGGAAATCCAAAAAAAAGCATTGACGTTGTTGGATTGAATCCATCTCAACAGCGACACGTCGTTGAGACGTTGCGCAAGGAGTATTCCATGCGGCAGATCTGTCAGACGCTGGGTTTCAACAAGAGCACCTTCTATTATCAACCGAGGATCGACCCGTCTGAAGAAGTCCTGCAATCCGA
>PYIY01000102.1 GCA_003635195.1 Candidatus Poribacteria bacterium | reverse complement strand
GTATGGGCGACCCAACCGTTAAGACACCGACCATGGATTCGCTCATGGCACGCGGAACGACCTTCCGCCAAACGCACATTATGGGTTCCCTCGTCGGAGCAGTTTGTGTACCGAGCCGCGCTGCTGTGCTTACCAGTGCCAATCTGTTCCGTAGCGGTGGAAACCAGCTAAACCCAGATTTAGCAGTTTGGCCACAGGTCATGCGCGAGGCAGGGTATCACACATTTTTTTCTGGCAAATGGCACAACGACAGACAAACATTTAACAATAGTTTTGACGATGGTGGGTCAATTTTCTTCGGTGGCATGGGCGATCAATATAAAGTGCCAATTTTCGATTTTGATCCGACAGGTGCTTATCCGCAGGATGATAGGTATATTGGTGATAAGTTTTCTACGGAACTGTTTACAGACTCCGCGGTGCAATTTGTAGAAAACTACGACGCAACCGATCCATTTTTCCTGTACCTTTCATTTACTTCACCGCACGATCCGAGAACGCCACCCGGAGACTACGCGACGATGTATCCACCAGCGGATATACCCCTCCCCGAAAATTTCCTCCCTGAACACCCGTTTGACAACGGCGAAATGCGTATCCGAGACGAAGTGTTGGCACCCTTCCCACGCACGCCTGAAATCGTTCAGCAACACATCGCTGATTACTACGGTATGATTAGCAGCCAAGATGCCGAAATGGGACGACTTCTGCAGACGTTAGAAGCAAAAGGACATCTTGATAATACCATCGTCATCTACACCGCCGACCACGGACTCGCTGTCGGACAACACGGACTCTTCGGCAAACAGAACCTTTATGACCATAGCATCCGTGTGCCGTCAATATTCGCGGGACCAGGGATCCCTGAGGGTACAACAGTTGACGCGCTCACCTACCTGTACGATGTCTTTCCCACTGTCTGTGACCTAACCGATGTCGAGTGCCCGGATACGACTGAAGGGTGTAGTTTAGTGCCACTGATGGAAGGTTGCGTGGATCGGGTTCGTGCTACAGTTTTCGCGGCATATAAGGATATTCATCGCACGATCAGCGATGGCCGCTGGAAACTCATCCGTTACTATGTCTCCGAAGAGACCGGTAAAGGCACAGATTACATCCAATTCTTCGATCTGGAGCAGGATCCGTGGGAGACAACAAACCTTGCCGACTTACCTGAACACGCCGACCTCATCCGCTCACTTGCTGCAGATATGCAAATGTGGCAAATCGAAACAGACGATTTCATGAAAGACACGCCGGTATTGCCGTTGTAAAATCGAATGTTGATAGGAAGGTTGGAAGAGAAGACTGGAATATTGGAAGCCTGGAAGGATGGGTGTACCCATCCTTCCGTTCATTCTCCCTTCTTCTACCCTTCCCTTCTTCCATCCTTCCGTTCTTGCCTTTTTTCTTTTATAGTAAATTCCAAAAATAAATGCACACTTTCGGTTTCCCCGATAGGTTCGGTTTCCTAACCGAACCGATGCTAAGTGTATAAATAATTACGGAATCTACTATAATTTCGCTGTAACCCGCCTAAAATGTTCACCCTGGCCAATTTTAATCAATCGTGCAGCCTGCTCCGCCGTATCTGTTATCAACCGCGACGCGTCCGCAACAGCATCGGCTAATTCCATCGGTTCTTGTACGATACCCAACATCGCATCAATGCCAGCCTCGTAAACGGCTTCAGCCCCCTCAGCGATGCCACCCGCAATCGCAATAACCGGGATATTGTGCGCCTTTGCGACCTTTGCAACACCGACAGGCGTTTTCCCAAACGCCGTCTGAAAATCGAGTTGCCCCTCACCCGTGAAAACAATAGAGGCACCTTTCACGCGCGCTCTGAGGTCAACGGCATCAACCATAATATCAACACCGAGTCGTAATTCGGCGTTGAGAAACGCCATCAGTCCTGCCCCCAATCCACCGGCTGCCCCTGCCCCCGGGATGTCGTTAAAAGATTTACCGAGTGTCCGGATCAAGACTTCATCAAAATGTGAAAGGGACGCGTCCAGCATCTCAATCATTTCAGGCGTGGCACCCTTCTGGGGTCCATAAACGTGTGACGCGCCATCTGGGCCTGTCAATGGGTTGTTGACATCACAAGCGACAACGGTATCTGTTTCAGCAACCGCCGGATGTAAACCCGATACATCTATTAATGCCAATTGTCCGAGCCCTCCACCACCGCGCGGTATCTGTTCGCCGTTTGCATCCAGTAGCCGAACACCGAGTGCTTCCGCCATACCGGCTCCGCCATCGTTTGTGGCACTCCCACCGATACCGATGATTAACCGTCTGCACCCTGCTTCCAAAGCCGTGTGGATGAGCTGCCCGGTGCCGTAGGTGGTGGTGCGGCGTGGGTCCCGTTCGTGCGGCGCGACAAGCGTGAGACCGGAGGCAGATGCCATCTCAATAACAGCGGTTTCTCCGTCTGCGAGGATGCCGAATTGTGCGTCAACTTCATTTCCCAGTGGCGCAAGCACACGCTGTGTTCGGAGATGTCCCCCGGTGGCATCAACGAGCGACTGCACAGTCCCTTCGCCACCGTCTGCCATCGGAATTTTGTCAATAATAGCATCGGGGAACACACGGCGGAGTCCCTGCTCAATCGCGTTCGCGGCTTCAAGCGCACTCACGCTCCCCTTGAATGAATCCGGTGCAACTACAATTTTCATAATCGAAAGTCTATCACAATCACCGCAATCTGTCAAGTTCGGGCAATTCTTACGATTTCGCTAAAATTATGCACCTTTTTCTCTGATAAATTGTCTCATTAATAACAGGACTTACACAAATCCCTTGTAGGTCTTAATCCACAAATTCCAGATTTTTTTCAAATTATGCGAATTTTCAGCCCAAAGTTTCGTCTTTAATTATAGAGGGTATGAACCGTATCGTACCGCTTAATCAGGACTTACGCAAATTGAATGGGGAAACGGTATATTTTGCTGATTTAACCCCCTAAATCCCCCTTATCAAGGGGACTTTAAGAGTATATTTTGCTGATTTAACCCCCTAAATCCCCCTTATCAGGGGGACTTTAAGAGAAAATGTGTAAGTCCTATGCGTAAATCTTTTGGTGGATACGGACATGACCTAACTGTTCATTAGGAGGGCACCTCATGGAAAGAGAAAGCGATGTTCAACTCATTCAGAGAATATTATCGGGTGATGAAGCAGCGTTTGGCATCTTAGTCGACAAGCACCAGAGAAGCGTCCACGCCCTTGCGTGGCGGAAGATCGGTGACTTTCACGATGCCGAGGAAATTACACAGGACACGTTCCTTCAGGTGTACAAAAAACTACCGACACTTAAAGACCCCTATAAATTTGCTGGGTGGCTGTATGTCATCGCAAACCGGCTCTGCCTTGATTGGATACGGAAGAAAAATCTTGCGACACAATCGCTGGAGGACACACCTGTGGAAGAAATTGAGAAAGCCTCTTATACCCATCACGTATCGGAGCAGTCGGAAATAGCTATCTCCGAACGCCGCCGTGAGATCGTCAAAAAACTGCTGGCAAAACTACCAGAAAGTGAGCGGACTGTCATGACGCTCCATTACCTCGGCGAAATGACAGTCAAAGAAATTAGCAGGTTCTTAGGGGTTTCGGTCAGCGCGATTCATAACCGACTGTATCGGGCACGAAAACGGTTACAAGCGAAAGAAGAATCGATCGTTCAAGAAGTTCTCAGCAGCGTGCAGATACCGACAAGTGTAAAACAAAACATCATGCGGCGGGCCGCCGACATAAAACTTACACCGTCTCCAGCTCCAAAACCGTTGCTCCCATGGGTAGCTTTCGGCACCGCCGTGGTTTTGGTTGCCTTATTGCTCGGTATGAGCAATCAACATCTCATCCGTTTTCAGAAACCCTATAGTTTCGAGGCAGCGTCTGAACCTACCATCGAAATTATCGAAACATTTGTTGTTCTTGATACGGATGCCAAACCGGCTGTGCGGAATCAGGTTGGATGGGCTATCGCTGACAAAACCCGCGGGACCAGCTTACAGATTTCTGAGGCAGTCTCGACATCTACCGCACCGAAGGATTCACCGAGAGTTTCGGAGACACACTGGATGCCAGATCCTGCACTGCGACAGGCGATTCGAGAAAGACTTGATATTCCGTCAGATGTCCCTTTGACCCAAGCATATCTTCAACAACGCTTGACAAGCCTCGATGTACGAGGCAAAGGGATTGCCGATCTGACCGGTGTAGAGCATGCGACCGATTTGCAGGCACTTGTTTTGATAGAGAACAAGATTCACGATATATCTCCTTTGTCCGGTCTAACGAAACTCGGTTTTCTTGATTTGGGAAGCAATCAGATTTCAGACATCCGCCCGCTCGCAGCACTCAAGCGTTTAGAGACTTTACACATTTGGCGGAACGAAATAGAAGATATTTCGCCACTTACTGGATTAGTCAACCTGAAAAAGTTGTTGATAGAGAATAATGATATTAAGGATTTTTCGCCCCTTGATGCGTTGCGTCATTTATAAGTTGTAAACATTAAAGGCAATTTTCGGGTCGGCGATTATATACCGAGGGTTGCAGTAGCACCTCGTATCAAAGATAGGGATTACCCTTCAATCTTTGCAGCGTGGGCGGGCAACAATATTCTCAACTTACCAAACTTATCTGGTGATGAAGCAATCATACATCACGATCTGTTTTGGAGTGGACCGGGGTTTCACCTACAATGGCATCCTACACCTGAAGGGCTTCGACTCTTTGGTAGAATAGACGATGCTCACTGGAAAAGAGAGTATCTTCTTTTACAAAATCCTAACTTTATCAGAATTGTGAGTCTTGACTACACCGATACTGATCCTGCGGATTATCCTGAAGATTGGCCGTATTGGATAAGAGATGAGAACGGCAATCGCGTTCGCGCTTCCGCTGGAGATTCAGATTTCCTGATAGACTTTACGCACCCTGTCGTGCAGGATATTCTCGTTCAGAAAGCCGTTGCTGTAGCAAAATGTGGTCTCTACGACGGTATCTACTTGGGTGGGTGGCAGGAAGGTAGCAGTATACCTGATAATAATGGTGTTTATTACCGAAGTGTTGAAGCCGAGTGGTCAGCAAGAATATCCATAGTGCGCCGTATTCGTGAGGTTGTTGGTGACGATTTCCTGATTATTGTCAAAACGAACCAGCGTCCGGCACCACTTTCTGCCCCTTACGTTAATGGGATGTTCATGGAAGCGATTCTGGACGAACAGGACACAGGTTACACGCATGCTGGACTCCGTGAAATTGAAAGCACGTTGTTATGGTCGGAGCAGAATTTTCGTGAACCGCAAATAAATGCGCTTGAAGGGCGTGGCATCTCGCTTGAGCCACCAGATTCCTCGCGTAACCAGCAAACGATGCGTGTCATTACAACCCTGAGCCTCACCCATTCCGATGGCTACGTTTGCTACGACATAGGGGTAAGGGGCATCATCCATGAACATGCATACGAGGTCTGGCCAGGACATGAGAGAGAACATATAGACGGTAAATCGCATCTTCACAACCATCAACACTATTGGTATCCATTCTGGGATGCCCCGTTGGGTCGCCCTGTCGGCAAGAAGGCGCAACTTTATCATGATAGTCAGGGACATGGGGTTGAGGGCTTGTTTATGCGTGAGTTCACCAAGGGTTGGGCGGTCTACAATCGTAGCGGAAAGGAACAGAAAATCCGTTTACCGGAGCAAGCATCCGGTGCCGCAAGCGGGATTATTGGGGTTAATCACACCCTCTCTGATTTAGACGGCGAGATTTATCTGAAATAGGAAACGGGTTCATCTGTGGATGTCAATGGCGATGGTGTCGTGAATATCCAGGACTTGGTGATTGTTGCCAATGCGTTTGAATAAGGAGGTATTTTTATCTATGACAATAAAAGAAAAATTATGTAAATCGTTATGGTTTCAGTTTTTGCTTTTATCCGTTGTGGGCATATTTGTCTATAACACTTTTGCCTATGCAGAAAATGAAGAAGAGTGGATGCCGGATCCTGCTCTACGGCAAGCGGTTCGAGAAAAGTTTAGGGTTCCAGCAGGCCGCCCTTTGAGCCAGGCATACGTTCAAGAACACTTAACAAATCTTGAGGCTATAAATAAGGGAATTGTTGATCTTACCGGCTTAGAGCATGCGACTGATTTGCAGTTCCTTGGTCTGCCACAGAATAAGATTCACGATCTCTCTCCTTTGTCTGGTATAACGGAACTTGTTTGGTTGAATTTAGGTAGCAACCAGATTTCAGACCTATCACCGCTCGCCGGGTTAGTTAACCTTGAATTGCTGGGATTAAGCAACAACCAGATTTCAGACCTATCACCGCTCGCCGGGTTAGTTAATCTCAAAAATTTGACGATAATTAATAATCCGATTTCAGACCTATCGCCACTTCTGGTGTTAGAAAATCTTGAAGATCTCGGGTTCAATAATTTTCGTGACAGAGATATCGCGTCCACAATTCCACTATCGAAGTTGAAACAATTCGGATACGATGAAACTTGTGACTTAGAGCGTATCCCTTCTATTTCCGAAAGGATCGAGAATCGCGAGTACCCTTCCGTGTTCGCAGCATGGGGAAATATCATCAACTTACCAAACCTCTCTTGGAGAGAAAGGCTTGCATATCACGATTTATTTTTCAGCAGTAAAATTTTTGATTCAATGAAGTGGTTACCAACGCCTGAAGGTGTAAAAGTTTTTATGCATGCTGAATCCGCAAAGCGTAAGCGGGAGGAGCGGCTATCTCTAAACCCAAACATGCTATTCCTTGTTCCGATGCACTATGGTGTGGCGGAATATTGGCAGCATCCAGAAGATTGGCCCTATTGGTTAAGGGATGAATCGGGAAACAGAATTGTCGCAGATATTGATGGAGAAGCCTTTTTCTTTGACTACACATTACCTGAAATCCAAGACATAGTTGTTCAGCAAGCGGTAGCATTTGCCAAATGTGGACTCTTTGATGGTATTTTGTTCGATACTTGGAGAGAAGAGGACCGACACAACAAGGAGATCGCCCATTACTACGCTCATGATATTCTCGAAGCGTCGATTACATTGCTTCGGCGTGTCCGTGAAGCTGTTGGCGACGATTTTTTGATACTCGTGAACTCAAATGACACCAAAGTCCCGCGTTCGGCACCCTACGTTAATGGAATGTTCATGGAAACTATAGGCTCTGGTCTCTATGGCTATAACCATCAGCATTTAGTAAAAATTGAGAGTACGCTCCTCTGGGGTGAGCAGCATCTCAGAGCCCCGCAAATAAACTGCTTAGAAGGATGGCGTTTGAGGGAAGAACCGCTTGACAGCCCAAGAAACCAACAATGGATGCGCTTATTTACGACAATGAGTTTAGCCTTCTCGGATGGCTACGTCCTATTTGGAAATACCTACCTTCAAGGTCATACACATTACTGGTACCCCTTTTGGGATGCGGATCTCGGTCGTCCGATCGGAGCAAAAGGACAAACCTACGAGTCCATTGAGGGATTATTTATCCGTGAGTTCACTAACGGTTGGGCAGTCTATAACCGTTCTGGTAAGGAGCAGCAGATTGAATTCCCAGAGAAAGTATCAGGCGTTGCCAATGGTGTGATGGACAAACGCTCACATACCGTCCCCGATTTAGATGGCGAAATTTATTTGAAATCGGAATCGGGGTTAGAAACCCCTCCGACAGCGGATGTCAACGGCGATGGCGTTGTGAATATACAAGACTTAGTGATAGTCGCGAATGCGTTTGGTAAAGCGGAACCCGATCTCAATGGTGATGGTGTTGTGAATATTCAGGACTTGGTGATTGTGGCAAATGCATTTTGAATAGAAACACGAAATAACATAAGAAGGAGATGACGTTATGCGAAATTTCTGTGTCAAATGTGTCTATATCCTGACATTACAGTTTATTTTAGTTGCCGCTGGGTTGGCGAACACTTTGACACTCAACGAACAAGGCGAAGTGTTTGCGGAGACGGATCGCTATCGTGTGCGCTTTAAAGATGGCGTGCTGACGTACTTCCACAACAAACTCACGCAGGAGACTTATACGCTCCCACGGCAAGGTCCTTCAAACGCCCGAAGTGGGATATCAATACAACATGAGGAGGGACGATATGGACAGCATGAATTCATAGATGATGCTTGGGAAGTAGTAGAATCGAAAAGGTTGACACCGCTGAGTGTAGAAGTTGCGTACCATTCTGATTATAGATTGGATAAAACGGTTTGGATCCGCATTAGTATAGATGTTGATACAGGGGATCTGGTTATTCAGCAGCACGGTATTTCAAAGCATATTGTCGCGGTGACGTGGGGGTGTGGATACCTCAATAACCAGCAGATCGACATCATATTACCGGCAAATGGCGGTGAAATTATTGATGTGTCCTCTGAGATTCGGGATGGCGGAGGTGGGTATCCAGCGGACGGTTGGGAAGCGCAACTCGCCATCTTGCAAGGTGCAGGAGGCGGATTTTTTGTGCGCAGCACCGATACAACCTATCGCTTTAAAGGAGTCGGTTATAGGCGAGCTGCCGAACACTTCGGCATCAGTTTTCAGACAGACAATCCGGCTCCCTTCCGAGACAAGCATGAGATTACATCCGTTGAGTGGCGGTTGAACGCCTATCGAGGCGACTGGCAAGTTCCGGCGGAAATTTACCGAGACTGGATGGAAACCACTTTCCAACCCAAGCAACCCCCCGCATGGGTCAAAGACCTTGAATTAGTCATCTACGCGCCTTATAATCCTCTGGATCCGTCTATTCTACCACGGCTTGCAGAACACGCAAATCCGTCAACAACCCTATTGTATCTAATAGGGTGGGCCGATCCTACCCAAGGACTGGAACCTGATTATATTCCCGATCCCGAATTCGATGATTATCTCAAAGCGGCGCATAGCTATGGATTTCGAGTGATGCCGCGTATAACTTTTCATGGGTGTTCGCCGAATAGTCCGCTCTATCCAGAATTTGAGAAATATCAATTTCGACACCCAATACGAGGACATAAACTCGGCTATAGATTTAATGACCCGACATACGACTATCCAACAGCTTATATTAACCCAGCGTCAAAAGCGTTTAGAAACTATCTCGTCGAGGAAATGAAAAAGTTGTACGAAACCTACCCAATAGATGCATTACATTTGGACATCAACACCTCTGTCATAAATAATCCACCGATCAATGGGTTAACCCCAGCACAAGGTAACGTCCTGCTGCATCAGGAATTAGCCCAAGCGATGCCGGGCATTGTGCTGGGTGGGGAAAATCTTCATGAAGTCACCTTCCCTCATGTGAACTTAGCGCAACGGTGGAATCGCCATAACAAACAGCCACATCCCATCAGTTCTTTTCTATTTTCAACTTGGACGATCCCCTACGGTTTCCATGTGCCAAACCCAGATGGAGAGCCTGAAAACTACCAACAATTTCAGGAGGCTTATGTAGTATGGGGTGTTTTGCCAACCATCCGGATCCGCGCCCCTTGGATGTTGAGAGATAAAGACTTGGTTAGAACACACGCTTTCTTGAAGAGTGTTCGAATGGGACAGACCTGGGAACAGATATGGAACATAGATATAGCAATGGATGTAGTCGGTGATGTTGATAAAGATGGCGTTGTCAATATACAGGATTTGGTGATTGTGGCGAATGCGTTTGGTAAAGCGGAACCTGATCTTAATGGCGATGGTATTGTGAATATACAAGATTTAGTGATTGTGGCAAACGCTTTTGAGTGAAAACAATAGCCGACTACGCTCTGCCGTTTCTATTTTCCGCTGCGCCTGACATTAGACGCAGCAAATTGGAGACAACACCTATGAAACAACACATTCAAACTACATTTCTTGGGCTTGCGATTTTTCTGATACTCACTGCTTTTGTGGTGAATGCGGAGACCCCGAAAACGACGACTTCTCAGGTCAATTATGGCTATTACTACCTCCTCGATGATCTCAAAGAGCATTACCGCTTTTTACTTTCCCCGGCACCCGAAGGACTCCATTACCATATCCGAATGACAGCCACCGCAAATATTGATGATACTCCCGAAAAAGAGACCATTGCGCTAATCGTTGTCGATACAAAACCGCGCACCTTCTCCAGCAATGGCGCATTATCCGACAACTACATCCAAGCGTTTCTCCTTATTACGAACTGGAAAGGATCAAAGATAGAAAAAAAGCCTGCTTCAAACTTTTTGACACGGGGACGCATCCGTCAGAGGTCCCAGCAGCGGAAGGCATCAAACTTCACAGTCCACCCTCCGGTTTCAAGCTACCG
>PYIY01000101.1 GCA_003635195.1 Candidatus Poribacteria bacterium | reverse complement strand
CAGGAGTCCGAGCCATGTGTTCTTTGTAAAAATTTTGGTTTTCAAGGTAAAATCTCCTTTTGCGTTCTTGTATGAAATGTTACTTGGCATCTTTACTTGGCATGCACCCGTCTCAAAGGTTGGATAGGACTCGGGGGAATGGCAGTCAGCAGTCAGGGCGTTCGCTACGCTCACTTTCAGCAGTCAGCGATCAGCACGTTCGCTACGCTTACTTTCAGCGGTCAGTAGGAGCGTCCACTTAAACGAGAACCTCTTTACCGATTGCTGAAAGGTTTCCGAAGGAAACCGCCTGATTGCTGACTGCTAATCGCTGATTGCTGACCGCTATAAACCCCCGAGTTGAGACCCTATCCGCCAAGTATCATAAAAACGAAAGCCGAGGCATCAAAGACACCCCGGCTCCGTTTGGTTAAGGTTAGTTCAAACAAATTTTATCCCTGAAATAACCTTTTTGTTGCTACTACTCATTGGACGCCTTGATTTCGCCCCAGATCACTGTGGCTTTGCCTGCGGCACCGACATGTCCTTTGAGACGGATGCCACGGGTGAGCGTCTGACGTTGACCGTCGAGGGACACGTCTTCAATTTGGTAGTAGTATACGACGTTAGGTTGCGCAGTCGTATCCGTGTAGGTATAGGACTGCTTCTCACTCGTTGTGCCTGCGCCGGGGATCATCGTTGGGTTGACGACCTTGAACTGACCGTCGCGTTGGTTGCTCCGCTTGATGAAGAATCCAGCGTTGTTCAGCTCTGACTGCGTTGCCCAGGTAATCACGACTGCCCCTGTTGCTTTATCGCGTGCGGGACGGAAGTGTGAAAGTTCAACGGGTAGCGGTCCACCCGCGTCATGACCAGGTGTGCCAGCATCTTCATCGCTGCCATACCAGGTTGCTTCTCCAGTCACAAGGCCTGTCTTAGAGGCAAGCACCCAGCCGTTCTCGTCTGTTCCCATAGTAGACGTGCCATCGGCAAGTTCCTCATAACGGATCAGTGAACTCCGTCCTGTCTCTGACATCGGGATATCCCAAGCAGGACTTGCGCCGAGGTTTCCGGCTGCGTCGGCATCCTGTATAATGCCAGATGTGAGCGGTGGGAGGAGTGTGACCATGAAGGCCATGTCGCTGATGAGTTTATAGCGTCCCTTTCCCTTGACATCGCTTGAGACGTTTATCACTCGATCACTACCTGAGAGGTTGCTGGAGCTCCGAGCACCCCAAGCGACTAACAGCAGGGATTTCCCCATTGTGCCACCCGCACCTGTTCCACCCCCGACACCGAGCGTTCCACTGAGACTGATGCTTACTTTGCGGGCAATGACATCGGTATCTGCAACCGAGTTGCTGATCTCAACAGACCACCCATCAAGACGCTTTTCTGCGCCAGAGACGTTGGTGAGTTCAATCCACTGCGGGAGTTTGCCATCGCCGGTATCCACCATAATTTCGGTGATCTTGATGTCATCTATCATCGCAGCGGGGATAGTCGGTTCAGGTTTCGGTGTGGGTTCAGGTGTCGGTGTCACTGGATACGCAAGCGGGGCACGTCCGGGGGAACCAGCCCGTTCACCCTCCCTGTTCGGATCAAAGTTGAGACCCGGAGCGACAGACGCTCCCCAACTCATGGGATCCGTGCCATCTGCGGCGAGCCCTGTTGCCGAAGCCGCATCCGCAGTACGCTGCATAGAGACGATTGGTATGGTCTCACTAGAGGCCCATGCGAAGGTGGTTTGTTGTTGTACATCTACTGCTAATGACTTACCGCTTTGTCCTTTACCAGTAACTGACCATCGACCATGCACACCCACAGTGCCAACACGGTCTTGGACGCTGCTCATAGCTGGTAGTGTTGCACCGTAAGGATATACAACTATTTTATAATCTTTCTCACCGGCTGTTATCGCTGCACCCGAGACGTTGCGGAGCTCTATGTATTGACTACCGCTACTAGGGAGCAAACTCAGATCAGAACCCCACATGATTTCGCTGATAACCAACTTTTGGGGACCAACGACATCAATCGTTGCACCGTTGGTAAGCACGGACTCTAAATTCGGTAAAGTAGCCCCTTCTATGAGGTTATACGTCAAACCAAATGGCTGACGCGGTGGGTTGGCTGGTGCCTTTGTCGCATCCCCAGGATTCCGAACCGCAGAACTTGCTGGGCTTTTCGCAACAACCAAGTATCCATCTTTCGGAATAACGACACCCTTGCCGATAACGACTTCAATACCTGCAGTCATCGTTACCACCGGCGCAGTCAAACTCGTGCGAACTCTCAACACGTCATACCCATCTGTATACCCTCTATCCGTCAGAGGCGGGCTATACTTCAGCGGTATCGGGAGAGTCAGGTCTTCAAACGGACGGACTTTCACGACGACCTCGCTCTTGGTGGGATCCGGTGTGATGACGACATAATAGAGATGCAACTTCTTGTCCGTACCCGTCGCTGGCATCGCCTTCAGCAGCTCTTCAATCTTGGCACGATCGCTCAACTCGGCGTAATACTCCTCTATTATCTCGGTATTTTCCATCACCATCTGCTTGTAGAAGGCATCATACGCATCCTTCACGGCGACTCCGGCTTTATAGGCATCCTGTGCCGCCTTCAGCGTCATATAGTCGGAAAGTGCGTTGTCGTACACCTCCTTAACTGGGTAATCCTTCGGACTAGGCTTCGTTGGATCCCCATCTATCTCTTTTTCCGCGGCGGAACCTCGTGTTGTTCCAGAACGCCCGTCAAAGAGAGACACTTTTATCTTCTTTCCCGGTGCCGTCCTTGGAAGCAACTTTTTCACAGCATCTGTGTCAAGGTCTGCGGTTTCTCCTAAGCCGGAAGTCCCAATAGCATCAGCAGTGGGAGCCGTACGAGCCGTTGTGATATCTGGGTATTCCGGGAAAGGATCATCAGCGATACCATCATTACCGTGAGCAGCAGTCCTTTTGGTCGTATAGTCCGCTAATTTCTCGAGTAAGGTTTTCACTTTCCCCTCAAGATCAGAGCTTACCGGCACAGCGGCATTAGCATCCGCAAACACAAAAGTACCATCATTAGCTAATGTTGACGCGTTAATTATCGCATGGAGTCCATCCTTGTCATCAGCATCATAAAGTGATTGAACCCCCTCAATTTCCCCCATATTGCCATACTCAGTAAGGTCGCTGGTTGCGTCCTTGGTAATCAAAGGGATAGGTGTACCGGCGGTCCCGCCTGTAACGTAGATGTGATCCTTCGTAAAAGCCTTCGGTTGCTCGCTGAGTGTGATAACGGCTTGAAAGGAGTTTGCCGTCTCCGTAAGCACAGGGAGGCGATGGTTCGGACTGGCTCGTTCAATTTTGTAGACACGCGGTGCCCCGTGATCGAAATCGTCCCGATACGCAATCTCATACACCGCCATGACACTCTTTCTATCATCCTTGCCGCGTGCAAATCCCGGATCTGCAGCCTCAACCTTGTCCTTGTCGATGAACAAGACTACCCGCGTCGTCCCTGACTTCGGTGCCGACACAGTGAACATGTAATTCGTGCCATCTGCGGGAGGGAAGGCTTTAAGATCCTTCAGCCCAGGTGCGTCCTTAGGTTGACCATACTTGTCGTGCGCGAAAACTTCAAAATCCTTCAGACTGAACTTCATTGTATCTGCTTTATCATCTGTCTGAACGATCTGACCAAACGTGATTATTACCCGCACGTCCTTATTGGGGTCGGCTTGGGCACCAGCCTCAGAGCTGAGATCATCGTCAGGATGAATTTTCATCGACACACTGAACCCAGCTGCCATAGCGGGAGAAACCGCGAAAGCCAGCGCAAAAACTGTTATTAAACTCATTAACGAAAATGCCATTTTCTTTGACAACATTCGTTTATACTCCTTGTTCTTATGGAATAAAATTTTGAAACATAAACCTTAATGGCAGTCAGCGGTTAGCCCGCTCCACTTCGTTCCGCTATCAGCAATCAGTAAAGAGGTATTCGTTTAAGTTCACCCTCTTGACTAATTGCTAATTGCTAATTGCTAACTGCTACCTAAAAAAGAACGGACTCAGGGATTGATAAATCCATTCTGTATTTGAACCTAACCTTTCATACTTTCTGTATCATTGGGATTCGGGGGATCCAGAATCGGAGGGATGTCGGACAAAGAACAGGCAGCAACGGGAAGAGCAGATATGTATTAAGGTACAGATGAAGGATCGCGACTGGAAGGTGCATCTTACATAACGGGTGGGACCTCTTCTACAGAAAATGGGATTTCTATAGTTTCAGAAATTTTGTAAATTTTAGGAGATTTTACAAAATTATTGAAAGTTTTACAAAGTTGGGTAAAACAGAAGGTTCTATGTCATATTCTCCAGCACGGCGGTTAGATTGTCCAGTGTTTTTGTGAGATCGGCGTGTGCTTGGATGAGGGTCTGGTGGTTTTGGAGTGCGGCTTGGAGCTGAGAATTGAGGTCCTGCTCGCGTTTTTGGGTGGTTTCGAGTTCCTTGCGGAGCCTCTGGTTCTCTTGCCGGAGGGCGACTCGGACGAAGTCGGCGGACTTGTCGCCAGCGTATTCGAGGTAACCGTCGGGGATGTAGATGTTGCCATACAAACGTGAGAGTTCGGAGAGGGCTATGACCTTGTGCTTCCGCTTGTTGTCTGGGTTGTCGACTGCGGTGAGGTTGTTGGATTGGATCTGTTTGTAGAGGGTTTCCTGCGAGATGCCGAGTAGGTCGGCGGCTTGTGCGATGGAGAGGTAGATTTCATTTGACATAGTTTGCTCCAGTTTAGAAATCAATAGAGGGAGGGAAGGTTGGAAGGACTTGGGTGGAAGGATGGAAGAGGGGAAGGATGGGTACCCAATCTTCCTATCTTCCAGTCTTCCTATCTTCCTATCTTCCTATCTTTTTCCTGCTAATTTGCAACTTTACTTGACTTTTGTGCGTAAAAATTGGATAATTAAAGTTAACCTCTTGGATAGAGGTTAAACCTACCCCGTCCTGAGGACGACGCTAATCTCCTCCGTTTAAATCAAACTAAAAGGGTAACGGGAGAGAATTAGGGAACTCTCCTGTTATCCTCTCTTTTAGTTTAGTTATAAAATAGTTTAGTTATAAAAAGTCGCGATCGGGAGATCGTTCCTAAAAAATAAAATAACCGTTTGTATGTATTTTACACTTTTTTTGCGATTTTCGCACTTTTTTTGATGAATTATACGTTTTTTTCGCAAAAAAGTGGTTTTTTTTGTAATTTTAATTTGACATAAAGCGTTTAAAAGTGTAGAATTAATTGCGTAAAGGGTTGAAACAGAAGTTTTTACACAAATTACGCGAGGAATTCACGATGCGCCGCTCAAACACGAAAACCATTTTGACTGCATGTGAGATGTCTTTCGCTGGGAAAACTGACAATGAGATAGCGACCGTTTTAAAAACGTCTGTCTCCAATGTCTCCCGCTGGCGGAAAAGTCCGATGTGGGTAGAGTTTGAACAAGAACTCATCTCAGCGCACAAGGAGTCGTTGTTAGAGCCGCATCGAATGGCAACCCTTGAAGATAGCACACCTTAAGTGTGTGAATCATACAGAAAGTATGAAAGGTTAGATTCAAATACAGAATGGATTTATCAATCCCTGAGTCCGTTCTTTCTATGGCGAATAGCAATTAGCAATTAGCGAATAGCAAAGAGGCAAACGTTCCTGAATACCTCTTTACTAATTGCTGAAAGTGAGCGTAGCGAACGTGCTAACGGCTAACCGCCCTTAAGGTTTATGTTTCAACATTTTATTCCATAAGAACAAGGAGATAGAACGAATGTTGTCAAAGAAAATGGCAGTTTCGTTAACAAGTCTAATCATAATTTTCGCGCTCGCTTTCGTGGTGCCTTCTGCGATGGCAAACGAGATAAAACTGCGTGTAAAAGATGCCAATCATGGGGGTCCTAAGGATCCAGCCGATGTCAGTGCTGAGGATGGCATCCAGGTGTTAGCGGGTACCCACGCTATGATAAAGCTTACCTCTGCAGAGCCTCTCGTGGCGGGTGATGTTGTGGCGGGAGCTTTTGAGCTTGTAGGTGCAGCAATTGCTGATACTGATGGTATTGTACGAGTAAATGCTTCGGAGTACACGATAACACTCGGTGAGATTGGGAGTGCTACTGATGGTAGCGATGCTGGTAAAGAGGTAACTATCTACGTAGTGCCCAAGAAATTTGCGTCCGCTACTACAGGGGATAAGGACAGCACAGGTGTCACTCTGAAATTTAAATATGTAGCACCTGATACGGGTGTGGACGCTGCTGTAATAGATGAACCGAATAACCCAAAAGTGGTTTCTATCACAAGGGCGACTGCGATCGGTTCGACCGTTGCCAGTGCTTTCATAGAAGAAGCTGTAAGTGGTGAGTTTATGGTGAAGATCGTGCTGACCGAGCAGCCAAACGGGGGACTCCATTCTGCGAAACTTGCTGACAGAATAAAGGCAGTGAGCGCATCGAACGCGACGGTCACCAATGTGGTCATTGGTCAAAGCATTGATAGAGGAGCTAACAATACTACTAATCCGCTTCCTGAAGCAGACGGTGGTTACGACGTTGATGGTACCCCTGCGGATCCGATTCCCAATCCCACCGGCAGAGATAACAAGTACTATACATATCTCGCCACGATTGCGCCCTCTGGTGCGAAAACGCCGGTAGTCGTTCAAGTCAACAGTTTTAAGGATCTTGTCTTAACCCAGGGCGAAGGTACAGATATAGTTGAGCCTGGAGAGTATAAGAAACCCGTAGAGAAAGCTGCCGCTGCAAATCGTGACAAACTCGAGGTCAAGGTAGTAACGAAGCCCGCAGCTGCAAAGACAGCAGGTCTTTCAGTTGGCATTCCGAATGATATTATCATTCCAGCAGCAGGATACTTGGTTGTTGCTAAGGATGATGGAGACGGGGACGATAACCACGAAAAAAGAACCGACTCCACCGCGATCGTCTACCCCGGAGATCCAAAGGATGACGAAATACTCGTGGGCGATCGTCAACCCGCGCAACGGATGTACAACGTGATTAAGGCAGGTTTACCCAACTTGGAAACCTTCCTCACCAACGGTGGTACGATTGTGCTCATGGGTCCATCAGGCTTAGTGATCAGCGAAATTATGTGGGGCACCGATGCCTCTCTTACTGAGAGTTTCGAGAGCCAATGGATTGAGATCATGAACCCAGGGACCCAGGTGAAAACGAAGGACGTGAAGTTAGTTTTCTATGGACCCGGCGCATCAGATCAAGCTGCAGTAGCGGCTCTTGATGCCACGAAGGTTGCTGACACTGTTGGGACCGTGGGAGCAAGCGGATACTGGTCAATCGCTGGTAAAGGTCAAAGTGGAAGAACGGGTGTTGGTGAATCCCCTGGTGATGCCGTCGCAGTGACACCAACGCTGCCACTTATCTCCATGCAGCGTGCTATCACCGCGGGAGTCGCCGCAGATGGCACAATGGCAAGCAGCTGGGCAGCCTCTGTTCCACCACCTCTTAACTTTGATTTGAATAAAGAAGGGTCCCGTATTGGCACACCCGGTGCCGCTCCTGCTGCGTATCCAGTGGCACCGACAGCCGAACCCGAACCTGTCGTCGTGCCACCAACACCTGCTGCGACAGCCGCTGATATCATGATTACGGAAATCATGGTAGACACGGGTAACGGTAGACTCCCGCAGTGGATTGAACTCAACAACGTCAGCGGCAAAGAGGTCAGTCTCGCAGGATGGTCTCTTGAGATTGAGAACGATCCCGCCGATACCGATGCCATTAGTTCTCGGATCGAAATTGACCTGATGGGCACGCTCGGTGTGAGTGCGAATGCGGGGAACATGGGGAAAGGCAACTCACTCCTACTCGTTTCTCGGACAGGTCGCAGTTCCGCGAACCTTGAAGGCAACAAGAATATTGTGAATGTCCAAAGTGAAGTCGGTGCAACAGCAAGAGGGCACTACAAGCTCATCAGCGACATGGCGTTCATGATTACGCTCGTCCCGCCGCAAGAAACGGGTGTGTTTACACCCGGCGACATGGCAGGCAACCTCGATGCCAGTCCTGCATGGGAGATTCCGATGTCCGAGGATGGGCGGAGTTCACTGATCCGTCGTGAAATGCTTGATGATGGCATGGCGACGATGGGCACCGATGCAAACGGCTGGATACTCGCCTCCGACACATCACTGGTCTCTGGACCCCAAACTTGGTATGGTAGTGATGAAGACGCTGGCACACCTGGATATGACGCTGGAGGTCCGCTACCCGTTGAACTCTCACACTTCCGTCCCGCACGCGATAAGCAGACCGGTGCAGTCGTGATAACTTGGGCAACGCAGTCAGAACTCAACAACGCTGGATTCTTTATCAAGCGGAGCAATCAACGCAATGGCGAGTTCAAAGTTGTCAACCCAACGATGATCCCCGGTGCAGGCACCACCAGTGAGAAGCAGTTCTATACCTACACGGATACAACTGCGCAACCTAACGTCGTATACTACTACCAAATTGAAGACGTCTCCCTCGACGGGAACCGTCAACTCCTCACCCGCGGTACACGCCTCAGAGGGCATATCGGTGCCGCAGGCAAAGCCACAGTGATCTGGGGTGAGTTGAAGGAGTCTCAATAGGTGGTAGCAACAAAAAGGTTATTTCAGGGATAAAATTTGTTTGAACTAACCTTAACCAAACGGAGCCGGGGTGTCTTTGATGCCTCGGCTTTCGTTTTTATGATACTTGGCGGATAGGGTCTCAACTCGGGGAAAATGGCTGTCGGCGATCAGCAATCAGCAATCAGCAAGAGGTTAAACTTAAACGATAACCTCTTTACCGACTGCCGAGAGTGAGCGTAGCGAACGCCCTGACTGCTGACTGCCAATACCCCCGAGTCCTATCCAACCTTTGAGACAGGTACATGCCAAGTGAAGATGCCAAGTAACATTTCATACAAGAACGCAAAAGGAGATTTTACCTTGAAAACCAAACTTTTTA
>PYIY01000100.1 GCA_003635195.1 Candidatus Poribacteria bacterium | reverse complement strand
TGCTTGTGAACTTTCACCGCTAAGGGCTTCAAGCACAACTTCTGCTTTAAACTTAGCAGTGAATTTTCTACGTTTTGCCATCGGAATGCTCCTTTCAAATAGATTGTCATTGTAGCACAATCTTATATTAGAGAGTGGTCTAAATTTCCGGTGGCAGTACAAATATTGTGTTGGCATGTTCCGGAAATTTTCCACCTTTCACATCAACCCCAAAATTTTCTCTTAGCTTATGATTAACATCTGTATTAGTTTGAACGTAGGGTTTGGCAAATAGAGGAGATATAGCATATTCAATGGTAAGCAGCGTTTTTCTAAAGAAACGAGAACTTTCAGTCAGAGGTAGACTTCTCAAACAGTGCGGGAGGTTATGCACTCCACCGATAGAAGGAAGCGGAACAAGACGTATTCCTTTAAAGACCTCTACTTCTGCCTCTAAGGTTATTCCTTCAAGCAATGCAATAAATTCAAATGAAACAGAGGCATCTTTAGTAGTGCATCTTTCAAAAGCCGATACTCCTTCCTCTATCCCTCCAAAAATAGCAATTTGCAAAAGTTTTTCCAAAAACTCATTCAGAGTGACTCCGTTGCCAAGACCACTTAATACAATAAAGGTGCCAAGTAAAATTCTGTCTTCATTAATAAATGGATCCAATTCTATCTTTATGAAGTCAAGAAGTTTCGATTTTGTATCCTTGTTGGTTTCAAGTTTAAGATGACGCACAAACCATGCAGAATTTGGCGAATAAGATGTCCAGGATTCCCGTAGGTGCCATTTATATTTATCAATATCAATAGGAGGCATAGGCGGATAGGTAAAACGAGATACTATTTCCAAATTCTCCATTGCTTCCTGTAGCAATTGCCTTAGTTCCTCTTTTCTTTCTTCAGTCATTTTTCCACCTTTCATCAAGAATCTTCATAAAACCCCTTATCTTCCTCATTCACTGCAAAATCCACATCCTTACTTTAGGCATAACAAGCCTCTTTGTAAAATATCGGTCTTATTTATATCCACGTAGGATCGTCTGCTTGGGTGGATTTAACAACCGGAAAATTAAAATTGTAACGTGCCCTTATTGATTTGACCAATTCCAGGAACCAATCTGGAGCAAAAGGGGCAATAACTACTTGTTGGATGAGGAGAGAAAGGTCCACCTCGTAATAAGCTCCATTGATGCGATCCTGATAAAGTTGCATAGATACTGCATCATCCTGTTCTGGAAATCGAGAATTGATAGCTCTTACCTCGTGTTCATGCTCAAAACTTTTTCGCTTGTGTAGATATCGGGAAAAGTCGTTTTGTTCAGGTATAAAAAAGCTTTCATAGTCAACATAACTAACGCTTCCGATATAAATGGATTGGCTGCATGCAAAACTTGATTTGAATGAATCAAAATCAGTTTTGATAGCAATACCATCTTCTTCTCTGGAGTATAATTTCCACATCGCCGCTGATTCGTAAGGGTTTTCATGCCAACAATTGATTAAAGTAGACTGACGGATTCTTTTCATACCATCTGCCCAATTTTTAAGAGTACTCTCAGGAATCTCCTTATCACCGTATGCACGCTGCATGAATATAGGACGCAGTGCTTTGTTAAGTTTAGAGTAAGACCCTTCAAAAGGATCTCCAAGTTTATCTGCTCTTGCAAAAAACAGAGCCTGTTTTTCCAATAGAGATACATATTTGGTAAAATCCATATATCGCCATAATACAGCATCGAGAGGTGGTGGATTGAAAACCGGGTGTTCTTCATACATAATATAAACCTCGTTGTAGTACTTGAGATTTGAATATCTAAATCATAATTGATAAATGGTTGAGTACTTATCGAATTTCATAAAATTCGCTATTCAACACCTTATCTTCCTCACTCACAGCAAAATCTGCATCCTCTATTTCGGAGAGATTGACGTAGAGTTGATTTTTATCCAGCAGTTCCGCTAATAGGTGTTTTTGTGCCTCAAGGTCGCCGAGGGCGGTGAAATCGTTTACGGCTTCTTCCGGGACTTCGGCGTTGACATACCAGTTCAGAAACGAGTTTTCAGCGATGTCTCGCCAGAGTGCAACGAGTTCTTCAGAGGATTGCGCGACTTGGATTTTGTCCATATATGCTTGGTTGTATTGCATCAGCTCGCAATAGATGAAATCACCACCGCCCTGCCAATTGACGGATTTGGAAATGCCTCCAGTGTCGTAATCAATATCTTCAAGCAGCCTTCCTTCTTCCTTAACTTTTTTGCCAACAACTTTTTTGAGTCTCTCCACTGTTATGGTTTCTATATAATTCATTTGCTCAACTGTGATCCATTGGCGGTTCATTTTGTGGGCAACTGCAGCGGTGGTAGCGGAACCAGCGAAGAAATCAAGAATAATATCACCAGGTTTCGTGGTGATTTCTAATACGTCCCGTATCACGTATGGTGACTTCGGGTAACTGAACACTCGGCTGCCAAACAGCGTCTTGATGCCTTGTGTAGCAGTCTGGCCTGAATAGTAAGGTTTGTTCCATACAGTTTTGGCTTTTTCACCCTCGTATTCATCTTCATACAGTTTGGAATAGATAACGTAACGAGTTTTTATTTTTTTCACCTCAATATACTTGGCTTTTCTCAAGGCAAAGGTATCTCTGCCCCAACGCCAACATTTTTCTATCCCTTGATCGTCAATAGGAAAAATTTTTATATCATCATCCGATTGACGTTCCAGATAGGTCTGTTTAGTAATTTCATTATAGAAAATTGGGTAATGCAGATTAGGACGATCTTCCTTCCTTACGTTATCCCCTCTTCTCATAAATCCATTCAGTTTATATTTACCATATATATCCTCATATTTAAAATCCCTCCGCTTTTCATCCGTTAAAGAAAGCCTGCCTAACTCGGTTATCTCAATATTTTTAGCGTAAAAAAGCATGTTCTCATGTGCAGTAGGAAAAAACTTGGCATCCTGCCTCCCGGCCGGATTATTCACCACGGAAATAATTCCCATCCGATTTTCCATACTAAATATCTCATCAAGTAAGGCGCCAAGATAAAAAAGTTCATGATGATCAATAGCAACCACCAAAATGCCATCTTCGGCCAAGACCGATTTGGCAACTTCCAACCGGTTTTTCATGAAAGTAAGCCAAGCACTGTGGTTGAAAGTATTATTATAAGCGAACGTATTGGCCGCAGATTTTGTATTATAGGGCGGGTCAATGTAAATGAGTTTAACCTGTCCACGGAATTGCTGTTTGAGGGTGTGGAGGGCGATGAGGTTGTTGCCTTTGATGATCAGATTTTCGCGAATCGTGCCGTTGTCATCGCGTTGGATGTCCGTTACGTCTTGTTCACCTTCAGTAGTATGGCGTTTCCAGTTGGTAAGCACTTTCGGATCGAACATCTGATTGATTTCGTCTTGTGCGAGGATTTCGTTGAAGAAAATCTCTTTGCGTTTTTCCGCTTCTTTTGTTTGTCCGCCTTCAAGGACACAATCTTTGTAGGGCCAGACGAGTGAGACTTCGCCGCGTTCTGGGAGGAATTTTCCGTCAATGTTCAATCCGATTTTGTTGCGGAATTGGGTGTAGGAATTGGCAAGAAAGTTCTTTTCGTTGATGTAGTCAATAAAGGTGTTATGGTTGAAAACCCAATGCCCATCAATTTCGTCAAAGAAGGTTGATTTTATCTCTGGATCGGAAAGTAGGAACTTGATGAGGTCGTGGTTGAGTTTCCATGCGTGGTCTTTGACAGCGGCGGGGAGGAGTTCGCCTGATTCGTCAACAAAGTCGGGGTTGGTTTTGAGGCGTGCGATCAGTTTTTCGTTGAAGTTTTGTTTCGGCATAATAGGGACATAACCTCTACAGGGCAGCTCTAATCAGGAAATGTGACGCGTTCGTAGATTTCCTGCAAGGGCAGTTCGCGTTGGATGGAGGTGAGGGGTAAAATATCCTCAAGTGCTTGGAAAGCGGTGAAAATCCAGTCTTGCGCTGTAACGGGTACGGTCTCATGTTTTTTCGGACGGCGGTAACGTTCAACAAGTACCTTGTCTTGGGAAACGAGGACGTATTCCTGCAACGACGCGAGGTGTCGGTAATGACTGAATTTTTCACCGCGATCGTAAGCCTCAGTTGAAGCAGAGAGGACTTCTACGAGGATAATGGGGTTTAGGAGTATATCAAAAACATCATCTTCAAAACGGGGTTCTTCACAAACGACAACGACATCCGGGTAGAAGTAAGACGAAGTGACCGGAGCACTCACCCGCATATCGCTTGCATAGGTTTCACATCCGCTGCCTTTTAATAGACTGCGGAGCTCGCCGGATATATTATTACTAATCAGATTATGCTCTCGACTCGCGCCTGACATCGCTATCAATTCACCGTTTACGTACTCATACCTGCTTATCTCTGAGTCTGGAGGTGCTTTGCGTTCAAAAGCGATATATTCTTCTGGTGTAAGGCGTGTTTGTACTGCAGAGGTTGCCATGATTTTTCTTCGGTAATGAACTGCGTTAGGAGAGCGTAGTACGCTCCTATTCACGCACTTGACCGTCTCCGTAAACGATGTACTTGTAAGTCGTTAACCCTTCAAGTCCCATGGGACCGCGGGAGTGGAGTTTCTGTGTGCTGATGCCGACTTCGGCACCTAAGCCGAATTCGTAGCCGTCGGTAAAGACGGTGCTGGCGTTGACATAGACCGCTGCGGAATCCACCTCTTTGAGGAAGCGTTGTGCTGTGCTGTAACTTTCGGTGATAATCGCATCGGAATGGTGCGAACCGTAGGTTTCTATGTGGTCAATTGCCGTGTCTATATCGTCTACCACGCGGATGGAAAGTATGTAATCAAGGTATTCTGTGCGCCAATCTTCTTCAGTCGCAGGTTTGGCGGCGGAGTGGAGCTGCTGCGTCCGTTCGCATCCGCGGATTTCAACATCGGCATCTTGTAGTGTTGTGCAGAAAGAAGGAAGGAATTTCTCGGCGGTATCGGCGTGGACAAGCAGCGTTTCCAATGCATTACAGACAGCGACTTTGTAGCCAACCTTGGCATTCATACAAATTTTGTTTGCCATTTCAAGGTCGGCGGCTGCGTCAACATAGATATGGCAGATACCGTCGGCGTGTCCGAGTACCGGGACATCGGATTCTTTCATCAAAAACTGGACGAATTCGTTACTGCCGCGCGGAATGACGAGGTCAACGTAGTCTGGCAGGCGGATGAGTTCGTAGACGGCTTGTCGGTCAGTGGTATCAACGAATTGGATAGCGTCTGGTACACCCTCTGCGGCGGCAGTATCACTGAGGATGCGGGCAAGTGTTGCGTTGGAGTGGATTGCCTCGGAACCGCCTCGAAGAATAACCCCGTTCCCAGATTTGATACAGAGTGCCGACACTTCAACGGTCACGTCGGGGCGCGACTCATAGACCACGGCGACGACTCCGATAGGCACGCGGACTGTGCCGATCTTGAGACCGTTTGGACGTTCTCCCATACTGATGACAGAACCGATTGGATCGGGGAGTGCGGCGACTTGGCGGAGGTTGTCCACCATCCGTTCGATTTTTTTGTCGTCTATCAAAAGGCGTTGCATAAGCGGCGCGGGGACTCCGGTTTTTTCGCCGTTGTCGAGGTCGATGCGATTTGCCGCCTGAATTTTATCTTTGGAATTTAGCAGGCTCTCTGCCATTGCTAAAAGGGCGTGATTTCGGACATCGGCGGAACTACGTGATAAAACCCGCATCGCCGATTTCGCTTTTTTCGCTTGTGATTGGATTAATTCTTGGATGTTTTGGTTCATAGTGTTCCTTTGGTGAACGTGATCAATGATTCATAGAAATTGTCAAGTTTGATGTAACTGACTCAGGTAATTGGAAATTTCAATGCGGAACGGATGGCTTGACGCACCACATCGCATACGCGCATAGCATGTTCTGTGTTCTCAGCAGTCGCTGGATCACCGGGGTAGCGAGAATCCACTGCATACGCAGTGATTATCTTAAAATCAGGATACCACTGCGCCCAAGCAGGCAGCCTCGGCACAATCAACATCAGTAATTCCTCAAGATTGTGTGTCCTTGGTACCGGAATGCTCGCCTCTTGAAGCCACGCTTTTAGATATTTTTCGATGCACTGTTGCGCATGGAAACAGATAGAATTGTGAAATGGACGAGACGATTGTTGCGCCAACTGTGCTAAATTATAATCTTCTTCAGCCTTCTCCACCCACTCCAGCGTTAGCGGGTTCATCAGGACCTTCTCCTTTTTGCAGGTGTCGGGTGTGTCTTGTGTATTTTCTATCGTGCAATGTGTGTCATATCCGTGAAGGAGTTCTCCTTTTTCAGTAATCTCGCGGAGAAACCAATCGTTGTAGGCAACACGGTAGGCAATCTCTTCGGGGGAACGGACTAAGAGATCCATACCGAACTGGTACGGAATACGTTGCCGAATCTCTATAGCTTTATTGCGAAACTCCGATTTTGGAATATCCATTACGACGAGCAGGTCTACATCCGAGTCCTCTGTCGGTGTACCGTAGGCATAGGAGCCGAAGAGAATTACTTGTAGCGGTGTGAACTCGCGTACGATATCGTCAACAACGGCTTGAATAGCTTCTCGGCTAACCATGCGTTTTCCTTCCTGTTTTCCACCTTTCCTCAAAAATTGAAATTTGTTTCCTAATATTGCTCAGTAAATTATATTATGAAAATAGCAAGGGTATTATAACATGTCATTTGGAAAATTTCAAGGGCGAATTTTTTGACATTTTTTTGGTCGAGTATGGTAAAATACAAGATAATGCTATTGGTCAATGCCGCGGAGGTACGGATGGTAGATATCAAAACACTAACGAGCATGGAGCAGATGATTCTTGATGAGCTGAGAGATATTAGGGAAATTTTGGGCGAAAAAATAAAAGATTCAACCCCAACGCTTGATGAAATAAACGCAAGGCTTGCTAACATAGAATCGCTGCTCATCGATAAAGCCCAACAAACGGCTGATTCCAGTTGAGTCGTGGCACAGACTAACAGTCTATGCTACGAAAGATGATGTTTGATGGAAAATCTTTGGACATCTTAAAATTGTCCAAACTTTAGTATAAATCTGGAAAAACGCAACCGAATACCATTATTTCGGCGATACCCTCCAGTTTCCAATGCTTGGCAGCTGAAGCCTGTCAATCAAGTAATACCAGATTATCGCGATGTATGATTTCGTCGTAATCGCGGTAGCCGAGGATGTTTTCAATGTCTTTGGTATGTTTGCCAGCGAGTTTGGCGGTGTCTACGGCGTTGTAGTTCACCAAACCGCGTGCGAACTCTACGCCGTTTTCTGTGAGGCATGAAACTGTATCGCTGTAATCGAAATTGCCTTCCACGCGTCGGATACCGGCGGGGAGTAGGCTTTTACCGCCTTGCACAAGTGCGTCGCGCGCGCCGCTATCTACAATAAGTCTGCCTTTCGGTGGGCGGGAATAGGCGATCCATCGTTTGCGTCCAGAGATACGGGATTGCGGAAGGAACAGGGTTCCGAGTAATTCGCCCTTCAAGATCCTTGTAACGATAAGCGGTTCTTGGCCTTGTGCCATGACCATCATCTCTCCTGAGTTAGTGACGATTTCCGCGGCTCGCAACTTTGTTACCATCCCACCAGTCCCACTCGTTGTGCCAGCTGTCCCAGCGGCTTGCCAGATTTCATCTGAAATCGTGGTAACAGTGTGAATCAATGTCGAGTTAGGGTTGTGCCTTGGGTCTGCGGTGTAGAACCCTGCCTGATCGGAGAGGATAATGAGGAGTTGTGCTTGGGCGAGGTTTGTTACATAAGCAGAGAGTGTATCGTTATCGCCGACCCTGATTTCGTCAACTGCGACGGTGTCGTTTTCGTTGATGATAGGGATCACGCCGAAATGAAGGAGGGCACGCATCGTGTCGTTCATGCGGGTGTAGCGTTCCCGATTCGAGAAATCGTCGCGTGTGAGCAGCATAGACGCGGCGCGTTGTCCGTAGTTTGAAAACCGATCCTTGTAAGCTGCCATCAATCGTATCTGCCCCACAGCGGCAGCAGCTTGTAGATGGGGTAGCGTATTCGGACGCTGCTTCAGACCGAGTTGGGGCCACCCGGCAGCAATTGCGCCTGATGTCACAAGGATGACCTCTACACCGTCCTGTTTCACAAGGGCTAAATCGTGGACTAACCCATCGAGGGCAGCTTCGTTGAGGTGTGCCCCTTCTGAAATGGTGCTGCTGCCGACCTTCACAACGATGCGTTGCACGTCCCTCAAACAGGTGCGTTGTTCAGTTGGATTGCATTGCTTTTGGGCTATAGGTGAACTCGAATTCATCAATCTGGACTGTGTCTCCTTCCACCGCGCCTGCACGGGCGAGTGCGTTTATCACGCCCATGTTTTTCAGTTTCCGATATAACAGAATCAATGCCTGTTCATTTTCCATATCCGTCATAAGAACGGCACGGCGCGGTTCTACCCCGGTGACAACGAACCCTTCTTCGGTTTCGGTGAGTTCAAACCGTGCTGAGGGCTCCGGGGGTAGTTCTTGTTCCAAAGTAATCGTCGTCTCTGCTTCTTTTCGAGCGCGTGCTTCCAAGTGTTGCAAAGAGCGGTAGGTTTGCTGCATGAGTGGGTTCACGCCGTCGCCGGTAATTGCAGAAATAGGGAAGATTTTCCGGTTACCGAAGTATTCCTGTACGTGTGTCAGATTTGCCTTTGCTTCAGGCATATCCATCTTATTTACGGCGATAATCTGTGGCAGTTTCGTTAGCAGTTCGTTATAATGACCCAATTCAAGGTTCAATTGTTCGTAATCTTTAATTGGGTCCCGTCCGTCTGTAGCACTGAGATCAATGACATGAATAAGCATTTTAGTGCGCTCGATGTGCCGCAGGAATTGGTGTCCTAAACCTGCACCCTTGTGCGCGCCTTCTATGAGTCCAGGGATGTCTGCGAGGACGAAATTCTGCTCACGATTGATACGGACAACGCCGAGATTCGGACGGAGCGTTGTGAACGGATAGGCGGCAATTTTCGGTGTCGCGGCAGAGGTCCGCGCCAGCAGTGTCGATTTACCAGCATTGGGGTAACCGACTAACCCGACATCGGCGATAAGTTTGATTTCGAGGCTGATTTCGCGTGCTTCGCCAGGTTCGCCTTTCTCTGCGACGCGCGGTGCTTGAAAGGTGCTGCTTTTAAAGCGGATATTCCCCTTGCCACCGATGCCGCCCCGTGCGACAACAACGGTCTGATCGGGTTCCGTCAGATCTGCAAGCATTTCCATTGTATCATGGTCTCTAACGATAGTTCCGGCGGGTACTTTAATGATACGGTCTGCGCCATCAGCGCCGTCGCGTTGTTTGCCAGTGCCGTGTCCACCGTTGTCCGCAACTTGGCGTGGGTTATGATGCAGGTCGATTAATGTGCTCATTCCCAGGGTTGCAATGAGCGTAACATTCCCGCCCTTGCCGCCATCTCCGCCATCGGGACCGCCGCGAGGGACGAATTTCTCTCTGCGGAAACTGATACATCCGTTCCCGCCGTTGCCTGCTTTGACCTGGATTCTTGCTGTGTCCATAGGCACCACATTTTAGAAGTAGGACTTACGCAAATTAAACAAATATCCGACATTTAGTTTCAAAAAAGCGGTAATTTTCGTATCTTAAACCTCCTAAATCCCCGTTATCAGCGGAACTTTAAGACGGAATGCGTAAGTCCTGAAAAATATAACTCTGAATTTTCTTCTCGGTTTTTACACTGGATGTTAATCTCTTTGGGCGGTATGAAACAAGCTTTCGTTTGCGATATTAACGGCTGCATTGAGGGTGTACGTTCTAGTAAGATGGGAATAGGGTGAATGCCACGTCACGGTAACCGTTATTACCGTTTTCCCTGTGCTAATATGACGCTGGGAGGAGTACGCCGACTCGGTCGGGAGTCCGCGGTTGTGGCACGGGGTATCGAATTCCCCGTCGTCATTGAAGTCATAGCAAGGTCCAGCAGTTTGTGCACCGTCTGATATTGTTGCATCAGGGTCATTATCTACGGTCATTGTGAACCCCTCGGGTGCTCCGGTTTCTCCGAACCCAGGTGGAATGTCGTAGCCTACAGGATAGTATATCCATATTAACCATCCAGTTCCTGCTGGTTCTTCCTTATCAGTATAGTAGTAGTGTGATTGTATGCTGGAGTCGCCGCCAACATTATTGCCATTGTTGCCATTCCCATCACCATTCCCATCACCGTTGTTGTTTGCGTTGCCATTGTTGTTCCCGTTTCCACCATTCTGGTCGCCGTTCTGATTGTTTCCACCATTCTGGTCGCTGTTTTGGTTGTTTCCGCCGTTCTGGTTGCCATTCTGGTTGCCATTTTGGTTGTTTCCGCCGTTTTGCCCACCATTTTGGTTTTCACCGTTCTGCCCGGTGCCGCCATTCTGCTCACCGTTTTGTCCGCCGTTTTGATTGCCACCGTCTGGAGGAAGTGGTGGCTGCTGTGTGCCGCCGTTACCGCTATTGGAGCGTGGCGTGCTGCCGTCACCGGGTTGTTGCGTGCCCCCATCGGGTTTCTGGGTGCTGCCATCACCGGGTTGCTGTGTGCCACTGCCGCCATTATTCCCTTGTCCGTTGTTTCCACCGCCGTTTTGATTGCCACCATTTGAAGGAGGTAGAGGTGGTGGCTGCTGTGTGCCGCCGTTACCACCATCGGAGCGTGGCGTGCTGCCATCACCGGGTTGTTGCGTGCCCCCATCGGGTTTCTGGGTGCTGCCATCACCGGGTTGCTGTGTGTCCCCGTTGCCATTGATAGTACCATCTCCGTCGTCATCAGAACTGTCATCGCGAACACCACCGTCCCCACTTGGTGGCTGATCATCTTCTCCCGGACCTCTCACTTGCCCCATAATTTCGGTGGTGTCCATTACCCTTTCTGCACGCATAATTTGCACGCCTTCATAATAGAACACATAAATGAGTTTCCTTGGATGGATGTGGATGACAGGTCTACTGTCGTCTTCCGTTTCCGGTATAAGTGTTATACAAATTGACTCGTGTCCACTCAGGAGGCAGGCAGAATCTTCACCTATCGTAACATACCGATCAACGTCTTCAGCTGTCAGCATTGAACCTGTATAAGGCATATCGGAACAACCGGTTATGCTGAGAAGTGTAGTTAGGATGCCGCCTATTAATCTTAAGGGTAAAGATTTGGTTTTTGTTACCGCTTCAAAACCGACTTCTGTTATTGCCTCCACGAGATTGGCATCGGTAATGTAGGATGCGTCATAGTGGATAATCGCCTCACCTTTACGTAGGTTCACCTTTACGCGCTGCACCCCTTCAAGTGTTGTCAAGGCATCCGTCACGGTTTTAACGCAGTATTGGCAAGACATACCATCTATTTCTAATTTTGCTTTTGCCATGACGTTACTCCTTCGTAACGACTATTGTAGCGGTTGCAGTTGAAGGGAACTGTTGCCTTCATTCGATGCTATACTATCTGCGTTAATGTAGAATATTGCGGTATGGTCGGTGAATAATCCATCCACTTGAATCGTAATCTCCTGTGCCTCCGTTTCAATGGAGAATTGAACGATGCGGCTGCTGTCAAGTCCGTCGATTTGTGTAAAGTCCTTTATCTCCAGGTCTTTTTGCTTGTCGGCTCCTATCTTCATTCCTTCAACAATTCTGATATCAAGCCCACTGGTTTCGGGTGTTGTCCCCCGATCTGCTTCAGGGAATGCATCTGGATAGTATATCTGGATAGTCCAGTCTTTGAGAACAGTGTTGCTGCTGTCTTGTATGTTTCCATTTGCTATGGGTTGGTCCGTCAATTCTTGCGTGATCTGGGTGGTGTCCATTATCCGTTCTGCGCGCAAAATGGGTTGGTCCTCATAATAGAACATGTAAATGAGACTTGTTGGGTGAATGTGGACAATGGGGATGTTATCATCTTCACCGTTTCTTTTTTCTGGCACGACTTTTATGCAAATGGTATCGAATCCGTCATGTAAACAGATTGTATCTTCACCAAGTGAGTTAAGGTACCGGTCTACGCTATCAACTGTCAGCATTGGACCGGTATACGGGACATCGGTGCAGCCGATTAGGCTGAAAAGCACGACTGCGATTGCACTGATTGATTTTAACGATAGAGGGTTGGTTTTCGTTACTGCTTCAAAACCCGCTGCTGTTATTGCTTCTGTAAGGTTAACAATGGTGATGTAAGATTCATCAAAATGTACGATCGCCTCGCCTTTGCGGAGGTTAACTTTCGCACGCTGAACGCCTTCGAGTTCTGTCAATACATCTGTGACGGTTTTAACGCAATGTTGACAGGACATGCCGCTAATTTTTAGTTTTGTTTTTTGCATGCTGTTATGCCTTTCTTGGTAAACCATGCCCGCATAAAGGGCATGTTGGGATAGCAGTACGAATCAGTAAACCGCAGTCCAGACAGACACGTTGGGTTTGGAAAAGTCGCCTGCGATATGTATTGCCGGATCCGTCCGTTTCTGTATAGCCAAAATAGTGTATCAACACCGGTATAAGCACCGGACTACAGAAAACAAGGACTGCTATCAAGAGTTCCATGAATTATTTTTTAGACTCCTTTACCGGGAAATTGTGATGGCACGATGGACAGGTCGGTATGTGTGTGCGAATTACCAGCCCACACTCCGGACAAATCCGTTTTGTCCGAGAGCGTTCGACGAAACGAGAGACAATAATAATTCCGAAAAAAAGAATGATGACGAACGCAACTTCCCAGAAACCGATAGACACACCTTAATCCTCGCCGTTTTTTATAGTTCAATATGGATATGGAAAATTTGCAAGTTATACTTTCAACTTCCGCAGGGTAGAGAGATTTACCTCGTGCATGGTTTTCATCTGTGGTGTTTCAATGATGAGTGGTATTTCAGCAAATCGGGAGTCGTTGAGGATATACGCGAATGCTGTTGATCCAATATTGCCTTCCCCAATGTGTTCGTGCCGATCCACGCGGCTTTGATATTCTGACTTTGCATCGTTAAGATGGAAGGCTTTTAGTCGCTCAAGCCCGATAACATCGTCAAACTGGTTAAAAGTCGCTGCGCAACCCGATTCGGTTCGCATGTCGTAGCCAGCAGCAAAGACGTGGCACGTATCCAAACAGACCCCGAACCGGTCTGAATATTTTGACATGTCGATCACATCGCGTAAGTGTTCAAAACAGTAGCCAAGATTTGTACCTTGCCCGGCGGTCGTTTCGAGGAGCGGCATGACGTCGGGTGCCTCAGCATTTTCAAACAGGAAATCAAAACTGTCGGTTAACTGCTTTAAACCGAATGTTTCTCCTTCGCCGAGGTGTGCGCCGAGGTGTGTGACGATGTAGCGGATACCGAGCCGCTGCGCGAGTTCCATCTGTTCACGGAACGCTTGGCGCGATTTTTCCAGCACATCAGGTTTCGGGGAAGCGAGATTACTCAAGTGGATGTCGTGGACAATTACCTCGCCAAGGTCGGTTTTTGACCATGCTGTGATAAATTTTTCGACTATTTCTGAGGTGGGAGGTTTTCCTTGCCACTGGTTTGGATTTCGCAAGAAAATTTGTATTGTGTCGCACTCGAGGTCAGTACCATTTTTGATGGCGTTGTGTATTCCGCCTGAAGTGGATACGTGCGCACCGAGGATCATATTTTAGTTGGTATCTCCTTATCTGGCATGGGTTGCTGCGGCAAAGGCTTTTCGTTCTGCTTAAAATGATGGCGCAAAAATCTGATGTCGAAATTTTAGTGAAATAATTATAGCACAATCCAAATACAGATGGCAAATCTTCTAAAAAGGAAACACGGGTATATCTATCACGAATGGCGGGGCTATTAGTTTTTGGATGAAGGATTGTCTCTTGTAAAGGTTGAACAGCAATATATCCATCATGGGTGGACTACTGTCTTGACTCCGCGCTGCGCAGCGGCGTTGTCAAACGCTGCTAAACCTTGGGCAATCGGAAACCGGTCAGTTAGCAACGGTTTGAAATTGAGTGCCTTCTCTATTAGAAGTTGTTTGGATGCTTCAAGACTGGCGCGCGAAAATGCCCATGAAGCCATCAGTTTGTGACCCGCGTAGTGAAATTCTTCAAGATTGATGCGGAGTTCTTCGCCTTCGGGTGCGAGTCCAAAGAAGTTGAGGCATCCGCCTCTGCGGACAATCTCAAAAGCGAATGTGATTGCTGAAGCGTTGTTTGTTGTTGCGGAGATGACAGTATCAACGCCACCGTTAGTGATGTCGTGGAGATGCGCTATAGACTCAGCGGAGGTATCAAATGTGAGATCTGCACCGAGTGTTTCTGCGACAGTTCTACGGTGGGGCAGGGGTTCCACCACGTAGGTGGCTAAACCTGCACGTTTTGCCAATTGTGTGAGCATCAATCCGATGGGACCGGCACCGAGGATAGCGACGGAATCCTTAAAAAGTGTTTCCTGCATCGCATTCAAACAGCAGCCTAACGGTTCCAGAAACAGCAATTCCTCGTGTGGTATACTATCCGGGACCCGGATGAGTTTGCCGGTATCAACACCGTGCTTTGGCATCCGCATATATTCGGCGTAGCCGCCATCAATATCGTGCCCGATCCCTTCAATGGTATCGCAGTATTTATCAAGGTCGTTCTCGCATTCGGCGCATACGCCGCAAGAGAGCATGGGATTAACCGTGACCCGTTCACCGACTTTGACATCTCGGTGTCGACTCTCTACGATTACACCTGCGAGTTCGTGTCCCATCACAACAGGTGGTGCGTAGTCTGATACATCCCCACGCAGTGCCGCGAGATCAGAAGCACAGATACCGCAGAGTTCCGTCTGGATGAGGACATCTCCGTCAGTGAGCGCGGGGATAGGTTTTTCTTGGACGCTTAATTGCTGAATTTTCTCAAAAACGATGGCTTTCATATATTTGTGAGTTATCAGTTGTCAGTTATCAGTTATCAGTTAAGAGGTTTCTTGTGGAGGGTTACCTTTGTTGTGAGCTCCACAAGATATTAACTGACGACTGGCGACTGATGACTGACAACTATTCCGCTGATGGCTATTCCTCAAGGCTATTCAAACTCATAAGGCACCGTTTCTGCCTGATGTGTCTTAGCGGACTTCTCTGCTAAATCCATGATGGCAATGACACGGCGAGCGGATTCTGGTGTCACGAGTAACGGTGTGCCGTCGTTTAAATGAGCGACGATATTCTGATAGTAACTCGGTCCAGGTCTACCCTGATGGCCGACTTCCTGCTCTTTGGGATGTCCTTCGACTTCGGATAGGACTTTAAACCCGCCGCCTTCGGAAGTAATTGCGCCGTGTGAGCCGAGCAGTTTCCACCGCTCTCCACCGATTTTGGCGATATTGGACATCTGAATGTTTGCTGATGCGCCATCCGCGACGAACTTTCCACCCGCGAAGCGAATAACTGCTTGGACGTGATCCTCATTGGTAATATCGTCCCAGACGAGGTTCGGTTGATAGAAGCCGGTGACATTAATCATCGGTGCTTCAAGGACATTGAGCAGCCAATCGAGATAATGAGCACCCCAATCGTAGAATTGTCCGCCGGAGATAGCTTTGACGCTGCGCCACCAATCCGGATTGGGTCTTCCGTAACCGCCACCCCACATCTCAACGTTAAAGACTTTGCCGATGATACCGGATTGAACGAGTTCGCGAAGCGTCCAGAAGTCAGCATCCCACCGTCGATTATGATGAACAGACAACATAACGTTGTTTTCTTTGGCGGTTGTAATCATTTCTGTGGCTTCAGCGATTGTGACACACATCGGTTTTTCAACAATAGCGTGCTTGCCAGCCTTGAGACCTGCCACCGTTGGACCGCAGTGCAAACTATGCGGTAGAACGTTCGCTATAAGATCGACACCGTCGTCGGCGTTGAGTTCTTCAACGGAATTATAGGTGCGAATGCCGGGAAAGTCCTTTTTTGCGGCATCTGTTCGTTCTGGATCTATATCACAGACAGCGACGCATTCAATCCCGTCGGTGTTCTGCATCATATTTGCGTGGGCTCTGCCCATATTAAATGCTGCGCCATATCCAAGTACGGCACCTTTGATGGTATCTGCCATGTATTCTGGCTCCTTCTTTTTCGTGTATGAATGCGTCATTATAGCACAAAGAAGAAAAAATTGTGTAAAAATTCTGTCTGCAGAAAATAGATTGACGTTTCTCAGAATTTGTGGTAAACTCTACCGATTTTCTGTTAGCATAGTTTGTTTCTCTGGGCCTTTGCAAGGTACAACAGCAAAGAGGTGTGGGCCTTAGGCGCGTTCGTAGAAGCACGATGTGCATCAAGTCTGGACAGTATTCTTTGAGGTAATTTATGGCAAAAGTTGGACTCATCGGGGTTGGGAACATGGGTGGAGGCATGTCAAGAAATATCTTGAAAGCCGGACACGAATTGACGGTGTATGATGTCCGTCCTGAGGCGATGGAAACGTTGGTACAAGAAGGCGCACACGCTGCTACATCGCCGCGAGAACTCGGTGCCGCCGCGGATACGGTTTTTCTCATGGTGCTGAATGTTGAACAGGTTAAGGCAGCACTTTTGGGTGAAGCCGGACTGCTGGCCGGACTTAAACCCGGTTCGACAGTCATCTGTACGGCGACTATCGGACGTTCACAGGTGATAGAGGTTGCCGAACTCGTGACAGCAAAAGGCGTGAACATCGTTGACGCACCTGTGAGTGGTGGTGCGCCGGGGGCAGCCGCAGGAACGCTTACAATGATGGTCGCAGCACCAACCGAGACGTTTGAAGCATCGAAACCGGTGCTCGCAGCAGTTGGCAAGGACATCTATCACGTTGGAGAAGAGATCGGTATGGGTCAAACTGTCAAGTCTGCCCTTGCAGTGCTGATAGGCACGACTTATGCGGGTATCTTTGAGGCTTTGACGCTTGCCGTAAAGGCAGGTGTAGCACCGGAAACGCTCCGTGATGTTGTCAGCACAAGTGTCGTTGGGAATTTCCTCTTCAGGGATACAACAGAAAACATTTTGTCCCGTAACTTCAAAGGACAGAGCAATATCGGTACAATGTATAAAGACCTGAGTTTGGCAAAAAATATGGCAAACGATTGTGGAGTGCCCCTCTTTGCAGCGAGTGCCGCTTTTGAACTGTTTCAAGCGGGAAAAGCAGTGAATCCTGATGAGGATAACTGGACGATTATCAAAATATTGGAAAATATTGCTGGTGTTGAAATTAAGAGGACAGAGTGATCATGGAATAGGGTTTGTTGATGAGTTGTTTGGTGCTTTAGAAACGCTATAAAAATAAAATGGAGAGGGTATTGAATGTTCAAATTGGGAGTTATCACAGATGGCATCAGTCGAGATTTTGAATATGCGTTGGACACTATGGTAGAGACTGGTTTGGAATACGTTGAACTACAGTATCTTTGGGAGAAACAGGTTGGAGATTTAACGGATGCGGATGTGGAACGCGTTAAAGGATTAATCGACGCTCGGAATTTAAAAGTATCGTGTATCTCACACCATAATTTATCGGCACTCTCTGTTGATACGGCAGTCGTTGTGCCTGCCTATCGTGAACATATTACGACGTTACAACGGTGCATTGATGTTGCGCAAGCACTCGGTACAAACCTCGTCCGGATTTTCAGTTTCCGGAAGGAGATGGTGCTTTTCGGTGCGGAACCGGTTATCTCCGAAGGCGCGTGGGGAACACTCATGAACCGATTGGAAGAACCGTTACAAATCGCTGATGCTGCAGGTATCACGCTTGTGATGGAAACGGCGATCTCCGGGAACGTGACATCGGCATTCCTTGCGAAAAAATTAATCGACGAATTGGACGTGCCACATCTGAAAGTGCTATGGGATCCATGCAGTTCGCTCTATTGTACGGAGGTCCCGTATCCGGATGGCTATGAAGCGATTCGTGAGCATATTGCGCATATTCATCTCAAAGATGGCGTTGTTAACCTACCAGCGGCGACATTTGATTTCTGCGCGATGCGCCAAGGACAGATGGATCCTTACTACAACGACATTGTGGACGCTTTGAAACGGGACGGTTACGAAGGGACAATCTCTTTAGAGAGTGTGTATACGCCGGTAGGTGGCACGCGCGAGGACGGATTTAGGGAATCGTTACCTGTCTTTATGGAACTCATGGGACGGTAGATAAACCTAAAAGAAAAGGACGCAGCCGATATATTTCAGCTGCGTCCTTTTTTTTCTTTACGAGACACAAGTCCTCGTGTAAAACTGAGGCGTTACTTAGCTTTCAAACTTCCCCAAGTTGTGAAGAGTTTACCAGCGGGTTCGACGGAAACGAACTGATTCTGACGGATTTCCCACGTACCGCCGACACCGGCGAACAAACTCCAACCGCCACCGCGCTCACTCACCTTCACTAACAGGACATTAGCGCCTGCTACGAGGTTAACTTTGAAATCATCTTGGAAGTTGCCAGCACCACGGTTGACAGGGTTGTTATGGACAACTTCACCGTTGAACCAGACTTTGACGGAGTCATCGCTACCGACTTTCGCCGGAACGTTCATCTGATCTTCGGCGGCTTCAAGGATAATCAGCCCATAAACCGAATGGTCGTTGACATCGCCTTCACCCAAGCCGATCTCGTTGACAAGATCGTTGACGTTGTTGCCGCCGCTTTCGGAAATCTCACCGACCGTCCACACCAAATCACCGACAGCATCGCCTTCGTTAGCACCGTTTATTGAGACCATCTCTTCGGTAACATCACCACCACTGGCTTCAGCGAGTGAATCCACATCGGTGGAATTTGCGCCGCCTTGGCCGGTTTCAGTGGGTGCGATCATCCAGAGCCATGGACCGGTAATTTTTCCGGCTACAGGCGCTGGAAATGCCTTATAAACAGCATTGACATCGGCATCGACACCGACAAACATGCTCCAACCGCCGCCACGTTCACTGACTTTGACGAGTAAAACATTATCACCTGTTTTAATGTCAACTTGAAATGTGTCCTGAAAATTACCAGCACCGCGGTTGACAGGGTTGTTATGAACAACTTCACCGTTGAGCCAGACTTTGATGGAGTCATCGCTGCCAACTTTCATATCCACGCCGCTCTGATCAGAGTCGGATTCAAGCGTGATAAGTGCGTAGGACGAATGGTCGTTAACATCGCCTTCACCCAAGCCGATCTCGTTGACAAGATCGTTGACGTTGTTACCACCGGTATCGGCAATTTCGCCAAGCGTCCACACTAAATCACCGACTTTGTCACCTTCGTTAGCACCGTTTGCTGCGACACCGTCCTCGGTAACATCACCACCACTGGCTTCAGAGAGTGAATCTACATCGGTGGAATTTGCGCCGCCTTGGTTAGCCTCGGTGGGTGCGATCATCCAGAGCCATGGACCGGTAATTTTGTCTTGGGCATTAGCCGTCATTGTCATGGCAAAAAGTGCTATGAGACATGCTAACCCTATTGTAAATAGTTTCCTATACATGGAAATCCTCCAATTAATTTTTTAACTTTATCAATCAAAGTGAAATCAGTGTTGCCCATTCTTGTGAGTCCGATTGCGCCTCGATTCGGAGATCATGGCTACAATATTACGCCGCTGCTTGTAAAGATAGGACAACCACTTTCGCGTAGTATATCAAATATACCCTAATTAAATCAAGCACAAAAAATTTTGTGAAGTTTTAATCGATAAAAACGATCTCCGAATCGAGATCTCTTACGACTTTAGTAAGCGCGTTTGACTTCCGCCCATTGCGTCGCCAGTTTCCCGGCGGGTTCAACGGGTAGTCCTTTGAACTTCAGGTTGTAGTCCAAATCTGCGTCGATACCGACGAACATGCTCCAACCGCCACCGCGTTCGCACACTTTCACCATTAAGACGTTAGCACCTTTTTTAATGTTAACCTTAAAAGTGTCTTGAAAGTTGCCGGCACCGCGGTTAACAGCGTTTTTCCAGACCTCTTTGCCGCCAAACCATACTTTAATGGAATCATCGCTGCCGACCTTAGCTTCAACGCCACTCTTGGTAGCCTTTGATACAGCGTTGATCACGGCGTAGGAACAGTGGTCATTGATATCGCCTCCGGGACCCAACTTAATCTTTAGGAGCGTGTCGTTAATGTTGTTCCCACCGACTGCGGCGATTTCTCCCTCGGTCCATTTGTAATTTTCGGCAAATTTGACCTTCATGACCTTATCGGTAATTCCCTCTTTCGCGACCTTTTCCTCGGTCAGCTTACCCTTCGTTGCGTCCTTGATCCCGTCGACATCTGTCACGGCGGCACCACCGCCGCCAATGGGACTCTCGGTAATCATCCAATACCAAGGACCTTCAATCTTATCTATAGCAGTCGCAAATTGTGCGGTGAATAATAATCCGATAGCACACACTGCCAGCATCATAAATCTACTTTTCATTTGAGTTTATCCTCCTTATATTCAACTAACGAGATAGATTAGCACAAGTTACCAAAAATGTCAAACATATTTTTCAATTAAATTTAAATTTGAAAACGTCTATCAGTTATTCTCTTTCCAACTGATTTTGGACACTGATAACCTTGTCTTCCATCGTCTGTTTTCTGTCAATCCGAGTGCCGAACTTAAGCGTCGTTGTGATTCGGGGCGCGCCCATCTCATGAACGACCTCATGACACCGCCGGATTGCTGTAAACACGGTATCCCAATCGCCTTCGATATTCGTACCGTAAGCGTGTAGCTTCGTTTCCAAACCTGCTTCTTTCAACACCTTCTCGCACGCAGTGACGTATTTTGAGACCGAAACGCCGACACCCATCGGAACAACACAGAGATCCGCAATAACCTTCATAATCTCTTTCCCTAATTGTCTCGTAATTGGTCTAAGACTATGGCAGGCAACGGGGTTGCCCCTGAAGTCCCCACACCATCGTCAACTTGCGTCGGGGTCATCATTCCCGGGACCACACAAGAGACAGCTGGATGCGCCAAGATAAATTTAAGGGCGGCTTGTGGGAGGCTTTGCGCCTTATCTCCGACGATTGACTTCACCTGTTCCACCCGTTCTAAATCCGCGAGAAATTTCTCACGGGACCAAGTTTTCCGATAGTCGTTTTCCGCAAACACAGTATCTGCTCCGAGTTGTCCAGAAAGCAGACCTGACGACAGCGGCTGTCGGACGACAACAGCGATGCCTTTTTCAGCGGCGGTCTCCATCACTGATGCTGCCATTCCTTGGGTAAGGATGTTGTAGGTGAGCATCAGCGAAGATATACCGGTTTCTGCTATCGCTTTCAGTGCGTCTGTCTCACTACCGAGAGCCAACCCATAAAATCGGATTTTGCCTTCGGTTTTGAGGTCTTCCATTGCGCCGAATGCATCATCCCATTCCGATGCAGGCGGTGGTGAATGGAATTGGTAGATGTCTATGACATCCCTTTTCAATCGTGTAAGACTTCCTTCAACCGCTGATCGAATGTATTCGGGTGAAACATTGAACGACGGGTGATCCCATCCGTGGCTAATCCAGCCATCAGAGTCTAATTCATAGCCGAGTTTCGTTGCGATGACGACTCTATTACCGAGTGCTGAAAAAGCCTCGCCGAGTAACCGTTCTGCGCGTCCACCGCCGTATTGATCTGCTGTATCGTAGTAGGTGACACCGCTTTCAAAGGCGTATCGGAGGAGATCAACAGCGTCTGTTTCACTGATGTCTCCCCATTCACGTCCTCCGAGTTCCCATGTTCCCATGCCGATTTCAGAGACGGTGAGTCCTGTGTTTCCTAATTTACGTTGGCGCATTATTGTTCCTTCGCAAAGCCATGAGACACGCGCCCCTGCGCTTAGAAAGTGCTACGATTCGGAATTGCTCTCTATTTTACAATATTTACAATTATTTGTCAACAATTTTTTTCGTAGCGGCAATCCGTTCATCCGAAAACGAATTTAGATTGACAGGCTGCCTCTATTTTGATAAGATAGAGGCATTCGTTCGACTTCACGGAAGGGAATTCATGATTGATGAAATTACTGGTTACTGGTGGTGCTGGGTTTATCGGCACCAACTTCATCCGATATTGGCTGCAGCACCATTCGGACGATGCCGTTGTTAACCTTGACCGCCTGACGTATGCTGGAAATCTCTCCAACTTGTTGGATATAGCAGCGCATTACCCGAAACGTTACACATTTGCTCATGGTGACATTCTGGATACTGGGTTCGTGGAAGAGGTCTTGAAGAAAGAGAAACCCGATGTGATTGTCAATTTCGCTGCGGAATCGCACAATAGCCGTGCCATTCTGCATCCACGACGTTTCTTTGAAACAAACGTGATGGGTACCCAGATATTGTTAGATACAGCACGAAAATATGATGTGCAGCGATTTCATCATATTTCGACATGCGAGGTGTACGGCGAACTGCCGTTGGACTCACCGGATGCATTTAGTGAGAACGCGCCCTATCGTCCACAGACGCCCTATAACGCCTCCAAAGCAGCAGCCGATCATCTCGTGAATGCCTATTTTCACAGTTTCAGTATGCCGATAACGATCTCTAATTGTGCCAACAACTACGGTCCCTACCAGCATCCAGAAAAACTTATTCCGCTCTTCACAACGAATGCGATCCAGAATTTATCCCTAACGCTCTACCGAAGCAGCCATAACCGCCGAGAGTGGTTACATGTTGAAGACCACTGTCGAGCAGTGGCAGCGGTGATTAAGCACGGCAAAATCGGTGAAACTTACAACGTCGGGAGTGGTGTGGAGAAAAGCATTGAGGAGATTAGCGATTTTATTTTGGATGTTCTTGACAAACCGCAGGCGTTGAAAACTTATGTCCCTGACCGTCCCGGACACGATTGTCGGTACCTATTAGATTCAGGGAAGATCGCTCGTGATGTCGGATGGGAACCGGTTATTGAATTTGAAGATGGGATGCGTGAGACGATTCAGTGGTACGTCGAAAATCAGGAATGGTGGCAGGCGATTCAACAGAAAGCAAATAGTGAAGTGGTTCAAGAGGATAAATGGGAAAAGTTCACAGGGAGGTAACCTCATGCAACTGACGACGGAACAACTGTCAACATGGAAACGGGATGGAATCATCGTGGTGCCCAATGTGTTTCCACAGGAAGTGATCGCACCCGCCCTTGAAGAGATTGAACGTAACGCTTACGATGGTTTGACTTACACCGAATATCACGCGAAATGGGGTGCGCAACCCGAAGCGTTAAAAAGTGCCTATGAGAAGCACAGTGATATGCAACGCCTGGCGGGTCCCTTTGGGAAGGCGGTGCATTTCCCGACAGGGTTGGAAGCCGTGGATAAACTCATCGAAAACGAGGCTTATCTGGCGATTGCAAAGCAGCTCTTAGATACAGAAGAAATTCGGCTCGGTTATGGGCAAATCTTCTTCCGAGAGGGACTCACCGATAGCCGTCATAGTGAACATCCGTGGCAGGGTTACCACATTGACAACGCGACGAACTCACCCTTGCCACCACATCCGGATTGGCAACGCTACGGATATGTTTTGACCGCTATCTTCGTACACGACATCGAATTGGACGGTGCGCCGATGCTTGTCTGTCCGGGTTCACAGAACCAGTTGGATAAAATATGGGTGAAGTATCCGGGTAGAGCGGGCGGAATGGGGATTCCTGATCTGCGTGAGTTTAAAGAAGAACTCGGGGATCCGGTTCCGCTTACGGCGAAAGCGGGGAGTGTATCGTTCCGGTCCAGTTACTTGGTTCACGCCGCACAACCGTTTGAGAACAAAAGCAGACAACGCGGGTGGATGGGGTATCACTTCCATCGCGCCGATAATGACGATTGGTGCAAAACGACGCGTCCGGTGCCCGGTTGGGGCACGCCACAGTACATGAAATTTGTCGCGCAAACGACTCCGGATGTCCGACGTGTTTTAGGGTGGCCCGCGCCTGGCGATGCTTACTATACGCCGGAAGCTCTTGCACGTCTTGAAGTGGCATATCCGGGGATTGATCTGGAGCCTTACCGAAAAACATCAAAAGCTTAGCCAAAGATGGCAGCCATGCAACAACGGCCGCATGGCGGATTTTATCACGGAGGAGGCCCTGCTAAAACCTGCCTGATAGCTCCCGTTAGGGCCTAATTAAAAATGAGTAAAACGAGAAAAGTTGTGATGATGAATGAGGCGGGACGCATCTGGACGGACAAACAGGAAACGCCTGCACCGAAACCCGGGCAGCTGTTGATTGAAGTCCGTGCTTCGATGGTGAGTCCCGGTACAGAACTCGGTGGTGTCAAACGACACCGCGAGCATCCAGGCTCCGAAGCGCGGCAGCGTCCGTTTGGATATACAAATGCGGGTGTTGTTATCGGTACGGAAGGCGATTGCGACGAATTTGAGATCGGCGATCGGGTGGCTGGTATGGGCGGCGGCTATGCACTACATGCTACGTCCGCTTGTGTGCCACACAACCTATGCGCGAAGGTTCCTGATGATGTCACTGATGAGGAAGCCGCGTCTATTCATCTCGCGGCAACCGCCCTGCATGCCGTGCAACGTGGACGTATCCGTATTGGCGAAAATGTTGTGGTTGCGGGTTTAGGCATTGTTGGGCAATTTGCGTGTCAAATCGCCAAAACCGCGGGTGCCTATGTTATCGGTTTAGACCGACTGCCGTTGCGAATAGGTATTGCCGAGAACGCGGGAGTCCACTGCGCTGTAAACGTATCCGAAACGGATCCGATTCCCATCGCAGAGGGGTTCACTAACGGTTATGGCATGGATTGCGGAATTATCGCTTTCGGTGGTGATGCAACCAGCGCGTTTCAGCAGATCCGTGCAATGCTGAAGACAGCACCCGATACGCACAAGATGGGGCGGATTGTCATCGTCGGTGGTGCGAGCATTACGCACGGCTTTGCAGCAGGACTTGGCAATGTGGATGTTATCAGTGCGGCGCGGACGGGGCCTGGTTACCACGACGAAGATTATGAACACGGTGCGGATTACCCACCCGTATTTGTTCCGTGGCCCACACAACGCAACTTAGAGTTATCGCTGCGCCTGATGTCCGAAGGCAAAATTCAGGTGAACCCGTTGATTACGGATATTGTGCCAATTGACCAAGCCTCCGAGGCATGCGAGAAATTAATTCAAACGCCGAATGAGGCGTTAGGTGTCATTTTCTCAATGCAATAAGTTATTACTTTTTCCTCAGAGAAGTTTGGCATGTTGAGACGCAAAGAATGCAATCGCAACAAATGTTGCTGAGACTAATCAGAAACCCTGAAAAATCGGAGCAGAAACCCGATCTTTAAAAAATAAAAAATATGGAAATTAGAGGCGTTCGTGAATCAGAATTAGAGCAGGTTGTTGAGCTTAGCTGCGTGGCGTTTAATCCCGATGGCCATGAACGCTATTGGCAGTATGTGAAAGGGGATAGCAGTTATCGACTTCCGCAGACCCGTGTTGTTGTAGTGAACGACAGGGTTGTGTCCACCTTACGCGTTTGGGAGCGGCGGATGCGGGTCGGTGAATCCCTTGTGACAATGGGTGGTATCGGTGGTGTCTGCACACATCCGAACTATCGTGGTGTCGGGTACGCGTCCGCGCTTATGCGGGACACTATTGGCTATCTACAAACAATCGGATGTGACCTCGGTGTGCTTTTCACTATCATCCCCGAAGCGTTTTACCGGCAGCTCGGATGGACATCTTTTCCGATGCACGGGTTCAGTGTAGCATGCAACTCAGCAGCACGGTCGGCGGCCCCATCGGAGTGGCGGGTAACCGACTTTAACGCAGAAACAGATTTAGACGCTGTGGCGGCCCTATACGATCTTGTGAATGCACAGCAGAGCGGAACGATCGCGAGAACGCGTGCATACTGGGACATGGCACCGTGCCGTATCCGGGGTGTCCTTCCGACCGTCGTTGCGCGCCGAGATGGACACATCAGCGGGTATCTTAACTATGAGATAGACGAAAAAACTGCGGAAGTGCGTGAAGTAGGATGTGTCCCAAATAGCCCAGGGGTTTTGAATGCACTCGTATCTTATCTTCTCGAAGCGTGTGAGGCACAAAAGATTGAGAAGATAGAGGTCAAATTTCCGTCCCAGCATCTGTTTGCGGAACGTCTGATAGCGGCGTGTGCCAATCCAGTAACCCAAACAGAACGGTCAAAGATGATGCTCTATGCTGTGGATCTGCCAATACTTTTGCGTCGCCTTGTGGTTGGATGGGAATCGCGAATTGCGGATGCCGAGGAAACGTTCGCGCCGCTTGCTGTCAAACTACCGACTCCCAACAACCAGCAGATAGTGTTACGGCACAATGCAGATGGCACGCTACAGATTGTTCCTGAAGATGCTGATGCTGTTGACTTGGGGGTTGATCTATCCGAAGCAGATTTTTGGCAACTCCTGTTCGGCGAAATAGGGTGGGAACAGGTGAGACCTGACGCTTCGGTATCTCCGGCAATCTCGGCGTTCTTGGAGACGCTGTTTCCCAAACGCAATGTCATCTTCTGGGTTCCAGACCAGTATTGAGAAATAGGCAGGCACAGGTAGAAGCGGTATGGAACATAATCGTAAAAACAATTCGGAGTCTCGAAAAGGTGGAACACAAACGAGCGCATTCGGAACGCCCGGCAGAATCAATCACGATGCCAGTGCGTTTTATGGGAGCAAACTCTACGCTAATCAGGAACTTCCCGAACCCGATACGTGGATAGAGAATCCTATTCCCGCCGAAAATCTCAACCGGCTCTATTGTGCATCCAGCACAGATATGTCTGCAATCCCCGATGATAGTGTGCATCTGATGGTCACGTCCCCTCCATATAACGCTAAAAAGGAATACGATGACGATCTATCGCTCGCGGAATATAGGGAACTTCTCTATGCTGTTTTCGCCGAGACGTATAAAAAATTAGTTACCGGGGGCAGAGCATGTATCAATATCGCAAACTTAGGTCGGAAACCCTACATTCCATTGCATAGTTACATCATAGAGGATATGTTGGCGATCGGTTATCACATGCGGGGTGAAATCATCTGGGACAAAGCCTCAAGTGCGGGGAGTTCTACAGCGTGGGGCAGTTGGTTGTCAGCAGCGAATCCGGTGTTGAGAGACGTTCATGAATACATTCTCGTTTTTTCCAAAGATTCCTTTTCTCGGCAGCGCAACGGAAAAGAGAATTCTATTCGTAAAGAGGATTTCTTAGAATGGACAAAAAGCGTCTGGCGTTTTCCGGCTGTCTCAGCGAAACGTATCGGACATCCCGCGCCCTTTCCTGAGGAGTTGCCGCATCGGTTAATCCAGCTCTATACCTTCGTCGGCGATGTCGTCTTGGATCCGTTCTGTGGCAGTGGCACAACCTGTTTGAGTGCGTTAAAGTCAGAGAGACACTATATTGGTTACGATATTGAGGAAACGTATATTGAATTGGCGGAAGAACGGATTAGACAGTATACGGATCAAATCCGTTTACCGATATGAGTAACGTGAGTTCGGTATAAGCATTCAAGTCCATTATAAGTGAAAATACTGTCCAAATAATGGTTTACCTTGAAGAAAACCCCTAAATCCCCCTTATCAGGGGGACTTGCAGTCCGTTTCCTGATTCAAAATTCTTAAGTCTCCGGGCTCACGTTAAGTGGACCTACGCCAAAATGTATGTCTTCCCTGCCTCCGTTCCGAAGGTCATCACTGAATTCGATTGTGCTGTTTCAATGGCTTGTCCATCACACGTCACAGTAACGGTTGCTGTTGTTCGGACGGTGCAGTCTCTCCCCAATGTAGAATGAAGCCGTGCCTCGGTAAGCTGCCCGTTTTCCCATACCATATCCACCTCAAACCCACCGCGGGCGCGCAAGCCTTTGACGTGTCCAGCGTCCCACGCTTTCGGGAGTGCAGGTAACAGATGAATTTCACCGGCATGGCTCTGTAGTAACATCTCTGCGATGCCGGAGACACCCCCGAAATTGCCGTCAATCTGGAAGGGTGGATGTGTATCAAATAGGTTCGTCAGGGTGCATTTCGCCAGAAGTGCTTGGAGATGGGTGTATGCCTCTTCAGCATCTTCAAGTCGCGCCCAGAAGTTGATGAGCCATGCGCGGCTCCAACCCGTATGTCCGCCGCCGTGTGCCAACCGATATTCCAGCGATTTCCTTGCCGCCGCTGCTAACTCCGGTGTGCCGCGCAGCGTAATCTGACAACTCGGATGGAGTCCATACATGTGGGACATATGTCGATGCCCAGGCTCGGGTTCGTCGTAGTCGAATACCCATTCCTGCAGTCGTCCCGTTTTTTCGCTAATTTGGAGCGGTGCAAGCCGTTCAAGGGCGGAGACCAGTTCGGCGCGGAACTCAGCATCTTCTCCGAGGACCTCAATGCAGGCGATGCAGTTTGTGAAGAGTTCATGTATAATTTCCAGATCGATTGTTGCGGCATAGGTGAAGAGGGAGCGTGTGCCGTCTGGTTTCAGAAAACTATTTTCCGGTGAGTGCGACGGATTGGTGACGAGTTTTCCAGCAAAAGGCGTGCCTTCGGGTGCTTCAATAAGGAAGTCGAGCATGAAGCGGGCAGCCCCTTTCATCAAGGCGTAACCTTGTTCGATAAGAAAATCCTTATCACCACCGAAAAGATAGTGTTCCCACACATGTTCACATAACCATGCGGCACCGATAGGCGAAATACCCCAAATACCATCAGCAGGCGTTGTGAAACCCCAAATGTCAGAGAGGTGGTGAACAACCCAACCGTCGGCACCGTAATGGATTTTTGCTGTCCGATTTCCCGGTTCAACGAGTGTATCCATATAGTCAAATAGCGGTGTGTGGCATTCTGGGAGGTTACAGATTTCAGGGACCCAATAGTTCATCTGGAGATTGATATTCGTGTGGAAATCGCTGTTCCAAGGGGCGTTCATGTGCTCGTTCCAGATACCTTGCAGATTCGCAGGTAGGCACCCCGGTCGGGAACTTCCCATCATCAGATAGCGTCCATACTGAAAATAAAGTGCAACGAGTCCTGGATCTGACGCCCCCGCCTTTACTGCATTTAATCGTTCGTCGGTAGGGAGATTTTCCGCATCTGTGGAACCGAGGTCTAAATCAACCCGTTGAAAGAAGGATTGATGGTCAGCAATGTGATCCGCGCGAATAGCTGCATAGGATTTTGTGTCAATACCTGCCAGATAATCTTCACAAAGCGCGTTCGGGATTTCGCTTGTATCCGTCTGATTTACATAACTCGTCGCAGCGGAGAGAAAAAGCGTGACAGCATCGGCATCACTGACAGACAAACTCTCTCCTGTTGACTCGACTGTTCCGTTTTCAGCGTCTACTTGGAGATAGGCTGAGAACCGTACGCCGTCGTTGCCGCACTGTCCGTTAAGCCGGAGAATATTGGCGGCAATTGCCTCAACAGTGGCATCTTGCTCACGCGTCATTGTCATATCAAAAGCGATTTGTCCGATAGCGTCAGATTCGATTCTAATAACGATGAGGTCATCTACGGCTGTCGCAAAGATGTCTCGTGTGAAATGGACATTGCCGCAGCGATAAGTTGTTTTTGCAATACCGGCGTTTAAATCAAGTTCTCGGCGGTAATGTGTTGCCCTATTGTGTGAAAATTCCAGGAACAGATCTCCCAAAGACTGGTAAGATTTGATGCGTTCTGGCACTCCGAGCATCGTTTCGCCAGCGAGTGTCGTGGCTTCTTCGTTTTTATCCTCGAAGAGGAGTTGTTGTACCTTCGGAAGCGCTTCGAGCGCCTTTGGATTGTTGGTATCTCGGGGACCGCCATCCCAAAGGGTTTCTTCGTTAAGCTGAATGCGTTCCTGTTCCACGCCGCCGAACACCATAGCACCGAGTCGCCCGTTTCCGAGGGGTAGTGCGTCTGTCCATGCTTCGGCTGGTTTTTGATACCATAAGGTGAGATTATTTGTGTTTGTCATAGAAAAATGATTACCATGACCACCCCTTTCGCTCTCGATGATCACAGAGTACCTTGACCGTTTCGTCTGCTCTCTTTTCTGCTGCGATATGCAAAGGCGTATGGCCGTTATCATTCGCTGCGCTGGTATTGGCACCGTTTTCAAGCAGGACTACTGCTGTCTCATGTGCATTGTGTGATGCTGCGATGTGCAGCGGTGTATCGCCATTTTGATCCTTTATGTTGACATTTGCACTATTTTTTAGCAATACTGTTGCGACTTCGGCAGTATCGTCCTCGGCTGCGATGTGCAGTGGTGTGAGCCCTTTGTTATTCGCTGCGTTCGTATCAGCCCCGTTTTCGATTAGAATTTCTGCTGTTTTATAAGCATTACGCCATGCTGCCCAGTGCAGAAGCGTATAACCAGATTTCTCCCTTGGGTTAATATTTATGTTGTTTTCGAGCGATACGCCCTCTGCTTCATAAACATTGCGCCACGCTGCCCAGTGCAGCGGTGTGTCCCCATCTTCGTTCCTCGTGTTGACATCAGCCCCATTTTCCAACAATACTGCTGCTGTTTCATGTCCATTGTTCCACGCTGCCCAGTGTAGCGGCGTAAAATTCTTATCATTCCTCGCGTTGACATCAGCCCCATTTTCTGCCAACATTGCTGCTGCTTCATAAGCATTATGCCATGCTGCCCAGTGCAGCGGTGGATAGCCATATTTGTCTTTTACATTGACATCAGCCCCATTTTCTACCAACGCTGCGACTGCTTCATAAGCGTTGTCCCGCGCTGCATCATGGAGGGTAGTATAGCCGTGTCTTTGCCTTGGCTGAATCGTATGGACGTTATTTTCTTTCTTGGGATTGGTGCGCGTACCAAAAGTGTCGTCAGGTTCTGATGGCTCGGAAGCGTTTGGTTGTTTCAAAATAACGACCTCCTAATTTATACTGGATGTTGTGCTTAAGTATAGCCTAAGTTGCTACTCCGATAAAATAACACAAATTCAACCAAAAACAATGTGTTAGGACAATATTATCATAGTTTTTAGCGTCAAAACTCCATGCTCCAGCTTGGAGATGTAGACGCTATTTTTCCTTGATAGAAGTTGCTAAATCTGCTATAATATCTACTGTATTCGGCATTGGTTGTGAGTTGATGCACGGGTATATTGCTTGATATTGAGACGACTACGTAAAAGCCTATACACCCCATAAATATCTAAAATATGCTTGACATGTGTTCGGAAAAGTCGGGTAATGCCGCATTCCACGAGAATGTAAAGAGGTTCATACCTCTGACAACACATCAAAAAGTTCGTAAGGCACTTCGGTGCGAGGGCGGGTTAGCGTCCTTTGTGCTTAGGCATAGTAAGCCGGTTGTTTTTGGCATTCTCAAATCAATCGCAATGTTGTTTGAAGCCACAAGTGCTTTCGCATAACTTTGCGGAAGCCCCACCCTTTAGGGCGGGGTCTATCACTGTGAAAATAATAGCATGATCCAACAAATTAATCAAAATGAAATCATAAAAATAACAACTTAGGTTCGGTATAGCATATTTTGATGCGATTACGCAAGCGGTTTAGAATTTATACATCTTTGAGGATGGGTGTGGTTGGAACCTTGCCACTTAGAGTTAACGCAACAGAATCGAACAAACGGATTAATTGTGTTCATTGTTGCCAGGGCACACTTCCTGCCTTTTGGGTTTCTGCTTGAAACAGTTGGCTCATTTCTCTAAAGAGTGCAGTCTCCGTCTGCGCGTTGTCCGTCGTTTCGAGTGGGTCGCTTGATAGATTGTAGAGTTCCAACGGTTCAAATGGACTGTTGTGTAACAATTTAACGTCTCCACGTCGGATAGCATGTTGGCACTGTCCGAAAAACCGTTGTCCACCTTCTCTTCGTAACCAATAAAGTATACGCGCCGAGAAGTCCTGCTGTTCGCCTTGGAGCGTCTGCCAAATTGAGCGTCCTTCGATACCTTGCGGAATTGATGCGCCAGCCACTTCACATATTGTCGGGAACAGATCCATAAGCAACGCAACCTGATCCGTAACATATCCGTCTTGGATGTGCCCCGGCCACATCGCACACGTAGGGACTCGGATACCACCTTCGTACATCTCGCCTTTTTGCCCACGTAGCGGTCCGTTGTGAGCGCCAACGTTCATTGCACCGCCATTGTCAGATGTGTAGATAACGAGCGTATTGGACAATTGATCGGTATCCTCAAGTGTATCAAGGACTCGTCCAATACCGGCATCCATGTGCTCAACAAGCGCGATATATTTTGCACGTTGTGGTGAAATGTCGGGTTCGCGTTCCTGTACGCGCGCAATCCATTCATCAGGCGGTTGGATCGGCGTATGCGGTGCGTTGTAGGCGAGATAAAGAAAGAAAGGTTCAAACGACTGGGCTTGCGCGCGAATGAAGTCCATACTCCATTCTGTAAAGAGGTCTGTAGCGTGTCCTGTCGGGTTGATGGTATCCAAACCGTGGCGCATGTAATTAATATTGTGTCGGCGGTGTGTGTAGTAGTCGTCCATCATGTCGCCGAGGAAGCCGTGAAAATGATCGAACCCGCGTTTGCAAGGGTGATTCTCCGGTTCGAGTCCAAGGTGCCACTTACCGATGAGTGCCGTACGATAGTCTTTCTGTTTCAAGACTGAAGGGAGCGTGACGGCATCCTGTCGAAAATAGCCCCAACTGTTTTCGGGATGGGTGCGAATTACGCCCGGTACCCCGACCCTGTCGGGATAGCGTCCAGTCATGAGAGCCGCACGACTTGGGGAACAGACGGAAGAGTTGGCATAAAATCTGGTGAATCGCGTCCCATCTGCAGCGATTCGATCGATGTTTGGTGTCTGAATTGATGGACCGTTGTGTGCTGAAATATCACCATAGCCGTGATCATCGGCGAGAATAAGGAGGACGTTAGGCAATTTTGTCATAATTTTTTCTATAAATGTTGTAGTGTCGGTGCGTCTGATATAGTAGGGGCTGGGTAACCCAGCCCCTACTATTTAATCCACGAATTCGCACCATGCAGCGGGCACTCCGACCGGCACACCGATGGGTGAGGTTTGGAGTTCTGACGTGTCTATATTCTCCCTGCCACCGGTCACTATTGAGAGATTGGTGTGTGCTTCCTGAAGGTTCTCTGCTTCGATTGCTGCTTTGAATTCAGCAATTGCGGCATCACGTTTGCCTTGTTGATAGTAAGCAATTCCAAGATTGTTGCGTGCTTCAGCGATTGCGCCAGCCTTTTTGTGGGCGGCAATAGCCGCCTCAATGCTGCCTTGGTGGAAAAAGATAATACCGAGGTCGGTATTTGCCTCTGCTGCATCTGGGTCACTACGGAGTGCCCCTTCTAACATAACTTTTGCTTCGTCGAGTTTATTTTGGCAGATATAAACGAAACCGAGATTGGTCTGCACTTCCGTTGAGTCTGGTGCCATATCCAGTGCTGCTTTGTGCAATGCGATCGCTTTGTCGAACTGACCTTGCCAACTGTACACGAGTCCAAGGTTGGTGTGCGGTTCTTCACCGCCGTCAAGTTCAATTGAAGTCTTGAATGCATCGATAGCACGCGCCAATTCGCCTTGCAACAGATAAACGAGCCCCAGATTATTGTGAGGTTCCGCCAGGGTTGGATCGGTTTCAAGCGCATTTTGATAAAGTTCAATTGCCTCATCAAACCGTCCTTGCCAACTATAAATCAGTCCGAGATTCAACTTCGCTTCTCCGCCATCGCCGAGTTGAATCGCTTTTTTTGATGCGGTTATAGCCGCATCAAGTTTTCCTTGGGAAATGTAGACGAATCCTAAGTTCGTATGTGCCTCAGCCGAGTCTGGATTGCCCTGAAGTGCTGTCTTAAGCGATTGGAGGGCTGCGTCGAGTTGCCCCAGCCATGCGTAAGCAACACCGAGATTCGTATGCGGTGCCGAGAGGTTTGGATCCAGGCGACGCGCTTTGAGATGCAGGGTAATTGCTGTCTCCAATTCCCCTTCCCAAGCGTACAAAGCACCGAGGTTGGTGTGTGGTGCTGCCAAATCGGGTGCAAGACGCGTTGCCTCGTTTAAGGCATCTTTCGCTGCGTCAAGTTTTCCTTGGTCGATATATTCACATGCCTGGCGATTGAGTGCCCGTGCGTGTTCAACAAGTTCAGCCATTCGGATTCCGTTAAACTAATGTCTGCAAAGCCGAGCAGCCGGTTATTTTACAAACCAGCTGCGCCCGGTTTGCTGAATCGATTATTGAGATTTGAGACTTGCCCATGTCGTTGCAATTTTGCCAGCAGGTTCAACAGGCATTAATGTTGATAGCCCCTTCTCCATCAGATCGTTTATATCGTCTTCTTCCAGTACGGAAGCGAAAATTGCGACTTCATAGAGCATACCGTCAAGTGTCTCTGAGGTGTTATTGGTCCATCCGCCGATGTTGACCTCAGTGTCATTTTTAGGCCCCGGTTTACCCATCCCACCAACAGACCCGATTTCAACGCCATTTTCGTAGATCTTAATGGTGTCTTTTGCGTCGTATGTTGCGGTCATATACAACCAAACATCTTTCTTTACATTGCCTTGCCCCCAAGCTCCTTTCCAACCGTCTCGTGCAAAGTAAGCCTCCCAGCCAGTGCCATTGCCGCTTGTCCTAAAGGCGTAATTTGCCACTGTCCCAGCTGCGGGTCTTTTACCGAGAATATGTCCAAAACCGTTCTCGGATTTGTTGACATACACCCATGAAGTAATCGACCACGCCTTTTCCAGATACATGCTCTTGGAGTCAGGAATGATAACCCGATCATTTTGCCCGTTTAAACTTAGCGCGGGACCGTCAGGTCCTTTGATCCATTTTCCGCCCTGAAGTTCACCGTGGTTATCGTTTCCAGAAATATCTTCGATATCATCGCCTTTACCTTCGTTGAGTAGCCAAATGCCTCTTGCGGTTTCAAAGTCGATCTTTGCATAAGTATGTACCGTGAAGATCAGACTGATGGTAATGATCGCTAAACAAGCTATAATGGATTTCATTTTTGCCTCCTTAAAGATCTGCCAAAAGGTGCAGTTAGGGGTTCAGGTGATACACCAACTACACCCAATTTATCTGACTATTATTGAGATTTGAGACTTGCCCATGTCGTTGCGAGTTTGCCAGCAGGTTCAACAGCAGTTAGGGTCGATAACCCGTCCTCCATCAGGTCGTTTATGTCTGCTTCTGCCAACGCGACACTGAAAAGTGCGACCTCAGCGAGCATACCATCAAGCGTCTCTGAGGTGTTGTTGGTCCATCCGCCGATGTTGACCTCAGTGTCATTCCGAGGTGCTGGTCCACCCATCCCACTCACAGAACCGATTTCAGTTCCATTTTCATAGATCTTGATGGTGTCTTCTCCATCATAAGTTGCTGTCATGTACAACCATTCGCCTTTCTTTACGCTTCCTTGATTCCAAGCCCCTTTCCAACCGTCTCGTGCGTAGTATGCTTCCCAACCGGTGCCGCTGCCGCTTGTCCGGAATGCGTAATTTGCCACTGTCCCGGAGGCAGGTCTTTTGCCGAGAATATGTCCGAAGCCGTTCTCGGTTGTATTCACAAAGGTCCATGCCGTGATCGTCCACGCCTTCTCCAGATACAGACTATCGGAATCAGGGATGATAACCCGATCATTGTTTCCGTCTAAACTGAGTGCAGAGCCGCCGTCAGGGCCTTCGACCCATTCTCCGCCCTGAAGTTCACCGTGGTTCTCGTTTCCAGACATATCGCTGATAGCGTTGCCGTCACCTTCGTTGAGTAACCAGATGCCTCTTGCGGTTTCAAGATCGATCTCGGCGTAAATTTGTACTGTGAAAGTCAGGCTAATGGTAATGATCGCTAAGTAAGTTATAATGGATTTCATTTTTTCTCCTTAAAGACCGGTTTGTTTGCTATAAACCAAACCGTTTTGACTGATTAAAACTAATGATCTACTGTTCTGAATTGACTGCCTGAATTAAGGCAATGATGTATCCGAACTGAAATGCCCATGCCTGTCGCACTCTGCCAGAAACACCCGGCGGTGCTGGATCATCTGGATGCCCCGGCGCGTGGTCGGGCATCAGCATGTACGGATATTCGACATCTCGAAGGATCTGCGCAACTCTGTGCATATCTAAGTGTCCCTCATCGGGCCAGACTTCTTGGAAGTTGTGCAGTCCACCGCGAATGTTACGAAAGTGAATGTTAAAAAGTTTCTTCCGCTCGCCGAAATACTGGATAATGTCATAAAATTCAGTGCCCGGATCATCCAAACCCTCCGACACGGTGCCACAGCAGAAATTAAAGCCGTGATACGGACTCTCTGCAATCTCGGTGTAACGTTTCATGCCGTCAAATACGGGGTAGTTCCAGCGTTCAACACCTCTTAGGATTGGGGCGGGTGGATCGTTTGGATGGCATGCCATCTGGATTTTATTTTCTTCAGCAACGGGGATCACGCGTTCGAGAAAGTATGCGATCCGCTCAAACGCCTCTTCACGACTCACCTCACCTGCTTCTGAAAGTGTTTCATTATCGTACTTGGAGAAGTCGAAAGTGCTGTAGCTCGAACCGCCGCGCCCGAATGTGCTCTCGGTGCGTTGATTTTGCAGGATGCAAAAGTTATAGTTCAAACCTCGTAGACCTGCCGCTGCAGCGTTCTCAATCGTCTTACAAACCGCCTCGATATCTTTGTCGCGCTGCGGGTCTTGAGCAAGCGTAATGCTCCCCGGCATGCCGATATGAATCATTTCAAGGCTGACACCGGCTTCCGCTGCTTCTTCCTTATGTTGGGTTAGCGTTTCGGTTTCAGTGTTCTCGGGGGTGGTATCCATATGCGTTACACCGTGCCGAGCGAGGAAGGCTAACTCTTTGGCGGATGTCCCGATGCCTTGAACACCGACGTGCATCTCCGCTTTTTTGCGGGGTTGTTTCTCAGTTTTGTTCATTTTAGTCCGCGCTCCTTCAACGGTTAAATGTCATATATTGAATTTCGACTCAGAACGGATTTGTGCATTATAGCATGCCCGAAAAAATGTGTCAATTCAAAAAAGTCAACATAAAATTTTCTGGACAGGTGATCTCTTCTATGCTATGCTAAATCTGCAGAATTTCATCAAAATTACACAATATAGGAGAAATGATGGCAAACGAAGATTACACCTCGCGTGTACCGCATTACACGTTCGCGGAGACGTTGGAAGCACAAGAGGCAGAGTTGGAAACGAATCCATTGATGCAACGGCTTAACGCTTATCGGAAAACGTATGAAGGTGACCCGCACCGTCCGATTTATCACTACATCAACCCGGAAGCGATGCTTAATGACCCCAACGGTCTCTGCTTTTGGCAGGGACGATGGCATCTGTTCTATCAGGCGTATCCACCTGAAGATACACGTCAGCATTGGGGACATGCTATTAGTGATGATCTCATCCACTGGCGCGACCTACCCTACGCGATTTACCCGAACCCAGAAAGATGCTGTTTCTCCGGTGCGACGCTTGTAGAGGAAGACCGCGTCATAGCGATGTATCACGGCACAGTTGTGGGGAATATGGTGGCGGTATCAAGCGACCCACTTCTCCTGAATTGGGAGAAGGTATCCGGCAAAGCGGTGATTCCGGCGCAACATGCGGACGGTACAACTCCGGTCTACCGCGTCTTTGATCCGTGTATTTGGAAAAAAGACGACATGTATTATTCGCTTTCCGGTGGCACACTCCCGCACGGTCCCGGCGGTAAACCGATTCGAGCCAACTTTTTGCTCCGTTCAGCAGATTTAGCAAACTGGGTCTATCTGCATCCCTTTGTTGAAGACGATATGTTCACATTGGTCGGTGATGATGGCGCGTGCCCCTACTTCTGGCCCATCGGTGACCGGCACATGCTCCTTTTCTTCAGCCACATGAGCGGCGGACAGTATCTGCTCGGTGATTACGATACTGCGCGCGATAAATTTGTCGTGACAGCAGGGGCAAAAAACAATTTCGGAGCGGCATCGCCCGCGGGTGTCCACGCACCTTCAGCAACACCTGACGGTAACGGCGGACTTATCGTTATCTATAATATGAATCCGGCGAAGCCGACCAAAGGTTGGAATCAGATCATGACACTACCGCGTCGCCTGACACTCCTTTCCAGAGATGAAATCGGAATTGAGCCTGCAGGTGATATTGAATCATTGCGATATGAGCATCGGCATGTTGATGCGATGACACTCCCCGCAAACGAGGAGGTCGTGTTGGACGGCATCAATGGCAATGCAATGGAACTTGCGGTTGAAATTGATACAAAATCGGCACCGATGGTTGAACTGAATGTGCTCCGTTCACCGCAGAAAGAGGAATTCACCCGCATCGCGTTCTTTAGAGAACGTGGTATGCGGAACCTGAATTCCGATGTTAACGTGCGCGATAGTCTGCTAACGATTGATTCATCGTATGCGTCAATCGCCTCAGATGTTCTTTCGCGTGCGCCTGAGACTGGCGCGATCTCCGTCGCACAAGGCGAAACCCTCAAATTACGGGTATTCGTTGACAAGAGTGTGGTAGAGGTATTCGCGAACGGCAAGCAGTGTGTCGCGATGCGCGTTTATCCCGACAAGGCAGAAAGTGTTGGTGTGTCGTTGCGTTCACAAGGGCAAGCGTGTGACCTCAAATCACTGGATGCTTGGCAGATGAAGAACATCTATGCTTAAAAACGCAGCCGCAAACACCTCTATTCAATACGCCGCAGATATTTATAATGTCAAAGAAGTTACGCTTCACGGCACAGCAGACTTATCATTCTGGGAGGCGGTGCTGCACAAGGAAAACCTCTTTCCATATCACGAAGAGGGTAAGGCAGTCCTTTTGCTCAGTGCGATAGCGGCAAAATGGAAGGGATTCAGGTTCAGGGAGTTTGTTATCGCTGTTGGGATTTGTCTTAACGAGAACGGAGAGAGCTTGGATGGGTACTATCTGCCGCACGCATTTAATTCGTCCAAACTTTTGGCTTTCTCGGAGAGGGTGTTCTTTCGGATCCCATATTTTCACGGTGACATCCGACTTGAAAACAAACTCCCTGCTTCCATCAAGCTGCAGGACAGGACGGAGGTTCTCCTCCACGCGAGAATGTCTATCCCGAGCACACCACCGATAGTTGAATATCTGGAATGGGAAGGCCCTATTTTTCTTCCGAATAACCGCGGTCAATTTTTCGCTATACTGGCGGGTGAAGCCAACCTTTATCCGTTTTCACCTGAAACAGATCAGTTGGAATTTAAACCATCCGCGCGCCATCAAATTTTTCAACAACTGATTGACAGCAATTTTGTTGGCAGTGTATGGAGTCTGAGAAATAAGTCCCGCCACGCAAAATCGAAGACTTACAAAAAGATCTCTGAATAACGGGTAATCTGATATGGCAGATACATGGGAAGAACTCCGAGGTAAAACCTATCCAGATACAGAGCCGGAACAGTTCGCTGCCCTTGAAACGGATGAGACATTACGCGACTATAAGAAACGGCGAGAGGCGTGGGCATCGGATCCTTACCGTCCCATCTATCACATGTCCTCTCTCTACGGCATGGGCGATGCGAACGGACTTTGCGAATGGCAGGGCAGGTATCATCTGTTTTATCAATTTGGTCCGCCGGGTGTCAATCGGGTCCATTGGGGACATTGTTATAGTGAAGATTTGGTGCATTGGCAAGATCTGCCGCCGGCTTTATATCCTGATACCGAGCTGCACTGCTTCAGCGGTCAGTGCCTCGTGGAAGATGATCGGGTCGTCGCTATCTATCACGGCAAAATGTCGGGAAATAGCATAGCAACTGCGAGCGATCCGTTCCTCCTCAACTGGAAGAAGCATCCGAACAATCCCGTCATCCCTAATGTCGAGACCAATGCATACGAGCAGCCCTATAATGTCTTCGATCCGTGCATCTGGAAAGAAGAGGACGGGTACTATTCGATTTCAGGAACGTCGGCGAACGGTTGGATCCGTGAGCGGCGTAGGTCCGCCGCACATCTGTTTTATTCAAGAGACTTGGCGCACTGGGAATATCTCCATCCGCTGCTGATTGATGATATTTTCTGTGACCTCGGTGAAGATGGGGCGGTGCCAAATTTCTTGCCTATCGGAAACGGTAAACACATTCTGCTTCTCTTTAGTCATAAGCGTTCAGCGCGCTACTACATCGGCGAATACGATCATGGCACCCACAAATTTACACCTGAGTACCACGGCAGAATCAACCACGGTACCTTCGGTGGTGGGATGGTCTCCTGTCCTTCCGCGACGATAGATTCCCACGGTCGCCTCATCGCCATTTTAAACTGCTCGGATGGAAGGCAGAGCGAGGAAGCCGCGTCCGGACTGTGTATGACACTCCCGTGGCACCTCACACTGAAAGCGGACAACGCACTGGCGGTAGCACCTGTCGAGGAGGTAAAGCGTCTACGGGACACGCACACTCAACTCGCGGATATGACCCTTTCAGCAAATGAAGAACGCGTCCTTGATGATGTCGCGGGCAGGGCAATTGAGATAGAATTGACCGTGGAGATGGGAACAGCACGAGAAGTCGGTTTGTACGTATTCCGTTCACCAAGCGGAGATGAACGCACAAAAATCTCTATCTATAACCATAGGCACGGCAAAACGAACGATAGCCTGCAGATTGACACATCTTATTCTTCATTGCGAACAGACCTCGTCGGCAAACCGCCTGAGAGTGCACCGTTCCGTTTGAGTAGCGACGGTAAAGCGCACCTCCGTATTTTCCTTGACCGAAGTCTCATCGAGGTTTTCGCTGATAACGGGGAGTGCGTACCGGAATGGGCGTTTCCGAGGAAGGGTATTGATAAACTGTTCCCGCTGTTCTCTCGGCAGTGTGCTGTTGCACGTGCCTATCCGCTGCAAGAGGAGAGCAACGGCATTTCGTTTTTCGCCATCGGCGGCGAAGCAAAGGTCGTTTCAATGGATGTGTGGCAGATGCGTTCCATTTGGCAAGAGTTAAAGCATCGGGAAGGACAGTAAACCCTTCAGAATAGGAAACAACGGGGTTAATTACCTTTAAAGTTCTCTACTTCAAAAATGATGGTCAGTTCAATAGGATTCACATCAATGGATAATACGCCCGCTCTATTTGGGTTAAATCGATCTAACACAAACAAGGACTTCAGCCAAGCTAAAGCATGGGGAAAGAACAGCTTTAATAACTGTTTCCCTATCGCCTTATTATGTTATATGCAAAGTCAAAATATTGCTCCTGTTTACTTGGTTTTAGATCGGAATTGGAATATCGTTCCTGAGAAAATTGATGTAAACTCTATATTTGGACATGCGTATGACTCTGAAGATATTTACTTTGCTTTTGAGTATACTTATGGACAAAATCAGCAATTTGCTAAAGGGACTTTACCTCGTATTGATTTAGTGGTGATGGATAATTCTAATTCTGAAAGTCCTTGGCTACGGGCATTGGAAATTAAATTGACAGCTTTGCCTGATAATTCAACCTGTGATTTTTCTGAAGAAGAGTACGGTTGCGAACTTGTAGTGCGTCCCAATACGATTATCCATTTAACACTTGAGATTGTTAGTCAGTACGCCGAACATCGGAGCGAACTTTTAGACAGTCTAAGCCCCATTTTTCAGAATAACTTTGACTGGGAATCCGAAGATAGCATGCTGGAGAAAATACCCCATATTATCCAAACTATTAAGACTCTGTTACTTGCAAAAATAGACGATCAGATTCCATTAGTTATACAACCCATTTGGAAAACTATTGGGAAATCCACTCGACTTCATGAGAACTGCTTGGATGTTTTTATCTGGAGTACGTTTGCTTTTGCGAAGCTGCTTTTAGATACAGTTGAGCAAGGACGTGCCAGAGGATTCTCACGAGCAAAGCAAGCGGTTTTGTGGATTGTGAAAATGTTTTCTGACTTTGCTACAGATGGAAAAATTGACCCACAGACCGTCAGTGTTGGATTTACGAGACAAACAGACAAAGCCTTTGCCTTGAGTGGAAGAAAGACTCATCCTTATATGTCCTGTGCAGAACTTTCACGTCCAAGAATCAAAAAAACTGAAATTAAAAACATTATCCTGGGACAGGGAGAAAAGTTGCTGAGTCCAGAAAGGCGATTTGATGCGATTCTGGTTAATTCTCCAGAACTTTTTACATAAGGAGGTGGGAAAAGTAAATGTCTATGAAATTCATTGATCTCTTCGCCGGGTGTGGTGGTATGACGCTCGGATTCCAAAATGCTGGCTTTGAAGCAGTAGCTGCTTTTGATAATTGGGAACCAGCAATTCAAGTCTACCGTGCTAATTTTGGGCATGATATACACAAGTTAGATCTCGGTAATTGGCAAGAAAGTCTAACAACATTAAATTCATATCAATTTGATATGATTATTGGCGGCCCTCCGTGTCAAGATTTTTCGCATGCCGGTAAACGGGACGAGAATTTGGGAAGAGCGGATTTGACCGTGAGTTTCGCACGGATTGTTGCCCATACAAAACCGAAATGGTTTGTCATGGAAAATGTAGACAGAACGGTGAAAAGCCAGCGGTATCGACGAGCAGGTGAGATTCTTAGAGCGGCAGGATATTCACTGACTCAACGAATTTTGGACGCTAATCAGTGTGGTGTTCCCCAAAGACGCAAAAGGCTTTTTCTCATTGGTGAGTTGGGACTTTCCATCTCCATAGATAGCAGAGCTCTTGCAAGCTATCTGGATAATAATCTGGCTATTCAACCAATGAGTGTGCGCGATTACTTAGGAAATAGTCTCGGAATCGCACACTATTACAGACACCCGCGCAACTACAGTCGCCGCGCTGTCTTTAGTGTTGATGAGCCAAGCCCAACAGTAAGAGGGGTTAACCGCCCAATTCCCAAAACCTACAAAATGCATCCAAAGGATACTGCCCCAATTTCAGAAAGCGTCCGTCCGCTCACAACCTTAGAAAGAAGCTACCTCCAAACCTTTCCTAAAGATTTTCATTTTACTGGATCGAAAACCGATTTGGAGCAGATGATTGGAAATGCCGTGCCAGTAAAACAAGCGGAGTATATCGCGCGTTGCATCAGTGCCTATATTTCGGAAAAAGAAAAACCCTCGGATCCAATCAAGCAGGAATCTATTCAATTGCTTCTATTCCGAGAATCAAAATAAAACGGTTCTTGAATGTGCTTGCAACTTTAACATAGTCCTTGATAGAAAAAGAAGGCTAATCTATGCTTTATCTAACTGCTATTTTCATAGTTTGTGTGTTATTTTTCGCAATCCAACCGACTGCGATGGCGCAGAACTTCAATATTTCTGAACCTATCCCACCACCAGATACTGTTCGTGAAACTTTTAACTTGGACCCCTTTTACGTCCAGTGGATTGATGTGGAAGGATTGCCTGTTGTCGCATCATCGAAGGTGAATCCTTATGCTTTAAAAGAGGCAGCGTGGCTCATTCGGCAGATGATTGGGCACCGTCAGGATGTGTTGCAGGCACTCGCAAAAAATAACGTGCGTTTTGCTGTGATGGCACATAACGAACTGACGACACAGATTCCCGAACATAGCGATCTCCAACCTGACTACTATTGGGATCGACGCGCCCGCGGTTTGGGTCCCACACCAGCAAGACCTGCTGTAAGTTGTGGTGAGGAGAACCTGCTTAATTATGAAGGCGATCCGTATTCGACTTCGAACATTCTGGTGCATGAGTTCGCACATGCGATTCATCGGATGGGATTAAATACAGTGGATCCGAGTTTCGATAACCGTCTTAAAGTGCTATATGATGCTGCAGTCGAAAAAGGATTGTGGAAAGACACCTATGCCATTACAAACAGAGCAGAATACTGGGCTGAAGGCACGCAGTCTTGGTTTTATACGAACCGGGCGAACGATGACCAACATAATCATGTTGATACCCGCGACAAGTTGAAAGCGTATGACCCCGCACTCGCTGCGTTGTTGACTGAGGTCTATGGCGACGGGTGGTGGCGATATACACGAGCGGTGACCCGTTTGAGTCTCTCACATCTCCATGGGTTCAATCCTGAAGCGTCTCCGAAGTTTGAGTGGCCTGCGGAGTTAATAGAGTTCTATAAGCAATTGAAGGATCCGAACAGCGAAGGTGGTGACAGGTGGGTAGAATTGGAGGCGCACGATCCGAGTTTGCTGCCAAACCTAAGATCAGGTGATAGCCGGACCGAAACAGCGATCATCTTTGTGAATCTCACCGAAGCCGAGATGGCGTACTATTGGGTAGATGGTGAAGGTGAAGAAAAACGTTATGGCAAGATAGCTGCTGGTGAGTTTGGCACTCAGCATACTTATGCCGGTCATATTTGGTTGGTCAAAGATGCCAATAGTGGTAATCTTGCTGTGTTTCGCGCTGAAGAAAAGACGGGGCGTGCGCTTTTAGGTGCAGCACAATCGGTTCAGGAGAAGTAAGAGTGAGTAGAGTCGTCCAGAAGGTTACTGCATTTATCGTACGCGAAAGGGGTGGTGTTAAAGAGTTGCTGGTCTTTAAACACCCGACTGCGGGGATTCAGATTCCTGCAGGTACTGTTGAGGACGGTGAGGATATTGAAACAGCTGTGAAGCGAGAGGCTTATGAGGAAACCGGGTTACGGTCTGTGGAAATTGAAGACTATCTGGGTTGTTTTGAGAATGAATTGGAAAATAACCAAAGAATCATAGCGGAAACAACGCAGGTTTATATCAAACCCAACTTAAGGGCAATTCCCTACAAGCGAAAGTTACCCAAAGGACTTACCGTTGATTACCGTTCCACACGGGAGGATTTCACATATATTTCGTACATTGAATACGAATACGACAAATTTCACAAACCTACGGGCATTGACACTAACATTACAGGATGGGTGCCGAATGAAAACTTAAGTGCGCAGAAGAAAAGACATTTTTTCCATTTATCCACGCAAGAAGAAACAGCGGATGCATGGGAATTAAAGAGCGATCTGGGACACATTTTCAAGCCATATTGGACCCCGCTTTCGCCGAAACCCCAAATTATATCGCCACAAAATAGGTGGTTGGATTTTGTCTACGAGAGAATCTGAATTGTGGTAAAATAAATATTAGTAGGACGAGGTAACCTTGCCCTTACAGTTAAAATATTGGAAAGGGGAGCAAGATAATTATGGAACGCATCAAACTAACTTCATTGGGACAAATTCCGGAAGCCGACATTTCCTTTGGGGATATGACGGTGTTCGTCGGGGAGCAAGCGAGTGGGAAAAGCATTCTACTCCAACTTGTGAAGTTAATCTTAGATGCAGGCGATATTACGCAAACCCTGAAAAAACACGGTTTTGATTGGCAAAAGAAAACGGAGAATTTTTTGTTCCTTTATTTTGGTGAAGGAATGGAGACGGTTTGGAACGAGGATGAGACAAAAGTTACTGTTGATAAAGCGGATTTTACGCCTCAAAAAGCATTATCAAAAAGAAAAAAAGCTGAGAACCTTTTTCTGATACCAGCACACCGGGTTGTGACGCTGAAAGATGGGTGGCCTCGTGCTTTTACGGACTATGCAATAAGTGATCCGTACGTCGTTAAGGAGTTCAGTGAACAACTGCGTTTATTAATGGAAACAGGCTTAGGATCAGGTGAACGTGCTATATTTCCGCAGGAAGGGCGCATGAATAAGACACTCCGAGACGCGATTGCGAGAAGCATTTATGGGGACGCTGAAATTAGATTGGATAGGTCCGGATTACGTAAACGTATTGTCTTAAATGTTGCAGACACTCAACTACCGTTCATGACTTGGTCAACTGGACAAAGGGAATTTACACCTCTTCTGTTGGGATTGTATTGGTTAATGCCCTCTGGGAAAGCGCGGAAGAAAGATAACATCAATTGGGTTATTATTGAAGAACCGGAAATGGGGTTACATCCCCAAGCAATTTCAGCATTGCTTATTGTTTTTTTAGAGCTTATGAGGCGTGGCTACAAAGTCATCGTTTCTACGCATTCAGCCCAAATTTTAGAACTTATCTGGGCAATTCGATTTATTGCTAAATCAAATTCTGGTCCAACACGGTTAAGACAGTTGTTGAATTTGAAAGCGGGTGCCTATTCCAAAGATCTCACGGAGACAATCTTAAATAAAAAAACTTTCAAAACCTATTATTTTTCTCGTCAAGATAGTGTTGTGAGCGTCAAAGACATTTCAACCTTAGATGCTGAAGATCCGGATGAAGCAGTATCGGATTGGGGGGGGCTTACACTATTTAGCACGAAATCTGCTGACGTTGTTACAGAGGCTGTGTGGGAGAGTGATCTTTGAATTTTACCGATGCTATTAGGAGCACTCCAGAAATTGCGCAGTGTCTGAGGAACGGTTTACAGGCGTTGGGGGGGAATAGTGGCAAAGTCGCTGTACGTGAGACACGAGACCTAACAGGAAGCGTTGATGTAGACACTTGTCTGATGAAGCGGTATCCGAACGCACCTCGTTGGGATTACGTGTTCGGTTATAGGGACAGGGTTTACTATGTTGAAGTTCATCCGGCGGATAATACGCGTAAAGTAAGAGAAATCATAGCGAAATTGCAGTGGTTAAAGCAGTGGCGTAAACTTTCTGCAAAAAACCTTGAGGGTTTGGAAAGTCAGGGTACTTACCACTGGATTTCTACAGGAAAAACTGCATCAAGCGTCAAAAGAGGTAAATATCTTCAGATATTGGCGCAAAATGGTATCCGTGGGCCGGATTCTGTACTAAATGCAGATACTGTCCCATAAACATATCACTGTCAAAACTTCTCTCATTTAACACAACTCTCTTGGAGGAAACAAGATGGCAACATATAGAGCAGGCGTAATCGGTTTGGGACGTATGGGGAGTACCTTTGACGACGAAATCACGCAAGGCGGGTCGCTTTTTTTGCCCTATTGCCACGGTCCGACCTATCACGCCGCACCGAATGTGGAATTGGTTGCAGGTGCAGATCTGCATGCCGAACAGGGCGCGATTTTCGGGGAACGGTGGGGACTGGGTTCTGAGCATATTTATAGTGATTATCGTGAGATGCTGGAGAAGGAAAATCTGGATATTGTCAGTGTCTGCACGACGGCGCGAATTCGATCAACTATCGTTCAGGATGTGGCGCGCTCCAGTGTCAGAGCGATTTGGGCAGAGAAACCGATTTCGCTGAGTCTCGCTGAAGCGGATGAGATGGTGGAGACCTGCCGAGCAGAAGGTGTCGCGCTGGCGATAAACTGTGCGCGACGCTGGAATCCGTTCTTTAGCGAGGCTCGAAAACTCATCGACGAAGGCGAAATCGGCGATGTACTTCAGGTGACAGTCTATGCGCAGTGTGGACTTTCACATAACGGCAGCCATGCTATTGATATTTTACGTTACATGGCAGGCGGAAATGTGGAGTGGGTTTTCGGTGAGATGCAATCCGATGAAGCCGCCGCGGGTGAAAGGGACCTGCAGGGAAACGGCTATCTCGTTTTTGACAACGGGGTTCGGGCGTATCTCCGCAGCACATCGTGTGGCGCGGCACCCTGGGAGGTTGATGTCATCGGCACAACCGGACGTATCCGTTCCGTCAACAACGCCGAAACATTCGAGTTGATTCGTGTGATTCCCGGCGGACGGCGGGGACGCGGTGTACCAGCCCAGTGTCCATTCCCGATCCCCGTGCGGATGCAGGGTATGGGATTGACAATCGTTGCAGACCTCATTAACGCTATTGAGAACGGGACTTCTCCGAAGTGTTCAGGGGAAGATGGACGCGAAGCGTTAGAGGTAGCGGTCGCGCTCCGAGAATCGCATCGGCGTGGCGGTGTGAAAGTTGAGCTGCCGGTTGAAGACCGGAGCCTTCGGATTCTCTCCTCGGAGATCCAAGGCGACGACACACCCGCTCGGGTTCGACGCTTACAAGCGAGTCGATAGAAGTCGCGGATGCGCTACAAAATCCCCAAAACAGCGAACTGCACAAACTGCTGTAGGAACGGTCTCCTGACCGCACCCGCAGAGGATTGAGGCGAGGAAAAGCACATGAAGCCAGCAGATTATGCGTTTTTTAAAGAAAATGGCTATGTCTCACTCGGTAAGATTCTGAGTGATACCGAGGTTGAGCATTTTGTTCATGCTTTTGACCGGGACCGCACTGAAGTTGAAGATCACTGGTATCGTATCGGACATTACCAGACCGTGAATTGCGATGCACTTCTGACTTCACCGGAATTCGACGATGCAATTCGGCATCCGATCGTCATGGATTGCCTACACACACTGATGGGCAATGCCCCTTGCTTTTCAGAAATCTGCATCCGGCACATGGCGCCGTACGACGGAGAACTGAATCGCGGCTGGCATCGAGATGGTCCGAGGCACTGGCTTGAACATCCACTGCGCATCGGGTTCGTCCAGTTGATGCTGTATCTGACCGATGTTGATGAAACGACACACTGTTTCTCCTTGTCACCGGAATCAGTGGATGCTGAGATTCTCGAAACAGATGCACAGTTGGCGCGTGGTGGAATTGTCGATTTGTACGGTCCTGCTGGGACAGCGATACTCTTCAACATCGGTGTTTTACACACCGCGACAACCCGTCCCACACAGGCAGAACGCAAGACGGTCCAAGTCTATTACGGGCATCCGAACCGTCGGTACTTGAGCGAGGATTCGATCATACCTGTCGAACTTTGGCGAGATCATCCCGATCCTGAGGCGCGTGCCTTTTATAGTGTATTCAACAACAAAACGCGCGACTACCTCGAACACACGGCTGCAACGGGTGAGCTGTCGTTTGAGGACACTTTGGCACTCCTTCGCGAGCTGGATGTTAAGCACCGCAAGCGGCCGGAGTGACTTGGCGACGGTCTGCTATGAAACGGAACAACTGTGACAGGACTTACGGATTTCAGGTCCCCTGATAAGGGGCGGGGAATGCCCATAGGGAACCTTCATACCGTTGATTCTTTAGGGGGTTAAACACATTGCCTAAAACTCTGAATCCCTCAAGACCTCCGCCTGCACCGGATTTATGTAGCACTGATAATGCCTTTCGACATCTGCATCTGGCGTAACACCTTCGTGGACATAGACTCCAAATTGCAGGCGGAAACGATCATCTTCCAGCTCATCAGGTGGATGGTGGAGGATGCTCATCTGTTCCGGTACGGCGATTTCCCCGAAAAAGCCCGGATGTTCAGCGTTTTCTGGGTGATCAAACAGCGCGATACCAGCCACGCCATCTCCCACTGTGCCGCCTAAATCGCACCACCGGGCGCGTTGATGATGCACCGCTGTTCTGCCGATCAGTCCTTCAGAATTTTCAACGTGCCCTTTCTCTGGGATACCCATTGACGGATTCAAGCGTGCTACGCAGAGGAATTGCCGATCACCGATATCCAGTGGTGGTGTCGTTTCGTGCGTAATTTCCAGAAACCGTCGCGTATCATCCGCATACCATGCTCGAGCGGTCCGCGTTTCTGTCATGATAACTTCACCATCTCCCTTGACATGGATCAGGTCTTCGACGAATTCAGCGTAGACGTTCCCCTCAGTGATTCGGACGAAGCGTTGGTGCAACATCTTCCCGCAGGGTCCATAAGGGGGTTCATCCCAATCAGACCAGATGTTCGCAGATCCACCTTCACCGTGTCCTCCGTAGGCGAGGTAAAGCCCTGTGTGATGCGGATGATCCTCGCCGCCAGCCCCGCGGACCACAGTTCCATGATTTCCGTTAAGGGGCCAAAAGTAAGGTTTCCAGACACCGAGAAAATTGTATCGTGCGAATAACGCGTCATCGGCAGAGATAAGCAGATGCGCGGGTTTCTGCTCGATGTGATAACGGGTTTTTGGTGGCGGTCCATTTGTCTGTCGGATCGCGTAATATGCCGATGTCCCCGCCGAAAGTTCGCCTGTCTGCCATGCAAGTTCACGGAGCGTCGGCTCGAATTGACATGGGATATCCTCACCGGAGGCATGACCGTCTGCATCCGTTATGGACATCGCAAGTATTGAGACCCCTTCTTGCCAATCGGGAAAGTAACGTTTTGGCTTGAAAGGCAAGCGGACGAGGTCATTGTGCCGCTTGACTGAACCCGCCTCAATTTTGATGATTACACTTTGATTTTCTGTCAATGGTTAGCTCCTGTTAGTTTCATGGTGAAATTGCGCAATCTTCCAGTGCAAGTCGCATACCACTTGTGCGATAGACACATCTGATTGACGCAAGTCGTTTGAAAGTTGTTCTACATTTCTACCAGCTCTGAATGAAGTCCTCTACCCCGAAATTCGCTGGCATATCGGTTAACTGATAGCGCATCACACGGGATGTTCTGTCGGGGACAGATTGGGTGATCTCTGCCTCAATTTTCTCGTATAGCGTCGAGAACCGCTGCCAAATGCTTTCAGCAGCTTCGGTGGAAAAACGATGTGCGAAATTCTCATAGAGATGGAAGTTGAGTCGATGTGCAGAGATCGCACCGATGCGTTCTTCTATCGAAAGTTTGCTGACTTCAGGGTCTTTGAGTGTGTGGACTTTATTCGCTAACTTTGAGAGGAATACGACTGCGACCATGCGCTCCTCTTCACCCGGGTGCAGCTTCGCCAATCCATCTCGAAAACCTTCAGCGTCTCTGTCACGAATGGCGTGAAAGGTTACCTCAATTATATCGCTCTGCTGCTGATGGAGTTGGAAAAAATGTTCAAATCGGGCGCGAGCCTCGGCGGGAAGATGTTGGGTGAATCCTAAATTCCAATAAAAATGGTCAACGATTGGATACGAATCACCACCGAAGGCACGATAGCCGAGGTGAACAGTCCGTCGTAATTTTGTGCTATAGTTGCTGCCCCAATGTAAACCCATGTGGCTATAGACCACCCCATCGCCCGCTGAGAGTTCAATTGGAATTCCACCCGGCATTGGTTCCTGTGCGCGCGTCAATAGGTGTTCGTGCTCCTCTGGGGTGTTGGGACGGCAATAACTTCTCGGCACGAGCCAGAATACGCTATCGTCGTAGAGCGGGATGTTCCATTGAACATAGCCTGGTCCGTTTTTAATATAATCCCTCTGCATCCCTTTGAGCGGTGCTTGTACTGTCGGATCAATATCACGGTGCCAACTGGCGGGTCCGTGGTCTTGCACTGGATTACACATCAGTGCCATCAGTGTTATCGCTGCCTCGGGTGCTCTCATGAGTTGCTGACTCACGCCGAGTGTGTTCTCATGCAGACAAAATTCGACGGTATTAGCAGTTGCTGCGTCAACGACCTCATCGAAAAACACTCTCGGTTGTGCACTTGTTGTCCAAACACCACCCGGTTTTTCGTCCGGTTTCCGCTCCCGTTCCCAGACTATTTTTTGCTTCTCGACAAGGGTTTCAAAATTCGTCCTCAGCCCTTCCAACTGATCGGGCGGAACAACTTGTCGTAGCACGATGTAGCCATCATCAATGAGTTGCTGCGGATCTACTTTCATTGGAAAGTTCCTGTGTTACCTTGGATTTCGGATTTCCGTTAGGAAATGAACCGGTTGTGTTGTTTGAATTTGACAATGATTAACGATAAGATTGCGCGGCTTTAATCTGCCCCCAGGTAAGACTCAACTTCCCGATGGGCTGTATCGCCAAGCCCTGGGATTCAAAGTTCTGCCTGATTTCTTCCAGCGTCAGCACTTTCTTATAGATGCGCACTTCGTCCACCGCGCCTATCAAGTACTCAGCGGTATTGCCATTTTGAGCGATGTACCAGTTCGTCTCACCGCCGCCTATATCGTCGGACATCGCTTCATCCTCTTTGACAAGGACGCCATCGACATACATCTGTGCCTTGCTGCCTTCACGTGTTGCCACTACATGGTGCCATTTGCCATCGGCGTAATCCTCATCGGTTACCCATGCTTTTCTGACGTTGTTGGCTTGTTCGGTATAGTATCGAAGTTGCCCGGTGTTCTGATTAAAGCCGAGTCGAAAGAAATGATCGGTGAAATTCGTTTTATTTGTCAGGATATATTGCCAACCGATGCGACTGTTGGGGGTTTTCAAAAACCACGCTTCATACGATGCTGGTTTCTCCCCGATATTGA
>PYIY01000099.1:118039-130199 GCA_003635195.1 Candidatus Poribacteria bacterium | reverse complement strand
TAATATAACAGATGAACCTAAAGCCGCTAATGGTAGCAACGGCTTAGCTCCTGAAGGATATGTTTGTTTCACGGGATCAATGTTCCGCATGATGTTTTCGGTCAGATTCGGATGTAAAGGGATGCTACCGAAAGTCTCGCGAAGAATGTGCTCTTCGTTCTTTAGCCGTTCTCGAGCGCGTCGCAGCCGACTTTTAACCGTATGCGGAGATACCCCCAGAAACTTGCCAATTTCTTTGCAGTTCATTTCGCCGAGATAGTAAAGCACTATCACTGTCCGTTCACTTTCCGGCAGTTTTTCCATGAGCTTTTGCACGATTTGACGCTGATGCTCAACTACGGTAGTTTCACGCTGTTCACAGACATAGTTTGCGTAAGCCGTTTTTTCAAGCGTTTCTTCGCTGATAGTTTCGATCGACTGTATATTTTTCAGTCGTTGCTTTCGGAACCATGCTCTGCAAAGCCGATCCGCAATCACATAGAGCCATCCGGGAAACTGACTCGGATTTTTCAGCGATGCGAGTTTTTTGTGTGCCTGAAGGAAAGCATCTTGGGTGATTTCTTCAGCGATATGAAAATCCTTGACTTTACGCCATGCGAGGGCGTGAACGCCTTTTTGGTATTTTTTCACCAAAGTGCTAAAGGCAGCCTCGTCGCCTGCCAATATATTTTGGATCAGTTCAACATCATCTTTTTCCATCAGAAACCTCCTAAATCCAAGTAAGGAATTGTAATTATCTTTAGGAAGTGCTCATTGTAGGTAGAATCAAGGAGTAATCTTCCAGAGAAGCACAGAACCATCGTCACTACCGCTCACGAGAGTTTTCCCATCAGAACTGAACGCGAGACTTGCAACCCGAGCTGTATGACCCGTCAGTGTTTTCTGGTATGCCCCGGTCTGTGTATCCCATAAGTGAATCGTGGCATCAATACATCCACTTGCGAGGGTTTTTCCATTGGGACTGAACGCTATACTGTACACCCAATCTGTATGCCCAGTGAGCGTCATTTTGGTTTTCCCCGTATCTATATCCCACAAAAGAATGGTGCTGTCCGCACCCCCACTTGCGATTGTTTTACCATCCGGACTGAACGCGATGCTGTGGACCCACTCAGTATGTCCAACAAGTGTCATTTCGTTCTCACCAGTGTCAACGTTCCAGAAGCGTACGGTTTCGTCGTCGCTCCCACTTGCGAGGGTTCTACCATCCGGACTGAACGCTATACTTTGGACCCACTCAGTATGTCCGATGAGCGTTTTTTTAACTTCGCCGGTGTGGGCATCCCAGAGGCGAATGGTTTTATCCCAACTCCCACTCGCAAGCGTCTTACCATCCGGACTGAATGCTACACTTTCGATAGTATCCGTATGTTCGGTGAGTTGCATTTTAGGTTCGCCTGTATGTACATCCCATAGACGAATACCATCGTGCCCACAAGCAAGTGTATTTCCATCGGGACTAAACACCAGACTGTCCGCTGGCTCATTAAACTCATTCCTTAACCCGAGCGTTTTGATGTATTGCCCTGTGTCTGTATCCCAGAAGTTAATAATTCCATTGGTAGACCCACTCGCGATAATGTCTCCATTCGGGTTGAACGCCACACTATAGATACGTTTTGAATGTCCAGTAAATGTATGTTTTTCGTTGCCTGTGTCGGCATCCCAGAGACGGATAGTGCCATCTCCGCTACCACTTGCCAGTGTTTTTCCATCAGAGCTGAACACTAAGCTTCGAACATACCGAGCGTGTGGTGCAGTGAATGTTTTCTTGTGTTTGCCGGTGTGGGCATCCCATAGACGAATTGTTTCATCTGCCCATGATGCAGTCGCGAGTGTATTTCCATCCGGACTAAACGCTAAGTTGTCAACATGCTCCCCATGTCCGGTGAGTGTCATCCTAAGTTCATCTGTGTCTAAGTCGTGGAGGTAAATGGTGCCATTGTCACTGCCAATAGCGACCGTTTTGCCATCGGGACTGAACGCTGCGCCTGTGACGGAGCAATCGGGATGCATGGCGAATGTTTTCTTGTGTTCACCCGTGATTGAATTCCATAGACTGATTTTGTCCTCCCAACTCACGCTCACCATTGTCTCTCCGTCTGAAGTGAATGATAACATAGTAGCATCATCGGAATCTTTCTTGAGTACATATTTCTCTTCTCCAGTGATAACATCCCATAATCGGATTGTGCCGTCACGACTGTCGCTGGCAAGCGTTTTGCCATCGGGACTGAATGCCAAACTTGAGATCCAATGTGTATGTCCGACGAGCGTTTTTTGAAAACCTGTGCTTTTATCCAATTGGACAATGGGACCGCTCAGGATAATGGTGCCGTCTGCATCTCCACTCGCAAAAGTGCGTCCATCCGGACTAAATGCAAGGCAATCAACTGGCCTCGTATGCTCGGTAAGCAGGGCGGCTTCTCGATGTGTTGTGACATCGTAGAGCCAGACACCAATACCACTTGCAACAGCAAGCAACTTACCATCAGGAGAATACTTCATTTCACGTATCACACCTTTACCGAGACGTGCTTTGGCATCTTCAGGGAGGTTCCATTGCATAGGGTCTTGTGTTAAGTTGTTTTCCACTGTTTTTGTTCCTTCTGATAAACTACCGTTGCTATTTTTAGCGTGTGTCGTCTTGTTGCCAACCTGATTTTGTAAATCTCGTTTTGATTGACTCTTAAGAACAATAGGCGCGTCAACAATTTCAATTGTCGGTTCTGATTCTGCATCAAAACTATAAGGCTGTTGAAAGCGCGCAATATATTGATGACTCGCGCCCATCAAGAAAATAATCAAAATAGCAGATGCGCCTAAAGCCGCGAACGATAGCAACGGCTTAGCTCCTGAAGGGGAGGTCTGTTTTACGGGGTCAACGTTCCGCATGATGTTTTCGGTTAGATACGGATGTAAGGGGATACCACCGAGGGTTTCATGAATTATGTGTTCTTCGTTCTTTAGCCGTTCTCGCGCCCGTCGCAGCCGACTTTTCACTGTATGCGGAGATACCCCCAGAAACTTGCTAATTTCTTTGCAGTTCATTTCGCCGAGGTAGTAAAGCACCATCACCGTGCGTTCGCTCTCCGGCAGTTTTTCCATAAGCCTTTGCACGATTTGCCGCTGATGCTCAACGGCGGCATCTTCACGCTGTTCACAGACATAGTTTGAGTGAGCAATTTTTTCAAGTGTTGCTTCACGGGTCGTTTCCAGCGATTGTATATTTTTCAGTCGTTGCTTTCGGAACCATGATCGACACAGTCGATCCGCAATTACATAGAGCCATCCAGCAAACTGCTTCGGATTTTTTAGAGACGCAAGTTTTTTGTGCGCCTGAAGGAAAGTGTCTTGTGTGATTTCTTCAGCGATATGGAAATCCTTGACTTTACGCCATGCAAGCGCGTGAACGCCTTTTTGGTATTTTTTCACCAAAGTGCTAAAGGCAGTTTCGTCGCCAGCCAATACGCGCTGGATGAGTTCAACATCATCTTTTTCCATTAGAAACCTCCCAAATCCAATTGAGTTCCATAATTATTAGTGACGCAATTTTGGGGTGGGTAGGATGCAGGATTGTCATAATTTGGAAAAAAAGTAAAAATTAATTGAGAGCGGTTTATGCTTCGCGGCGTTCTGCCTCAATTGTCCACTTGTAAAGGTGAGTCAATTACAGATAAGGTGTCAAATCCCATAGAAGGATGGAGCCGTCATAACTCGCGCTCGCTAAAAGTGTGTTATCTGGAGAAAATGCGAGTGCATGTACATCTGTTGGATGTCCTCTGAATGTAACAATCTGTTTACCGGTTTCAACCTCCCATAAACAGATGACCATTTTCTCCATGCCTTCTCGCCACCATGTCCCGGCTGCAAAATATTTCCCACATATAGAAAATTCAGCAACCCGAAATATATCTTCTAACCCGTGCGGTAGCGACAACCGAATAAGGTAGTCGTCCTGTTTCACATCATACAAGTATGAGTCATCTCCAATGGAAGATAAAAACTTTCCATCATGAGAGATATGGACGACCTCACGAGATTTAGGTTTCAATTTGCTCAAGACGAGCCTTCCGAGGATTCGGGTAATAACATTATCACTTAGAGAATTATCAATCTCTTCACCAAGTTCCATGTCCCATGAAATGACATGCGCGTGAGGATAATTTGATTCACTTGCGAGGATTTTGCCATCAAAACTGAATTGCAAATCACAAATTGCTTCATCATCCTCGTCATCATTTAGCTCAAGGGGATGTTTCAGTTCATAGCGTTGATTTCCACTTTGGACATCCCACACCTTGAGGTTACCATCTTTACCAGCATAAGCAAATAGTTTGCCGGCGGGTGATAATGCAGGAGACGCGCTCCAATATTCGCGCCCCGTTCCTTCAATAAGCGGGGGATCGTTCCCATCAGCCTCCCAGAGTGTAACATTATCATTTTTGATGCTGGCAACATAGAGTTTTCCGCTATCGGTTTTATATAGAAACTGATTCTTACCTGCTGATTCTTCTTTAACCGCAGGACGCGAACGTTTACTTTCAATATCCCATAACACAACCCCTTCATGATGATGTTTTACTGCTAATGTTTTGCCATCATCTGAAAACACTGCAAATGTAGGAAACGCAGCACGCGAATGTGTAGAAGTAGGAAACGAAATAGGCGAATGTGTAAACTGTCGCTTATATGGGTATTCAGGTGTCCATACGTTGACGAATTCATGTCTGCTTTCATAAGCAAGTTGCGAACCGTTTGAAAATTCTACAGTGTTTCCCCAATCATTTGCATCGGAAAATTGTACGGTATTGCCCCAAAATTTATCCGTATAAAGTTGTTCTCCGCTTTCGAGATCACAAACAGAGATTGTGGTGGGACCGGTATCATCATAATTGACTATCGCTGCACGGAGAATGCCCTCTGGTGAATAGGAAGGAATGATACGATACACGTCCCCGAAATCAGTATACGATTGCACCTGTTGCCAAGTGCTAACATCCCAAACGTACACGGGGCCGTCTTCACCGCCAGAGGTGAGGAACTTCCCACACGGTGAAAAGCAGAGCGTTGAGATCCAAGAGGTGTGTGCTGAGAGGCACGCGATTTGTTCACCGCTTTCCATATGCCATACGATTATTGACTCCGCATCGTCAGTTGTGTCGGAGCCACTTGTGGACGCTATCAGGCGAGTATCCATTGAAAAGGTGATAGGAGAATAGAAACCTGCTTTTTCAGTATCTGCAGTGAATTGTGCAACCGGTTCACAGGTTTCTGTATGCCAGACTTCAACGATAGCAGACCGTGCATAAGCGGCTGCGAGATATTGATTATTATATGAAAAGGTCAGCCTTGAAATATAATCATCTGTTTCTACTTGTGCTAAGCACGCGCCATTCTGGATGTCCAATACCTTTAAAATTTTGTCTGAATTGCCGGCTGCAATCCATTTTCCATTAGGTGAAAAGGCAATCTGAAATACCATACCGCGTTCTGTCTCCCATAGCGCGATAGGCGATAGCGTTTCTAAATCATATAACCAGAGTCCGATTGCAGTTCCGATAGCGAGGAACTGTCCATCCGCGGAGAACGCCATACCAGGTTCACAGCCCCGCCCTAATCGCGCAATCGCGCCTTCGGGGAGTGCCCAAGTCGTTACATCGTCTCTATTAGCACTAACTGGTGCGTGAATTGGAGATTGTTTGCTGTCCATCAAAATATCTCCTTCTTTAGCTCAAGTTGTTCTTCCACCGCTAACTCAAGGAGTTTCCAAATTTTTAGATGATCTTCGCGCGTGCGTGGTTCCCACTTCGGAGTTAACAGATGCGGCAGGGGCAGCAATTCCTGATTTAGAAACGGTCGCAAATCAAAGAACCACTTCGCAGTAAATGACGTATCATTTTCTGTGTTGTGAGATCCCACATATCCTGCTTCATCAAGGGATTCCTGCAGTCGATTCGCCACCGCTGAAAACCGCTTCAACAAGATGAGGTCTGCCATTGTGCCTAAGGCTATGCCTGGATACCCTTCACGGTTTGTCACAAGTTGGACACTATGCATGAAAGACAACCGATGCAATATTTGATGCAAACGCTTTGCAGCACTGTCCGAAGTGTCAACTTCGGCAGAGAGTTCATGGCAATCCGGTATCAACTCTCTTATGGAAACAGTGAATCGTTTCCATATTTTTAGACGATGCTTTTCTTCCGGATGACAGACGAAAAAGCTTAAGGATACACCCATGAGAGCAATGGGACCGCCCGATTGAAACAACTTGTCAGCATCCGCTTGCCGATAGCGTCGCTGAATAGTATCGGCACACGAATTATCCTCTGTTTCCAGGGCGCAAGTATTATCCAAACACATTAGCAGATTGAGAAGAAAATCGAATGCCCCGCGCGGGTCCCCGACCGGTTTGATATAAATCCAGCCGCCACGTTGATCCCACCGACGCTGTTGCCATTTCTCCTGATCCGGATGTCCGCTACAAGAGGAGGTTGTCTGAATGTAAGGCGATCGGTTGAGCAAATTTACAAGGGTGCGTATTTCATAGTCGATAGCCATTACCGTTTTAGGTTCGTCCTTAACACAAGTATTACTTTTCACGACATCCGTTGCTGCCACATTATTATGTTTTCGGTTTTCCGTAATCGCTGCATTAAAGGTCATGCGGTGGACCCATAATAGAAATGGTGAGTTGAACGTATACTGATGTAAATTATTGAATACCTCTTCGACTATCTGGCGTTCAATGCGTTCAAGGTGTTTGGTCCCTACTTCAAAAGTTAGTTTCTGTTCGAGAGTGGTGCGTATTCGGGATAATGCCCGTTCTTTCAGTTCTTCTATGGCACGGCTATCCCCTTTGACAGCGGCGATTACCAATCTTTCATCTGAAATATTTAACATAATCATAATCCTCTTGATTGTGTTTTGGACAGGTTAAATCAACATCCGTCCCTTAAGAAGAATTGATAAACGGTTTCAAATCCCAAAGCAAGATAGTCCCGGTAGAACTGGCACCCGCCAGCAGTACATTATCAGGTGAAAATGCGAGACACCTAAGGCTCTCTGTTAACTTAAACGTGACAATCGGTTCGCTTCCTTTGTGGATATCCCAGACACACACGCTTTCTTCGTTCGTCCATGTATACGGACTACAAGCGAGATATTGTCCACATGCTGATACTGCAAATGCGTTAATATCTTTCTCCTGCCAGCATTCTGGCTTAGGGAGTGATAGGATTTCTGCATCCTGTTGGAAATCCCATAAATCTATCGTATCATTTGAAAAATCGCACCATATCTGCAACCGATTCGGAGAAAATGCTAAAAAGTCAAAACCGTCATCACTGGAAAACTGATCCACTGTTTTACGCTGGGAGACATCATAGAACTGGAAAGGCGTAGAGACAAGAAATGCCCCGTCTGGACTAAATGTGAGGTAGGGTGCGTCGTATGCTTCTCCGCCTATATAAGTGTCATAAATGTCTTCAGTGGTAATATCCCAGATATGGATCCTGTTAGTTTCATCTCGACAGGCGAGTAAATTGGCTGTCGGAGAGAATGCTGCAGTACACGGTTCATCTTGTAATGGAAAGGTCACCAACGGTGCGTCGTAGCCCAATTCCCAAAGTCGGATGTTGCTTTCATCGCCGGAGGTGACAAAGTGTTTCCCTTCAGGTGATACATCCAAAGAAAAATAATGTTCTCCCCATTCATCTGAATCTGGTTTCATACCGAGGGGTTTGAAAATATGTGGAAGGTGGTCGGGGTGTGTCACATCCCAACTAAAAATGCCACTGTACCCACTTTTTGAAAGGAGTGTCTTACCATCTGACAAAAACTGCAGAGACTGCGGGAAAACGCCCATTGTATGTTCCAAAGAGATGGGTCGATTTTCACCCGCAGCCCAAATGTGTACATTGTATTCGCTTTCAAATGCAAGACGCACACCCTTTGAAAAGTCGGAATGATAGTACCCGGTCTCCTTGGGGTGTTTATAGAGTGTTTCACTGTTTTCTAAGTCATGCACTGAAAAAGTGTTGTCTCTGTAAGCGCACACAGTGGTTAAGAGTCTGTTCTCTGGGGTATAACTAATTGAGTGAGAACCGTTGTCACGCAATTCTTGATAAACCTTGTGGAGGTTCCACGAATGTGTCTCCGGGGACGGTTTTTCGGCGACCTCCCAAACATGAGTCGTCCCTTTCCAATCGCATGCAGCCAAAAATTTACCAGACGGCGAGAAACTGATAGAACTGACATCGTTCAATCCGTCCAGAGTGACGAGATGTTGACCCGTTGCCATCTCATACACAACAACTCTGTTTGAAGCCAATATCCATCTACCATCAATGACTGGATATCCATTTGTGTGGAACGGTTCAGGGATTCCATCAGGAGAAGCAAAGGCAATTAAACGATTGTCCGGTGAAAATGCAAGTGGGTTCGTTCCTACGTAAATCGCTTCACGCTCAGGACGAGCAGCTACAGTACAATCTTGCAGATTTTCTGGCAGTTGCCAGACCTCAACACTACAATAGAGTCTCTTTTCGGGGTTAAAGTGCTTGGTGCTCCCGCCAACGACGAGGCGTTTGCGATCCGATGAAAAGACAATATCGGTAGCGTAACCGCTTTTATCGCGTGCTAACTCTGCTAAGCAATTCCCACTTTTCACATCCCATATTTTGATTGGAGCACCCCAGCTGCCTGTAGCGACCCATTCGCCGCAGGCTGAAAAGGCGACAGTTGTTATTGTTTTTCCTGCCTCCCAAAGTGTTAGGAGAGAACGGTTAGGAACATCGTACCACCACAAACCGAGATAGCTGCCAATGGCGAGAAGTATCCCATCCGGGGATAGGACCATATCCATTACATTCCCTTTTCCCAATCTGGCAATAGCACCATCGGGTAAATACCACGTGCTGCTGGCTGCGTTGCCTCTATCCATCTGAAACGGTATATTTTTTTTCATGGTTATATGCGCCTTCCATCCTTCCTATCTTCCATCCTTGCCTTATAGAATATCTATGTTATGCGTAAGTCCTATCCATCTCAAATTACCTACCGATCAGTAACCAACTTTGTGAGGTCCCACAAGAGGATCGAACCGTCCCGACTGCCACTCGCAAGCCGCTCGCCATCTGGAGAATACACGAGACTGTCCACCAAATCCGTGTGCCCTGTAAGCGAGTGCAGGCGTGTTCCCGTCTGTACGTTCCAGAGATGAATCGTGTCATCGTTTCCACAAGCGAGTGTGCTGCCATCGGGTGAAAACGCCACAGAAGCAACATTCCGCGTATGTCCTCTGAGCGTTTGTAGCAGTTCGCCTGTTTGACCGTCCCATAAGCAGACCGTGCCGTCCCAACTCCCACTGGCAAGCCTGCTACCATCCGGCGAATACACCACAGTATAAACCGCTCCCGTGTGACCGACAAGCGTCTCTAAGAGATCTCCGCTCTGAACATCCCACAAACGGATTGTGTTATCGTGACTCCCACTTGCCAGCGTGTTACCATCCGGTGAGAACGCCACAGAAGCGACATCTTCTGTGTGTCCCGCAAGGATTTGCAATACATCACCGATGAGGTACAGTTCACCAACCCGGATCCCCCACAAGTGGACTGTATTATCGTGACTACCGCTCGCCAGCGTTCTACCGTCAGGTGAAAAGGCAACAGAAGAAATCACCTCTCTATGTCCAGAAAAGGTTCCGAGGAACCGCCCTGTTTCCGTATCCCATAGGCGAGCTTTATTAGAATTGCCACTGGCGACTCTGCTGCCACCCGGTGAATAGGATACCGAAAGGACGTTTTCCGACTCGAAGTGTTCCGGCTGAACGCTGATGGTTTTCAGGTGTTCTCCAGTTTCCAGATTCCAAAAGTTGATTTTAGATATATTCCCACTCACAAGCGTGTTCCCATCCGGGGAATATGCGAGCGAAAAGACGTGGAAGGCGTGCCCTGTAACGGTTTTTAGGCGTTTGCTGCTGGCGATATCCCAAAACTGAATCTTACCATCTTCACTTGCACTGGCGACTGTCTCTCCATCCGGCGAATACGCTACAGAGATGACCGGCGCATCATGCTCAAGGGTTTTCAGGAGTTTCCCAGTGGCGGCATCCCAAAAACTCACAAGATCATCACCACTCGCGCTGGCGACCGTCTTGCCATCTGGGGCGAACACGACAGCGTTGACTTCGCCGTCACTATCTAATGCCCTCAAAAGTTCGCCGGTACCGGTATCCCAAAAACGGATAGCCCGATCCGTATCTCCACTGACAAGCAGACTGCCGTCGGGCGCGTACACAATATGCTCTACCCAATCCGTATCCTCAATAGAGATGTCTAAGGGTTTCGCAGTGCGCGGATTCCAAAACCGAATGTCGGCATCCTTCCAAGCTGCGCTGCTCACAAGCACTTCACCATCCGGGGAAAACGCTACAGAATAAACATGATCCCTATGTCCCTCAAGTCTTGCTTTCCATTCTCCTGTGTTGAGATCCCAGAGCCCCACAGTATCGTCGTCACTCCCAGTGGCAAGGAGCTGACCATCTGGACTGAAGGCTACTGCATTGACATCATCTTTATGCCCTACGATGCTTGCTTTGTGCTCACCCGTGTTGGCATCCCACACCCAAGCAGTGTTATCATCACTGGCGGTCGCAAAGATTTCGCCATCAGGACTAAACGCTATTGAATTGACAGGTCCCGTATGCCCTGTGAGCAGGTCAAGAGGTTCACCTGTCTGTACATCATAGATCCAAATGCCTATGGTACTTACAACAGCAAGCTTCGTGCCGTCCGGAAAATACTTTATCGCATTTACCCTACCTTTCCCAATGCGATTCGTGGCACCGGCGGGCAACCCCCACAGGGCATTCGTTTGCGCAAAGGCATTCGATAATAAACAGAGCCCAGAAATCAGCGGTAAAATTATCAATAATAGGTTCAGAATTTTCATTGTGTTAAATCCCATAAAATTACAGTGCTATCTCGGCACCCACTCACAAGCGTCTTTCCGTCTGGGGAAAACGCTACAGAATTCACACCGTCTTCTATATGCCCAGTAAAGGTTTTCAAGCGTTCGCCAGTAGCAGCGTCCCATACAGAGATCTCACCTGAACCACCACTGGCAAGTGTACGACCATCTGGGGAATATACGACACGGTATGCCCCCTTCTCTGTGGCGATAGTTTTTAGGAGTTTACCGGTATCCACATCCCAGAAACGAATAGCGTTATCCCCATGGTTGCCCGTACTGACCAGCGTTTTTCCATCTGGTGAATATGCCACAGAATCAATCGTATCTGCCTCCGTTTCAATAGTTTTCAAGAGTTCTCCGGTAGCAACACTCCAAAAGCGAATAGCCCCATCGTCACCACCACTGGCGAGCCTCGCTCCATCTGGCGAGAAAACAAGCGTGAGAATACCAGAGGTCTCCCCTACAAGTGTTTTTAAGAGTTCTCCGGTGTGGACATCCCATAGACAGATTGAATTATACCGACTCCAACTGCCGCTTGCAAGCATTTGACCATCGGGACTAAAGACGACCGATGAGACACCATTCGTGTGCCCTTCAAGCGTTGTTCTCTGCTGCCATCTGCTGGTGTTCCATAACTGGATCGCATTGTCTCGGGTTCCGCACGCAAGCGTCTGTCCATCGGGAGAATACGCGATGGAACGCACTGAACTTTCAGGCGTGAGGGTTCGCAGGAGTTTTTGGGTCTCAATATCCCAAAAACGGAGAACATCGTCCAAACTCACCAGGGTGCCTCCATCTGGCGAGTAGATCACGGACTGAACCACATCCGAGTAACCAGTGATCTTTTGCAACAGGTGTCCAGTGTCCACATCCCAAAAAAGCAACCCAAATGCGCAAGAAGCCGCAAGTATCTGCCCATCGGGAGAATACCTCATGTCAGCCACACCTCCGCTGGGCGTTTTGAAGGCATGTAAAAGTTCTCCGGTGTTAGCATCATAGAGCAGAATTCTCCCATCATCGTCATTACAGACAAATGTGCTTCCATCGGGGGAGTAGTACATCCCATACAGTCTTGTACCCGCATTGACGGTTTTCAGAGGCTCGCCAGTGTCAGTGTTCCACAAGTGGATTGTTCCATCGTAATGCGCAGTCGCAAGCGTTTCACTATCTTTTGAAAAGT
>PYIY01000099.1:0-118019 GCA_003635195.1 Candidatus Poribacteria bacterium | reverse complement strand
CATCTTTTGTCCGATCGCTGAGGAGATGCAGAAATTCACCCGTCTGAGCGTTCCAGAGACAAACGTTGCCATCCAGACCTTGACTGGCAATCCTTTCCCCATCTGGAGAATACATCAAGGCATTAACAGAATTCGCGTGTGCTGCAAACGTTAGCAGAAGTTCACCTGTAGCGACATCCCAAAGGCGGATGACCTCGTCGGCACCGCCACTCGCAAGACGACTGCTATCAGGACTGAACGCTAACACTTTAACCGAACCCCTATGATCTGTGAGTGTCGCTTTTGATTCACCGGTGACACCATCCCATAAACGGATGTTCCCAGTCGCACTCGCAAGCGTGTTGCCATCAGGACTGAAAACGATAGTATTAATCTCATCCGTGTGTCCTACAAGTATCGCCTTGGGGGCACCCGTGACACCATCCCATAAACGAACAGTATAGTCTTCCCAACGACATATACTCGCAAGCGTCTTGTTATCAGGACTAAAAATGACACGACTGACATAGTATGTATGCCCTGTGAGCAGGTCGAGTTCTTCACCACCGGCCCGGGTATCGTAGATCCAGATACCGATTGTACTCGCGACAGCAAGTTTTGTTCCATCCGGAGCGTATTGAAAATCAAAGGGATAACCTTTCCCAAATCGCGCAATAGCACCTTCAGGCAGGTAGCCAGGGATGTAATTTTGTGCAAAACTGGCGAATAGCCACGGTAGGCACACAAGCATCATCGGGAGCATGAACAGAAAAATATTTCTCATAGTCAATTCTCCTTATCAAGTTCTCAACTGAAAGCCGTCTCGTCCCGTGACAATACGCGCTGGATCAGTTCAATATCGTCTTTTTCCATCAGAGACCTCCCAGATCCAATTTAGTAGTCTGTCAGCCTTGAAATGAGAGATAACCCGGTTCGTAGTAGTGCGATTTATCGCACTGCTTCACAGTGAGAACAACGGGCAATGAATTGCCCTACTACGAACCGCCTATCAGTTTAGAGGTGACAGAACATTAGGTATACAATTGTTAGTGACGTGATTTCGGGAAGGGTAGGATGCCTGATTGCCATAAATGAAATTACGCGCATCAGTAAACTACCAGTCCTTAAACGGAAATATTCGGGTCTCCGTCGCCATGCCGTAGAAACTCCACAAACTACCAGCAACAAACTCGCCAAGGATGAGACCGAGGAAAAAAGGTGCTGCTTTTCGGTGTAATTGCAATCCGCCCTGCTTAATAATTAGCCATTTTGCGATTGTGCTAATCATGAGTGAAATCCAGAGCCAGTTCATACACCAATCCGCTGCCCCAGATACCGCATAACCGACAGCATGGAAGGGCCACCAAAAGAACCGCATCCGTAGAAACATCAGGAGAAACGTGAATCCCATTCCGATCCCCATAAACGTCACTTCAGGTATGTTCGTGTTTGTCGGGAAATTGAGCTGCTGTTGGAGTCGGTTGAACGGATGGTGTGCGAAACTTCCCGATGAACCGAAGCGATAGACGTCATGCAAATATGCCCAGAAAGAGCCAATAGAACCCACAAGTACTGCCAAAAGCATTACCCACACCAACGGTTTCGGGTTAAATCGCGCCCGTGAAGCGAGTTGGAAGCCTTCCAATTGATGCGGCATCGGATGGCTTCGGTGTGCGCGATTAAAGAAAAAGAGAAAAGAGAGTGCTGTTAGATTAGAGCCGCCCATGCCGCGCGAGCCTAAAATCGCAGGTAAGGCGTAATCTGGTCCCATAAAGTGTAAGTCATGGGCAGGCGCGCCGGATTCTACACGCATACGCGTGATCCCCGTTGAGAGTGCAAAATACATGACAAAAAAGGCGATGCCGAGCGAAATACTGATGCCTATCTTCACAGAAAACGCTATAAGATAGATGCATCCTAAGACAATACCAATGATCGCGGCACGATACCGCATGGGTTCAACCGATTCGTCAAGACTTGAGCGTCCCGTGGTAACTTGCTTGAAGACTTCAGCGAGGTATTTTCGGCTTGCCCATACTGCGAAAATCGCGAGACCGAGATATGCCCCTAAGGATTGCTGTCGGTCATAAGGGAATCCCGGTAAACCGCGAACCCCAACGATTGCGCCACCGACCCGTTGCATCTTGCGAAATAGATAAAAGAACCAACAGGAAAAGGACAAATCTAACGGCATAAAGAATCCGAGTCCAATTACAAACGGATAGATAGAAAATGGTGTCCAGCCGATTGCATTCCACGGTTTTTCAGTGAAAAATTGGCTGATATTCCGAAACCGAACGCCGACGATCGGGATTGTCGGGAAGAGATAGCTGAGTCCGTTAATAAGATTGAGGAGTGAAACGAGGATAAAAGCTGTCCAAAATACTCTACCGCGGAAGAAGTTCGCGCCACTGTCCCGTGTCATTTCTAACGGCAGTTGGATGATCGGATAGGCGAGTTTCTCGCGTTCTGTCCACTGTTTGCGTAGGACAACGTTGATGCAGAGCATCACAAAGACAAGCACGACAATAAAACTGGTCCACCATAACGTTGGCCCTAACCACGTCCGTAACACCTCTATGTCATAGATTGTGGATTGCCCTTCGTAAAATCCCTCCAAAATCCGTTTATCTTGAACTGTCCCCCATGTCGGCATGTATCGGTACAACAGTTCTCGCCACTCGTTTTCAGGCGTATCAAACCAGAAGACGTGTCCGATCATAGGGATAAGTACCTGCGCGTGATCGTGTGATGCGATAGCACTTGCCATACAAAGCATCACATAGATAACGAGCAGCTCACCGTGTGTCAACGCCCACTGTTTTTTGACGCGCCGCAGCAGCAAGTTGAAGAGTGTAATAATAAAAAGAAAAAAGACTGCATTGAAAAAGAGCGACATTGTCGTCGGAAAGAGTCCCCACCAGACCATTTCCGTATACATAATCCAATAGCAGTTGATCGGGATAAGGATGAGTGAGAGTGTAACTGATTTTAGGGTGACACCGCGGGTCAGAGCCATTGAATTCTCCTACTGTTTCCTTGATCTTTTACAAGCATTGTCATTTCATTGCTGCTTTGAGCATCTCTACAATTTCGCGATGCCTTTTTGATTCTGCGAGGGTCAACGCCGTATCGCCGTGTCTATTTTTGAGGGTGACATCGGCGCGATTCTCAAGCAAAAGCCGAACGATATTTGCCTGTCCGCGCCACGCTGCATACATCAATGCGGTTTCACCGCTACGGTTTTGAATGTTTACTGCCGCGCCTTTTTCAAGCAATTGTTCGGTGAGATCCTGATTTCCTGTCTTGTTGATAATGAAAATCAGGGGTGTATTACCGTTGGCATCCGTTACGTTAACATCTGCTCCATTTTCAATGAGAAACGTCACCCCATCAATGTCGCCTTTTTCGGCTGCAATACGTAAGGGGGAGCGTCCCATCGTATCTTTTAGGTTTACATCTATGCTTGTGCCACGAAGGGTTGCAATATCTCCTGTCCATACTGCTTTGAAGAGTTTATCCTCCGGTGTATCTGAAAATTCGGAAATGATATGCGCCTGATTAACCGGAAGATTTTCAAAGACCTGTACAACGCCACTCTGCCACCGCAGCTCAAGTCTATCGACAGTTGTATTTGCGCCTACCCCAAAATAGCACCGAGCGTCGTGGGTAGACATGTAACTTGATCCTGGATTTACTTCCTGCGTCTGTGTGTGTCCATCTGTCACCAGAGTGATACGCGTACCAATACCGTCTTGATTGCTAATCACACCAACAGTTTTAATGGATACCCAGTTGTTTTGTGTCTTTGTTTCATTTCGTAATAAAGTTACGGGTCCCTTATTTTGTGTCACGAGCAGGTCAACATCGCCGTCATTATCATAATCACCGAAGAGTGTGCCTCGACTCACTGTACCGCGTTGAAAATAGCCGCCTGCGCTCTCCGAAACCTCCTGAAATGTGCTGTCTCCCTTATTACGGAACAGTTGATCCGGTTGGCGATACGTAAGGATATCGTGTGTGTCTTCAATGTTATCAATGATATGCCCATTTGCAGTGAAAATATCTAACCATCCATCACTGTCCGCATCAAAGAAACCCGTCCCGAACCCGACATATAAATAACTCTCTTTTCCGAGATGCGCTTCATAAATCACGTCTGTAAAGGTGCCATCGCCGTTGTTGCGATAGAGTGCATTGGTCTCGTATGAGAGGTTGGTGACAAAAATATCAAGCCAACTGTCATTGTTATAGTCTGCGACGGTAACACCCATACCAGCTTGCGCTACACCGTTGAAACTGTAAGCACATCCAGCAAGGAGTGAAATCTCCCTGAACGTGCCATCACCATTATTATAAAAGAAATCGTTTCGGGTATCGTCGTTTGCAACGTAAAGATCGGGCGCGCCATCGTTGTTAAAGTCTGCTGAGACGACACCTAAGCCTTTCCCATAAAACATACCCCCAATCCCACCAACACCAGCCGCTTGACTGACATCCGTAAACGTGCCGTCTCCGTTGTTGCGATAAAGTCTATCAGGCGCGCCTTCAAATAGCGAGGGATGGCAATAGGTGTGTGTTCCATCTTCCCCACAAGGCGGATAGGTAATATCGCGCGAATACACAAGATAATTGACAACAAACAGATCAAGATGTCCATCAGCGTTGTAATCCAGAAAACAAGCACTGCTGCTCCACCCCGGATCACCGACCCTTGCGACGCGCGTTACATCAGTAAAGGTACCGTCGCCGTTGCTGCGGTAGAGTACATTCGGACCGAAATTGGTTACATAAAGATCTACGTCTCCATCGTTGTCATAATCTGCACACGCTGTGCCCTGTCCATAGTTACCGAGATTTGCCACGCCTGCGGTCTCTGTGATGTCAGTGAAAGTTCCATCCCGATTGTTGCGATAGAGTGCGCTCATTGCTTGTTTTGCTGACAGCGACTTGTCCCAATAGCCGCTGTTGACGAGATAGATGTCAAGAAATCCGTCGTTGTCGGCATCAAAGAACGCGCCGCCAGCCCCAAGCGTTTCGGGCAGATGGTACGCGCCCTCGGCACCGTTGATGTGTCGGAAATTGATGCCTGCTTTTTTGGTTACATCAACGAATTGAATCCCTGGAGCGGCTAACAAGGGTAATGCCCATATGAGGCATATCATCAAAAGGAGTATGTTTTTACTTTTCATATGAAGGCGTTGCATCTTTCGCGAGGCGGAATCCGATAAAACTGGTGCCGATCGGAGGGTGCTGCCCGAAACGTACGGAACACCTCGCTATCGTTTCTGGATTTAACCACGAACCGCCTTTCACAACACGCCGACTTCCAACCGTGGGGCCCTTTGGATTTCGATCTGGACTGTGGTAGTAGAAGTTTTCTGAATACCAGTCAGCCACCCATTCCCAGACATTACCTGCCATATCGTGTGCCCCGTAAGGACTTATTCCTGTAGGGTAAGTTCCAACCGGTTTCAGGTGCGCCCCGGTCTGTTTCCAAACGTTTGCGTGGCGGGTCGCGCCTTTAATCGGTTGCGCGAAGGTATTTCCCCAGGGCCACCGTCGAGCAGTCGTTCCGCGAGCGGCTTTTTCCCATTCCGCCTCAGTAGGCAATCGCATGCCTCGCCACGCTGCATAAGCAGTAGCAGAATCCCATGAAACACCGACAACGGGATAATTCGGCTTTGTCTTCGCGATTTCGGGCCAAGTGCCGAATTCGCCTTCATAACTGATAGGCGTATGTTCACTGCCGGTGCCACCGCTTTCAAGCCAAAACAGATAATATTCGGCGTTGGTTACCTCGGTTTTACCAATATAGTAGGCATCCAGATAGACTTTATGCGCTGGTGATTCATTTGGAAGATCGTCATCACTGCCCATTGTGAAGGTACCAGCAGGGATGAGGCATAGATCGGGTTCAGCCGATGCATAGGGTAAGCACCCCACAATTATGAAAAGTAGGATTAGGCATTTGGTACACGGATAGATACGTGGATATTCTTTTGCAGTTGTTTTATTTTGACTTTGATGTAAGACGCTCATATTCTTTATAGGTTTTCTCGGCTTCTGTATGTGCACCAGCGAGTTCATACGCCTTAGAGAGGTTCAGATAGAAGCGTGGTTCGGAAGGCTTTAAGTGGATAGCAGTTTGGTATTGTTCTATCGCTTTAGGATACTGTTTTAACATCAAGTATGCGCCGCCGAGACTATTGTGGTAAGTCGCGACGTTCGGTTTCTGCTGAATGACTTTCTGATACATCGCCGCTGCTTGTTTATAGTTTTGCCGTTGAAATTGAACATAACCGAGTGCCTCATAACCGCGTGTTTCCCGTGGTGCGAGTGTGACACAACGCTCCAAAGATTGCGTTGCCTCACGCCATAGTTGTCGCTTTAGTTGGATTCTACCGAGTCGGTACCACGCTTCGGCATCGGTAGCGTTTTGCTGCACAAATCGTTTAAGATGCGTCAACTGCTCTTCCTCAATAGACAGGACCTCAAAACGTTGCAAACGCTCCCGTGCTGCTTCTGCTTCCCCCATACGGCGATATGCGGTGCCTAAACTAAAATGTGCTTTCGCGTGGAAACGATCAATCTCAATTAGTTTTTTGAAAGTATCAATAGCAGATTGCCACGCTTCCTGTTGAAGGAAGGCGGTTCCGAGTGTGTAGTGCGCTGTCTTCAAAGTCGGATCGAGTTTAATAGCGTGTTGAAGTTCATGAATAGCAGCATCGGTTAGATTATCACGAAAATAGGCGATCCCTAATAGGGTTCGCGTGCGCGCATGATTGGCATCTATCGCCACTGCTTTCCGTAGGATTTGTATTGCCTGGGCTGTGTCCCCCAAATGCGTGAGTAGCACATCACCGAGCTCATAGTACGCCTCAACATAGTTTTCATCTGCGATTGTCGCCCGTTGAAACGCTTCAGCCGCGGCATGAATCTCCTCGGCACCTTTATAAATCAATCCCAAAACGCAGTGTGCATCCGCTATCGATGCGTCAAGTTCGACTGCCTTCTCTAAAGCAGTTCGCGCTTTTTCGTCTTGTCCATGCGTAAGTGCACGCACCCCAGCATCATACAACCGTGCCGCTTCGGGATGAAATCGCGGCGCGGCAATTGCAAACAGTGTGTGGAGGAATATGAAAAGTGTGAAAGTGTATTTGAATAGTTTCATACGATTCGCTTGGATTGCCCAAACAGATTGTTTCCCTATTTTATTATAGAATACGCGCAATGTCAAGCCGAATCTATTTTCTTTTCAGAGGCATTTAGTTTTAAGAAATTATAGAGTTTCTCGCCTTTTTTCAGAATTCGGTGCGGTTAGGAGGGAAATCCGCAGAAATCCGCAGAAATCCGCAGAAACACCCAAGCAAAGACACCTATCAAGACACCCAGCAAAAACACCGCACCTACCGGGCCGGGGGCGGCAAAATTGAACTAAAAACCGAGAACTGAATGGCTCTGCGGAAATACCGTTTTAATTAGATTTACGCATCGAAATCTGTTATAATTTCATAACAGGTAATTCCACGCGGCTTCATTTTGTCCCATTTCTTACACTATAGTTGCGTTCTTTAAGGAGAAAACGATGGATGGCAAACACCTACCTTGGCACCTCCCTTTGACAGATTGGTGTATCGGAGCAATGGTTCTATTCGCTACTACTGGCACTGTTATCTTGGGTCGATTCTTATTACGGAAGTGGCAATCCTGGCGGATTCAACGGTTTCTCGACCAACGGGCAGCACTCGCATCTCCGGGCGAGTCGAAACTGACAACTTACGATAAACAGGCCTTAACGAAAAAGGTTCGACAATCTGGCAACGAACGTCTGGAAAAAAGTTTCGCCTTCCAAGGGAATCTCGATCTTTACGTTGCTATTGGCCTCCTCGGATTAGCGATGGTTGCGTTGATCGTGTTAGCCGTCGCCAACGGTTTCCATAAAAACGGAAGTCCCCTCTGGTAGCATCTAATTCGAGTAACATCGTTTATATTATTAAAAAGTGGAGATTTTCATGAAAGTCGTTGCAAAATTCGGCGTTGAAAGCGCGGGCTTAATTGACAAACCAGATCCGGTTGCCAAGGGTGAGTTCGTCGTCGTCAAAATTCATTCAGCACCTATGTGTACGGAATACAAAGGCTTCAAAAATGAAGGGACAAGCGACAGTTTCGGACACGAAGCCGCTGGTGAAGTCGTAGAAATCGCGCAGGCAGGCACTGTCAAGGTAGGCGACCGCGTTGTCGTGATGCCACACTACCCTTGCGGGAAGTGTTCGCTCTGCCTGGCAGGCGAATATGCCCACTGCCGGAACGATCATCAGGCACCAAACATCCCCGAACAGACGGGTGTGACAACAACTTTTGCGCAGTATATCCTTAAAAAGGACTGGCAGTTAGTGCCTATTCCAGAAGGTCTCTCTTATCATCACGCCGGAATGGCATGTTGCGGGCTTGGATCAACGTTTAATGCCATGCGGTTAATGAATGTCAACGCGCTTGATACCGTCCTCATCACGGGAATGGGACCTATTGGACTTGGTGGTGTGATTAATGCTGTGTATAGAGGTGCACACGTCATCGCTGTTGAAAGCCACCCGTATCGCGCAGCCCTTGCGAAAAAACTCGGTGCAGCCGAAGTTGTGAATCCACAAGATGAAGATGCCGCCGATCAGATTCGAGATTTGACCGACGGTAGAGGTCCAGATAAAGGTGTGGAGTGCTCAGCCGCTGCCGCAGCAGTCCAATTGTTGATTAATGTAACGCGTCCAAAAGGACATATCTCATTGATTGGTGGAATTGGTGAAGTTGCAATTCAGGGGGGCGAGATTATCAATAAAGGCTTGACATTACACGGCACGCGGCATTATAGCCTCACCGGCACACCTGCTATGATGCGGATGATTTCACAAATTAAGGAGCAGCTGGATACATTCATCACGCACACCTTTCCGATGCGCCAGATTCAGGAGGCGTGGGCGTTGCAGTGTACACATGACTGCGGGAAAGTTGTTCTTGACCCGTGGAAATAGGGATTCGGGTCTTACGCAAATTGCATCGAAAAGAAAAGCGATATATTTCTTTAACCCCCTAAATCCCCCTTATCAGGGGGACTGTAAAGCTGATATTTTAGTTCTCTAACCCCCTAAATCCCCTTATCAGGGGGACTTTAAGATGGATCGTTATGACAAACAATATATCTCCTTCAACACCGTTAGATATTCGCCGCGGGCTTACAAATGCAAGTGATGTCGCTTTTCCGTTACGTTGGGGCATCCTCGGTGCTGGTAGGATTTCAGGGATGTGGGTAGCGGCTCTGCACGCCTGCGAAGGGGCAACCGTGACTGCTGTAGCAGCCCGTGAAATAGACCGAGCGAAAGCATTCGCACGGCAGTACGGGATTGCCACGGCGTATGGCGACTACGGAGAAATGGTCGCAGCCGCCGACGTGGACATTGTATACATCGGCACAATTAACCGGCTGCACAAGGAACATACGCTGCTCACGATTGCAGCTGGCAAACACGTTTTGTGTGAAAAACCGTTCGCCGAGAATATTTCTGAAGCGCGGGAAATGTACGCTGCCGCTGAAGAGAAAGGCGTGATGCTGCAGGATGGTGTCTGGACTCGTTTCTTCCCCGCGGTGGAACACGCGCGAACCGAGATTGAGAACGGTACTATCGGTGAAGTCGTGCTTGTTCAGTCGGATTTCTTCGATCCGATTTATACGATTCAGGCTGTCCCACTCGGCTTCGGCACGGATGCCGTACCGACATCAATTGTCGCGACGGGTAGATATGCGCGTGGTGCGATTGTGGAATTTGGTGAAAATAAGTGCGCGGTGCTGACCTTTCCACCCCGCAACTCTGAGCTGCCAGAGGTGACGGAACTCGTCGGCACAAAAGGACGTATCACGCTTGAACGTCCGGCACACTGTCCGACGCGTCTCTCTATCCGAATCCCGCCCCCAAATGGTGTGCCTTCTCAGTATAGAACAGGGAACGCGCCTGCCCCGTTACACACCTTCGAGTATCCATTACCGAGAACAGTAAGTATGCGACACGCCTCCCCAAACCAGCACGGCTTCCTGTACCAAGCCGAAGCGATTCACCGCTGCCTTGCTGCAGGTCTGCATCAGTGTCCACAATACGGCAAGGAAGAGTCGTTGCACGCCATGCACCTGCTGACGGAGATTTACAAGGCGAACCCTCCTATACCACGGCGTTAGTGGCATTTGTCCGTAATAAATAGGTTTTAGTCAATTTCAATCCGGCATGCCCTGCAGCATTAGTCGCTTCCATTGCCTTCTGAATCAATAGGCGCGATTTCATACTTCTTTAATTCAAGAGTTTTGACTGTCCTTGAAGCCACAATTTCAGGGATAGGAACAGTTTTTAGAAGAATATCCTCCGCCTTTTGGTGAAACTTAACAATTCCGACATTCGGGGCAATCCATAGCGTTGTAATGGATTCGCCAGGTGGATCTGCATCTTCGTCTTCTGCTTCCTCAGGGAATACCGCCATGCCTGTATATGTTCGGTATTCCACCTTCAAGCAGTCTTCAAAGGTGCCAGCAGATGTCTCAACGCTCTCCGTGCCTAAGATTTCACCTTTTTCAACGATAGTGAATTCGAGTATGGCTTCATCAGGATCTCCCTGCGGCGGATCAGGTGTTATCGTGAGTTTGGCTTTCATTCGCATTGCGTCCCACTTTTCATTGAAGGTCGTAAACGTTGATAACATATAGAACTGCTCCTGTGCTTCTACCTCAATCTCGTAGAGAAGATTAAAACCTGCCTCAGCCCCAGGCGGTGCTATTTCCTTAAGCATTTTGAGAAGAGTCCCCATCTCTTTGACAAAACGTGCCTGCAGTGCTTTCTTTGCTTCTTTGCCAATTAAAAACGCGATCCCTTCTTCACCAACTCGATAGAGATCCGGGTGGATGTGATAGTCATAATCTATCGAGTTTTCTAAAGCAGGTTCATAGTCAAAGACGTGATATGTTTCCTCTGCGATCTCTTCACTCTCAACAACACGACGCGTTAATTCATTCCCATCTTGGTCTACATAAACCCAGTAACTTCCGAGTGCCCCTGGAAAATATTGGGTAATCTCCGATTCATCACCCATTAGTGCTGCGCTGAGACCAAAGACGAGTAAAAGTGTAAAGACAATACGAAATCTTTTTAACATGTAATGTTCCTCCCAGGTATCCCTTTTAGGTTCGTTTGATTAAATAGATTCTGATCAGACGAAAAGGATAGTAAAAGTTTTCGGAAACTGTCAGATTTCCAAACAGGAATTGTAAAAAAGTTGTTGACATCCTTACAAGTTGTATTGTATACTCAATCTATCCGTTGGATAATGTTAGTCGTCTTTGTCCACTGTATACATCATTATTGTTTGACCGCTTTGCATGCATGAAGATGAGGTGAATCATGTTAAAAACCCTTGAAGCTACAATTGATGAACAAGGTAATGTGAAATTAGTCAAACCGGTTCAGTTACCAAAACCCGCGCGCGTTCGTAACTATTTTCAGCGAGGAACTCCATGTTCCCGAAACTGCCTTGCTAAGTGAAGATGCGCTCGCGCAGGACTGGCTGCGTCCAGAGGAAGATGCCGCATGGGCCCATTTACAGCATTTAGACCCGGAGAAGTCGTCTTAGTTCGCTTCCATTTTCGGATTTATCAAAAACAAATATGAACAAACCAAATATAATCTATATTCATTCACACGACACGGGACGGTATGTGCAACCTTACGGGCATGCGATTCCGACACCGAACATACAAAAACTTGCGGAAGAGGGTGTCGTGTTCCGAAATGCCTTCTGCGCAAACCCGACCTGTTCACCCTCACGCGCCGCACTCCTTACCGGACAGTGGGCACATAGCTGCGGTATGGGCGGTTTGGCAAACCGGGGATGGAGCCTCCCTGTACCGGAACATCTCATAGCCCACACCCTGAATCAATCAGGGTACACCACAGCGTTAGCAGGATTCCAGCACGTCGTGCGAGATGTCAAAGAGACGGGATACCAGCGGATTTTAGCAGAAAATAATAGACCGGCAGGTGCTGAAGAACGCGCACGCGACTTCATCGCCGAGAAACATGACGCGCCTTTCTTCTTAGACATTGGGTTTGGTGAAACGCATCGCCGAGCGAAAGGGTTCGATCCGCCACCAGATGGTGAACCGAAGACGGATCCGCGCTATGTAAAACCGCCAGCACCGTTCCCTGATACGCCTGTAACCCGACAAGATATGGCGGAATACATAGACGCAGCACGGACGCTTGATAGGAAGATGGGTGTGGTTTTTGACGCACTTGAGGAAAACGGAATCGCTGATAACACACTTGTGATATGCACGACTGACCACGGACTTGCTTTCCCACGAATGAAATGCCATCTGAGTGATCACGGTATCGGTGTAATGTTGATTGTCCGTGGTCCTGGTGGTTTTGAGGGTGGACAAGTTGTAGACGGATTAGTGAGCCAAATTGATCTGTTTCCTACTATTTGCGAATTGGTAGGTATCAATGCTCCCGCATGGTTGCAAGGTACTTCTCTTTTACCGTTAGTTCGCGGCGAGGCGGACGATATTCGTGACGCTATTTTTGCTGAAGTCAACTATCACTGCTGTTATGAACCGCAGCGCGCCGTTCGGACCCAGCGGTGGAAATACATCCGACGCTATGATGAGGCAGAGAAGTGGGCACTACCGAACTGCGACGATAGCATCAGTAAAACCTTTATGATGGCGCACGGTTGGGGTGATGATCCGGTTGAATCGGAGCGGTTGTACGATGTCGTGTTTGATCCATCAGAGGCACATAACCTCGCAGGAGATCCCGACTATGCGGAAGTCCTTGCGGAAATGCGAGACCGTTTAGAGCAGTGGCGCACGGAGACCGATGATCCAGTGAATGAGCACCAGATTATGGTGCCGCCGGAGACGGCTGTGCTGAACGATCCGACGGATGTGTCACCCGGTGATAAACACTATCCTGCGCGTGAAATAGTATAGTGATAAAATAAAGGCGGATATTATATCCGCCATAAGCTCAATTTTAGAAAAAATAATCCTTGTGGTCCTCAGGTAGGTTCGGAATGTAATACAAGGAATGGATTTAGTCTATTCCCAGACTAAATCCCCTAACCGAACCGGATTTCATGCTGAAACCTTGAAGACTTCAAAAACTTCTTCAGCCCCGTAGGGTTTATTTGCTTGGGTATTTCTTCACAATGTTTATAGAAACGCGCTCGCCCCGGATCTAAGCCCTGTAAGGGGTTTTGCTTGGGTGTTTCTTAAGCATTTGTAAACTTTGCTACCAAAGTTGCCGCGGAAAATCGTTAAATTAACACCTATGGGGGCGGGTTACCCAACTATTATACAACGAGAAAATGCCGATTTTCAACGTTAAAACTAACGAATTCCAACCTTCTCAAACATCAAATCCAAATACGATTTTCGATCTCTGAACTGACTGGTGGAACCGTCCTCTGTTTCTTCATGCCAGTCCAATCGGAGAATGTTATATGGTAACATGTTGTCTTCAATAAACGCAGCAGTTTCTCCACGACCTAACTCGGAGCTATCCCGTAACAGTAGAAACGAATTGAGACAGAATTTCCGACCTTGTTCAGACTCTAACTGCCTTTCAAGTGTGACGAGCGTCTTGTCCTCAGATTTTTGAGCGAGTTTAACTTTCGGATGATTCTTATAATTGCCCTTTGTTCCGCCAATGATCTCGCGCTCACCCTTCGGATCGATGAAGATAATGTGTGTTATATCTTGTTGTGTATCAAGTGCCCATAGCACAAAGTCCGGATAATAACTCCCTGCGTCACTTTCCAAATAGATACCGATCTTTTGCGTGTTTCGCATCAGATAGAATTCGTATCTTTCATTTCGTTGGTAATTTAACTTGATGTATTCAGTCAGGTTTTCAACAAATTTCTTTTCGCCCGCGTTTAACCTATCAGGCGATACTTTAACATCGCGATGCTCGTTTTCTACCTCTTCTGCTGGACGCATAAGAGGTTCATAAATGTGTTGATGTCGTCGGGGTAAGTGTAATTGCAATTTGTTTTTGATTTGAGCGTGTGGATTCTCTTGAAATGCATCTGATGCTGCGCTTTCAACCTGTTCCACAAAAGCGTTCAATTCATCTTGTGTCGGAAACTCTTTCGTTACCGTGTACTCGTAAATAAAATCTTCCCGCTTCAACGATTCATAAACATAATTTGACCGATTGATATGAGCGTTTATGCGGTTCCGCAGATTCCGAGTGACATCAATTACAATTTGGCGGTTGAGCCGATCTGTCCAAGCGATTAGATCTTGCCCCTGTTTTTGATAACGAATGTCCCTGATAAGTGACAGAAAATCAATGATAGTAGGGGCATAATTTTCTTTGTTATAGAGTTGCAGCTGGTTTTTCTCCGCCTCGCGCTGAATAACGGTGGCAAGTTTTGCTCGATTCAGATAACAAAAATACTTCTCGTTATTTTGTCGGAGGTCTTCATAGACGTTTGGCGCATTTTTCCCTTTATCTGTTCGGTAATCTAACACCAGGGACCGCCAGTTATTGATGGTACCAGACTTTTCGGTGCCGCTATCAAAATAGGTATAATGTATTTCACTACCCTTGAACGTTACGCGCTTTATACCACTACCTGCTATATTACCCTGCTTAAAAATGAGTAATTTGTGGCGATATTCCTCAAAGTCAACTGATGTGCCACTATCTATTTTAAAAAGCATGGGGTTCACTTGAATTTTAAAGACGTGCTGACGCGAGACACTGCCTGCATGAACTTCATCAAGAAACCGCTTAAGATAACTTTGCTTCAAACTGTAGACAGTTAACGTTTCCAATCGCCGAATATTAGACTCCACGTCTTGATAGGGAAAACGATAGTCCGATTTATGGTCAATATACCGCCGTTTTCCGTCTCCACCCTTCCCTTTTAACCGAACACCGCGTCCGAAAATTTGTATAATCAGGTTACCTTTGGCACTTCCCAAATTAATCAAATCAATTACAGAGAGGCGATAAGAGTTCCAGCCTTCTGCGAATTTACGACTTCCGATCAATACATTTATTGGGCTCGTTTCGTTATCAAGGTTTTCAAAATGGAGATTCGTATCTCTAATTTCTTCATCGCGAGTTACAATGTGATTGTTTTCTATGCTATTGTAAAAACTTGTAGCATCCCCGACGTTAATCATCCCCCATTTTTTACCTTCTCCGTAAGACAAAAGTAGTTCGTTATTGTTGTCTGAATTGCGAGCAACAGTCAGGGGTCCAATAAGATCACCAAAAATATATCTGAATTTCTGTCGCTCCGAATCACTCAGTGCCGCAAAATAATCAAGAACTTTCTGGATGTCGGAGACTTCGTCATTATTATTTTTCCCTTCCTCTTTTGGGTTTTCCACTGTGTGTCCCATAAATGCCATCAAAGGACGATGTGCGGTCAAGTCATTGTCATATTGCTCATCCTTTTGGACGCTATTGAAAATCTGTAACTTTTCTTCCATGACTCGAAGGCACTCGTTCAGATTATCTTTAATTTTTTCCTCGGATTCGTCAACTACCGTATCTTCTGCTATCGGCTTGAAAAAGTGGTCTTTGCCGTATCCATCGTTATAGAAACGAGTATAATCGTATCGATAGATGGTTGCTTTATCATATTCGGGTTGCAATTCTGTAGCGAGGTTGTGGAATGTAGCGGAATATTCAAATAGGAAGGAATTTCCTACATTCAGACGGTTCCGCCGAAGTTCTCTAAATTTACCAGATTGCTGGCTTGTCAAACCGATGTGCGCTTCATCTACTAAAATAAGACGACGAATCTCACCATCATCTGGCAAGTGAAAATAGTCATCATCTTTTTGCAAAAGTCCTTGGGTCGTGTCAATTATGAACTCAATCCGGTTGTTATAGGTTTCATTGAGTTGGCGAACATATGGTTCCAACTCGCGTTCATGCTGTTTGATCAAATTTGCTAAGGGCGTTGTTAGGAAAATTTGTAAACGGGCATTGTCTTTTTGGCAGAAATGGTGCAAATATTGCAGGATATTGAGATGCATGACGAGCGTTTTGCCACTGCCAGTCGCCATCCAATACGCCAGCATTCGGTGTGTCTCTTGTCTGCTATTTTCATTGTATCCATCCGATTGCTGGTCAGCAAAAAAGCATTCGGTAAAGAGTAAAGCCAACACCTGATAATAACGAAGTTTAAAATTCTGCCCTGTCAGATAATTGTAATCGTCTAAGAAATCCTGAATCCGTTCTAACGGTTCGACAGGCAGTTGTAACGTCTGGTCCGGGTCGTACAACTCAATATCGCGCTTTGTCCCATCGTTTTGGATGTCAATTCTGTTTTCAGTTAGGATTTTTGTTTCGTAATTTTGATAAAGTGCCATAAACTTTTCTACTTTTAATCCTTGCTGAAGTTCCACAAATTCGCAATCAAATATCGGCATCAAGAAAGCGCACTATTGCGTCTTCTTCCCACTCGCGGTAGTTTTCCGGATCATCTTGAAATTTTTGCCATGCGGCGTTCAATAACGCGACTGGCGAGGTAAAAGTTGAGTCCTCCTGATTTGAGACTTCTGACTCCCGAAATTCACGTGGTGAAGTTTCTGTAATCATATCATCTAATTTGGTCTGAATCATAGGGAGGAATTTTGAGTCGTAAAAACCGTAGTAGTCTTCCATGACTCCTAACGCTGCAGCGACCTGACTCCATTTTTCTTCCAAATTGATAGCAGCTGCATTGTAGCCCATTCGTTGAGCGCGATTAACAAGCAGATGGATGCGGATCCAAGTAACGGGGTGACTTCTATGAACGAGTTTTTCTCTGGGTACATGATATTCGTTCCATCCGAGCACCCTGAAATACATCGAAAACGTATAAGCGAACGAAGACCCTCCCATGACAAGACCAACAGCGTCACAGAAGCATTCTTGTGCCCATTCATACCATGTGTCAACAATCACGTTTCGACTTTTTTCTTGCGTTTGTGCAAATTGGTCGTTTCGTTCCACAGGTGGACGAAGCAAATCTCTGATTTCCGCTTGCAATTCATTGATCAGATCATTCATCTCTGATTGATGAAACGTATAAAGCAAATGCCCGAATTCATGAAAGAAGATAGGCAAATTGAGCAACCCTTTTTGGGAAGTGCACGGTGTGGCGTAAAGCGTTGGTTGAATGGGCCAAACACCAAATTCTCCATCACATATCGCAGCCGGAATATTTTTCGCTTGGGGGTGAGTCGCATGCAACCATAGCAGAAACTTTAGCGATAACCGATCCGAATCGCGTACACGTAAAATCGGGCTGACTCGTTGCCCGTTAAGGTCATAAAAGGCTCGGGTTACTAATTCGGTTTCGCTCAAAATATCTTTGAGGAGACTTTCCAACCCAAATTCAAGGTATTCGAGATTGCGAAGAACACGTTGGTAGAGAATATCGCACTCGTCGGTGATCCGTTCTGTATAGGCATGGAACTCATCAGGGATATTTCCTTGTGCATCTGTCAAACTCCGCCGTAGCTGCTCAATTTCATGGCGCAGGGCGGTGTTATTTTGTTTGAGAAGTTCTTGCAATTAAAAACCTCCAAAGAGCTGCTGCACATCGCTTCCAATATGTTCTTCAAGGAGCATTCGGAGTTCTTCCAAAAATAGTAAAAGGTCCTGTTTATCTGCTTTTGCATCAGAGCGCAGAAGTTGTACTCCCTTTGATAGTTTATCAAGGAGAAATGGCGAACGGATGCGGTCCCCTTGCTTCGCGGTAATCAAGTGCTTGACAAATTGCCGCCGCCGTAGATCTACGCCTAAAAGGGGCTTATTCTCTACCTCAGCGCGCTGCACTTGTGGATTCAGTTCTGTCAAAAACGAGCACAGTTCTTCCCTCGCCTTTTGTATTGTCTCTTCCTTGTTCAAATCGGAATGCCCTGCCATCTTCAATTTGATATGAATTGACAAGATATTGATAGCGGAGATGAGATTTTGATTCTCCTGAAAACTCTGAACCGCTCTCCATTGTGAATTGATCATCAGTTTCACTCCTTCACTTATCCTAAGTCCACCATAAGGAAATGGATTTAGCGAATCCGTCTGATTTCCTGTGAATCACGACTTGTGAGTGCGTCGTCGGTTCGCTTAAGTTCAAGTGGAAGTTTCTGAGTGACATTGGGATTGGAAAAATTGAGGTGTGTAGAAGCGTACACTGCCTTAGTTACACGAACCATATCAACGCCATCATTCTGACCCACGAGCATGACGGGGTCGGCTGTTCCTTGACGTAGTGTAGGTGCTCCAGTTGTGGGGAGGACTATTTTCCGGTTGTCCAAGACAACAGCTTTACCCTCAAATGCTTGCTCAATTCTATTTCTCTGTATTTTTGCCCAAAGTCGAGGATTTTTCGCTATGTTCTTATGGAAATCCACTATGTCCACTGTTACTTCTTCGGTAAAGAATTTCCGCTTTCTTAACTTTTGTTTGGCAGTGTAGATTGCTTCTAATTCACCGCCGCATTCGCGTCCATCACGTAACACGAGAAGAGAACGAAGGGGTTGGAAGTCTTTCCGCTGTGCCACTTCATTGCAGAGTTCAATAATTTCCTCACCTAGAATGGCCCCGTTAATTGTTTCTTTTTTAACATCAGTTTTTGGCTTTACAACAGTCCATATACGAAGTGATGGATGAAATATAAGAAGTGATAACGCAAAATATCGTCCTTCTCTGCCAACGTCAATCGCGAGATGGGCATCGTAAGCCGGTTCATCTTTTAAATCCCACAGTATGCAATCCATCTGTTGAAGCACATCCAAAGTAATCATCTCAATAAATGACTTCCAACCTCTTTCGGCCCTAAGAGGTGGGTTGCCTCCATGATTTCCTGTTGATTTAAGCCTCCCAAACTGGTTTGTTAACTCTCTGAGTGTAATTCGCTTAACCCGCCAGTTAGAAAGTTGGCGTGAAACTGTATAATAGGCTTCGGGAGTTTCTTCGTCAAATACGAACACGACAGTTCCGGGATTTGGATGGTGTTTAATTTTAGAAAAAACGTCATCTAAGGAATCATATAGCAAGGCTTCTGAGGTTATAGGCACTTTTGTTAATTGTCGAAGGTTTTCAGTAATATCCCTGATGAGATAACCTCGCATTTCTTGGCGTGCCTTCTTCGGTATCGCAAAATGGACAATCCGATCCATCAAAAAAGGGATATCTAAGCATCCAACTTTGTGTAGTAGAGGGAGTCGTTGGCGATAATGTTCTTGGAATTCCCTATAATCTCGTTTTTGTGGTGCCGGTAAGGTGGCTCCATCAGAAAATTGCAATGTTGGTGGTAGCAGGTTGATTATTTGTTTTTCCTCTGGGCACCAGAAATGTTGTGAAACGGATAGTTCTGCGCGTTCCAATGGATTGCTTCCGAGAGATTGCCAAAAACCACTGATAAGTCTACGCCGGTCCTTTGGTGCAATCTTATCTACCTGTTTTAATAACCTCGGAAGTGATTCATTCCTTACTCGCAAACGCAGCAGTTTTGCAGCAACAGGTCGTGGTTGATTCATACGTGGGAATGATACCATGGCAACACTATCATCAGGATTAATCTTTAGGTGAGATTGATTGTGTTGATAGTACTCAAACAACGAGTTATAGGTTTGCCCATTGACATATAAGGTCCCAGTTGTTGCGCAAGTGATCCCTTGTAGGAATTGGTCAAAATAGCATTTTCTCTGCTTATTTCCTAAATCATATAATAGTGTTCCCTTCTGTCCGCGTTGACGCTGGCTTAAAGATTCAAAATCTTTTTGCAGACGTTGCTGCTCGTGATCTGGAATGTCATCTCGAAAGACATCCGCTACAGTCCAATGGCTAAAGAACGCTGTGCTAATGTCTACTGAAATCCCAACGCCAATCCCTTGGATTGGAAGTGCCGAGACTTCAAATCGCCTGTAGACATCAATATCTTCGACGGTATCGAACGGTTTAGGGGTCTGAAAGATGCGTGGACTATCAGGAGTTTGCATTTTTAAACGACGTTTTATTTCAATTTGGACATGCCGTTCAATAAGTTGAGCAAGTAGTGACGCGTCATTTTCGGAGTGTGAGAATTGGAGTTTTTGATTTTTTCCGCCATCTACTACTTTAACAGTCCAGTCTTCTTTATCGTCCTTCACCATAAATTGAGAAATAAAATTTGGTGTAAGCACGAGGATTTGTTGCCGTTGAGGGCAATAAACAGCTGCCAAATTTCGACTTGCAAATTGATTGCAAACCTTTTCTATCATTTTGGCTGAAGGGGCCAAGATTTTAATCTTAGCACATCTTGTTAGAAGTATTAATTCAATTCCCGGTTCTACAATGCGAATATTTGTTTCCATCATAGCGTTACTCCTTTGGACAGATTTCTTGAAATTGACACATCTCACAGATTTTCGGTTGAGCACAAGGCGTGAAAGTCTCTGCAACCCCTCGAACCCCGTACTTGTCTGCTTCCCGCATCCGGTCGAGGTCTTGAAGAATTCGCATCTCAACCCGCATTAGTGCTTTCTCACTCACATTAAACGTTGATACGGTATTATCTTCTAAATGTGCTTTGTGAAGTATAATAGAATCAAGTGGACATTCAAATTTTTGCTTTGCCCACAATGCATAGGCAAGCATTTGCAAACTATCATCACTATTACCTGAACCTCCGATTTTCCAATCAACTATCACAATCCTATCGTCTTCCCAATAAACAAGATCTACTTTTCCACTTAAAGTAAAATCATCGTTTTTCATACGAGCCGACTCTTCTATTAATGCTGAGGCTTTACGCGCGCCCTCACGAAATTGTGCAACGTTTTGACTTGTTATAAAATTCGTCAATGCTGTCACGAGCCGTTCTTCTGTATCAGCACAAACGGATTTAACATCCGGCAACCCATAGTAAAACTCTAATAGTAATTTGGGATGGCGAAAATCGTCTGAAAGCGGGGATCCGTGTTCATATTGTTGAGAATACTTGATATCTGTACGAAAATCTTTCTTTGCCCATTGTAGTACTTGACCAAGTGACGGTTGTTTTCCCTGTTGAAATTCTTTCAAGTACCATCTGATGACATAATGCAATATGTCCCCCGATCGTAAGTGTCGGTTCTGCAATTTTTTCAAAAAGCGAAGTTTCTTCTTTTGCGGGTCCTCCTTGGCTTTCTGCAAGTTCGAGCCGTAATATTCATAATAGTACTTCCGAGCACATTGCTCTAATGTACCGCGGCGGGAGTAGGACCACTCCGAAAGTTTAGACTTGTGGGATTCATTATTCCATTCGCTTTCACTTTCTCGAAATAAAGTCATCTGTTCCCCAACCATATACCATCTCTCCTTACTATCGCAGTTTCTTGAGTTGTTGTGTAAGAGCACCCCATTCATCATCTGTGAGGGTCATCGTTTGCGCTTCACGTAGGAATTGTTGTGCAGCCGGGTTCTCACTGATCGCTTCCTTTACCGGTGTTGGCATCTTTCCTGTCATCGCCAATAATTCATCAGACGGTACACCGAGTTTCTCACAGATTTTGACGATGGTATCTGCAGCAGGCGGCGGCATCCGGTCATTCTCAACTTTGCTGATATAAGAAAAGTCCACACCCACTGCAGTTGCCAGTTGACGTTGGGTTACCCCCTTGCTGCGCCTTATTTCCTTGAGCGTTTGTCCAAACGTCTTGGTTTCCATTATTTCTCTCCATTCATAATTATAACATAAAGTTGAGTTGAATGTCAACACATTTTTAATTATAACATAAGGTTGTATCAATTGTCAAGAAAAAATTGTGCTGGAGCAGAGGGACTTAGTTTTCAGCACATTTTTCATGAAAATGCGTAGTTCAAAGATTCTTCTGACCGATTCTTATGCTTCTACAGTATCCCACACCGCGCCTGTGTCAAAATCGGATGTAGTGACAACATGGATCTGCCGCAAGTCCGAACCTTCACGCAATGCATTTTGATTGGCATCATAGTTAACGTCTAACTGCGTGGCATCCGCTAACCGTTCATCTGCGAGAATTTCCAACAACCGTAGTGTATCACCCATATCCTCAATAACATTGCGGAACACAACCAATCGTTTACCACTTTGAATAACTCGATAGACTTGGTCAGCAAAATCAAACCGCAGACGACGCTGAATTGGGAGTCCCTTTAAATAGCAATAGGTTTCCAAGACATCTACAAAGCCTTCCGTGCTATCTTTGCCGTAGGTGATACGATTAGAAAATGGGGTGCGCATATCCATTATCAACCGGATTTGCTGCTCCTCGGGGCGATAGAGGTATTTAACAGGGAGTTCTGCTTTAGCATCGTAATCTGGAGGTGAAGTCGTGAGGTTGTTAAGGACATCCTCATACTGTTCCAACCGTTGATACTTGACAATGCCAACAGTGCCATCAATGTTCTTTGCGTCCGGTTTACCAGCTTTCCAATTCTGTGAGAACATGACGCGGCGGATCCGTTCCTTCAAGGTGTTTTCAAAATAATCGCCCATCTCAACGAGGATAAATTTACGCTGCCCTTTTTCTTTCTCAATTTTGTTGAGATTGAGTACGGCGTGACCTGTTGTGCCGCTGCCTGCAAAGAAGTCAAGCGTAATTCCCTTACCTTCTGGCGTAACTGACCAGACCAATTTCTCATATAGACTAACAGGGTGACAATAGGGAAAATCTAATCCAAGCGCATCCATTTGATGCTTACCTTTTTCTCCTGATGGTATAAGTGAAGACAATTCAGTGACAAGACGCTCTTTCAAATACCACTTCCTTCGAGGTTGTGTTGTTTCATCAGGACCGAAAAGAATCTCGCCTTTTGCTAATAATTTCTGCATAAATTCTGGTGTTCCTGAAAAACCGTTTCCTGGAACAGGACATGGTTTATCAGTAACAGGATGTTTTAACGGTTGGAAGAATTTTGGATCGGTACGTTTTTCTGGTGCTCCCATGTGAACACTTGTATAAACCTCTCCTTCATCATCAATTTCTGAATAAGCACGCTCTCCACCGCTCAAGTCTGTATTTTTATTTATCCATGTTCTGAACTCCTTGCGGCATTCTTGTGTGACACCATTATGCTTTTCTATCAATGAGCCGGATTTTCTGAGTATCGCTTCACGATTGAGAGGCTGGACGTAAAGTTTGACATTTCCTTTAGAATTACAAACAATATATTCGTGTTGTGTGGCAATCGTATTTGTGCCACCAACCGGATTTCTTTTATCCCAAACAATAGTCCCTTGGTTCTGCATCAACAGAGTATTGAACAGATAAAATAGATTTTCATATTCATTCTCATCAATGTGGCAAAGAATGCAGCTATCCGGTGCCATCAACTGCTCGGCGAGGGACAACCGATTCTCCATCATGGTTAGCCAACTGGAATGCTGATAATTATTTTTGTAAAGGAAACCGCTCGTGTTGGTGTTGTACGGTGGATCAATGTGGACACACTTTATGGAGTTTCGGTATTTCTCCATCAATAAATGCAACGCTTGGAAGTTTTCACTGTTCAATAATACACCATCAATTTGTGATTCCAAATCGTCAAACAGGGCAAGAAGCTTGTCAATAAAATCTTCGTCGAAGTACTGAGTATCCAATGGAAGTGTCGGATACAATCCTTCAAGCAATGGCAGCTGCTCTGTAATGTCAATACCGAAAGTTTCGCGCCAGTCGGTAAGTTGCGCCTTGTTTTCCAGAATCTGAGAGATGATTTTTTCGCGTTCAGTAGTGTCATCTTTTGTCGCCTCCAAAATTTTACCGACAGAAATAAGATAATCCGTAGAGACAACCTTTTTCTTCATTAGAAATAGCTGCTTCTGGAAAGTCTCAACAGCAACGAGCAGAGCAATCACTTCATCCGTGACGCTGCGAAATGCCGTTGCTATAGCGAACGCGGGATTTTCAGGGCTGAGGTTCAAAAGTGTGTCTAAGTCACCAAGGATGGTGTTTTGGATGTAACGGCGTTGCTCGGTTTTCAGGAATCTATCCAAATCCTTGTGGATAAAGTAATCCGAATCCATGCCAACAAAGAAGGTGTTCAGATTTTTATCAAAGGTGTAGAATCGATGGACTCTTGGACGTTCTTGGAGTGCTTCTTGTCGCTGGATTTTATTTCTTCCGAGGTCATTAAAATCAAGATGGCTTGCCAACTTTCCCGCATAACTTTCTAAGTTAATGTGCAACGCTTTGATGCCTTGTAATCTGCCCTCGTTTACCTTGTCGTAAGTGTTCGCGAGGTCCTTAAAAATCGGTTTACCCAGTTCCTCACCTCTCTTGGGGGATTCGTGGAGATAAATATCCACGTTGTCCGTTTCACTGAAAATCTGTGCGTTCATTTCACGGTATATCTCAGCTTTTAGCGTAGAAGTCTCTGCCAAATGAAGGATGACGCGCCATGTCTGCTCAGAATCTTCAGGTTTCGGAGGTTCGATCCTGTCAAAGCGATAGTGTTTGAAATCGTCCCGGTTATTGTTCTGTGCCATACTGGAGCTTGCCTTTCCTTCTAACCGATACTCAATCCGCTTACCTTCAATCTCAAAGGCGACACTATTAAAGCCGGTGGCTGTTTTAACGTAATAACTGTCTCGACATTTCCAGTGAAAGAGGGTATCTGTCCCGTTATAGTCCGCTTCGTCCGGATAATTCACCTTGTAAGCAGCAGTACTCCTGTCGTTATAACCGAAGTCACCGTCTCGGTAGTAACCTTCAAAAAAACTGTGGATGTGGTTATAGACACGGAAAGCAAGGTTGGATTTAAGTTCGTCCAAGCTTGTTTCCAGTGGGGCGATGAGTTCTTCCTTACCTTCAGTCTGGAGAAAATCTATCAGTAGTTGCGTACTCTCGGCAATGTTTTCAAGACTGTCCCTGTGTCTTTTGCTACCATATTCATTGACGAATTCTCTGACCTTAGTAAGTTGGCTGTCGTAAAGTGCCTGGGCAACTCCACTAAGTGCTTCGTCTACTATGCTGGGCAGCTTTTCATCAATGAATTGATTGACTTCATCGCGCTTAATTTTGAGGATACGAAAGATACCGAAGTCGAGGTCGTTATGTGCGAAGTGAAACATATCTCGGAGTTTTTCGCGGAGGGTGTTGAGTGCTTCGGTTGTTGGGTTTGATTCAGGCATTAATGTATTGTCCTTATCGTTCTGATTTATAAACTTGCTCACATCCTTCTTCAAATGAAATCACGGCAGAGATACAGTAACTGACAAATCTATTATAGACCATTCACCCTCCAAAATCCAAGCAAATACAACGCGCAGTATCCGGACGATTTAGTTTTAAGAAAATGTCAGTTTTCACGCCTTTTTTTTCAGGATCCGGTTCGGTTAGGAAACCGAACCTACCGGGCCTGGGTGCGCGAAATTGGACTAAAAAACCGATTTTTGAATATCCTTGATATTGGTCGGTTATCAATACAGATTTTGCCATTCTCGCGTGTCTACGGATAAAGTCTAATTCGTTCACCACAACCCAAAATATCTAAAGCCGATTGCCTGCCCATAAGGCACCACGGCGGATAACCGTCTGAAAACTTGGATTCTCAAGTACTGCCATGTCGTGCCCAAGTGCGAAGTAGAAGACCCTACCCTCACCGTACGTATGGTGAAATGCCATGACATGCGTTTCATCTTTCGTCTCGTCGTAAGCGTGCATCAGATGGTGCGATGCGTCAGGATTATGCTTCAGGTAATAGAGTTCATCTGTCGCCTCAAAATCAGATAAGCCCTCTGTAATCGGATGATTCGAGTCGCTCACATTGACGGTGAAATCCATATACGGACTGTGCCCATCGAAAAACCCGTTGAGCATGCCGTGGTAGCCTTCGGATTCCCTGAACGAAGCGGCTGCGGTATGTAACCCGAAAAATCCGCCACCTGCCCGGATATAGTTGAGTAGGCCTGTCTCTTGTGCTGCTGTGAGCTCCCCGACATCGGTGTAGAAAAGCACGGTGTTGTATGCTTGAAGCCCATCCGCAAGTACATTGTAGTCTTGCGAGAAATCGGCTTCAATGGTGTCGGTGCTGTTAAGCATTGACGTTAGGAACTGTCCGTTTCCGGCGTGGTCGTGATAGATACCTTCTGTCCCGACAAATATAAGCAATTTAAGAGTCGCCATCTTTATCTTTTCTCCCATTATTTTTAACTTTTTAGGAAGGGTGGAAAACAGGAAGGATGGAAGAATCGCCATGTTTCCTATCTTCCAACCTTCCAAACCTTTAGGTTTCCATAACTGACAACCGGTAACTGATAACTGACAACTAATTGTTAGGGATCACGAGCACTTTGACGGATCCGTGCTCATCGCGCCCTGCGGCGACAGCGAATGCTTCGCTAATATCGTCTAAGCCGAACCGGTGTGTGACAAGCGGGTTCGGATCCAGTTTACCAGCGGCGAGTAGATCAATAGCGACTTGGAACTCGGTTTTCCCGCCACGTCTCCCGTAACAGAAGGACCAGATGACTGTCAGTTCTCGACTCCGTGCGAACCGTTCTGAGAAGGTGAGTGGTGTTCGGTGTCCACCGACCATGCAGACGCGCCCGCGTTTCGCTGCGATTTCTGTCGCTTGTTCCAGTGTGTTCGCTGTGCCACCGACCGCTTCAAAAACGACATCTGCGCCACGTCCGTCGCTCCAGTCTTGGATAGCCTCCACAGCGTCTGTTTTATCCACATTGATGGGTACAGCACCCACCGCATCATGGGCAATCTGTATCGGTCCATCTGGTTTTCCGAGCATAGCGATAGAGGTTGCTCCGGCTATATCTGCTACCTGCGCAATTGTCAATCCGACGGGCCCACTTCCGATAATAGCGACGCGATCGCCAGGTGATACCATTGCCCTGTTGACAGCGTGGACGGCTACGGCGTAGACTTCTGCCAATGCGCCACCTTCAGCAGAGACACTCTCTGGCAACGAATAGACGCTTGCTGTCCGTGCAACCATAAACTCTGCAAAGCCGCCGCCACCGTGCCGTAAATTTCCACAGATATTATAGTAGCCGTTATAGCATTCCGGACAATCGTTGCACGGGTTAATCGGTTCAACCGCCACACGGGCACCTTTTTCATGTCCGGTAACACCTTTGCCCATATCAATAACGAGTCCTGCTAATTCATGCCCTCCGATGCGGGGGGATTGGGGTTTATCGGGTTGGTGATGATACCCGTGCAGATCACTGCCACAGATCCCTGATGCCTCTACTTGGACGAGGATTTGCCCCTCTTCAGGTGTAGGATCTGGTACCGTTTCGACTCTTATATCTTTTCCGCCGTAAAATTGTGCTGCTTTCACAACAGCCTCCTCAAAAGTTAGTAGTCTGCTTGAAATATAACATAGGTTGGGAATTGTGTCAATTGCTGATTGAAGCACGGTGTTTGGAAGACCAGAAAATTCCCTTGACTTCTAAGTCTAAAACGCATTAAAATGAAAAGAACATAATACGCAATGAGGAGAAGTAAATGAGAACAGTTAAATTAGGGTTGATAGGGGCGGGTGGTATATCGGGAGCACATTGTCGAACGCTTGCTGACATTGAAGGTGCCGAAATCATCGCTGCTGCCGACCTTGTTCCCGCAAACCTTGAACGCGCGAAAGAACAGTGGGGCATCAAACGCACGTTCACCGATTACAATGAGATGCTCAAAATAGACGAGATTGAGGCGGTATACGTGTGTACGCCAACAGGTGTGCACGCAGCACCGACCGTCGCTGCGTTGAATGCTGGCAAGCATGTTTTCTGCGAGAAGCCGATGGAGGCGACATTGGACGCTGCTGCTTCAATGTGGCGCGCCGCAAAAGAAAACGATAAAATCTTGATGATCGGTCTAAAACTCCGGTATTCACCGCAAGTGATTAAGGCAAAAGAAATCGTTGATGCTGGCACACTCGGCGATATTTATTACGTTGAAACCGTTGCGGATCGACGGCGCGGGAATCCTGGTGGAAGTTTCATCCGAAAGGCGACAGCCGGTTTAGGCGCGTCTGCGGATATTGGTGTTTACGCACTTGACACTGCCCTTTACCTGATGGGACATCCGAAACCTGTTGCGGTCTCAGGCATCACTTCTAACTACTTGAGCCTACACAATACATGGAACCCTGCTCTAAAAGAGACTGAAGTAGAAGATTTTGGGGTCGGTTGGGTGGTTTTCGAGAACGGTGCCCGTATGGTATTCAAGACGTGCTGGTGCATGAATATGGATTCGCTCGGTGGAACCATCTTTCTCGGCAAAAAAGCGGGTTTACGGCTCGGTATTGGTGAAGTCCGCGGCCCGGAGGAAGGCGTACGCGTCTATGGCGATAAAGACGGTGAGATTTTCGACCAAGAGTTCACGAAGTTTGAATCCGTAAGCGTGTTTCACGAAGAAGATTCAGCGTTTATTGACGCTGTCCGTGAGGGGAAACCTTCGCCGATTGATCCGTACGGCGTGATGCTTACCAACGTTATCATTCAGGGAGTTATTGACTCCTCGAATGCCGGTGGACGCGAAATTGCGGTGACAGTGCCAACACTGTAGTGAACGTAGTATTACAATAGTGCGAGGTCGCTGTGCTTCGCACTTCCCCCTGAATGCTATTTTGCTATCCTTTTTCGTCTTCGCGGACTCTACATATATAATATATACGTATAACAGAGGTTTTCAGATGAAGTTGATTGAAATTGCGGGGAAAAAATTTAAATTAGCATCCCGATTTGCGCGTTTGTCGGCGTTTTTCATGGATGGAATGCTCGTAGCAGGTGTGCTATCAATTTTGGTTTTTCTGTTTGATGCAATGGGTTCCGGTATTGGTCCGAGTCTTATTCGGATTGGATTGCTCAGTGCATTGCTGTGGACATTAGGTCCTAAAACTAAAGTAGATGAAGATGCGTTCCCTCTCGTTCAAATGTCTATAATTGGTCTCTTCGGACCGTGGCTGAACTATGGTTTAGATACTTTACTATGGGGAGGTGCAGCAATAGGGGCAGCTATCCTGTTTTTCATAGATGGCTTTAGCGATGGACAGGGCCCCGGCAAAAAGTTGCTGTCCCTACAAGTACTTCGATTGAAAACTGGTAAACCCTGCTCCTTTAAAGATTCTTTTGTTCGCCGTCTGACAAGCATCTTTCAACCCCTGGATTCATTCTGGACCTTTGGAAAACAACGGCAGCGAATGGGCGATAAGTTAGCGGAGACGGTTGTGGTAAAGCTGGACGCAGTGCCAGAAGCGTTGGAAACCGAAACCGAGGATCCTGAGAAAATTTTAGAGAATGCTATCGTTGAGATGACAAACCGGCTTTCAGATGCGCGTCAGAAAGTTGATGCCTCTGTAGGTGTCGAACACCTGTTTCAGAACGCTTATGAAGGTGCTATCGCCCAAGCGAACGGATGGCAGGAACGCGCGGTTATTGACCTCAAGGCAGGACGCGAAGATTTGGCGCGTGAAGATCTCGAAAAACGAAACGAATATCGACGATTGGCAGATAAATACAAAACGCAGTGGGAAGATCAAAAACAGGTGGTTCACGCCCTCAGCAACCTTCTTGAACATCTTCAACAGAAGATGACAGAAACTGAAGGGAAAAAGGCAGTTGTCGTCGCACAACACAGAAACGTTGATGCCGAAAACCATCTCCGTGAGATGCTGAAAGAAATTCAAGACAGCCAAACGTTTGAGACCCTTGCGAACATGGAGAAGGAAGCGACGGAAGCAGCCACTTTGGCAAAGGCGGCAACTGAAGCCGATGGCGCATATCAAAATGCGGCACTGGAACGTGAATTTTCGAGTTATGCCGAAGAAGCATCACTTGATAAAGATCTCACCGAATTGAAAGCCAAATTACAATCATAAAAGTTCATCCAGCAGGCATCATCCACACACAAAGATTTTTAGGACGCAAAGATGAAGTCTATCAAAATTGCAGGAAAAAAATTCAAATTAGCATCCCGACTGACGCGGTTATACGCTTTCTTCATAGATGTCGCACTGATTGGAGCTGCACAATCAGTTTTAGCATTTTTTCTTTCGTTGGTAGCAGTCCTGTTTCTCCATCAAAACTCTTGGCCAATTGGAATTGGATTCATCCCCTTTTTCGCTCTGTTCAGTCTTGCTTTGTGGATATTTGGTCTGTTTTTTATCGATGGCTTCAGAAAGGGGCAGGGCATAGGAAAGAAGTTGTTATCCCTACAAGTCCTTCGTTTGAAAGATGGCAAACCGTGTACTTTCAAAGATGCTTTTCTTCGCCGTTTCGCGGGTCTCCTCCAACCTTTTGACTTACTCTGGTTCCTTGGTAAAAAACAGCAACGCCTCGGAGATAAGTTCGCAGAGACGGTTGTTGTGGAATTTGACCCGGAACCGGAACAGCCTGAAGTTGAAACTGAAGACCCTGTGAACGTTTTAGAGAACGCCATCGCTGAGATGAAAAATCGGCTTGCGGAGGCGCGCGAGAAGGTTGGTGCTTCTATTGGCGTTGAAAAACAGTTTCAAGATGCTTACGAAGACGCAGTTGTTCAAGCCGAGCGATGGCAAGATCGCGCTGTTATCTCCCTGAAAGCAGGACGTGAAGATTTAGCACGCGAAGACTTGGAAAAACGGAATGAATATCAGCGATTAGCAGACCAGTACAAAACCCAGTGGGAGGAACAGAAACAGATCGTCCGATCTCTTAGCGAACTCCTTGAGCATCTCCAGCAGAAGATGACGGAAGCACAAGGGAAAAAAGCAGCCGTGGTCGCGAAACATAGAAACGTTGATGCTGAAGTCCATCTGCGCGAGATGTTGGAAGAGATTCAAGACAGTAAGACATTCGAGACGCTTGCGAAGATGGAGCAGGACGCGACTGAGGCGGTTACTTTGGCGAAAGCAGCTGCTGAGGTAGATGTTGCGTATCAAGACGCGAAATTAGAACGTGAATTCGCAGGTTACGCTGAAGAAGCATCGATTGACAAGGACCTTGCCGAATTAAAGGCAAAATTGCAATAGACACGAACCCGTGTCGTCGATTTTACATAAAGACATCATAATATTTGTTCAGCGAGAACTTTTGACAGCGATTTGGTTAGCCGACTACCTTCATCATACAGCATTATCTTTCTAACCCAGAACGCTCTGGTTCTGATACTGGACTTATATTATTTTATTTTTTTCAGGACTTACACAAATTTAGCACGTAGCGCGATACTTTGGTATATTTAACCCCCTAAATCCCCCTTATCAGGGGGACTTTAAGAGAAAATGCGTAAGTCCTATTTATGATAAAAAGCTTAAAGGAGCCTCAGAATAGTGTTTATTGAAATTATCAATCCGGATGAAAGGTATAAGAACTCTTACCGAGGGATGGTGAATATTGAGTATGTCCATCAGATTAAGATAATCAGAGGGAGACATCGTCAGTATGAATTACACATTAACCTGTCAAACTCGCCGAGTATAGAACTGATCGGGACAAAAGAAGAATGCGAACAATTCTACGAGGCATTGAAAGAGGTATTGAAAACCCACAAACAGTTGTCCGGCACCGATACGCTTATTTTCCCGCTGCAATTGCCATCAAAACCGTCAGCAGACGCGGACGCAGAAGAGGTCTGATCACAGCCTATTTTTTCTGTTTTTCTGAAACCGACTCGTAGCACTCATCAACTATCTTTCTTAGTAAGTGCAGATTCCAATACAGAAGAAGGAGTTTCCGACGATGTCCATTATTAAGGTTGCAGGAAAAAAGTTCCGATTGGCATCCCGACGGGCGCGACTGGGTGCATTTTTATTAGACATAGGATTCTTGGGTCTCTGCCAAGCCCTTTTGATTTTTAGCGGTTTTGTGCTATTTGAGATTTTTGATAGCTTTAGAAGTTTTCATGACGCATCAGAAATGACATCGGTTAGTGTTGCGACGCTAAGTTTTATTCTGTGGGGATTCGGTCTGTTTTTCATGGATGGCATCAAAAAAGGGGGTGGGTTTGGCAAGAGACTTTTATCTCTACAGACAATCCGTTTGGAGGATGGAGAACCCGCGAATTTTAAAGATGCCTTCGTTCGTCGTTTTGCAGGCATATTCCAACCCGTTGACTGGCTATTCGCAACGGGCAAAGAGAAACAGCGGATGGGCGATAAACTTGCGAAGACAGTTGTCGTCAAATTAGACACAAAATCCGTTGAATTTGTAAGTGAAGATGAAACCGAGTCTGCGGTTAAAGCCAAAGCCGCGACAACTGATCTGGAAAAGGTGTTAGGCGATGTCATCCATGAAATCACAGATCGGTTTTCGGAAGCAAAACAGAAGGTTGATGCCTCCATCGGCATTGAAAAACAGTTTCAAAACGCCCACGAGGGAGCGATTGCCCAGGCGGCACGATGTGAAGAACGGGCAATCATCGCCATCGAAGCCGGACGCGAAGATCTTGCGCGCGAAGATTTAGCACAACGCAACGAGTACCGACAACTCGCCGGCAGCTACAAAGCCCAATGGAATGAACAGAAACGGGTTGTTGCGCATCTTACAACGCTCTTTGAAACGCTGCAGCAAAAAACCGAGGAGACAGAAAGAAAAAGGGATCAGGTCATCGCACAGCATACAAATATAGATGCCCACGAACATCTCCGTCAAGCATTGACCGAACTCCAAGATAGCAAGGCTTTCGAGATTCTGAGGCAAGTAGAACAAAACGTCACTGAAGCTGCTGCCTTAGCACGCGCAGCTTCTGAGGTTGATGTAGAGTTCAAAGATGTGAAATTACACCGTGAATTCTCAAACTACGCAGAAGACGCATCCATTGATAAAGACCTCGCTGAATTAAAGGCGAAATTACAATAGGCGCGATGTCTTCTCGCCATACCCCACTCAGGAGCTATTATAATGGACACACACACCTCTCCAAACATTGTCTTTATCATGGCAGACGATATGGGATACGGTGATGTCGGCTGCTATAACCCAGACTCGAAGATTCCGACGCCGAATATGGATAAACTCGCGCAGGAGGGCATCCGTTTTACTGATGCGCATTCTCCCTCCGCTGTCTGTACACCGACACGCTATGGCGTTTTAACAGGTCGATATTGCTGGCGGAGCCGTCTCAAGCACGGTGTGCTTTACGGCTACGAACCTCCGCTGATTGAATCCGAACGCTTGACAGTCGCCGGATTACTGAAAGATGTGGGTTACAACACCGCCTGTATCGGCAAGTGGCATCTCGGACTCGGATTTTCGACGGTGCCGGGATACGACTTCGATTTCAATGCGCCGTTGCCTTGGTCCAACGCAGGCCGCGAGTTGGAGGCACATATTGATTTCACCGCCCCCCTCACCGGTGGTCCTGTGGATATTGGGTTTGACTATTTTTACGGGAATTCAGGGTGTCCGACCTGCCAACCGCCTTACGGTTTTATTGAGAACGACACATTTGTCGAAATTCCAAGCGTCTATCATGAAGTACCAGAGTTCACAAGCCGTCCCGGTATGATGACCCCAGGGTGGGATCATAAGGATGCGGATCCGATTATAGCACAGAAAGCGGTTGCGTATATTGAAGGACAAGCCGATGCGGATGCCCCTTTCTTCCTTTATCTGACTCCCTCCGCACCGCATGAACCTTGCACAGAGGCTGTTGTACCAGACTTCGCACGCGGGCAGAGCAGTGCCGGTCCCCGTGGTGATCTGGTATGGCTCGTGGATTGGATGGTCGGTGAAGTTATGGATGCGTTAGAGCGCACCGGCAAAACCGATGAGACGCTCATCTTTGTCACGAGTGATAATGGCGCATTGCCCGGCGACCGGATTCAGGGAGATAGCAGTCCGATGCCGTATCATCTCTACGATCACAAATCGTGCGGTGACTGGCGTGGCTACAAGGCACACATCTGGGAGGGTGGACACCGTGAGCCGCTGATAGCACGATGGCCCGGTGTCATCGCACCGAATACCGAAACCGACACACTAACCTGCCTCACTGATCTAATGGCGACCTGTGCGGCGATTGTCGGGACAGAAGTACCAGACGACGCAGGACAGGACAGTTGCAACATCTTACCTGCATTATTGGGTGAAGAGATCGAAAGCCCATTGCGGGAAGCTATTGTGCATCACTCCAGCACAGGCGTTTTCTCTATCCGGCACGGTGATTGGAAATTAATCTTGGGAACACAAGGTTCTGGCGGCTGGCCCCCGCCTCGCGATGGCGGTCCCAAACCGGATACGCCGGGGCAACTGTATCACATCTACGACGATCCGAGTGAAACGAATAACGTATGGGAAACCTATCCAGAAATTGTGGAACGATTGACAGCGTTGCTGGAGAGATTTAAGCAGGAGGGACACAGCCAAATGTGAGAAGGCTATAAACCTCCTGCTGGGAAGGGTAGAAGACGCATTCTCGCTCGATCTCCATCCACGGTAAGCAGCGCACCTCTTTTTAGGGCTGCTTCGTGCTGATGAAGGATCTCGACGAACCAATCCTCAAAATTATGAGGAAGAGTGTTTGGTCTACGAACTTGAATTACACTTGGACCTTGAACGCGGGTAGTTGCTAGAAACATGCCAAAGTCAAGATCACGTGTAAACACAACATAATTGTTTGCTAGTGCCCAATCCATAATGGTGTAGTCTGACGCGCGCGGATCACCAATCTCTTGCCAGTGAACCGCATGCCATCCGTGTTGTTCAAAAATGTTGACCCACTCAATCGAAAGGTTCATATCAATCAGTATTCTCATAGATATCTAAGGGCAAGTCAATTTCTTCAACGCGCCAGGCAGCATAGGTAAGAGCTTGACGGATGTCCTCTTGTTCTACATAAGGGTAGGCTTTCAAGATGTCCTCGACGGAATTGCCGCTAGCAACGAGACCGACGAGTGTTCCGACAGTGACCCGCATCCCACGGATACAAGGCTTGCCACCCATGACTTGTGGATTGAATGTTATCCGGTCAAGTTTTTGCACTGTTTTTTTCCTCCTAATATTTCGTCTTAAAATTCTCGTGAGTTGCACAAAGACACATAAAAATTATACATTCAAAATACTAATAGGTCAAGCAAATTTCGTTTATTGCCGCGCGGGTTTCAACCGCGTGTTATCACAAAGGGAGATAGCATCTATGGCACCTGAATTTGATTCACTTTTCCGATTATTAGGTCCCTCACAAGCAGATATCGATTCTTTCCACAATAATGGCTACATCGCTTATCCGGATGTGCTGACGGACGATGGCAGAGAAGGTCTGATTGAGGAGATCACCCAGCATTTTGAACCGACACGTCAGTACATTGAGGCTTTGAACAACGGTGAGAAACCCGAACGCCCCTATTTTATTCGTCCGTGGAACGATCGCGGTAAATATAGCGATCAGCTTATCGATGACCCTTTCATCACGGCACTAATACGCGCGACAATTGGTGATGCGTATCACTTCTGTCACTCCGCACTCAATATAGCACCCCGTGGCGTCGGTCCCCTCGGTTTCCATCAGGATCACCACCATTGGAAACATGAGAATCCGGTCAACCTCGCCGAACGTGATAACTATTACATACAGATTCTGTATTATCCGAACGGTTTTACACGCGGCGATCGGAACCTCAAAGTTATCCCAGGCAGCCACAAAGTAGCACCGACGCGCGAGGCAACGCCAGAACGGATGCTCGCAGGTGACTATGACGAGGAAGCGGGACGTAAACTCGAAGAGAAACGGTTGGAATTACCGCCGGGGAGTATGGTCTACATAGACGCACGTATCTTCCACGCGGTTGAGGCAAAACCTGTAGATTCGCCGCAACTCTACCGTATCTTCGCTATAGACATTTTCAAAGAGGCGGGACCACCGCATCGTTACACGCAGGAGATTCCTGAGGAATGGATAGCAAAGGCGACACCGCTCCGCCAGAAGTTATTCGATCGTGAAGCGTATACAGAAGGGTGTTGGAGCTAAAACATTAAATCACTGTCAAAAGGGAGTAAAATGAACACACCAGATCGTCCGAATATCCTCTGGATATCTATAGAGGATACAACGCCGCGTTTCGGTTGCTATGGCGACCTAATCGCCCGCACCCCAAATATTGACCGCCTCGCTGCTGGCGGATGTCGGTTTCCAAATGCGTTCTCAACTGCTGGGGTCTGTGCCCCGAGTCGTTCCGCTATTATCACCGGTATGTATCAGACTTCCATCGGAACACATCACCATCGGACAACGCATACACACGAAAGTACACCTGACCTACCTACGCCGTATTCTGCTGTTCCTCCACCTTATGTGAAAACCTTCACCGAATACCTGAGAGGGGCAGGCTATTATTGCACCAACAATAGTAAAACAGACTATCAGTTTACACCCCCTATCACAGCGTGGGATGACAATAGCAATCAAGGGCACTGGCGAAATCGTGCGGAAGGGCAACCCTTCTTTTCAGTCTTCAATCCGACTGTCACGCATGAAAGCGGTATGTGGGAACAGGAGGATCGTCCACTGACCACGAATCCAGATGACGTGGAATTACCGCCTTATTTACCAGATACCCCTAAAGCCCGTGCTGCATTGGCTCGACAGTACGATAACCTCGCGACCGCCGATGCACGTGTCGGAGAGTTGTTAGATCAACTCGAAGAAGATGGGCTTGCGGAGAATACCATCGTCTTTCTCTGGAGCGATCACGGTGAAGGACTGCCACGCGGTAAACGGTGGCCCTATGATGCGGGGATTCAAATTCCGTTGATTGTGCGTTGGCACGAAGCACTTAATCCAGGGAGTGAAAGTGATCAATTGGTGAGTTTGATTGACCTCGGTCCGACTGTGCTTTCGCTATGTGGTGTTCAAGCACCGCAGCACCTACAAGGACAACGCTTCCTTGGCCCAGAAAAAGTAGAACGTGAATATATTTTTGCGACGCGCGACCGCCTTGATTTATCGTATCACATGTTGCGTGCTGTGCGCGATAAAAAGTATAAATACATCCGAAATTATTATCCCGAAAAGCCGTATCTCCGCTGGGATCCTTACCGCAATAGCCATCCCGTGATGCAGGAGATGTGGCGACTTCATGCCGAAGGCAAATTAGAGGGAGATCAATTGGTCATGTTCCAATCACCGTGCCCTACTGAAGAACTCTACGATGTGGAAAATGACAAGTATGAACTCAACAACTTAGCAGAGAATGCAGCACATGCGAATGTGCTTAAACGGATGCGAGAAGCGTTGACAGCATGGCAATCGGAATTCGGGGATATGGGGTATATATCTGAAGAAGAAATGGTGGCGACGTGGTATCCTAATGGCACCCAACCCCAAACGGCATCACCTCTTTTCATTCCAATTAACGCGTCTAACTCCGGCACAGAGCCTGCTCATGAAGATGGAGAATGGGACACCCCGCTGCTTCTGCAACTCTACTGTTCAACACAAGGTGCCTCAATTGCGTATACAACTGAACAAGGTGAAGACGTCCGATGGCAGCTGTATACAGAACCTTTGCGTTTACCGAAAGGTGAAACCGTTATAAGAGCAAAAGCAATTCGGATCGGTTACAAAGAGAGCGATGAAAAATCTCTAAAATTCACAGTTTCAGATAACTAAATGCCTCTGAAGGCTTAGACGACCCTGTTGACTTAAACCGGTGTTTGGGGTACAATCTTGTCAAAAACAGGGAGTTGTAATGAACATATCAGATCGTCCGAACATTCTTTGGATCTCGTTAGAGGATACAACACCGCGTTTCGGTTGTTATGGGGACGCGCTTGCGCGTACACCAAACATCGACCGGCTCGCTGCAGGCGGATGTCGGTTTCCAAATGCGTTTTCGACTGCGGGGGTCTGCGCACCGAGCCGTTCCGCAATTATTACCGGTATGTACCAGACCTCCATCGGTACGCACCACATGCGGACGCGGCATACGAATCCAAACACGCCTGAGATGCCGACACCGTATTCCGCTGTACCGCCGCCTTATGTCAAGACTTTCACTGAATATCTCCGAGGCGCGGGCTATTACTGTACGAACAATAGCAAAACCGACTACCAGTTCACACCCCCGATCACAGCGTGGGATGAATCCGACAACACTGCACACTGGCGAAATCGTGAAGCAGAACAGCCTTTCTTTTCCGTCTTCAATCCAGGTGTTACACATGAAAGTGGTATGTGGGAACGGGAGGATCGTCCGTTGACCACGACCACGAATCCAGATGATGTGCAGTTACCGCCCTACCTACCAGATACACCGAAAGCACGACAAGCATTAGCACGACAATACGATAACCTCGCCACTGCCGATGCCCGCGTTGGTGAGTTGTTAGATCAACTTGAAGAAGATGGTCTTGCGGAGAATACTATTGTTTTCCTCTGGAGCGACCACGGCGAAGGACTCCCGCGCGGAAAACGGTGGCCCTACGATGCCGGTATCCGCATCCCGTTAATTGTCCGCTGGCCCGGCACGTTGAGCCCCGGTAGTGCTACCGAACAACTGGTAAGTCTGATTGACCTCGGTCCGACTGTACTTTCACTCTGCGGCGTGCAGGCACCGGCACATCTACAAGGGCAACCGTTTCTTGGACCGGAGAAGATTGAACGCGACTATATTTTCGCGACGCGCGATCGGTACGATGAATCTTACGATATGATGCGCGCTGTGCGTGATAAACGGTATAAATACATCAAAAATTATTACCCTGAAAAACCATATCTGCTCTGGATTCCGTATCGCAATCGGCACCCAGTCATGCAGGAGATGTGGCGATTATATGCCGCAGGTGAACTGGAGGGTGATCAGGCGGTTATGTTCCGCTCCCCGCGTCCGACTGAAGAACTCTACGATACCGAAAACGATAGGTATGAACTCAACAATTTGGCAGAAGACGCTGGACACCGAGATGTACTGGAACGGATGCGTGGCGCGTTGGCGCAGTGGCAATCCGAATTCGGTGATATGGGAAATATACCGGAAGAGCAGATGGTTGCAACGTGGTACCCTGATGGCACACAACCTCAAACGGCGGCTCCAATTTTTATTCCGATTAACGCTGAACATCCGGGCACAGAGGTAGCGCATAGGGTTGGTGAATGGTCAGCACCGCTTGTTTTACAACTTCACTGCTCCACGCAAGGGGCATCTATTGCTTACACGACGGAGCAAGGAGAGGATGCACATTGGTGGTTGTATACGGATCCGCTGCGTCTACCAAAGGGCGAAACAAGCGTACGCGCGAAAGCGATTCGCATCGGTTATGGTGAAAGCGAAGAGCGAACGATTCATCTCAAGGTTTCATGACGAAATGTCTCATTAATTATGAGATCCACTATAATTATGGATCCCACTATATAAGCCCAAGTCCTGCCTTCGGTTTCTACTTGTGTTTTCCTTGACACGGGTAATTTGGCGTGGTATACTTAGTGTAACGTGAACTCGTATAAGGAGGAATTTGATGTGAAAGTCCGAAATGAGTCCTTAGACACAGACGTGTCTAGCATAGAGGGTGATGAATCTTCTCAGCCGCATCGCCCGGAGTGCGTAGGCCGGCCTGCAGGGCTGCCGCCTATAAAACTGAATGACTTGTTAACTGAAGAACCCGAGAACACCGAACAAAATGAGGCTTTCAATCGTACACCTTCCCAGCCGCATCGCCCGGAGTGCGTAGGCCGGCCTGCAGGGCTGCCGCCTATAAAACTGAATGACTTGTTAACTGAAGAACCCGAGAACACTGATTCCAGGGAAATAGATACCGGAGCAGCAGTAGGCAATGAAGTATGGTAGCATCAACCCAGTATGACTCAAACTACATCCCGGTACGAGGTGACGTGATAGACATTAACTTTGACCCGCAAGCCGGGAAAGAAATCTGGGATTGGCGACCTGCTCTTGTCCTCTCCTCATGGAATTTCAATCGCTATTCAAGCAATTATATGGGGGAATTAGTTAGCTCGCGGAAGCACTTCTGAAATTGTGAACGCCGGGTGCCGAGGAGTCATTTCATTATCATTCATCTCGCAAAAACCTATTGGGGTTCATGAAATTGGTTGCACAAGGAGAAAATTAACACAATGGCACAACAGAACAGTCAAGACTACTTCGTTTACGTCGGCACCTATACAAATGGAAACAGTGAAGGGATTTACGTCTATCGCTTAGATGGCGCGACGGGTGCCTTGGAATATAGTAGCAAGATAACAGGCGTTGAAAATCCGTCGTTTCTGGAGATACATCCGAGTGGACAATATCTCTATGCTGTCAACGAACTTAGTGAATTTGAAGGCAAAGCGAGCGGTGCGGTCACGGCATTTTACATTCATAAAGAGACAGGAGAGATTAGCTATCTCAACCAACGCGCGACCGGCGGTGGTGCCCCGTGCCACCTGAGTGCGGATTCAACCGGTAAATGTCTGCTTGTGGCGAATTACAGTGGTGGCAGCGTCACTGCTTTCCCGATTGCGTCGGATGGTAGACTCGGTGAAGCCTCCGATTTCGTGCAGCACCAGGGATCCAGTGTCAACCCACAACGGCAGATGGACCCCCACGCGCACGCAATTATGATTGATCCGGGGAATCGCTACGCTTTTTCACCCGATCTTGGGCTTGATAAAGTGCTCATTTATCAATTAGATGCGAAAAACGGGAAACTCACGCCTAATACGCAACCGTGGGTACGTGTGCAGCCCGGTGCGGGCCCTCGGCATTTCGATTTCCATCCGAACGGTCAATACGCTTATGTCATTAACGAGATAGATTCTACATTTACTGCTTTTCGGTACGACGCGAAAGCCGGAACGCTAACTGAATTCCAGACAATTTCCACGCTCCCCGATGATTTTGATGGCACCAGTCATTGTGCGGATATCCACGTTCATCCTTCCGGGAAGTTCTTGTACGGGTCGAACCGTGGGCATGATAGCATTGCGATCTGTGCGATTGATACGGAAACCGGTATGCTGAGTCCCATCGGCTATGAATCAACACAAGGACAGGCACCTCGAAACTTCGGACTGAATCCAGAAGGCACGTTCCTCTTCGCTGCCAACCAAAACACAGATACGGTTGTTACGTTTGCAATTGACGCTGAAACTGGTGAGTTGAACGCGACCGGCGATGTAGCAGAGGTACCGACACCTGTCTGTTTGAAGATGTTGGCGTGTGGTTAGTTTTTTATCAGGACTTACGCAACGCGCAATGAATTGCACAACTATGAACCGGACTACTTTTGAGAAACAGATGTCTTTCCAAGGGCATCTGCTTGCCGTCCGGCGATTTATCGCCTGTCTGCGTAAGTCCCAAAGAGAATTACATACCGAAAAATAACAATGGGCATCATAGATCACGTAGAACTTACGTAGACATGCGATAAATGACATCACTACAAAACAGATATACCTTGAAAGGATATGTGTCTCTCAAAAGCAGTACGGTTCGTCGTCGCGCAATTCATTACGCATTGCGTAATACCAATTCTGATTGAAAAGATTTCATTGACTCAACTTTGTTGGTGCGTCCCTCGGCGTAGGCGTGAGGTCCCCTCGCCCAATACACAGAACATCCCACACCCCAAAACGCTTATCCCGGTAATCTCCCAATGAAAAAAATCACAATTCAGACGAGAGACCTGGTAAACGCTCCGATAAATGCAATATAAATTTTGAGAAAAAGGATAAATTCTGTTACGTATAGTTTGGGCAGGTACAGGGACCTGCCCAAACAGACCACACAATTTTTAGCGTTCGTGGCGGCGTTGTCTACGGTGTTCTTGGAGTTTATCCCAGGGATAGATAAGACAGCGATCTGCCCAGTCTCGGTAAAGTCCGGCGAGTTCTTCAAGTTTCTGTGGATGCTTAGCGGAGAGATCGTTGATTTCTGTCCGCTCTGCTTCCAGATTGTAGAGTTCCCAATCGCCGGGGAACCTACAGACCAGTTTCCAGTTATCCTGTCGAACAGCGCAATTTCCCTCATGTTCCCAATAGAGCACGTCCTTACCGTTATCCATTCCATCAAAGATCGGGACTAAACTTGTTCCCTCCAACGGCAAAATCGGCTTTCCGTCGTGTTCTTCAGGGTAGGTTGCCCCCGAAACGTCAAGGCATGTTGCCATGATATCTGGCAGTTGTCCGGGTTGATGCCGCAATTCTCCGGCGGACTGTATGGCATCTGGCCAATGCGCTATTAACGGGGTAGCAATTCCGCCTTCATGTACCCAGTGCTTGTAGAGTCTGAACGGTGTATTAGATAGGTTCGCCCATGGAACGCCGTAACTCTGATAAGTCGTCTCAGGCCCCGGCATAATGGTGGGGTCATTGCCCCGATAGACAGGTTTTCCATCGGAGGTGGTCTCGGTGCTGATGAGTGAATCGGTGTCGCGTTTTGCAGGAGGACCGCCGAGTTCTTCAGCACAACCACCGTTATCGGCTAAAAATAGGATGAGCGTGTTGTCAAGTTGCCCCGTTTCTTCCAACGTGTCAATAACTCGTCCAATGCCTATATCCATCCGAGTGATTTGCGCCGCGTAGACCTCCATGCGGCGTTGATTCCACTCCTTGTATTGTGCCTCGCTCCAAGGGAGTTGGGAAGCATCTCGTGCTGTGAGCTGCCAAGACTCATCTAAGATTTTCATCTCTCGCATCCGTGAGAGTCGTTCTTCCCGGAGTTCGTCCCACCCAGCGGCAAAACGTCCGTTGTAGGGTGCGATGTCTTCTTCGTGAGCGTGCAGGGGCCAATGCGGTGCTGTGTAAGCGACATAAGTAAAGAATGGACGTTCTGGTGTCTTTTGGGTATGGTTTCGGATATATGTCGCCGCTTCATCACTGATAGCATCCGTTAAGAAATAGTCTTCAGGGAGTTCATCGTGCTGGATACGCGTGTTATTGCGCGTAAGCGTATTCGGCTTCCAGAAGTTTGCGGCACCGGTGATAATACCGTAGTACTCGTCAAACCCACGTTGGCAGGGCCAGCTGTGCTTGGGGCCATCGGGACCGGTGTGGCGAGAGATGTGCCATTTGCCGCTCATATAGGTGCCGTAGCCTTCTGAACGCACTGCATCGGCAATAGTGATACAGCGGTCATTAAGGTCCCCACGATAACCCTCAAGTCCGTCGTCCCCCATCATGTGTCCAACCCCAGTTTGGTGCGGATGTAGTCCGGTAAGCATAGAAGCACGGGATGGGCAGCAGCGTGCGGTATTGTAAAATTGCGTAAATCGTAGTCCGCCAGCGGCGAGTCGGTCAAGATTCGGGGTGTGGACTTCGCCACCGTAGCAGCCTAAGTCGGAAAACCCCATGTCATCGTTTAGAATGAGGACAATATTAGGTTTTCTGTTTTCGTTCATAGAATAAGCACCTCTTCTATCAGAAAAAATTAATGTTGTTTTTGGTGATTTGGTATGTTAGTATTAAAAGAGAGACACAAAACCTGAATAAGATCAAAGCGTAGGAACCGCATCCGACAAAGGAGTAAAACCATGATTGCGAATTTGATTACGCTTTTCCGCTTGATCCTCGCCTTTGTTGTGATTTCTCTTTTTGGGTATCACATATACTTAGACGTTTTGCTTGTCGCGCTCATCAGCTTGATCCTGTTTCTCGATGCGGTTGACGGTTACGTTGCTCGCAAACTGAACCAGACTTCCGATTTTGGCGCGCTGTTTGACATCATCGGCGATCGAATTGTCGAATGCATCTTCTGGGTTTACTTCGCTGTCGTTGGGTTGATCCCGTTCTGGATTCCAGTGATCGTGATTGCGCGAGGATTTTTCACAGATGGGTTGCGAAGTGCTGCCTTTGCGCAAGGCAAAACTGCCTTCGGTGAAAACACCATGATGTCTTCAAAATGGACGCGTGCGCTTACCAGTTCACGAATAAGCCGTAGTGTTTATGGTATTGCGAAAGCAGTCGCTTTTATCTATCTTGGTGGTATTATTGCCTTCAAGAATTCTGGCATCCATCCTGAATTAGTCGTCGGTCTCGAATTAGGAGGCGTCATACTCTCTGGTGTGACTGTCGCCATGTGCCTTATTCGCGGACTTCCCGTTTTGGTTGACGGTTGGAAGTATGTCAAAGAGTAACTCGGCAAGCTGAACAACTGTCATTTTCGTGACATGTGGTTATCGCCGCCTGTATTTAACAACACACGACTGCCATCTTCGCTCGCAAGTGCCGTAAAAAGCGACCTTGCTGCTGCATACGCAGCCGCTGGAAGTATATGATTTTTAAGGGTAAACACGAGTTGATAAGTAATAACATTTCCAACTTGTCTGTATTGCCGAGTAAGTTCCGCATTCTCTACAACGTAGTGAATGTCCTTCGGGAGTGTAGCCGCCCATCCATCTGGAATTTGGATGCGGATTGCCTTTTCAATTTGCATTGGGTAGCCTAAATCCAATGAATAGGTGCGTTGTTTGTCAGCAAAGGTTTCAGCGTAGTCCACAAACTCATCAATCGGCAAGGGTAATAGCATATCGTTTCCCACCCATGTCCCGTAATTCTCGACCTGAAAACCGAGATTAATTGTTACCGGCACGTCTAAATCACTAAGGTCGGACATCTCGGACCACGCCACCTGAATGCCTGGAAATTGCTGGCTGAGTTCAGTCGCTAAGGTGGTTTTCAGGACGTTGGGATGTACCTGCTGGTATGCCCATCGCGTATTTAGGTTATACTGTCCGTTTGTTTGGATGTAGAGCGTGCCTTGCACACTACCGTCCTTGTCCAATGTCAATTCTGTCGTGCTTACAAGCCTGTTGGATTCTGATGGATAAACGGGTATCTCCACAAACTTGCCGTGTGTATCAGAAATAAGAAATCCGGTGCGTCCTTGTGTATTATACGGGAGATGACCATAGCTACAGGTTGCAGATGTAGGATCCAACCATATATAAGTATTCGGACTGGTAGGGATTGCAGCAATCATGTGGTTAAACTGGCTGAGCGACGGTAATGTGGTATCAACGCGTTCGTGTGGTGCGACACTCACCAAGACAGGATAGGCTTTGATACCCACCAAATCAAGCATTGAAATCAGGAGTGTGGTTTTATCCTTGCAATCCCCGTATTGCGTTTGAAAAACCTCGGTGGCATGCGAAGGTTGGTAAGCACTCTGTCCAAGTTCAATACCGACGTATCGGATATTTGTGGTAACAAAATGATAGATAGTACGTATTTTCGCCTCTTCCGTCGTCAGACTGTTGGTTAGCTGCTGGACTTTTGCTTCAATGTTAGTATCCGGGGCATATCTGTCTTTCGCGAGGTCTTTATACCACGTGTAGACATTGTTCCAATCTTCAATTGAGGAATAACGCAAACGTGGCACGATGTCGTTAACGTGTGGCATGCCTTCTTCCAACATCAGCGCGGGCGTCTCGCCGTACTTCCATATATAGATGACAGTGTCATTTTCTGTGTGGGATATCACAGGTGCTTGTGGATTTGGATCGTTAGCAATTTCCCATTGAAGATGCCACGCTTTCGGCATTTGAAGTGCAAAACGGGTTTCCAATGTTACCTCTGTTGTCTGAAAATTATATCCGCCCGTAATCCATGTCTTCCCTCCTGGCACTTTATCTTCGAGCGTTACTTGGTACTCGATGCAGACTCCCGGGGCGAGACCAACCATAGAGATTACCCGCCACATGGCATCAGAGTAAAGGTTTTGGGATAATAACCCGGGCGGTGTTACGTCGTTAAACGCTTCAGCGGGTGGTTGCAGGATCGTACCATCCGTTGTGATTGTTCTTGCGATGTTCACGCCTATATTCTGGGCGGTAGGTTGATAAGGGATAGCAATATCCCCGTACCTCTGAATGCCTCTTTCAGTGAGGATTTTAACGATTTGGTGTGTTGTATAACGCGACTGTCCAGTCGGCAAAACGTCGTGGCTGAAATGGTTGAATAGGACCAACGTGTCAGCGTCAGGATAGTCGCTCGCGTCAGGAGCGTTCGCGATGATATGCTCAACATCGGGATTCAGGAGGGTGACAGGCGGTACATCGGTGCCGTGTCCCGAACCAAGATTTAGTTGTGCAAGTGCCTGAAGCCGTGTCAAGGCAAGGAGGTTGCCCGGATCAATTTCCAAAAGCCGTTGGTATTGCAATTGTGCCTCAAAGTAACGCTGTTGATCTTCATAGATTGCAGCGAGTTGTTCTCCTGCCCAAGTGTCCTTCGGAAATAACCGAATGGATTCCCGTAATTCTGCGATCGCCTCGCCGAGTTTGCCTTGTCCGAGATAGATTAATCCCAAGTAATTGTGTAAATTTTCGCTCTCCGGACGTTCACATTTCGGATCAAGTGATAGTGCTTTGTGAAGGACCTTCACCCCCTCATCATAGCGTTCCAGCTGTTTGTAGGCTAAACCGAGATGGTTTAATGCATAGAGATTATCTCCTGAAACACCGAGAATTCGTTCATAGTATTCAGCAGCAGCGGCGTAGTCCATTAATTTTTCGGAAAGGTATCCGGCGTACTTCAGGGCTGTGATATTTTTCGGTTTAAGTGCCAAAAAAGCAACAAATGCGTTTCTGGCGTTTTCGTATTCCTCAAGTTGGTAGTATATTTCTGCTATCTTGTGTTGGATCTGGCTGGCATCTGGGCGGGTCGCGATGGCGGCTTCGTAAGCGGCAAGTGCCGCACGTAGGTTACCCTGTTTTAGTTCATTATTGCCTGTCTCAACCAACTTCTGCCACTGCCGACCGCGCTCAACTACCGGGTCAACTATTGGTCGGGGAGGTGCGTTTGAAAAAACCGTGCATCCAGTGATGACAAATAGTAGACTTAACAGGCAAAATATGCGGTTGTTACGAAACATCATTATCTATTTCCTCCAGCGGTTAAGTGCGCGAGCCTCCGTTTTTCTGGAGTTTTGGATTTCCACTATGGCGTTCCTTATCCCGTCGGGTCTTTTTCTCCAAGTTTTTCTTGAATGCCTCTTCAAGTTCAACGCCTGTCTGATTCGCGAGACAGATAAGCACAAACAAGATATCCGCTATCTCCTCACCGATATCAAGGTCTTTCTCGGTCTCCTTGAAACTCTGCTCGCCGTATTGACGCGCCATAATCCGTGCTAATTCTCCGACTTCTTCCATGAGAATGGCAGTATTGGTTAATTCTGAGAAATACCGAATTCCAAGGGTGTGGATCCAGTCGTCTACAATCTTTTGGCAATTTTCGAGTGTGTAGTCCATATCTATCAATTCATCTCCACTTTGGTGACATGTATCAGATTTACGCGACCTTTAAGCGTTTAGGTGAGATAGCACTTACAGCACGGAATTTGCGTGACTTTTAAACCATCTATATTGTAGCAGCACCTGCAATGCAAGTAAACTTTTTTCTGTTAGCAGCCGTTCAAATAGGCAATTAAAATGGAAATCCCTTGATTTTTCTGGAATCTTGATATATACTTTAAATGCCAATTTCATTTAGAAGGAAGGATTCACCATTTAGCGATTGCGCTGGATAGGTTAAGGAGAAATCGTATGGGACTTACGAACGAAGAACAACAATTTTATGAGGCAAATGGCTATTTCTTGAAAAAAGGGCTTGTCTCTTCAGAAGATATTACGAAAATTCAGGAAGAAATCCAAGATATACACAATCGCATGGCGGAACAACCGACTGACGGTATCGGAATCTCTTGGGAAGTCTACGATTCGGACGACCATCCACCCCGTATTAAGCAGTTAATGCATAGTGAGTTGGTAAGTCCAACCCTCGATCGTCTGCTTCGCTGCGATGCTGTATTAGATATATTGGAAGTCATGATGGGTGAAAACATTTCACTGTATCACAGTAAATTGCTCCCGAAAGCGGGTGGAGATGGTACGGCTATTCCGTGGCATCAGGATTATGCTTACTGGAAAAATGATAACAACAAACCTGTTATGATTAATTGTCAGTTAGCTATCAACGAGGCGAACCTTGAGAACGGATGTATTCAGTTTGTTCCCGGAAGCCATAATTGGGGCTTGCAAGAACATGAACGGAAACAGCAGACCTTTGGTGTTTTTTTGCCCGGTCACTATCAAGAACGTGAAGATGCTGTGGCAGTCGAAATGGAACCGGGGGATGGTGTGTTCTTTAACGCGCTGATTATCCACGGCTCCGCACCGAATAATTCGCCGAATGATCGGTTGATGAACACCTTCGCTTACAATGTAACAGGAAATGGTGCGACCCAATCTCGTGAAGTCTTACGGGGTAAACCTTTTGATGGATAAAAGCCTAAGGATGCGGGTATTAATCCGCTAACCGAAGATACTTCCTGACAGGGTTTCTGCTGAAATTTATCAGGTATTTTCTGGAGAAACAGTTAACATACATGGAAAAATATCATGAACGTAAAAAAAATGACTGATGTCTGGAAAATCCTTTGGTTTTTACTGATATGTGTTGGATTAGGCTGCGGCGATGACGTGTCGCAGGATACAAATCTCGCGCCACGCATTTTAACCTTTGAAGCGGAATCAGATATAGTTCCTCCAGGGGAAGAAGTGATAATTCGTTTGGTCGCTGGTGACCTTGAGAATGATGTTTTATCATATACATGGTCAGTTACAGGCGGTGAACTAACGGAGAACGCCTCTGGTGCAGTCTGGCAGGCACCCGAAACCGAACAGAAGTATCAAATTGAAGTTACAGTCAGCGATGGCGAACACACCACAAGAAGCACACTGGATATCCAAGTGTGGCAGACGCGACCTGGCAATTATTATCCACTGGCTGTGGGGAACACTTGGCACTATCGCGATGAAAAGGGTAGTAAAATTACTTTTGAAATCATAGATACCATTCAGATTCAACGCACCGGCGGAAAAACTGTCGAGAGTTTTGTGCTTGAGAAATCGAGCATGGATGAGGGTTTGGAGAACATTGTAAACTACTCTTACTTGGGACCGCGCCTTGATGAAAAAGGTGAGGTATCCGGTATTGTGCAGCACGCGCAGAATACTACATCCGGGACAGGGGACACAATTCTGTTCGAGCCGTTCCTGCCTTTATATCAATTTCCACTTATCCCGGGCGAGAAGTGGGATGTTAGTTTTCAGGCAAAATTAGTGCCGGAACTTTTCCCGCTTGGCGATGGACTTGACGAATTTGAGGTGCTTTCAGAAGAGACTGTGACTGTGTCAGCTGGAACTTTTGAACATGTCTTTCAGGTTCAGGAATCATTTTGGTGGGGTTTCGATATTGGCAACCAAGATTTCCCACTTGATGTCACTGTCGTGAAAAAATGGATTGCGCCGGATGTGGGTATCGTCAAATTTACACAATCACAGACTCGAGGTGATTTAACAGTCGACACCGTTTTTGAACTTGAATCCTTTGAGCTGATGAACAAATAGGGTACCGTGCAGGTGAAAAACCTATCAAACAAACCAGAAATATTAACTACAACTGTCGGTTCTTATCCGGTACCGGCTTGGCTGCTGTCAATGCCGACGGAACAGTCGCTCCTTGATGCGACACGCGTTGTCGTGGATATTCAGCGGCAACGTGGTATTGACCTGCCGACAGATGGGGAACTCTATCGCTTTGATCCGAACCATCCAGATACCAATGGAATGATTGATTATTTCATTCGCCCACTTTCGGGGATAAGAGCAGAAGTCGGAAGGCAGGAGTGGCATGAGTTTCGGCAGATGCAAACGATGTCTTTTCGGGCGAAACCTGCTGGCGTTGTTGAAGGATCGTTAGGGGAAGGCTCGTTAAACCTTGTTTCCGATTGCGAGCGTGCTGTTGGTGTTGCTGGTAAAAATATCAAATTTACGGTAACAAGTCCGTATATGCTTGCACGGACGTTATTGGATAAACACTACGGCGACTTTGACGCGCTGCTGACTGCTTTGGCGACAGTTTTGGCAGCACAGGTACAAGAACTCGATTGTGCTTGCTTCCAAATTGACGAAGCCAATATACCCGGTAACCCGCAAGACGCGCCCCGCGCCGCCGAGGCTATCAATATTGTCCTTGATGCGTTTGAAGGAGAAAAAGCGGTTCATTTCTGCTTTGGAAACTACGGGGGCCAGGTTATTCAAAAAGGCAACTGGAAGGCTCTTATCGACTTCCTGAATATGCTCCGATGCGATCATCTCGTTTTGGAGCTGCAACACCGTCCTGAAGCGGATCTTGAGGCACTTCAGGCAGTTACATCAGATATTGTCCTTGGTATCGGTGTCATTGATGTGAAGATCAATCCGATAGAAACACCTGACGACGTAGCATCCAGCATAGAAAAAGCTGAAAAAGTGTTAGGGGGAGGACGGATTGGCTGGGTGCATCCGGATTGCGGGTTTTGGATGCTTCAACGCTCCGTGGTAGACCGGAAGATAGAAGCACTCGTGCAAGGTAGAGATAAATACCTGGGGCTTGCTTAAGAAATTACAAGGCTTATGCACAAAGCGGATGTTGCGGGTGAAAGGATGGAAGTTCCTTCCACGCTTTCACTCTTCCTAGGGGAAACACCTAAGCAAAAACACTTCCGATCCTGCAAGCAAAGGAAGATATTTCGCAAGTCCTAATAGATTGAAAAGAGAAGACACAGATGTTTGAAATTCAACTACCAGCACTGAAGAAATTTCAGAATGTCGCTGGTATTGCTGCAGGAATAGGTTTTATCCTCGGTTTATTGATTCCAAGCGTGGCTATTTTTAGTCTACACTGGCACTGTCCGTTTGGAGATGGCATCCTTCAGGTCGGTGGTTTTCTGGCAATTACGGGAGTTGGAAGTGCCATTGTCGTTGGCAACCTTACTGCGCTGATCTTAATTGGGGTTGCGAAATATCGCCGAATGCGATCCGATTCATCCGAAAAAAGGAGGTAATAGAAACCCAAAGTGGACTTCAACCTTTTACACACCGTTTTACTTTTTGGGACAGGTATTTGCGCAGGTTTCATAAATACGGTTGCTGCCGGCGGATCGTTGTTGGCACTGCCGATGCTCATCTTCCTTACCTCCGATCCAGTATTAGCAAATGGTACAAACCGTATCGCTATTTTCTTTCAAAACCTCAGTGCTATTATGGGTTTCCGGCGTAAGGGGGTTTCTAATTTCCGGTATGGCATTTTACTGGCTATCCCTGCGGTTATCGGTGCGGGGATAGGTGCCAAAATTGCGATTGGTACGGATGCGGCCTTGTTCCAATTCATTCTCGCAGCCGTGATGCTGATTATGCTCGGCTTAACATTGCTGAATCCGACAGCCCGGTTAAAGGATAGGATCGAAAGCAGCAGGACAGGTTCTAAAGTCATTGCGATGGTTGTATTCTTCTTTATCGGGATTTACGGGGGTTTCATTCAAGCGGGTGTGGGGCTACTCGTTATAACAGCCCTGCGCCTTTTGACAGGTATCGACCTGGTTCGGACGAATGCGATTAAGGTTTTAGTTATCTTCTTTTATACCGTGCTGGCACTCGGTATTTTTATCATGGAAAAGCAGGTTGATTGGACTTTAGGTTTGACGTTAGCGATAGGGAACGCTACGGGTGCATGGATTGGTAGCCATTGGGCTGTTGAAAAAGGCGATAAATGGATTAAAGTGGTGCTCGTTGTAACCGTGCTTGTTTTTGCGACGAACCTTGCGTTAAAGCCCTTTAATTTAGATATTGTATCGCTTCTCGGGCTGGGTTAGCGTTCAAGTTCGTGATAAGAGAAAATCAGGCGGTGAACGGCAGTAATGTGCGAAGTGAGCGTGAGGATACCGAGCGTACAGAGCAAAATCATCCCAGTGCTTTGGATGATCGGAAATTTGTACCAGAGCACCCCTTGTAGCAGTGTGCCAGCACCGAGTAAGATGATGCGTTCGGGTCGTTGCATGAGTCCGACTTTACAAGTAATTTGGAGTCCCTCCGCTCTTGCTCTTACATAACTGACGAGTATTGAACCGAACCATGCTCCAAACGCTAAAATTATCCCCAGTAGGCTCTCCAAACTGTAAAAATAGACGAGTGCTCCGAGGAAGAGAAAACCTTCCGAATAGCGATCGATAACGGAATCCAAGAGTGCCCCCGATGCTCGTAAGTTTCTTTGTGCGCGCGCAACGGCTCCGTCTATCATATCAAAACTCCCACCAAAGAGAATAAGAATCCCACCGGTAATAAGACGCCCCGTTGCGAAGTAATAGGTCGCGATGAGATTCACAAAGAATCCGCAAAGCGTTACCATATTCGCTGTAATACCGAGAGCCACCATTTTATTCGCAATAGCAGACAGGATCATCTCAAGGTGGGGTTTTAATTTCGCTTCAAACATTGCAACGTCTCCTCAAGGATTCTCGCCGGTTTTCGATTAATTCTGTGGCAGGAACCGCCTCTGCCTGCTCCAGAAGTTCCAAGATTGCAGGCGCGATGTCTGTAAGTTGCTGTGCTATCTTGATGTTTTTCCGTTCAGAAAACTGTGCGTCGGATGCTGCGATAAGTACACTTCCATCGTTCCATATCAGTTCAGGAAGGGTATGATCAACAGTATCAACGCCATCAAAAACGGTAATGATAGGGTGCGGCAGTCTTAGCAATTCCAATTCGGTTTTCTGAATTGTTTCTGCACAAGCCAACGAAGTTTTACGTTGTATCGTTGCGATATGCGCGATAGGTAAATCCCAGAAAACGATAGGTTTTTTGAGGCGATGTGCGAGTGCAGTGAGACGTCGTAAACATCGCCATTCAGCGGTACTGTTTAGGCTATGCGCGTCGCCTTGGATGAGTATGAGCTTCGTGTGCTGTATCCACGCGAAGCCAGTAAATTTAAAAGTCCCTTTACTTCCGGCTCTATCGCCATAAAGTTCAATCGCCTGAGTGAAGGGAGGTTGAGGGTATTTAGCGGTATTTGATGACATACACCGAGGCCCTTTTACCGATAGCGTTAGCGGGTTTCAACCCCACCACAAGCAGTAGCAAACCGTATAAAAAAAGCAGGGAGGTGTTTAAAACACCTTCCCTGCCTAAAAGGTGATGCGTTTCGATTATTCGCCGCGTCCACCGATGCTACTCATAATGAACCAACCGATACCCGCTGCGGCTGTAGTTAAGAACACCAATGCCCGTTTAGATGTGGAAGGTTCCTCGTGTACGCCTTTGGCATCCTCAAGCATCATCTTGACTTCGTTGATTGCCTTTTGGTTAGCCTCAATGCTTGCCAAGAACATTTTCACGTCCGCTTGAATAGACGCAATGACATCCTGTGTTGCTTCCTCTGCCATTTTGTGCTCTTTTACCATCTCACCCAACTTTGCGAGTTGCTCGTTAACTTGAGCGATATCGTTAAGGATGGCGGTTTGAGTGGCTTCAAGAGATTTTTTGACGCCAGAAGCGATTTCGTTTCCAGAGTCTGTGACAGCCGTCATCAATTCTTTTTGTGATTTCAGGCTGTCCTCAAGTGCCTTGAGCTGTGCCTTGAGCTTGCCCATACTCTCATTGAGAGCGCTAATTTCTGCCTCAAGTTTATCTCGCGTCGCTTCGGATTCGGCTAATTCCACTTTTAACTTTTCAAGTTCTTCCTGCTGCGCAACGAGTTTTTCTTCAGCACCATCAACAGCATCTTTTGCCATAGCGATTGGAATACGCAACTGTTCGCCGGGGTAGATGAGGTGTGGATTGGTGAAGTCGTTGTACTTACTCAACTCGCGCCACTGGAGTGGGTCTTTGAGATATTCTTGGCAGAGATCCCAGAGGGTATCGCCTTTTTCAATAGTGATGAGCATAGTGTCATCACCACCGTCATGTGGTGTGATTCGTGCTGAGGCAGACAAGACATAAACGCCACTGAGTGCTGCGCAGATGTAGAGAATCAGTACCAACTTCAGAGTGCCTCTTATCATTTTCATAAGTTTTCTCCTTTAAAATTTATAAGAGAGGGACGCAAAGTGAGTTGATCCGACACCGTTGATTTCACTCGCCATACCATCTTGGATAGCATAGTCAACCTGCAGCCCACCTATGTTCACACCAAACCCACCGAAGAGACTCTGGGTGTCGCGTGAAGCTCTGACCCCACCCCGGATGGATAAGGCAGTGGATTTGTAAGTGACAATGGTGTATTCGGCTCCGAGTCGGAGGCTTGTAGCACTCTCGTCGAGATTGACGAACTCCTGCTCAAGGTCTGCTGCGAATGTAACGACATTGCCCATATAGAGGTTGTAAGCTAAACCGAGATTGAGTACCATCGGGACGATATCATCGCCAATGGCTGCGCCGAGGTACTTAGCAACAACGCCGTAATGGAAAGTCGGGACCTTTTCTTCGCCGACATCTATGTGCAGTGCGTGTCCCATTAATCCGACATCTACTCCGCCAAAACCGCTCTGGTTTTCAACGCTCTCTAAACCGAAGTTATCCGCGAGCATACGACCGGTCAAACCGAAACTGAAGTTCCCGATGCCGATGCCGTAAGAGAGGGAGTAGGCGTTCGCGCTATAGTCGAATTCGCCGACGTAATTTTCCCTATTATCATACTGTGAAATACCGCTAACACCTGCGTTTGTGACTGCAAGCCCGATAGATCCAGCGGAACCGAGTGCTTTCGTCAATGCGATGAAGTTGTGGCTTCTATCCAAGTCGAGCCGCTGTGTTGAAAAGTTAAGGCTTAAATCCGGGGCAGATCCAAGCCCCGCTGGATTCCAGACAGTTGCGGTGGCATCATCGGCAATTGCTGTGAATGCCCCGCCTAACCCGATTGAGCGTGCACCGGCACCAAGCCTTAAATGCGGCATGGCATCCACTCCGGCAAAGCTGACCGGCGACACCGTTAGGATAAAAAAGAAAAGTAGGAATAAACCGCATAACAATTTCGGGCATTTTCTGGAAGCCCATTTAGCGATTTGTTTTGTCATTAACATTATATCCTCCATAAAGACTGCCCACATCGGGAACTGGACGGCTGTCCAATTCCCGATATGCGGACTGCCATTTACTTAGCGCGTCAGTGCAAGTTTAATCATGGCGTATTCTGGCTCAAAACCGTCTGCGACAATAATCTCACAGAAGTAGATACCTCGAGCTAAATCCTCGCCACTGCTTGATTTTCCATCCCAACCGATCGCATCTGAGCCAACATCCTTACGGGTATACTCACCTGCGTCGAAGACACGGTTATCTACAAGCACTCGAACCGGTCGCAACGTTGCGTCATAAATGACGATCGAAACAGTTGCCTGCCGTGCGAGCGTGAATGATATCCGGGTATTATCCTTGAATGGATTGGGGTAGTTAAGCGGTCGCGCCGCCAATATCGGTCCATCTGCAACTTCAACAGAGAAGGTGAATTCGTAAACAGCCGTATTAGCTTCACGAGCCTGTTTGCTCTTCTCAGAGACATTACCTTCTTGATGCGCTCTGTCAGACACTTCCAACTTAACCGAGTATTGTCCTGGAGCAAGTTGCTCAGGATGTACATAGGTTACTTGGGAAGCCGATTTCTGCCGTGGCGTGAGGTTAATCAGTTTGTCATTGAAAACGAACCTGATGGACTCAACATCTATTCCACTTTCAGCATCCGCGTAGGATATTGAAATGGTCGGTCGGCGCGCCTCACCTTCAGCATACATCAAGCGTGTATTGTTCTGAGGCGATGACATAGTGATAATCGGTGCGGCGGTATCGAAGTCGATTGTGAAAGTCCCCTTGGCTGTGGCAGAATTCCCAACTGTATCCGTTGCGCGAACTTCAATCGTGTAGATTCCCTCATCAAGAGGTTCTTCAGGGTTGAAATCCAAACGGGTGATACCTTCGACATCTTTCTCGCCATCGTCTGCAGTCTTACCTTTTACCTCTTTACCTTTACTATCCATAACGGTGATCGCCATTTTATCAATGCCTGATTCATCGCTGGCACTCGCGGAGATGGCCGGGAGTCCACCACGGACAGTTCCAGAAGGTGTAATTGAGGTAATTATCGGTTTGACATCATCGAAAACAAGCGTGAATGTCCACGAATGTTTAGTTGTGCCACCTGCACTGGTTGCAGCGACCTCTGCGGTATGCCGACCAGGTTCAAGCAGTTCTGAAATTGATATTTCACCTGCCTTGATGTGTGGCATTGACACGGAGCGTGATGGTCCGCCGTTTACACTGAACTTCACACTTGCAATGTCGGACTGCTCGTCAGACACAACAGCTGAGAGGGTAATCACAGCACCATGTGCGGCAAGTTTGATGAGTCCAGACGGAGCAACTGTAGAAATGATAGGTGGCGTTGTATCTTTCGGTGGTTCTGGTATATCCACCATGAAAACGACAGATGTCTGCGCCATATTGCCATCACCATCAGTAACTGCGACAACAACCTTGTAATCACCATTGGTCAATGCTTCCGCAGGCGTATAAGAGAATCGGTTTCCGTCTACCTCTGGTGTAGCATCAACATCGTTGATGGTAAACGTTGTTACCTCAACAGTGCCTGCGCCGGAAAGTTCACCACTGATAAGCGGTTCGCCGTGCTCGAAGGTTTGCCCTGAAGCGGGTGAATGAATCGCTACGGTTGGCAGCGTACCATTGACCGCAAACTCCCCGGACCCTTCACCGACGTTGCCGAGATTATCGGTCACTTGGACAGTCACACGATATGCGCCGCCAGCGAGCGGTTCGCTGCGGGTGTAAACCAAGTTTGTGGCATCTTTTTCAAGGTCCGCTTGGTCAACAACCACTTCGGCTTCGTTAGGTGGCTGGAGACGTGCCAATGCGAGACTTCCAGTTCCGCCGTCAACGCCAGATCCGGCACCATCATGATAGGTTGCCCGGATAGTTGGCAGGCTATCCACCGTCTCATCTTCCATAGGTGATTCGATGGTAATCATTGGACCGGTGTTATCCACATTAACTTCTGTTACCGGGAATGCGACCGAACCGTTCCGTTTGGTGACCACAGCGTCGGGTGTATAGACACCGTCTACCAATGATCCGACCTCTACCATAAGTGAGAAGGTATTTTCTGGATCTTCAGCACTTTCACTCGGCATCGCAGCTCCGTTCACTGCGCCACTGAGTTCCTCAGCAGTTAACGAACCGTTTGCAACCATGAAACTCACGGTGACTGAGTTGCGAAGTGGAATCGGTTCTGCGGGTGGTTCCGCAACGTCCGTACCATCTACAGCAATGACTGCTATGTCAGTAACATCAGCGACTCGGAAGTTCAGTACGTGGACCGTTATCATCGGTGATTCATCGGTTTGCACGTTCCCGAATTCATCAACGGCTAAAGCGTGGAACATATAAGTCCCATTTTCAAGCATTCCGACATCAATTGTAAGGTCAAGAACACCGGCTTCGCCTTCGGCAACAGTTTCAGCACTGTCTCCAGTGGTTTGCACCAAGTTCACTGAGGCGTAAGTCATAGGATCAGCAGTCGGTTCAGCGGTAAATATTGCTATCGGTGAAGGAACTGTATCATCAACAATCCCGCCGACAGTATAACTACCATCTTCGTTTGCTTCAATCGGACCAGCAACGTCAGCAACAGCGACAATGTTCGTCGGACCGAGAGGTTCGACATCGTCAACATTGTCAACCGAGAAATGTGCTGTAATGCCATCAGCAGACATGGTTTCGCTGCCGTCTGCTTCAGCGATTGCGGTTACACGCACCATATACTGGTTAGTGTCTTTAGAAGCATCGCGTGCGGCCGGACTATCAGCAGTAATGGTATCGCCCTTATCCTCCGCATCAGGCATAATCATCGTTGTGTCTACCGGAAGCGTCCATTCTTGATACGTCTGGCTGCGGTTGATCGGTACAATAGTGGCTTCACCACTCTCGTTGGCTTCTGTTGCACTCGCTGCTGCACTAGCTACGTCGCCAACGAAATCGGCAAGTTCTGCATCCGAAACATCGCTAACGATCATAGGTTCAGTGGCAGTGCCAACATCTACCCACGCTTCGTCGCCTGGACGTTTGACTTCATAGCGCATGCCAGAAATCGGTGGAGATGTTATCTCGTGTGAGCGAGCATTCAACGCAATAGTTCCCTGCGGTGCACCACTATCTGGGTTCGTCTGTGTAATGCTTTCGGGATCTACGGCGATTACCAAAACTTCGGGAGCCGGTCGGTAAGTATTTTCAACAGTTACCGAGATTTGAGAACCGTCAGTTTCCTCATTGCCAAACTCATCTTTCGCGAGCGCTTGGAACACATAGGTCCCGTTCTCAAGGTATGTCTCACCGTCAGCGAGTGTGCCGACATCAACAGTTACCATGAAAACACCACTGCCTTCGGCAGTTTCGGTTATCTCACCGACGAGCGCACCTTCAGGATACATTGCGAGTCTGACTGACTCGTAAGTCTTCCGATCCGCTATCGGTTCAATTGTAAATGTAGCCACCGGGGATGCGACAGCGTCATCATATTTATCGACGAGTCCACCAACAGTGGAACTACCATCTTCAGCGGTTTCAAAGACAGTGTCAACGCCGTCAACACTTGTTACGCTAATGCTTGTCGGTGCGAGTGGTGCGACATCGTCAATGTTGTCGAGTGAGAACATTGCTGTAGCATCAGAGGGCCACTCTTTTCCGTTTGCGTCAACGGCAAAAGCGCGAACTGTATACTGATTGTCATCCTTGGATGCATCCCGTGCGGCGGGACTATCCTTGGTGATAGTATCTTTATCTTTCAGTACTGTCCTCGTATCTACGGAAACAACCCACTGTTTATTGGTTGCATCAATAGCGACAACGGATCTATTACCTGCCTCAGTGCCTTCAGCAGCAATACCGACCAAGTGATCAAAAACACCGGGGAGTGCTGCATCTTCAATGTCAACAGAGGTGCTGGCATCGCCGGTGCCGATTGTTGTCCAACCTGTATCTGGATCGTTGGCGCGTTTTGCTTCCAAACGAATCGACTCAATAGGCGGCGAATTCTGCTCAATAGTGTAGCCTGTGAACGTAAACGTCCCTTGTGGGCCACCACTATCAATGTTTTTCTCTGTGCCAACATCTACCATTAACTTGAAAACAGCGGGATCTGGACGCTCGTAATTCTTGACGTGCACCGTGCTTTCCGGAGACGCACCGTCCTGCCCGTTTTTAGGTTCGTCATCAACCAAGGCGTGGAGTTTATAAGTGCCGTTTCCTTCAATACCCAAGGCACCTATGTCAACGGTTACCATGAAAACGCCACTGCTTTCAGCGGTTTCGGTTATGTCACTGATGAGAGCAGCATTAATTTCAGGATCACTGACCAACATCACCGATGAGTAAGTTTTCCGCTCGGCTTCTGGTTCAATGGTAAGCGTAATACTCTGTGGCACGACTGACGGATCATTTTCGTCAACGAGTCCACGATGCGTATCGGCTTCAACCATACCATTAGCGTTAGCAATAGCGGTGATGTTCGTTGGTCCAAGTGGTCCAACATCATCAACATTGTCAACGGAGAGCATCGTTGTAGCATCAGAGGGCCATGCTGTGTCATCCATGCTGACAGCAAAAGCACTGATGGTATACTGGTTATCATCCTTGGAAGCATCCCGTGCGGCGGGACTATCCTTGGTGATGGTATCCGCCAATGTCGTCGTATCTACCTCAAGCGACCATACTGCTTTGTCAATATTGATCGGAGCGTCAGCACCTTCAACTGCGGCATCAACTGCGGATTGAACAGCATCAACGAGACTATCATCACGAGTAGCAGTGCCGAGTTCTATCGGTTCTCCATCGCCCAGCGTAGCGACAAACCGAACGCCGACAGTCTGTGGACCGGTCTGTGGTTCCGTGTATGCGTTAATAGTGACCATCCCTTGTGGGCCATCACTATCTGGGTTACGCATCGTGATGGACGCTTCATCAACTTCAAGTCTCAACACTTCAGGCGGGTAAATACCGGGATCCAACTTGATTGGGAATTCCATCGGTTCAGCATCTGCGATCCCGAGTTGGTTAGTTGCCACGGCACGCACCATGACAGTGTCACCTGCAGCCAGCAATGCATTAAAGAGAGCATCGGGGACATCAAACGTCACCTTGAATTCCGCGCCAGCTTGTGTGCCAGCGAGTTCAGCTGCACTGAGTGTAACCGGTGACGGTTGCCAATTCCCATCTGCACCTTGGTATTCTACCACGATACCTGCTAAGAAATGCGGGTGCTCGTCAATCTTGATCGTTAATTCCACACCTTGTGTCGTATTTGCGTAGATAGTACCGTGTTCATACCGTTCATCAACGACACCATCACCGTTACGATCACCGATACTGACAAGGACTATGCTTGCACGGTTCATCTGTGCCGGGTCGTCGTAATCAACGATTCTGAGTCGTGTTGGTGCGGTATGAGAACTGACATTGAAGAGCGTATCAATCCCCATTGCGCGGATGCCGTAATCCCCTACAAGGATATCTTCCCCAATTTGCGCAAGCATCATGAGATTATTATCCCCGTAAGTAACCGGCACATGATTAATGAGGTCAACTGTTGTCCCGAAAACTTCAACGAGCAATTGTGTTGCTTTATCATCCAACTGCAGAGGCATATTGAGCAAATCACCAACAGTTTTAAGCGCGGGGTTTAAGGCATTCTGTATGAATCCAAGCCCGAGGTCGGTCCCAAGAAAAGCCAACACAAGGTCCAAGGTTATGGTTTTCGTCGGTAGCGTTGCACCACCGAATTCCATTTCTTCAGGAAGTACACCTTGATCTACAAGTTGTTCTATGGTTTGCTCCCATATCGTTGAGGCGAGCACGGTTGCTTCAGGGGTCAACGGCATCCAAGTGTTGGGACGTTGAAGTGATGAATCACCCCGGTATGGGGTTCCATCTTCTGGATTCAACCCAATTATTTGGTAAAAAAGATAGCCGTAGCCCTCTGCGACATAATCGCTGGGTCCCATTCCCGGTATACCAGTGATCTGTAAGGTAGCAGCACCAGGGTTTGGAGCAGTGGCAACGTAAACACCCTCGTTGTTCTGATAAACGTTTGTGTTATCGCCTGCACTTATTGCAACATCGGCTTCCGGTGCTTTGGTATCGATCCTGATATCGCTCCACATCTGATCGAGTTCGTTCCCGTCCACATCATGGACAACAGCACCCACGAAATAGCTGCCATTCTGAATATTATCAAATGAAGCAACCCAGAGCGATTCGGATTCAGGATCAATTTTTGGAACAGTAAAAACAGAAGCCAACATCGGGTCGAATGCTTCTTCAAATCGCATTACTGCTGAGATAGCATTACGCAACAGTATATTTTGAAGTTTCGCCTGACGCCTTCCAAGTGCCTGCACCACTTCTTGGACGGAGGGCACTTGTCCAGTCGCAAGGGACTGAGCGATTATCGGCCCCAGAGCCGCGTTGAGTTCCGTTCTAAATTTGCCATCAAATAAAGCATTAACAAGTCCGCGATCCCGCAATTGGAGGTTGCGGGGATCTGGCATCGCCCACATACTAATCTCTAATTGGGTCGTTGCGTTTAAAACATCCCCTATTGTAGGAAGATTACCGTTACTTGCTTCTTCAACAAGCCTCTGGAGTTCGCTTCGATCCAGAATCTCTAACGTTACTGGTATGGCGAGTACCACATCAAAGTAGTAATAATTGTTTCCTGGTGTGACATCTACCTGGGCTTCCCACACAACGCCTTCTGGTCCAAACTTAGGTTCCATGGGCACGCCAGCAAAATCTTCTGGAGCCAGTCCACTATTTGAGTATCGAAGGGTAACCTCAGCAAAAAGCTGCTCGAGATCATTTTCAAGTGCTGGCCACGCGGGCAAGTTGGTAGCAGCGAGGGCTTCCTCTAACCGGAAAACATACGGGATAGTCTCTGAACCGAGGACCGCTGGATCTCCCACCCGCTGACCGTCTTTCTGTAGACGCCCATCACTGGAGCTAAACTTAACACCCCCGATGTCCGTTGACGGCACGCGTACGTAAAGGTTCAAGCTATCGCGGGTTAGATATTTCCGGTTTGGGTCGGTTTGATCGCCCATCCTATCGTCATAGATAAGGTCAAGCGGCATGGGCATAATCGCGTTCCCAAAATTCTCGTTATCCAGCCCGTGCTCCAAATCCAAATCCATTTCATTTAATTTTCCAGCGAAAATTCGGACATCATTGCTTTTCAAAAAATTCAGAATCTGATTTTTTGGGAAAGGGACTTCTTTAGGCACTGACTTAGCGATCTCTTCAACCACCATCCTTACCAATTGATCTTGTGTTTGTCCGGTAAGCGTTTCAAGCGTCTGAATAGGTTGTCCTGTAGCACTCTGAAAAATATCGGCTACAAATCTCCGTCCAGAGATTCTGTTCATCGAGAGTCCACCAAGCCGCGAATCGTCCAAAAGGGACTCATCTGTAGGCATTATTCGATCAAACGGAGCCGCCTGTTCAACTGGCGGTGGTGGGGGCGGCGGTGTAATAGTATCACCTGGATCAGTGGTATCACCCGGATCGGTAGTATCACCTGGATCAGTAGTATCACCTGGATCAGTGGTATCACCCGGATCAGTGGTATCACCCGGATCAGTGGTATCACCCGGATCAGTGGTATCACCCGGATCGGTAGTATCACCCGGATCGGTAGTATCACCTGGATCAGTGGTATCACCCGGATCAGTATCAGGCGGAGCTACGAACGCTTTAATTGCGTTAACCCCTGCTGGATCCGGATCCTTTAACACAGTCCGGAAATTTGAATCCATAAGGAGACTTCGGACTCCCTCATCTGTCCCAAGTATCTGGACATATTTAGGATCTGCGTCAGGGACAGCTACAAGTAGGGCAGCTGGAGTCGCAAGGACAAAATCTAAAACACCATCCAAACCCCCCAAAGCTATAACTTGAGGGTTTTGTAGAAACAATGGATCTCTAACGGTGTCCAAAACCAGCAACACAACCTCTTGAAGATCCGCACGTTGTAGCGTTTCGCCGTGCTCTTCAATAACTTGTTCAGCGAGAGATGCATCCTCTTCTTGCCCGAAAACAGTGTTCGGAATTGCGGTGTAAAAAACACACAATGTAAAAATCAAAAAACAAACGAGTGATGTTCGTTGTTTTTTCATTAACTCATCCTCCTCGTTAAGTCTGCGCGCTCGCAAGACTAAGTACTGAGTTTCTTAGATGGGCAAGCGAGAATACGACAAAGACGACCGGGGTATGATGTTTGCCCATCCAATTAACATCTTACCAACGAGCATTAAAATTTCCCGATACCGATGTAACCGTAGGATAGGGTTGGCGTAACCTATGGCACAAGTCAGAACATAAAGAAAGGGGCATCTAATTTCCATGTTTGACCCTGCGGGAATTTTCTGTTATTTATTTTAGCAAAAAGTAGTAAAATTAAGCAAGCATTTAATCGTTACATGCCAGAGTCATTCGCGTTACAGGAACGAAAACCTGTAACCAAAATCGCCCTGCAGTTGTGATGTTTATGCAATCGGTGAAAAAGTTATTCCCGCCGCATCGGTATATCATCGATTAAATTGCAGTTCGCTTATATATGATACCACAATTTTAAAAACATGTCAAACCAAAATCTGAATTTTGGATGCAGAATTCTGACGATTTTAATCAGAAATCAACAATCTGTTTGACATATTACCACAAAACACTTAAACTGTCAACAAAAAATTGTATTTAAGGAAAATATCCATGTTAACTGAACCTGAAAAAGACCAACTTGACGAAGACGGTTTTTTGCTTCTTGAAAGTCTGATACCGCTGGATACGACTGCACGACTTCGGGAGCGTTCTTTGGCACTCGCTGCGGCAGAGCGAGAAACCGGTAAAAGCCATACATACCTTGCGAATGAGAGCGCGCAACGCGTCTGGAATCTCGTTGACAAAGGCGAGATTTTTGAAGAGGCGATCCAAGAGCCGAAGATGCTTGCCGCGATGGCGTATCTACTCGGCGACGATTGCACATTGAGTTCCTTTACAGTGAATGTGCTTTATCCCGGCGCGCCAGATGCTGGTCTCCATATTGATTATCCACTGTCTGGCTTGCCGACCCCGCGCCCGAATTTCCCACTGGTTGCTAACAGTGTCTGGTTTTTAGACGACTGGACGCTTGAAAATGGAGCCACCAGTTGTGTGCCAGGGAGTCACCGACGGCTTGAGGCAGTGCCTGAATCGGGTGTTGAATATACCGACGAGTTGCAAATCTGTGGACCGCGGGGATCTGTTCTCATTGTTAACGGTGCAATATGGCACGGTTCTTCAAGAAATATAACGAATGAGCCGCGTGTTGGGTTACTCGGTTTTTTCTGTCGTTCTATCTTGAAACCCCAACAAGCACACCTCAAATTGGTATCTGATGAAGTTATCGCGCGCGCCACGCCGACACTAAAACGGTTGCTCGGTTTTGATTCGTTGCCGAATATGAATGCATAGTACAGCGTAAATCCCCCAGACCTGGGATAAGTCCGGTGCGGTTGCAAACCGCTCCTACCGGGTCTGGGGCTCGAGGATGTGCGTTTTCTCTACCATCAAGATTCGCTTGGGTTCGGGGGTATCGGGTGTCAGCTGATATATTAAGCGCGCTTTAATTGTGTCGCCAGTTGCAGCGGATGCCACATCAAAAGCGTAAGTTCTGTTTTCGTTTGGAAGCAGTCGGTTCTCATTCTTGGCAGAAATTGAGATTTGTTGTTTCTGGCGTTCGGTATTATCTGGTGCGAGAAGTGTGATTTCAAGCGCGATAGTTCGCAATGTCCCCCCGGGTAAGATGTGGCCTGTTCTACTTTGAAGTTTCACCTCCATTTTTCCATCTGCGTATCGAAGTTGAAGGGTCGCTGCACGCTTGAGTTGTGCGACGCTGCGACTCCCGCGCCACGTATGCTTCCTACCTTTGATGCTTTCATGGCTTGTTGTGCTTTGTAAGCGCGTTACAACTGGCATGTGACATGTCGCGCAACTCGTATCGCCTTCGGCGAATTTGCTATTTCGGAAACTGGAAACTTGGTCATGCTCAGGAACACTTTGTTGACCGTGACAGGTGCCACAAAGCCCTGTCGGTTCGGTATAGATGGGATTGGTAACGTTTGGGTGAAAATAGGTTTCCGCACTTGCTGGCGGTCCGTTCATTGCCCCGTGTGCATCGAGGTGACAGACGAGACATGAGACACCCGCCTCCCGTTGTTTGTCTCTTAGTTTTGGCATTTTTCCAACGCCTGTAATGAGAATCGGTTGGGGGGCATGACACTGATCGCATTTCGTTTCCCTGTCGGCGACCTGCTTTGCGGCGGTCTGGTAGATTTCATCAACCCATGCTTTCGCGTGCATCGAATTCTCCCATTCTCTCCAGATAGCGGGGTGGCAGCTTTTACACTTACCGTCCTGAAACCCTTGATATGCCTCTATCACGCGATATGTATTGTCTTCGGCACGCAGCGTCAGGTTAACAGTTAATATAATTAATACACATCCGAAGAGTCCGAAACTTACGCCGACGATGCTCCAATGTATTGCCCTAAGATTCATGGGACTGCCTCACAAAGAGCATCTAAGAGTGAAATCGCTGCGGTCTCCCCGCTTCGGATACAGTCGGGGATGCCTATCCCGTGGTAACCATTTCCTGCGAGAGCAAGTCCTTGCCACTCGCTCGTGAGCCGTTCTATATCATCAACAACACCTTGGTGACCTACTTGATATTGCGCCATTGCCTGTGTGTGTTTGCTAACAGTGGCGAACAGCGGTGGGTGTTCAATACCGAGGAGCGGTGTTAAATCAGTTTGACATAATTGAATAAGATCGGCTTCGGTGTTTTTAGCAGTGGGTTCGCCGACGAAGACACGTAACAAGATGTGTTCTTCTGGGGCGCGGTTTTCAAACTTGACGCTACTGAACGAACACCCAATAAGCGATAGGTTTTCCGTGGCAGGGACAACGAATCCCATACCGTCTAACGGGTGTGCAATATCTCCACGGCGAAACGCTAAATTAACCGTTGCAGAAGAGGCGTAGGGAATTGCATCGAGTTTGGTAGCAAGTGGATTTGATATGCTCCGGACGAGCGCGCTTGTTTGCACGGCTGGAAGTGCGATACAGAGAAGTTCTGAATTTAGGATTTCTCCAGTGGAGAGCGCAACACGCCACCCCGTGTCATCGGTATCTTGCTGGATATGTTCGACCCGCGTATTTAACCTAATACTATCGGATAAGATGCCGGTAAGCGTATCAATTAGTTGCTGCATTCCTGATTTGAAGGACAAAAAAAGACTATAACGTGGGCCGCTGGTGTCTCGGCTGGTTTCGGCCGCCTGTTTTTTTTGTGCGCGGAGTGCTTTGATAATGCTCCCGTGTGTTTTCTCCATCTCCAAGAATCTTGGAAAGGTTGCTTTTAGGCTCAAATTTTCGGCATCCGACGTATAGATACCGCCTATCATCGGTTGCGCCATTCGTGTAAAGGCTTCGGTACCGAGCCGTCGCCTGACGAAATGGGCGACGGCTTCATCAATGTCCCTTTCTCTACGGGGGATAAAGAGGTCCATTGCCATCCGCAATTTACCGCGCCAACTGAAAAGTGGGGTTTTTAGAAAGGGCTTTAGGGACCCTGGTGCCATCATGTAAAAACCTTCAGGTACAGGGTGCAGAACGCCTTTTCGTACGACAAAACTCCGACGGACTTTGGGGTTGGTGCCGATGAATTGATCTGCGATTCCGAGTTCCTCACACAAGGTCTTTGCCGCCGGTTTTGTGGAGATAAAGGCATCGGGACCGTGTTCAATGAGAAACCCGTCTCGGTGTTCGGTCTGGATAACACCCCCCACGCGTCCGGTCGCCTCAAGGAGCGTGACATCAATTGGGATATTGCGCTGTGCTGCCTCGCGTTGTAAGCGATAGCACGCGGCTAACCCTGTGATGCCGCCTCCAATAACAATGGCGCGTTTTTTATTCTCGGTTTCCATAGACATTGCACTCCTCAAGAATACATCCGACTACGGGGTTAAAGAGTGTTTTGGAATCTTCAAGGTTTTTGTGTCAATCCGGTTCGGTTAGGAAACCGCGCAGAAATACGCAGAAATACGCAGAAATACGCAGAAACACCCAAGCAAAAACACCCCAAGCAAAAACCCTACGGGACCTGGGAGATTACCGATTTTTCACAGACGAAATCTGCTAACATGTTGATGAATTTGGGGTGGGCACCGACAGTTCCTGCCCGAATAAAATCGATTCCACACGCTTCGGCTGTCTCAGCTGCTTCTATGTCAAGGTCGTAGAGTACTTCGACGTGATCACAGAGAAAACCGATAGGTGAGGCAACGACGGTGTCAACGCCTTCTGCTTTTCGGGCTTTAAGCCAGTCGTTGATATCCGGCTGTGTCCATGGGATTGGACTGTTCTCTACTTCGCTTTGGTATGCCAAGCCGAACTGAGTTTTTCCGAGTTCCTGAGCGACTGCTTCGCCGGTCTTTTCAAGCTGCTGTGTGTAGGGTGAATTATCCGCTGCTGCCTGAGGGATGGCGTGTGCTGTGAAAACAAGTTCAGCACGTTCTAACTTTTCACCAGATGTCGTTTTGATAATCTCAGCGATAGCACCGATATAGCCTTTGCGTGTATACCATGGGTCAAGATAGTCAATCGTCGGTTTTTCACCATCAACTGCGTCAATTCCCTTTTTTACTGTCTGTTGATACCACTCCCAACTGAATTTAGATTGGTGTGGTGCCATGATAATGCCGAGTATTTTACGGTGTCCGTTTCGCGCCATTTCTGCGATAACTTCCTGTAAGTAAGGGGTCCAATGCCTGAACCCGGCATAGACGGGTAGTGGAAGGTTGCGCGCCTGCAACGCTTTTTCCAGAGCGTCGGCTTGTTTGAAAGTTAATTCGTTGAATGGCGAAAACCCGCCTAATTTTATATAATGCGCTGCGATGTCTTTTACACGTTCTCTTTGGGATTCAGCTGTCCCGGCAATGCCTTCAACAAAGCAATAGGCTTCGCCCGGGCAGGTATCGTTATCATATTTTTGACAGCATCCGGGTGTAGGCCCGCCAAATGCAACGAGTAAGACACTGTCGTATCTCATTTTAATCTCCTTTCATGCCATATTGGCTAATTGTGCTGGCATAAACCGTGCGTCAGCGGCAATTGCTTTCGCGAAGGCTTCACGTGCCAACGTTTCGTCACCATTCGTGCGATGCGCGAGTCCGATACTAAAGTATGCTTGTGCCAGCTGCGTGCCGTGCAGCCCACTAACAAGCGCCTGATAAATGGATGCCAACCCTGTTTTTGTTTCATCGCCGTTGCGGTAAGCAGAGAGGATGTGGTTGTATCCGCGCAAGAGGTGCGCCGGTGCGTAATCAGGGTCCAATTCAAGTGCGGTATCAAGTGCTTTTTTTGCTTCGGCGAAGAAGTCCCCTTTCTCAAGGACGCTTGACACGGTGCGGGACGCTTGCGTGAGTAAATTTGCGTATTCTGTCCACGCGTCTGGAAGATCAGAAAACTTCTCAGTTGCGGTTTTCAAGATAGCGATTGCTAAACCGAAATCATTGCCTTCTGCAGTCTCTTCTGCGGTTTCTCGGTACGCTTCAAATTTTTCAAGTTCGTGTATTTTTTCGCGAAGTTTTTGCGTATCCACAGCTGGAATAGCTGAAGGTTTCAGGTGTTGCCAGCCTGGTTCTGGATCGTCAATCAACCCGCGGTACACCCTTAGAATTGCGTAGCGAGGCGTTCCCCAGACCTCGGCGATAGACTGAATCCAGTCAGGCAAGTTAGTTTCCATTTCAGGAAGCAGTTCGGCTAAAGACATGCCCTGTTCGACGCGTTTTTGGACTTCCGTTAGGAAATAGGCCTCTATCTGGAGCAAGAGATCTATTTCAGCATCTTGTGCTAATGGCCCGTGTCCCGGCAGCACACATTTGGGTGCGTACGTACGGAGTTCTTTAATTGTATTAATCCAATCGTGGTTCGCCATGAGCCCTTCATTCATAACAGGTTGCCCAAAGATCGGAAAACTCCCTGTCATAACGGTGTCGCCGGAGACGATACAATCTTCTGCGGGAATCCTGATAGCAGTGGCATCGTCTGTTTCCGCCTTCCCTAAGTGAACGAGGTGTAAGGGTTGATTTCCTAAATCAAGTTCGGTTTCGTGTGTGAATGTCTGCTGCGGAAGGAAGGGCGGATCGCCGAGTGTGAAACCCCGAGATCGGAGGAATGCCTCTTGTCGGGGTGATCTATTCACCATGAAGTCTTTTGTCATCTCGCGTGCGACGACGGTTGCGCCTGCCTGATGGAAAATAGTGTTTCCATTGGTATGATCCCAATGATAGTGTGTGTTAATCGCGTACAGAATCGGTTTGTCTGTGACGGTACGGATAGCGTTGTACAACCGTCGTGCCATCATTTGGTTGACTTGTGTATCAATTACCGCCACACCGTTATCTCCAATGATAATAGAGGAGTTGACGATATTGCGAAACAGATACACCCGTTCTGTTACTTTAACGAGTTGTCCGTATTGACGTGGTGCGAAAGGATTTTCTGGAATGTTTCTCATTTATATGCCTATAGCGTTTTTGCGATATTTACAAAATGTTTAACGTTTTCAAAAGGCGTGTCTCTGTGGAGTCCATGGCTCAAATTCAATATATGTCCCGTGTTTCCGCCCTGTTTTAAGCAGGATTTGACTGCCGTTGTAATGTCATCAAGTGTCCCATCGCGGAGTATATCGTTATCCACGTTTCCTTGAAAAGCGACGGTACCACCAGTCTCAGCTTTGGCTTTGCCAAGGTCTACACATTTTCCTACACTCAGGACATCAGCCCCGCTTTGGTGCATTAAATCGAGATAACTACACTCTTTTGCGAAAAGTATTCCGGGTGCCTCTGGGCTGATTTCAGCAAAGATTTTCTGGTGATACGGAAACGCGAATTCCTCGTATATGTGTCTGGGCAAGACATCAGCAATGGACTCGAAAAGTTGAACCACCTGAACGCCTTGGCTAATTTGGTAGTTTAAATAATTAACTGTCATCTCTGTCAATTTGTTTAGCAAACGATGCAAGCGTTCAGGTGCTTCTTCAATCATTTGGAAAACAGGGGTCGCCTTTTCCGATACGCCAACCCCGCGTTTGATAGGACTTTCTCCGGCAATGAGGAAAAATGCGAGTGTTAAAGGGGCTCCAGCAAACCCGATGAGCGGTAGTTCTCCATTCAGGGTTTCACGGAGTTTGCGAATGATGTTCCCTGTGAATGCCAACTGTGAAGAGGGTTCATTGACAGGTTGGAGTGCGTCTATCTGTGCTTGCGTCCGAATTGGTGGGTTTAAAATGGGGCCTGGGTCAAACCGGAAATGTGCGCCCATTGGTGCAAGTGGCGTGAGAATATCTTTGTAGACGATAATCGCATCAACGCCAATGCGTTTTGGTAGAAGTGAGATTTTAACAGCCGACTCAACATCGGTGTCTGACATGGGTGCCGGATAAGTCCGGAAGAGCTGTTCTAAAGGAACGTTCAATTCTTGTCGAATCTGCCGATAAAGGGGATCTGATCTACCTGCCTGCCGCATCATCCATACAGGTACGCGTTCCACTGGCAGACATCGCGCTGCGCGAAGAAGTAAGTCGTTTTTTAATTGCTGTTCCATGCTGAGAGAGATGACCTCTTCAATGCAGTTTCAAATTGCCTTTTTGATATCGTTCCAAAAGCTGCCGTAGTTTAGCGAAGCTTTTAACGTTTTTCATAATCCTACCGCTTTCTCGCTCCTCAAGATAGAGGAGGAAGCCCATAACATAGAGACTCACCAGAAATAGTAGAAACCCTGAAACGCATCGCCCGACAGCTGAATAATTGGCTTGCAAACTGAGGTACGGGGTGACCCTATCAGGTGAGTCCTGCTGAGGCCACTCCACCATGACAAAGTCACCCAACCCAGTTACCCCAAGCGATAGAAAAGCAATCGAAAGGACAAAAACGATGAAAAATGGGATACCCATATTAGATACCGATTAGGAAGAAACTTTTATTAATCCCTTCGTACAAGCATCTTCGCGGTTTCGTACCTTTGTTATTCCTTCAACGAGCGATTCAAGCGAGAATTCATGGCTAATAATTTTGTCCATATTGACATCGCCGCTCGAAATGAGTTGTACCGCCTCTTCCCATGTATCGGGTGCGAGCCAAGAGAACCGAATAGTTTTATCCATGAGAATCGTATCAAGAATAGGTACCTGCATCACATCTGTGTCGCCGGGGAGTCCGAAAATAACGACGGTTGCGTGCCTACCGGTAACGTCCAATGCGGTGTGAATTGCGTCAAGTGAGCTGGTAGCCGTAATTGCGCGGTCCGCTAATTCACCGTTATTGAGTTCTTCAATTGTAGCCCCTAAGTCCTCAACATAGTGTGGCGAGTTGGTATCGCTGACGTTGACGACTACGTCTGCGCCGAGTTCTTTACCGCAATCCAAGCGATAATCGCGAGTTCCAACAAGCAGCACATTTTTCAAGCCGCGGCTCTTCAATACCTGCACCATCATTAAACCGATAGGTCCCGGTCCGAAAACAACAGCGGTTTGTCCCTCTTCAGCGTTAAGATTGTTGACAGCATAGAGTCCACAGGCAAGCGGTTCTGTTAATGCGCCTTGATCATAAGTAACGTTATCGGGTAATTTGACTGTCCAACGATAATCAGAGACTGCGTACTCGGCGAATCCACCATCAACACCAACACCTAAAACGCGTTTTTCTGGACATAGGTTAGATAAACCTTTCTTGCTCCAAAAGGAATCTGGGTTTGATTGGACGGGATTGACGACAACGCGGTCGCCGACTTTAAATCCACCGGCTGCGCCTGCTTGATTGCCGACTTCGACGACTTCGCCGGTAAATTCGTGACCAAGGATAAGGGGTCCCTTTCCATCGTCTGTTTCGAGCGAACTGTTACCAAAATAATATGCGACATCCGAACCGCAGATACCTACCGAACGTACTTGAACTAACAGGTCGTTATCGCCGGGTTCCGGTACGGGTCGGTCTTCGAGGCTCATCGATTCGGGTTCATAGAAAATTTGGGATTTCATTATGTGCCTCCTAAGGTCTTTAATGGATGCAGTTATTTTAGCATATCCGAATTTAAATTACAACGAAATTTAATATTAGCCGTCAGCAGTCAGCCATCAGCCGTCAGAGGAATAGTTGCCGGTTTTCAGTTTACCTCACAGCGAGAGTGGCCAGAGGCGGCGGATTTGATACACGGAAACTTTTGCGTCCTGATTGCTGATGGCTAATTTCGGGATTGACGTACCCCCTGAAGATTAGAAGATGAACCGCATCTCCAAAAGCAAAAATCGGCTGCAAAACTCGCCGAGGAAGACTGTAATAATGGCAATGAAAAGAAAACCTGTTGCAGCTCGTGTTGCACCAAGCACATCACGGGCAACGGATTTCGGACGTAAGCAGTCCCATGTAATAAAATAGAGGAGTAACGTGCCAGCAATACCTATAAGCAGCCGCATACCGAAGATGATTTGGTAGAAAAGGTTAAAAGGGACAACATCCGTGGATTGCTGTCTGAAAAAGATGTTCAGACAGAGCAACAGTGCCATACCTGAAAGGGTATAGAGCAACACAGTATTAAACCTTTTCAGATAAATTACTGGTAGATCGGGGGTCACGAGGTACCAGTGCCCAAACCACATGCCACTGTGAACGGCACCGAGTAATACAGCAGCTACCAAGAATTGAAGCGGGAGTAGAAAGACTTCACCGGGAAGTTGAACAATTTGGAAGTAACGTTGCGCGCTGAAAAGGATCCACGCAGCACCACAAATTACACCCATAAAAAAAAGCATCTGTGTCAACAGTGGGACTTTGAACCACCAACTCAGCGTATAGATAAAGAGTATAAGAACGAAGGAGATAACTAAAACGGATTCAGTGGTCTCCCAGAATCCTAAAAAATTGAGCAGTGTGACAGGTTGCCGATGAAGGGCTAACTCCGCACAACGCGATAAAATGCTTACAAAGACGTAAATGCTCCCCATTAAACGATAGAAGTTTGCCCCGACTAACCCTTTCGGAACCAAAAGGAGAAGCACGAACCCACCGACTGCGAGTTGACTGAAAACGAGATAAAAAACGTCGAGAATACTAAACATCGGTACCACTCGGCAATTTTTGATAGGCGTGATCTACACCTACCATTGTGGAATTATTTTCGACCAAAAATGGAAACCCATTACAGTTCGCTGTAGCGCGATGGATTCGTGCATCGCCATGCTCAAGAACCATAATGGGTCTACCTATGGTGCGCGGTTTAATCGCGCATTATCTGTTATGTGGGACAGTGTGCCACGCGTTAGACAATTTCGACGACTGCGCCGAGTTCTTCGAGCTGCTCTTTCGCCTTCTCAGCATCTTCTTTAGAGACACCTTCTTGAATGACAACTGGCGCGGATTCGACTTTCTCCTTTGCTTCTTTCAAGCCGAGTCCCGTGAGTGAACGCACTTCTTTGATAACAGGAATCTTATTGGCACCGAATTCCTTGAGTTGTACATCAAATTCGGTTTTCTCTTCCGCTGCGGCTGCTTCTTCGCCGTCTGCGGCGGCACCGTCTGCGGCTGGCATCACGCCCGGCATAGCGACTGCTGGCATGGCTGATGCACTGACACCAAATTTATCTTCCAATGCCTTGACCAGTTCGGAGAGTTCCAGAACGGTCATGTTGCTAATTTCGTCAATCAATTTTTCCATATCTGCGGCCATGTTTTTATCCTTTCTATGAGTAGTAGACACTTAACTTGATTAGACTTTTTCCGATCAAGTGATGTAGGAAAAGAGGGACAAAACACCTCAATTCCGGTATGATATTTAGCAGAAGCGTTAGGCGTTTTCTGCCTCTTTCTTCTGCTCGGCAACCTGTGTGAGTACGGAGGCTACCTGACGTATTGTTCCACTCAGTACATTCACTATCCCGTTAGCGGGGGACCCTTGGTGTAGGGTTCGTACGAGTCCAGTGAGAGGTGCACTGATAAGTCCGACGGTCTTAGCGACAAGGACTTCCCGTGACGGCATATCCTTAAGTGCTTCAACGCCCGCTGCGTCAATCACCTGCGTTCCGAGAATCCCGCCTTTGATTTTAAAATTTTCGTGTTCCTCGCCAAATGCGAGCAAGATTTTTGAAGATGCCGCCGGATCTGTGCCAGTGGCGAGGGCTGTATTTCCTTTGAGATAAGGGGTCAACCCTTCAACACCTCTCTCTTCAGCGACGACATTGACTAAGGTATTCTTACAGACTTTATACCGGATATCTGCTGCTCGGAGTTGGTTCCGGAGCTCGTTAATTTCTGGGACGGTAAGTCCTTGAAAGTCTGTTAGCAGAACAACATCGGCACTGTCAAAAATCTCACGAATTTGTTCTGTTTGCTGAACATTCGCCTGATTCGGCATGTGTCAGCTCCTTTCTGCGTGGGTTGTATAGAAGCCGCATCACGTCGCTTCGGTTTCCATACAAACGGGTTAATTGGGTATACGATTACATGCAAAAAGCCCCCAGATGCCTGGAGGCTCACATAAACGGAGAAAATAACAGTGGACAATAAGATCAGGTATGCGCTTTGCGCAGCACGTCCTTTGCTCCATCCCATTCAAGCCTCGGTAGGTAATTAAGCCGACGGCACCTACGTTCTACGACTCCATTCAACTGTAAAGGCTATTTCCATATCGTATCCCGTGCATTTTATGCAAACTGTTGCGGGTCTATCCGGATACCGACTCCCATCGTTGCTGAGATAGCTACGCTCCGAATGTATCTACCTTTTACGGAGGAGGGCCGAGCGGTGATGAGGGCACTCATTACCGCATTAAGGTTTTCTTTGATACTATTTTCCTCAAACGAGGTTTTGCCGATCGGGACGTGGACGATGCCGGATAAGCGTTCTACCCGATATTCGATTTGCCCTGTTTTGATATTCTGTATTGCATCCGTGACATCCATTGTGACAGTACCTGCCTTGGCGTTAGGCATCAAACCTCTCGGTCCGAGGACTCGTCCAAGTTTAGGCATAATACTCCGCATCAGGTCTGGTGTTGCGATTGTTGCGTCAAAATCGAGCCATCCGTCAACGATTTTATCCACAAGGTCATCTGTTCCGACAAAATCGGCGCCGGCTTCTTCAGCCTGTCGTGCGGGGTCGCCTTCGGCGAAGACGACGACACGGACGGATTTTCCTGTGCCGTGTGGCAGTGTGACGGTACCGCGGATATTCTGATCGGCATGTTGTGCGTTCACGCCGAGGCGTGATGCAAGATCCACTGTTTCATCAAACTTTGCCCCGCTCGTTTTTTTCACAAGCGAGACGGCTTCATCTACCGTGTAGAGTTGGAGTCTATCGACATGCTCTCTGCTCTCGGTGTATCGCTTTCCTCTTTTCGCCATATTATTCTCCAATAGTTAGTGGGCGTATCTCCGTAGCCTTATTTCAAAGCGAGTTTATGTGTATACGGGATACCGGTCTCGCTATCCAATGGTAAGCCCCATACTGCGAGCAGTCCCCTCTACCATCCGCACTGCGGCATCCAAGTCTGTTGTATTGAGGTCAGGTAATTTCGTCTGTGCGATCTCTCGGATTTGATCCATTGTAACGGAAGCGACCTTGTTTCGGTTGGGTTCACCTGAGCCCTTCGCGATTTTCGCCGCGGACTTCAGTAAAACTGCGGCGGGCGGCGATTTTACGGTAAATGTAAACGACCTATCGCTATAACAGGTAATGATAGTTGTCACCACCATGCCGGTTTGATGCTGCGTCTGGGCGTTAAAAGATTTGATAAACTCCTGTAGATTAATCATATAAGGCGCGAGACTTGGACCGACAGGCGGTTGTGGCGTTGCCTGTCCGGATACCAATTGGAGTTTAACTTCACCTGCTACTTTTTTAGCCATTGTTTTTTCCTATTGTAGATTGTGAACATTCTAAAGTGCGTTTTCCAGCGATCCGGTATTTAGACGACACCGTTTAATTTTAGTTTAGCTCAGTTCTTCCACTTCAAGTAAACCCAAATCAACAGAAGTTGAACGACCGAAAAGTGAAATACTGAGGCGTAAGCGTTGGTGTTCCATGTCAATTTCTTCAATTTCGCCGGGGAATCCACTAAACGGGCCGTTGATCACCTTGACTTTATCGCCTACTTCGTATTCCATTGCTGGGACTGGCACGACTTCCTCTTCCTCGGTCGACATCTGTAGCATTGCCTCAACGTCAGCCGGACTCAAGGGTGATGGGTGTGCAGGGGGCCCCAAGAAATTCATGACCCCTGGCGTTTCTTGGATGAGTGCCCAACTTCTTTGCCCAATCGCGCTCTCAACATGCGGACCGAGTTCATGGGTGGTATTAACAAGTACGTATCCCGGATAGGAGGGGCGGACGCTAACTTTCCGCTGGCTGTCCTTAACCTCTACCACTTCGGTTTCGGGGACATTAATCTGCAAAATCTCGTCTTGCAGCTCTTCCCTTGCGATCATGTTGTCAAGGGTGAGCTTCACCTTTTTTTCATGTCCGGTGTATATCTGAACGACGTACCAGTATCCATCCATATTCCGATTCACCAACTACGTTATACGCGCTATTGAAGTACAAAAGCGTTAACTACGAATGAAAAGCGTTCTGAGGAAAGCCATACCGAACCCCTCAAGCGAGGTGTTTAAGACATATTGGCTTACAAGTACAGCGACTAAAGGGATGCAGGCTACTGCTGCCGCAATCACTTTTCGGTTTTTGTCAACAGCATCCTCATCATCTCTACCACTTTGCGGTTGATTTTCCCAACTTTTCACGATAAGAAAGACAACGATTGGAAGGGCTGCGAGAAAAATCCAAGATAAGGGACTCACCCATTTTGGAAATGCGGAATTCCCATCAATAACCCCGATGTAAAGTCCTAATAGTGCAGAGGCGACAAGGACAGTAATGGTACTTCCCTGTACCTCTTTCATGTCCGGTTTAGTTACCTTCTGCCATTCAAGATAAATTCCCTGAAGGTATTTTTTCAAGCGAGTTATCATAATAAAATTATAGAAGGCAGGCCAGGAGGGATTCGAACCCCCAACACTCGGTTTTGGAGACCGACGCTCTACCGTTGGAGCTACTGGCCTGCAAGATTTCTGTAGCGTGTCACAGACTCACGTGTGACCCGTTGCGCCGATTAATAAAGTTATCGCGTTTCTTTATGGAGTGTATGTTTTCGGCAGAACCGGCAGTATTTTTTTCGCTCATATCGATTTTGCTGCGTTCGGCGGTTCCGGGTTGTCACATAATTCCGCTGATTGCATACATCACATGCTAATGTTACAATGTCTCTTGGCATAATAAAACCCTACTTTCGGTGAATGGAGCCGACGACCGGGATTGAACCGGTGACCTCGTCCTTACCAAGGACGCGCTCTACCGACTGAGCTACGCCGGCAAAAATTAAAACACATCAACAAGCGGGAGACGGGAATCGAACCCGCGACACATGGCTTGGAAGGCCAATGCTCTACCAGCTGAGCTACTCCCGCATAACATGGCTGATGGGGGCAGATGGATTCGAACCACCGTAGGCATAGCCAACAGATTTACAGTCTGCCCTATTTGACCGCTCTAGCATACCCCCACGATCAAAAGCTGACGAGAGGAATCGAACCTCCAACCTAGTGATTACAAATCACTTGCTCTACCATTGAGCCACGTCAGCAGTCCTTTATAATTATACTCACTTTATTGGAGGTTGTCAAGTGATTTTGATTTTTCGCACGAGGTGTTTCCGATAGGAACAATTTACGAATCTCAACACCACAATCCGTCGGTGCTACAGTCCCTCTTCGCGTTCCGGCACCTCCGTATCATTCTCTTGTTCCAGAAGCTCTTCATCAAAGATATCGCTCCCGTCCGCTGGCTCCTCGACATCTGTGAAAATTGGAGGTGTCTTTGGATCAGGAACTTTTGCTTCGCCCTTTTCAAAGCGGAGTTTTCCGGCAGTTAACTCTTGGGTTGCAATGGCAACGGGTTTCTTTTTTTTGTCTGCCGTGTTTGCGGGGGCAAGGGGTAAGCCGTTTGCATTTATATCTCTGGCTCGTTTTGCGGCGATATTCACTGCGAGGTATTTATTTTCCACTGTTTTCACCAAGTCCTCATTGTAAACGACTTCATTCATTTTTCAATCTCCTCCACATTATAAACACAGATCTGGACGAGCGTATTATAATTATACCAAATTTCTTCCAAAATTGACATACTCCCACAACTAAAGCAGTGGGATTCTTGGCAGGACTCCCTTCTGCTCTCGCTTTTGGCGGATCGTGGGGTTTAGGCTTCCTGTGCCAACGCAGCATGCTTTGACAGTGCAAAGTCTTACTGCTGCTTCCCGCAACGGTTAACACCCTAACCGCGTGCTTTCGCACCTTAGACGATTGTTTATCAATGCTTCGGTATCCGAATGCAGCTTTACCTAGAAGAAACACCCAAGCAAATAAACTTTTCGGATACCTCCTGCAAAGCACTATTACAGTGCATATTGAGTGGGTATCACCACACACCAGCAAACAACCCTACCACAGGTTGAGGTTAGGAACTCCGACATTGGTAGCGTCAGAGATGGTAATCCTAACCACTGGTGATACTAACTATTATACTACATTTTTTGGGTGATTGCAAATGTTTTTTGTCACTTTAGCACGAGCGTCACTCTTATGACCCAAAACTAAAGCATTGGGAAACCTGTTAGAAAAGTCTCGTCAAATTAAAACGACAGAAAAGTTGACAAATTGACTTATGAATGTTAAAATTAAAATTGAAGTATTGATAGATTCCAGAATTAAGAGGACACTCTCAAACACTTCTTAATGCGCTCATCGTCCTTGAAAGTGCCACAGGAGACCAACGGTTTCATAAACTACAGAAAAAGTGCCACAAACTAAAGTTTGTGCTACAAAGATGTAGGCTTAATTCTGAGTTTCACTATAGTTTTACAAAATTAAGGAATGCCTAAATGGATACAAACATCCAGCCTATCCTCGAAAAATCGCTTGCGGGGGAACGGTTAGACTTTGATGACTGTCTCACGCTTTTCAAGAGCCACGACCTCCTTGCTTTGGGCCACGCGGCGGATGTGATCCGGCAACGGAAGCATCCTGAAGGCTATGTTACGTATATCGTTGACCGGAATATCAACTATACCAATTGGTGCTATGTCGATTGCGATTTCTGTGCTTTTTACCGGCACCGTCGGGATCCGGATGCTTATGTTATGGAACGTGACGAATTAGGAAAAAAGATACAGGAAACACTCGACCTCGGTGGTGAGTTGATTCTGATGCAGGGCGGTCTACACCCGAAACTCAAGCTTGACTGGTACGAAGACCTCCTTCGCTGGATTAAGGCGAATTATCGCATTCATATCCACGGTTTTTCGCCACCGGAATTGGATTGGTTCGCCAAGATAAACCGTCTGTCATTGCGAGAAATGCTCATCCGCTTGCGAGATGCCGGACTGGATTCGATTCCAGGCGGCGGTGCGGAGATCCTCACCGACCATGCCCGCAATGAGATTAGTCCGAAAAAATGCACGGCTGACGAATGGCTGGAAGTCATGCGCCAAGGGCATCTCGTTGGACTCAAATCGAGTGCGACGATGATGTACGGGCATGTAGAAAATTATGCCGAGCGCGTTGAACACCTCGTCCGCCTGCGCGACTTGCAAGATGAGACGGGTGGGTTTACGGCTTTTATCTGTTGGTCTCTACAACCTGCCAATACCCGTATGGAACATATTCCACCCGCTGGGAGTTTTGAGTACCTCAAAACGCTTGCGATTTCCCGATTATTTCTTGACAATTTCGACAATTTCCAATCCTCGTGGGTAACACAAGGTCCTAAAATTGGGCAGTTATCGCTTAAGTTTGGTGCGAACGATATGGGTGGCACGATGATAGAAGAGAATGTTGTCAGCAAAGCGGGCACCGTCTACTGCATGCCGATTGAGGAGATTGAACGGACTATATCGGAACTTGGATATAGCCCCAAGCGCCGTAATTTTTTCTACGACATTCTCAATTAATTAATTTTAGAACAGACCCAGGTTGCCACGCTTGTAGCATAATTTTCTGCTCTGGAGTTTAAGATGTCCAACCCACGCCCGAACGTTCTTTTAATCACAACCGATCAACAACGTGGGGACTGTCTCGGCTTGGATCCTGACGGTCCCGACTGCTTACAAACGCCGAACTTAGACTGGATTGGTCGCACGGGTACACATTTCCGGCGCGGCTATGCCGAGTGTCCGAGTTGTATCCCCGCCAGACGTGGGCTGATGACGGGGACGGCTCCAGCTGCTAACGGTGCTGTCGGTTATAGAGGCGCGCAGTGGGATCCGCCACACACCTTGGCGGGCGAATTGTCCGCAGCCGGTTATCAAACTGAAATGGTCGGCAAACTCCATCTGAACCCGATGCGTAAGCGGTACGGTTTTGATCATATACACCTGGCTGATGCCACTCGTGGTAACAACAACGATTACGTCGAGTGGTTGCAGCAGTACCATGGTCGGAACGACGTTGATCCGGGTATGGCACACGGTGTTTCTGCCAACGGCTGGGTCGGTCGTCCGCATCATCTCCCCGAAGAGCAGATGCACACTTTCTGGTGTATTGACCGCGCCCTGAATTTTCTGCGAAAACGTGACCCGGCTGCGCCGTTCTTTCTCAATATCTCTTTCATAGATCCGCATCCACCACTGACACCGCCGCTTCACTATTACCAACGCTATATCCAACGGGAGCTGCCTCCGCCTATAGTGGGTGACTGGGCACCGGAATTTGAAGGTGCACAAAAAGGGTTGGATCCAAACGCTTGGGAAATTTGTCTTGACGATTACGACCTGAAATGCGCCCGTGCTGCTTATTACGGGATGATCAATTTCATTGACGATCAAATCGGTCGTCTGATTCAGTCTGCTGGTGGATTCAGGGACTGCTTCGTCATCTTTACCTCCGACCACGGCGAGATGTTAGGTGATCACAACCTGTACCGTAAAACCTGGCCCTATGAAGCCTCCGCCCGAGTGCCTTTCCTCATGCAGGCACCAGCGAGATGGGGCTACCCGAAAGAGACCGTCTGTCAAAGTCCTGTCGGTCTACAAGACATCATGCCGACTATTCTGGATGCAGCCGGGATCGCAATTCCGGATACTTGTACCGGCAAAAGCCTGCTGCCTATTATGCGCGGTGAGACAGATCGTGTACGGGACTGCCTACACGGCGAACATTCCGGGTGCTACGAATATAAACATGGGAACCACTATCTAACGGATGGAGACCATAAGTACATCTGGTATTCTCAGACGGGACAGGAACACCTCTTCAATCTTCAGACGGATCCACACGAAACAAGCGATCTGGCAAGGTCGAGCGAGGCTGAATCCCTTTTAACACCGTGGCGGAATCGCCTAATTGGGTTTCTCAAAGACCGCCCTGAAGGCTTCACCGACGGTACAAAACTCATCGTCGGACAACGCCATGATGCTCTGCTTCCGTACTATCAACCGGATGCCACCTATCCGTATTTATGATGTCCGGGGAATAGCGGGGTCACAAACCCCGCCTGCCAAGAAGTGGCATGTTTTGAAGGCTGTCCACTTAAGATTTAACGATAATCCTGATGTATCCAGAGTTGGCTTGCCTCTTTGCGTGCGGCGAACCAGTTTAAATACGCTTCCCGCTTTTTGGCTTGAATGAGCGTTTGGCGATGTCGGGCTTTCTCCGCTGGATCCGTTCTGAACGCTTCAACATCGGGTTCCTCGCGCTCAACAAGTTGAATAATATAAACACTGTTGTCGCCTTTGAAGGGGCCAGCAATATCATTGACTTTCATTTGAAAGGCTGCAAACATAACTTCCGCTGAATTGCCTACACCGGCGATGTAAGTACTTGTAGGACTGAGCGAGAACGGATTGCTCTCTTGGACGGCGAGCCGGTCTGCCGCTAAACCTTCAGAGGTTTTATACTTTTCGAGTAAGGTATCCAAAGATGTGGCATCCCCGCGTTGATTGAACAAGTTTTGTGCGTCCACAAAGGCGCGTTCTTTCGCCTTTTCTTTTTTTGCCCCGTCAGTTCCGTCAATCACCTCTGCTTTTATCTCCTCAAAGGGTGGAATAGCTGCGGGTTTCTTATCAAGGATGGTAGCGACAAAATAGGCTTCCACCTCCTGCCCAGTTCGTTTCTTTGCTTCAATCACCTTTATTACGTTGACTTCCATATCAAAAAGTTCATCCACTAAACCTTGATACCCCCATGTCGCGCCAATCTGTGGGATAGTTGCAGCATCACGACTGAAGAGTCCTGTTTCCAATGCGGTGAGGGAAAGTTGCTTATATTCTTCAAGCGCGAGTGCCTGATCATAGTCCCGGATTTCTATATCGAACAAGAGGTCTTCGGCAACTTTTTTCGCCTTGTCAACGCCGCTCACTTGAACAAGTTTCTGTTGAATTTCGTATTGAGCATCGGTGAAAGGTTGAATTTCTGGTGCTTTCTTCTCTTCCAATTTGATAATATGATATCCGTAGCTGGTTTCGATCAAACCACTGACTTCTCCGGGCTTTAGGGTATCAAAAGCTGCTTCTTCAAAAGGTTTTACCATATCGCCACGTGCGAAATAGTCGCCCGGTGGGAGTTTTGGGTTTCTGCCTCTCAAGGCACCCCCCTGTGCTGCAGATGGGCCCTCGGAATGCTTTTCTGCGAGTTGGGCGAATTCCGCCCCAGCAGCGAGTTCTGCATTGACGGTTTTGAGTAACTCTTCTGCTGCGGTCTTGGTTTCCGCCTTTTGTTCGTCGGTCGCGTCTTTAGGAAACTGTTTTAAGATATGCCGCGCTTTGACTGCCTCTGGTGTCGTAAATTCCTTTTCGTTCTCTTCGTAATATAGCCGAACCTCATCATCTGTAACGAATTCCGCAGGATTTACTTTGATAAACTTGACATTGACTTGTTCTTCAGTTTTATAGTTATCCCGATTTTCCTCAAAATAGGCTTTCGCTTCTGCATCGTCCACCTCAATAATTGAGGTGTAGTCGTTGTACTTAAATTCGATAAACTTGATTTTCGCTTTATCCGCTTCAAGTTGGTAGGCGCGTTCTGCTTCAACATCGGTTACCAATTCCAGAGCTTGAACACTATTTCGGAGCGCATCGGTACTGAGTTCCAAACGGACATTTTCGGTATAGATGTCTGCTACGCCCCACTGTTGGTAGAGATTGTACTGTTTAACGCGATCGGCATCACTTCGGATGTAGTTTTTGACTTCCGCGTCGCCAACATCCACGCTTCCGAGAATAGTTTGTTGAATCCAACGATCAATCACGTTTTTTTGGATCTGCTCCCTATCCGGCGCGCCTCCGAATTGCCGGCTCCGCCTTTGAGATTCCATAGCGTTGGCAACAGCACTTTCAAATTCACCGCGAGTAACTTCTGCGTTATTGATTTTGAGAACGACTTCTCCCTCAGGGTTTCCATCCCCGCCGCGCGTGTTGCTGTAGAGGAAGACTGTCCCGACCAAAAACACAACAGCGATGACCCACATAAAGAGTTGCGCAATAAATTTTTCGCGTAAAAAGATAATCATGTTTTAAAGGGATCTCCTGTTTAATTCTGCTAACAGATGCTTATAATTATTTACGAAGAGGTGTTAATATTATACGCGCAAACGGGATGAATGTCAAATTGTAGAACCTATCTTTGGAGAGTAGAACCTACGTAATACAAGAAAAATTTGCTAATTTTTGGAATTTACTATATACTTTATAATAGACAACATCAAGGGCATTGCTTGCAAACCTTTATTAAAACTCGGCAAATTGTACGATGCAGATTCAGAACACAACAGATTTCAGTCTGAAATATACCTTAGAGTCGGGACAATCATTTCGATGGAACCGAATAGATAATGCCTACTACGGTGTTGTAGAAGGACGTATTCTCAAAATCACCCAAGAAGGAACGACTTTGTGTGTTGAGAGTTCTACCGACGAAGATGAGATCCGTTTCGTGTCATATCTCCGTCACTACCTTGACATTGGGCGCGATGTCCCGAAAATTCTTGCTGAAGTTAACAACGATGCCTATATGCATCGGGCAATAGAGAAACTTTGGGGCATGCGCATTCTGAACCAAGAACTCTGGGAAACGTTAGCATCGTTCATTTTATCGCAGAACAATAATGTCTCTCGGATTCGTGGCATTATCCGTCGGTTGTCCGAACGTTTCGGTGAACACTTGACGCTTGCTGGCTATGTGGATTACAGTTTTCCGAGTCCGGACGCACTCGCAACAGCAACAAACGAGGAACTTCTTGCATGCGGCACTGGCTATCGAGCCACTTACCTTCGGGATACCGCCCAAGCAGTCGTTAGCGGCAAACTTCCGCTCACAGCGATGAAACAGATGCCGTATTCTGAAGCGAAGCAAGAATTAATGCGTCAAAACGGCATCGGCGAAAAGGTCGCCGATTGTATCTGCTTGTTTTCGCTTGGGCATCTCGCGGCATTGCCGATTGATGTCTGGATAAAACGGATTTTTGAGACGCTTTATCTTCGCCGGCGCGCGACACACCGCGAAATACGCGAATTCGCTCACAGTTATTTCGGGGACAGTGTAGGGTACGCGCAACAGTATCTGTTCCACTACGTTCATGAATGCTCAAATTGGGCAGATGCAGAGCATTTGTCGCTTATTGAAACGCGTGTCCCGATTGCGGTGGGAAATAGCAAATCGACTACGAAGTGACCGAAGTTGCTGCCTTTAAAAGTTATTGCTTTCATCTTGGTTTATTTTTTTAGATTATGCTATTATTAACGCAAGTTGCCACCTTGTAACATTATCTGTTAGATTGTGCCCCAAAACGCTGCAAACTAAAAGTTTGCGCTACAAAATGCTTGAATAACCAACATTTTTCAGTGAAACACGAGGTCTGCTGGTCTAAATCTTGTTAGTAGCAACTTAGGTTAGAAAACAGCAAAATGATCTTGGAGGTAACGACAATATGTCCGAAACATTTGAACAAAGTATAGTATCGCATTTGGAAGAGCATGTTGAACTTGCGATTTCGACTGTTCAGAAGTTGAGAGCAGAGAAACTGGAGCTTGAAGCCGAAATCGCGCGTCTCAATAACAATGTGCTACAACGCGACACAAAGATCCAAGAACTCGAAACCCGTAATAGTGCACTTGAGGAGGAACTCGACTTAGAACGGTTAGGCACTTCTCAAGAACGTGCCGAAATCAAAGAGAGACTTGAGGGTTTAATGAATGTCCTCGCTGCATCAAATGAGACAGAGGCACCGGAAATAGGTGATGAAATCAATTTTACGGCGCAGGATGATGAGTCAGACGAAGGATCACCATTGTCTGTAGCAGGTTCTGAATAAACCGACATAATTTTATAGTACCTTGCGTGTCTTAGTTCTCTCTCATTCTTACATTATGAAGCCGTACCGGCGCAAGTTCGCGCTCATTGCGGAACGCCCGGATGTAACGCTACGTGTTATCACACCGACGCGTTGGTATGAAAGCTTCCAAGATATTGTCTTTGAACCGGAACCAGATACGCCGTGTGAAGAGTTTCCGTGTCCGATTCGATTTTCTGGTTATGGTAGTCGTTTTTATTACCGCCATAGCATTAAGCCTCATTTCAGGAACTTCCAACCGGATATTATTCACTTAGAAGAGGAAGCGTGGAGTCTTAACGCGCTACAAACGATCCGTTTAAAACGGAAGTATTGTCCGAACAGTCGTTTTATTTTTCGCACATCCTTGAGCATACCGACAAAGCAGCGGTTTGGCGTATTACCCATATGGATCGAGCGCGCCGTCTTTCGAGAGACAGATAGAGCCTTCCCACTGAGTGAAAATGCTGGCAAAATTTTAACTGAACGCGGCTACACCGGCGAACAAATTCCGTTTCCTAATGGCGTTGATGTACGTCACTTCTATAAAATGGATGTTAGTGAGCTGCGAGATTCACTGGGACTCAGTAACTGTTTCGTAGCCGGTTATGTCGGTAGACTCCTTCAGATGAAGGGAATAGAGACACTCCTTGAAGCCTTAGCACGCCTTGTAAGTCGCGATAGCTCACATACCTATAAACTTTTAATCGTCGGGCAAGGCGAAGATAAACCGGATTTCCAAAAAAGTGCAGAGACGCTTGGCATTTCTGAACGGATTGTGTGGATAGATGCAGTGCCACCAGAAGAGGTAGCGGCTTATATTAATTGTATGGATACGCTCATCCTGCCTTCACGGACAACAATAGGATGGGTAGAATTCTTTGGGAGAGTGCTTATTGAGGGAATGGCATGCGAAGTCCCAGTCATCGGTTCAGATTCTGGCGAAATTCCGCAAGTAATTGCTGACGCAGGGCTTGTCTTTCCTGAAGCGGATACGGATGCCTTGGCGGAACGGATATATCAAATTGCCCACGATGTCCACCTCCGAAACAATCTGGTCGTGCGCGGGCTTGACCGTATCGAAAATTTTACGTGGGAGACGATTGCGGAACGGACATATCAAGTCTATCAAGAATTGCTTGGGGAGGTTCGGGAATAAAAAGATGCCCCCGACTGGACTCGAACCAGCATGCCAATTAAGGCACAGGCCCTCAACCTGCTATGTATACCAATTCCATCACAGGGGCATTGTGTGATTAATTATACTTTATTTCGATAGCGATGTCAAATTTTTTAGACTTTCTTAGAAATTTCCAGCAGTCATGTGTAGGACCGCTTTGGATGGCAACATGAACACCTCCACATCGGAAAATCTTGAACAACAACTCTCGGATACACTTGCAGGCGAGGTGCGTTTTGATCTGTATTCTAAAGCACTCTACAGTACAGACGCAAGCCTTTATCAAATACAACCGATAGGTGTTGTCATTCCGAAAGATCGCCAAGACGTTATCAAGACGGTGCAAATTGCGTCAGAACATAACATCCCAATCCTTCCACGTGGTGGTGGTACGAGCCTTGCTGGGCAGAGTGTCGGTGAGGCGATCGTGTTGGACATGTCCAAGTATATGAATCAACTGCTTGAAGTGAACGTCGCTGAATGTTGGGCGCGTGTGGAGCCCGGTATCGTCTTAGACGAGTTGAATCATAAGTTAAAGCCGCACGGCTTGATGTATGCGCCAGATGTTGCCACGAGTAGTCGCGCGAACGTCGGTGGCACTATCGGCAATAATTCCGCAGGTTCGCATTCTCTCATCTACGGTAAAACCATCGATCATGTCATGTCGCTTGACCTGGTGCTTTCCAACGCTGACGCAATTACAGCATCCCCTATCTCACTTGAGAAATTAGAAACTAAAAAACAGGGAAACACATTAGAGGCAAACATCTATCGCGAGTTATGCCGTATCTGTGCGGACAATGAAGCAGAAATTCGTAAACGTTACCCGCGTATCCTGCGTCGTGTCGCAGGCTATAATCTTGATGAGTTCATTAGAGATGCCGGTTCAAAAGAGGTCACACCCTATCGTCGCGATGGATGCGATGAAAACCACCCATTTAGCCTGACGAAAATCCTCGTTGGTTCTGAGGGCACCCTTGCGACAACTGTTGAAGCGACAGTGAATCTCGTTCCGATTCCCAAGCGGACAGCATTATGTGTCGTTCATTTCAAATCGCTCATCGCGTCTATGGAGGCGATGCAACCGATTCTGGAATGTAACCCCACCGCTGTAGAACTCATAGACAAAACGATCCTTGATATGGCACGTGGCTCCTTAGAATTTTCACGGCTTACCACCTTCATACAAGGCGAACCCGCCGCCCTCCTTGCTGTCGAATTTTACGGTGAGACCCAAGCGGAATTAGAATCACAGTTAGAGAAACTTGAAAAGACGTTAAAGGCTATGGGTTTCGGTTATGCGTTCGTACGCTGTTTTACCGCCGAAGAGAAATCGCGCGTCTGGGAGACCCGGAAAGCAGGACTCGGTTTACTAATGGGAATGAAAGGCGATGCCAAACCGGTGGGTTTCGTTGAAGATGCAGCGGTGCCGATAGAGAACCTGCCAGAATATGTTCGCCGATTCGATGAAATTGTCACGGCACACAACACCACCGCCGCCTACTATGCCCATGCGAGCGTTGGGTTATTGCACAACCGTCCTATCGTCAATCTCAAATCTGAAGCTGACATTCAGAAGATGCACGACATCGCGCGTGAAGTTCGAGACCTGCTGATGGAGTTGGACGGTGCTATGAGTGGCGAACACGGCGATGGTCTTGTCCGGAGTGAGTGGATAGAAAGCATGTTCGGTCCAGAGATATACCAAGCACTTACTGAGGTGAAAAGGGCATTTGACCCGAACGGTATCATGAACCCGGGCAAAATTGTCAACGCACCGCCGATGACAGAAAACCTCCGCTTCGGCGCAGATTACAATACTATTAAAATTGACACCTACTTCGATTTTTCGAGCCAAGATGGATTTGGCAGGGCCATTGAGATGTGTAACGGTGTCGGGGCATGTAGAAAAACACTGACTGGCACTATGTGTCCCTCTTTTATTGGTACGCGTGAAGAAGAGCACTCGACGCGTGGGCGCGCGAACGCGCTGCGTTCCATTATTTCGGGTGCGTTGCCACATACAGAATTCACGAATGAACGCCTACAAGAGGTCCTGGATTTATGTCTCGGCTGCAAAGCGTGTAAAGCGGAGTGCCCATCTAATGTAGACATGGCAAAGATTAAATATGAGGTGATGGCACACTACCACAAAGCAAACGGTTTGCCCTTGCATCGGCGGTTGTTTGGTGAAATCGGTGCGCTTGCACCGCTTGGTTCAATGTTTTCTCCGTTCTCCAATTGGGCAGTCAACAACGGAATTTCAAAATGGATCGCCGAGAAATTAATGGGTGTTGACCGACGGCGGGATATGCCTACTTTTGTGCGTCCTACTTATGAACAGTGGTTCCGAAAGCGTCGTTCCAAACACACCTCAGAGAAAAAAGTTGTACTCTTCTCCGATACCTTTATGAATTACAGCGAACCTTCTATCGGTAAGGCTGCGGCGGAGTTGCTGGAAGCGTGCGGCTTTGAAGTACTGCTCCCTAAAAAGCGATGCTGTGGTCGCCCACTTATCTCAGAAGGGATGCTTGACCGAGCAGTTGAGAATGCGACTTACAACATTGATGTCCTTCGAGGTTATGCTGCCGAAGGGATCCCGATTATTGGATGTGAACCGAGTTGCACATCTGCCATCACCGATGATTACGTCGAATTGATCGGTACGCCTGATGCGAAACGTGTTGCTGAGGCGACTTGTTCGTTTGAAGAATTTTTTCTGCAGCTGGCTGAAAAGGACGAATTGCCGTTGGAATTTTCGGCGGAACCCCGTGACATATTACTGCACGGGCATTGCCATCAGCGTGCCCTCGTCGGTATCCAACCGACTGTCGAGATGCTAAGTCTACCTGCCAAACACAACGTCACAGTGATCGATTCGAGTTGTTGTGGTATGGCTGGCGCGTTCGGGTATGAGAAGGCACATTACGATCTGTCTATGAAAATTGGTGAGTTACGACTTTTTGATGCTGTCCGCGAAAAACCGCCGGGTAGTTTCACGCTCAGTGCCGCCGGGTTCTCTTGCAGGCACCAACTTGAACACGGGACAGGCGTGCAACCCAAGCACCCTGTTGAAGTGTTACGAGACGCAGTAACACAAATCTAAACGCAGCGCACCGGAGGGAAATATATGGCAAGACTTTATCAACCGCTTGATGATTTCAAGGTTGTCGAGTTACCTGAAAAGCAGTTACCGTTTTGGAAAATTGCGGGTCCCGGTGCTATCTTAGTTGGGCTATCTATTGGTGCAGGTGAGAGTGTCATTTGGCCCCTCATCGCTGCTGAGTATGGCGGGAGCATGATTTGGGCGGCAGCTCTTGGTGTATTCCTCCAACTTTGGATTAATTTTGAGGTTGGACGTTGGACAATCGCCACAGGCGAGACAGTGTATACAGGTTATAGTCGCATCTGGCGCGGCTTTGCCCCGTTGTTCATTTTGCTGACCGTCGTGGGGTGGATAGCCCCGGGATGGGCACGTACATCGGGTCTCGCGCTCAAAGCCCTTGTGCTTGGACCTGGTGGCTGGGGCTCTGATACCTTTTGGACAATCGTAACATTTGCGGGTGTTGCTCTCATTCTTTTCGGACCGAAGATGATTTATAACTCCGTTGAACGGACGGTTGAAGTGCTGGTAGCCATCGTAACGATTGGGTTAATTCTTGTTGTGATCGCTATCGGTTCAATGGACACTTGGAAGGAACTCGGTGCGGGTTTGATAAACGTGGGCTACAAAGACCCCGGTATGTCCGTGAAACAACTGTTTATTGCATTAGTTTTCGCGGGTGCTGGCGGGACAGCGAACCTTTTCTATACCTTCTATCTACGCGACAAAAACATCGGTATGGGTGCGCAGCTGCCGGGTTTACAGAACCCGCTTCGCGGCAGGACGGAGAAAGTCCCTGCAACGGGGTTTATCTTTGAGGCGACAGCGGAAAATCGAAAACGCTTCACGGCATGGTGGCAATATGTGAAAAAGGACCAGATACTTTTCTTCTGGGCACTCAACACACTCACGATTCTGCTCTTCATTTTCGGTGCCCTCGCGGTTTTACACCCTCAGGGGATTGTGCCTGAGCGCGGCAGACTTATTTACGATGAAGCACAGATATTAGGTGAACTCTGGGGTACGGCGGGACAGAAGATTTTCTTATTGGTCGGTGTCGCCACGCTTTTCGGAACACAACTTGCCTTGGTTGATGGCGTATCCCGCTCCATTTCTGATATTATCTATACCAACTTCCGAGGGGCGCAAAAGCGGGATCTGAGCTGGTGGTATCTCCTTATCGCAGGTATCTGGATTGTCGGTGGGTGTGTCATCACTTTCGTAATGGAACAATTAAACGTCAGTGAATTAGGATTTCTCTTTAATGCGGCGTACATGGGCGGGTTCGCGATGGCGATTTATGTCCCGCTTACACTTTACATGAACTACCGCTTTCTGCCTGATTTCGCCAAACCGAAACGGCTCTCTACCACCATGATGCTGATTGCTTCATGCGTCTATATCGGGTTTGCGATTTCAAGCATCATCTGGGAAGTTAAACAATTGATTGGAGGTTAGCATGGCATCAAAGGCGCGAAAAGCTTTTTTTGAAAAGGAAGGTTATCTTATCGTTGAAGATCTGCTGTCGGCCGAAGAGGTTGAAAGATGCCAAGCAGAAATTCATAAGCTGCATCAGTTCGCTGCGGGGCAGGAATCGGATGGAGAAAAACAACAAGCAGAGGTGGCCCGTCGCCATGTCCAACGCGAACCGTTTGCAAAAGACGAAACGCAAGGGAACAATTTGCCAGTGCTACGGAAAGCAGAAAATACACGGCAGTATTCCGAAGTCTTTCGGAACCTTGCCCAGCATCCGAAACTCATCTCGGTTGTCCAAGAACTCACTGGATCCGAGGATCTATTGCTCTTTAGAAGCACGCTGATGTTCAAACCTGCGTTCCACGGTTCCTCACATGGACTCCATCAAGACTCGGCATATTGGCCGATGGAACCGCCGAATCTTGTTACTGTGAGTATTGCGCTCAACGCGGCAACACCGGAAAATGGTTGCTTCAAGGTGATTCCGAAAAGCCATCTGTGGGGCATGCAATCTTGGGGCCATATTGCCCGTCAGCAGGGTGCAGAACTCACCGATCGGAAAGAGGTTGCGGAGCAACAGACGGATGTGCCACTTTCGGCAGGGAGTGCTCTGTTTTTTCATAGCTTGATGGTACACGGCTCCGGGCCGAATACCACGGCGAATCCTCGGAATACAGCGTTGTATGCCTACTTCTCGCCGCAAGTCAAGTATGTCCCGAAAGATGGGAAGCCCGGTGAAAAAACGTTTCCTGTCGTCGCGGGTCTCGGTGGTCAAACGGAACTGACACTCGTTGCCCAGACTTAGCACTGCGTCTGTCGGCAGCCACAAGGGGAAGAAACACGTAAGCAAAACCCCTTACAAGATGTATACTGATTTTTAGGTTTCACCATAGTTCTCAATAGGAAGGCATTCACAACATTCTGGATTTTAGGGATCTGAACTATGAACGAGATTACCAAAACCCCTTCGGAAGAAAAAGAGGGGCCCATGCCCGTCGTTAGAAAGCCGGACATCGGGAAAATAGAGTTAGTTACGCCTAAGCCGCTTGTTGCGTATGATGGACAGGCAACCAAGTCCCGCAAAAAGGGGGGTTTGGGACGGCAAACGTCCCCATCTCGCGAACAACTCGTCCAGTTACTTCTGGAAAATATTGAGGCGTTTTCGGACTCCGAAGCACAATTACTCAGTACAATTTTTGAGTTGCAAACGCTGACAGCACAAGAAGTCATGTTGCCATTATCAGAAGCAACGGTGCTGATAGTGGAGTCATCGCCCTCTGAAGTTCTCACTCTCTGCCGCGCTTCCAACTATCATTACATCCCTGTTTATAATGCGCGCGTTGACCAATTGCTCGGAGTCGTTGATGCGATGGAGGTACTTGCAAGCGAGCATCCCGACAACGATTTATCGTCATTCGTGAGGGATGTGACTTATGTACCTGCCCTGAAGTCTGCTACGGATTTATTGAGTGATCTGCGGCAATCTGAGATACCGATCGCGATTGTGGTTAACGAGCACGGCAGTTGTGTCGGGATCGTAGAGTTGATAGATATTTTAGAGCGGATTATAGGCAGGGTTGCGGCTAATCGCAAACGGACGACACCTCACATCGAAAAACTTGGAGCAAGCGACTGGCGTATCGATGCCCGGATGTTAATTACTGATGTTAATAAAGTCTTAGACATCCGAATCCCCACAGATCAGTGTGATACGATTGGTGGCTTTGTCCTGATGTTGCTCGGACACTTACCACAAAAAGGTGAGAAAGTTATGTATGAAGACGTTGAATTTAATATAGAGGCAGCTTTCAAGTACGGGATCTCTCAAATTCGGGCTGTTAAGGCACCCACCACTTAAAGGCGGGAGAACTTGTGCTTCGTAGACCGCAGCGTTTCCGAAGAAATGTCTTACGCAGTCTCCACAGAGGGACCACAAGCAGCCCGTAAACGATGCCCCTTGCTGAAACTCAAAGACCTTGTTCTCGCCTAAGGAGAAATCTATGAATACAAGATTAACAGGACTTACGCACATTGGGTAAATATCGGACGTTTAGACGCAAAAAGCGGTAATTTTCGTTCTTTAAACCCCCTAAAGAATCAACGGTATGAATGCCTTATGGGCATTCACCGCCCCTTATCAGGGGGACTTTAAGAGGGAATGCGTAAGTCCTAATTAATTAACACAAGTCGTTAGATATAGACTTGACTATTTTTTCAATTGAATAATATTTGAAATTGACCTATTATAACGCAAGCTGCTACTAAGAGGTTTTTCATATTTCGGAATGGTGCCTGCATCGGATATTTCAACGCTTTCAAGTGTTTTTCAATATCTTGCAGAAAGCATTTTTGTTTCTCAGCGCAACAAGTATAAGGTGGCTCTTTGGATAAAGGGATAAAGGTAGCAACTTGGATTATAAATACAAAATTAACTAACACAAGTCGCAAAGTGAGTCAATTGAAACGTCCACGCCGTTACATTTTCAAGAGAGCCCGCGTCCGAATGTTGATCGTGTGGTATCTCATCCTGCTTGGTGCCATCATCATCCTCATCTGGAAAATGCCAGCGATCGTTTCGCGCTTGTAAAACGGTTCGTTCAAAGATAGGTATCTGTTGGGTGAATTGGGCAGCCATAAGTCTCCAATTCTTGTAAGCAAACGCTGATGTTTTGCCTAAGTTTTATTGGAAAGGAGAATCTGTTAAATGTATACGCTTATTATCATGTCATCTGATAAAAATTCTATCCGCCAGCACGTAATCAGTCGCGGACATCTATTGCTGCTATCCTGCGTTATCTTTAGTCTATTCTTTGCGGCAATAGGCGGCTTCAGCTATGGCCTCTTTCAAAAACGGCAGAGAGTCAGTACTGAAAACGAGTTACAGACACGCATGGAGAAAGAAATTCAACAATTAACGCAGGAAAAACACCAAATTGAATCGGAACTTGCTGCTGTTAATAAGGAGATGATCGACATTCGGGAGATAGCAGAAAAGATCCGAGAGGCTTTAGGGATCCTCGGGCAAGGCGGCGAGCTTAGTATGACTTCGTCCCCGGGAGAATCCGAGCCTCAACAGACGGATATGTCAGCGTTCACTGATGCCGCCCCTGATACCCACGATCATCAGAAGTTGACACCCAGTATTCTGAAAGAGGAGTTGCGGGCTCTTTATAACTATATCAACGCATATCAAAAGCAGCTTTCAGGATATCCTTTGACTCTCCCAGTGAAACTCCAACAGGAAAACGGGGAGCAACACGCTTTTTGGTATTCTTCCCACTTCGGATGGCGGAACCACCCGTTAACGAAAACCCGTGAATTTCACCAAGGGTTGGATATTAAAACCCGCGCCGGGGTTCCTGTGATCGCTGCTGCGGATGGCACAGTTGTAAAGGTTGGAGAGCAGGGCTATTTGGGAAATACAATTGAGATTACCCATGAAACATCCGGGTATAAAACTTTGTACGCGCATTTGCAAGGCTATGCTGAGGGGCTCAAAGTTAATCAAGAAGTGGTTCGTGGTCAGATTATTGGCTACGTCGGAAATACTGGTCGTAGCACAGGGGCTCACCTCCACTACGGCATTTATGATATGGAAAAGGAAAGGTGGAGGAACCCAACCCAGTTTATCTTTCATCCAGAACCAACGCTCTCACCATAACTGACTATGAATCAAGGTTAACTGCGTATTACTGAACATATCGCAAAAGGAGTATGAAAAATGTCTTACTTTAAGCCCCTGGTCCTGGCAATAATATTATGTCTTTTAGCACTACCGGTGCTCTCACTCGCTCAAGACGAACTCATCATTATCTCCCCGCATCCAGAAGGTATTGAAACAGAATTTGGCAAAAATTTTGAGAAATGGTACGCAGCAGAAACAGGTAGGAGCGTCAAAACGGATTGGCGAGATGTCGGTGGCACGTCTTCTAACTATCGGTTTATTGAATCGGAATTTAAGCGCGTGCCGGATGGCATCGGTATCGACATCTTTTTCGGTGGCGGCACTGATAACTATCTCCGCCTTTCAAATATGGGATGGCTGCATGCTTACAAGCTTCCTGGAACGCAACTTGAGCAGATGACGCAATCGTTCCAAGGGATTCCGCTCTATGATACTGAATATCAATGGTATGGCGCAGCGTTGTCGAGTTTCGGTATCATGTACAATGAAGAACTCCGCGAACTGTTGAAACTCCCGAAAGCCACGGCATGGGAAGATCTGGGAAATTTGGAATTGCTCGGTAGAATTGGCGCAGCGGATCCAAGAGAGAGCGGTTCCGCACACATGGTCTATGAGATCATTCTTCAAACTCTGGGATGGGAAGATGGGTTTGCGCTTTTGACGAAGCTTGGCGGTAATGTTCGCGGTTTCTCAGCGGGTGCCAACGCCATTCCGACAGATGTCGTCGCCGGACAGGTCATTTACGGACTTGCAATTGACTTCTACGCGTACGGTCAAATTGCGGTTGTCGGGGCAGATAAGATTAAATACGTCGTACCCGCCGATGGTGCGGTGGTCACTGCGGATCCGATTGCAATCCTCAAAGGTGCTCCGAATCTACCCGTTGCCGAGAAATTTCTTGAATTCGTTTTATCGGAAGACGCACAGAAACTCTGGATGCTTCGCAACAAACCCACCAAAGCCCAACTTGACGAAGCAGAGGACAATCCAGAGAAACGCTCGGTGCTTAATAAAACCACCGACCCAGAGGGACCTGAATGGAAGGGTGGTTTGAATCGCGCAAGCGTGCTGCCAGCACTCTATGATAAACTCGGCGAACGATGCATCGTTCCGAACCCGTTTGCCATGGAAGGTACACCTTTTCAATATGACTCTAAGAAGGGCGGCACACGGTGGAATATTGTTAACGATCTCTTTGGCATCCTGATTATCGATTCGCATAAGGATCTCGTCAACGCGTGGAAGGCGATTCAGAAGTGTAAAGATCCCGCAAAACGCGACGCAGCGATTGCAGTTTTAACGCAGATGCCGATAACCGAAAAAGAGGCGATGGCACTTGCAAGCAATGCCTGGAAAGATCCAACAGTTCGCAACGAAAAAATCAAAGAATGGGGACAATTTGCCAAGGCGAAATTCAAAGAGGCACGAAATCTGGCAAAATAGCCCGTCTGTATCTTTGTGTCTTCACAGATAATACCAAATTGTGCGAGCCTACATTCGTTAGATTGCGCGAATTGGCGGGATTACATGAGGTTTAACAAATAAATTGGGTAATTTCTTGGCGAAGTCCGGTGCGGTTGCAAACCGTACCTACCGGCCTGGAGAAATTAGAATTATCTGAAACTAAGCACCTGAAACGGCATCAAACGCGCCGTTCTCAATGAGGTTGTTAATACCCCGTTCATTTACACCATCTACCCGCGCACGAAAATCTTCTAAGGATGCGAACACACCTCCAGTGTCTCTCGCCTCTAAAATCCGGTCTACTGCTTCATCCGCAATTCCTTTTACAACAATAAACCCAGAACGAATAGCCGTTCCTTCCGCTGTGTAACTTCTCTTACTACTGTTTATATCCAAGGGGAGTAGATCAATTTCTACACCCAAAAAATCGGCAAGCTTCTCACACTCCTCACGGTAGGTGGCAATTTTCGTTGAATCGTTTGCCTCTCCGGTCATCATTGCTGCCATGAATTCGTGTGGGTAGTGGGTTTTCAGATATGCCATACGGTACGCTAACATTGAGTAAGCGACAGTATGTGATTTGTTAAAGGCATAGCGACCAATAGGTTCAAGCAGTTCAAATATTTCCTCTGCTTCCTGTTTAGCGAACCCTTTTTTCACTGCCCCTTCAACGAACTTCTCACGTTGCGTAGCAAGCAACGCCTCGTCTCGCTTGCCCATCGCGGCGCGGAGTATATCCGCTTCAGCGAGCGTAAAGCCTGCTATATCGTGCGCGATTTGCATCACCTGCTCCTGATAGATGCATACACCGTACGTGCTTTTGAGTGCACCTTCAAACGAGGGGTGCATATACGCTACGGGCTGCAACCGACTTTTCTGATCTATGTACCGTTGCAAGTCCCCGTTTTCTATCGGCCCCGGACGATAGAGGGCGGGAATCGCGGAGAACTCTTCAAAGTTATCCGGTTTGAGTTGCGTAACAACCCGATACATACCACCAGAGGCTTCCAACTGGAACAAACCGGCGATGAGTCCATTACCGATTAGCGAATACGTCTGCTCATCGTCAAATGGAATCTCCTCTAACTTGATCTCCATCCCGTGGTTTGCCTTAACCATTTGTAGGCAGTCATAAGTCTCAGTAAGGCTTCGTAAACCGAGGGAATCGAATTTGACAATACCGACATCTTCAACAGTTTTACCTTCAAATTGTGACGCGACTTGGTCGTGTCTATCCTTGAACAACGGGACGTAATTTGTCAACGGACCATCCGTGACGACAACCGCGGAGGCATGACAAGAAACGTGGCGTTTCATACCCTCCACCGCTTTGCTTATCTCAATCAATTCCCTATTCTCAGGAAGTTCGGCGAGTGTCTGAAATTCGGGGACCCGTTCCAAGACCTCATCAAGCGTGATTCCGGGAGCGTAGGGAATCAACTCTGTCAATTTCGCTACATTTTCGAGCGGCATTTCAAGTGCGCGCCCAACATCTTTGAGAGCAGCTTTCGCACCCAAAGTAGCAAAAGTAGCGACTTTGCCGACAGAATCTGCGCCATATTTTTTCGCCAAGTAGTCAATCACAGGTTCACGGGCGCGGTCAGCGAAATCAATGTCAATATCAGGTGGCGTGAGACGTTCAAGGTTTAAAAACCGCTCAAACAAACAGCCGTAATCCATCGGATTGAAACCAATCACATCAAGTGCGTACAACACCAGACTACTGGCGGCAGAACCGCGTGCAGAAAGCGGGTATCCCTGTTCGTGGGCATAGTTGACATAATCATTGACAATGAGAAAATAGTTGGCGTATCCCGACTGTTCAATGACATCCAGTTCATAATCCATCCGCTGCTGGATAGGTTCGGAGAGTTCGCCATACTTTTTACGTAAGCCTTGGTAACACAGTTCCCTGAGATAACTGTCGTGGGTGTGTCCTTCAGGAATCTCATACTTCGGCATTGCGTCTTGTCGGTAGTCGAGTCTCAGGTTGCACCGGTTCGCAATTTCAAGCGTATTACTGATAGCTTCCGGCGGATAATCCTTTAGCACCTCGCGCATTTCGTCAACACTTTTAAAGTAGAAGTGATTGTCAAATCGCACCCGTTCTTGGTCGTTGACAGTCTTCCGCGTCTGTATACACAGCAGCACGTCGTGCATCCCGTGATCAGATTTACGGAGGTAGTGGCAATCATTTGTGCCGACGAGCGGCAGATTGAACTCTTTCGCCAGCTGCACCATCACTGGGTATGCCTCAAGTTCCTTATCGATATAGTGGTTTTGTATCTCAACGTAGAGGTTGTGTTTCCCCATTATCTCTACGAGGGTCTTAAAGTTTTGAATCGCTTCGTCGCGCCGATTTGCGCAGAGGAGTTGTGGTACTTGTGCTTGGATACATCCTGTTAACGCTATGATTCCGTCCCGGTATTCACGCAGGATTTCCATGTCAATGCGCGGCTTGCGATAGAATCCCTCGGTATATCCAAGCGACACCAATTCCAAAAGGTTATGATAACCGGTTGCGTCCTCGGCGAGCAGCGTGAGGTGATACGGTCCCTCCTGGTTCTGTCCAGGTGCCTTTCGGCTATTGGGTGCGACATACACCTCACAACCGATGACCGGGTTGACCCCTGCCTCTGTTGCCTTGTTGTAAAGTTCCCATGCCCCGAACATGTTCCCGTGATCGGTGAGTGCGACAGCAGGAACGCTATGCTCAACTGCCCAATCCACCATATCTGGAATACGACATGCGCCGTCGAGCATGCTATACTCGCTATGGTTGTGGAGATGCACAAATTCGGAGCCGGTTTTGGAAGGGATATAAGTGCCCCCTTCAGGAGAGGTCCCATCCTGCCGAGTGGAGAATGGCGTTGTAGGTGCGCTTTGGGGTTCAATTCCTGTTGCCAGGATAGTGACATCAACCCTGTATTCATCAGGATCATCGTCCCTATAGGCCAGCCCAAAAATAATTTGTGCTTCGGGCGCGACATCTTTGATGACGGTCATTGCTGCATCCAATTCATTCATCATGAAGTCTTGCGGCGCGCTGATGTTGACAATCAGCCCAGGGGCATCTCCCAATTTTCCACCATCCAAGAGAGGTGAGGAAGCGGCGTTTTCCGCAGCGATCCGCGCCCGATTTTCACCGTCTGCTTTTCCTATACCTATCAACACCGTGCCAGCACTCTTCATGACGCTTTCCACATCAGCGAAGTCAACAGTAATTTCGCCTGACTCCACAATAATATCGACGATACCTTTAACGCCGCGTAGCACAGTCTCATTGCTCATACGGAACGCTTCGCTCGTCAAAGGTTCCGTATCCACAGTATCAAGGAGCCGTTGATTCGGCACGATAATGACGGCATCTGTGTTCTCTTGGAGTTCATAGCGTCCGTATTCTGCTTGTTCGGCTCGGTGTTGTCCCTCATCATCAAATGGACATGTCACAACACCTATCGTTAAAGCACCGTGTTCTTGGGCAAGGGATGCAACCAAGGGTGCGGCCCCTGTTCCTGTTCCACCTCCCATACCAGCAGTAACGAAAACCATACCTGCGCCCGCAACGGCAGTACGAAGCGTCTCCAGATTTTCCTCAGCTGCCCTTCTACCGACTTCTCGATTTGCATCTGTGTCAAATCCTTGCGTGGTTTCAGCCCCGATTTGTATCTGTGTCGCTCCCTCACATGTGCGGAGTGCTTCCACATCTGTATTCACGGCGTAAAATTCAACGCCCTTCAAATCGGAGGCAATCATTTGTTTGACAATATTGCCACCTGCGTCGCCGATGCCTAAGATTTTAATTACATCTTGCGCCGGCTTTACCACTTCTTTTTCGTATGTCATAACTGTTCCCCTCTTAACCTCTTTAACACCAAATTCCTCGCGCAGGAGCGCCCGAATTTGGCGGAGTCTTGTCTTGACAGTCCCATCCGCCAAGTTAAGTTCCTCTGCAATCTCCTTAACAGTCCACAACTCTAAGTAGTACAGCACTGCGATCGCGCGGACTCTCTCCGGCAGTTGATGCACTGCTTCTGTTACAGCGGAACGAAATTCTGTCTCTCGAAAATGGGCAAGCACATCCCGATCAATCGTCTCAGCGAGTTTCTCAGCACTCTGAAGGATTTCGCTTCTGGCATGCGACTTAGTGGCGTAGTACCTTCTGCAAGCCGTGAACGCTACCTTTCGGAGCCAAGCACCGAAACTGCTCACTTCGCGTAAGCCGCTGATGTTTTCCCAGACTGCCACCCAAATGTCTTGAAAGATCTCTTCAGCATCGCGGATCTGGCGAGAGTTAAAAACAACCAATTGCCAAATTCTGGAGCTGTGGCGGGCTGCGAGCTGTGCAAATGCTGCCTCATCTCCGTCTTGCACGCGCTGAATGAGTTCTTCGTCTGTCAAATCTGTGTACGTTGATGAATCATATCGCATAACTAAATTCCCAATAAGATTTAGTTATAAAGAGGGGAATTTTTGGGGAAAGGGTTTAAAAAAATACAAATAGTCGAATTTTTTATCCTATCGCCGTCGTGATGCTATGTCAAAACCGACCGCTGCAACAAGCACCACGCCTTTAATAATATCTTGCCATGAGGCATCCATATTTGCCATGCTCATGCCGTTGTTGAGGCTCTCCATAACGAACGCGCCCAAAATTGCACCGAAGATGCTTCCGCGCCCACCCATTAGACTAGCACCCCCGATAACGCATGCAGCGATAGCGTCTAACTCCAGCAATCGTCCGGCTTCTGGGCTTGCACTCCCGACACGCGCTGTCATGACGACGCCTGCGATTGCCATCAATGCACCCATTGTTGCAAACACCCGCAACGTGATACTGCGGACGTTGACCCCGGAGAGGTACGCCGCTTCGGCGTTACCACCGACTGCGTAGACATAACGTCCAAAACGGGTATGGTTCGCGATAAAATGGAACACGAACGCTAATCCGAAAAGGATGCATACGGGGAACGGAACGCCTTTATGCGTATTCATCACAGCGATAAAGGCGATAATCAGTGCCGATACCCCGATTACCTTCAATAGAAACATGAGCAGAGACGCTTGTTCCGAGTTTCCGTATTGCAGCTGTCCGAGGCGTTGTCGGTAAAAGCGGAACCCGCTGATGCCAATTCCGATAAGCATAAGCCCCCATCCGAGTGTCGGCGAGAGGTAAGCATTGCCAATTGCTTTGAGCCAATTGTCTGGGAGTAGAATGGTCTCGCCCTTGGTAAATGCCAGCATCAAGCCGCGATACGCCAAGAAACCGCCCAGTGTGACGATAAACGCTGGAATTCGCTGATATGCGACGAGGTAACCCTGCATCAGTCCCATCAAGATGCCGATGCAAATAACGATGAAGAGAGTGAGAAGAATCGGTTGTCCCCACCAGACGTGTACAATCGCTGCGATCGCCCCGAGTAAACCGGCACCGTAGCCTACGGATAGGTCAATGTTAGCGGAGACGATAACCAAAGTCATGCCGACAGCGAGAATGGCTGTGACGGCGGCTTGGCGGGAGAGATTTGACAGATTCCGAGTGCTAAGGAAGGTGCCGCCGGTCAACAGTGTGAAAATCACCCAGACACAAACGAGCGCAAACACCATCGCATACATACGGAGATTAAGACGCTTCATAATGTCAGGAATCACTCCTATTTGAGTGGGAGCCGAATCCATCTTTCAAAGGAGGCAGCGTCCTCAAAAAACGAACGGATGAGGGCAAATTCGTCGGGGGTTGAGATTGCACAACGTAGCAGCCCTTCCCGAGAACCGTAAACCTCCAGCTGCTTAAGCCAGACTTTACGAAATGCGTTTGTATCCAGTGGAGCCATACCACTCGGCACCACAGTTATCTTCATTACTTCAGTCGTATCGGAAGCGGACATTTTTGATGAATACGTATCCATTAACGGACGGACTAAGTGCTCCTTGATGAATGCCTCTACCTCCTCTGATTCCGGTTCGTTCACGATCAGTTCACAGAATTGAAAATAGAAGTCCATACAGATTTGGATTTGCTCATCTGTTGTCTCTGGCGGAAGAATCCCTTTAAACGTAAATAGGATGGTCGATTTCTGTTCGGTAGTGGGGACCGCGGCGAGATAAGTTGGATAATCTTCATGAACCGCGCCGATCTGCTCTTCGAGATATGTCAAATACGGTTGACTCGACAAAACCGCATCCAAACCATCCTTTTCTTCAAGAAGTTGCGTTAAGAGTTCTTCCTGGCTTTCCGTTAAAGGCTTTTCCGCGGATTCTATCAAGGACGTTTCTCGTTCCTTAAGTTGTCCGATCATACCCTGCGTGAATCCTACCATTTCAAAAGGGGCCTTTATTACACTTACAGCACCACAACCGAAAAACGCTGTCAATAGGCAACACCAAAGCAACAAGAAAAGGATGTGAACCGCTTTGCGTAATTTGTGCCTTGCGATTGATAACCGGTTATTCCGTTGCATAGGAGTTCCTCCATAAGTACAGATTAATGCGCGAAGAGTTTTTGGAAGTTCTTTGCCGTTACTTCGCCGATTGTCTCTATAGTGGTGCCGCGGAGGCCCGCAATCTTCTCCGCTACGGCACGGACATAAGCGGGTTCATTGCGTTTACCACGCCGAAATTGCGGTGCTAACCACGGGCAGTCCGTCTCTATCAGCAGGCGGTCTTCAGGCACCTCCTGCGCCACCGCCTGCACATCCGTAGCGTTTTTATAGGTTACGATGCCACCGATGCCGATGTGGAATCCGATCGCAAGCCCTCTGTGCATCAATTCAACATCACCGGTAAAGCAGTGCAGCACACCCCGGATTGTTCCATGCCGTGCTTCTAAAATAGGTAGGATGTCCATATAGGCATCACGGTTGTGGATAATAATAGGCATCCGCAATTCTTCGGCGAGGTCCAACTGCTGTTCAAACGCAACTTTCTGAACGGGCCGCGGTGAGAGGTTACGGTAATAGTCTAATCCCATTTCACCGAGTGCAATCACCTTCGGGTGTGTGGCAAGTTCACGAAAAGTTTTTATCACATCCGGTGTCATATCCTTTGCGTCATGTGGATGCATCCCGACGGTGGCATAGATGTGCGAATGTTTTTCCGCCAATGCCACTGCGCCGCGACTGGTCTCCACATCAAAACCGATAACAAGAATGTTGGTAACAGCGGCTTTGTGTGCACGTTTTAGGACTGCATCGCGATCGCGATTGAATTGGGAGAGCTGAATATGTGCGTGTGAATCAATAAACATCATCAATAACTTACATCAAAGGTGTTCGGATAACGGTTTCAAGTGTATGTGCGCGGGGTGGCTGCGCCACGAGAAACAGAATCAGGTCCGCGACATCCTCTGGAAGCGTCAGATGCTCAATCACATCGTCCGGATGGTTATCACGACGCATCTTGGTATCAACGGGTCCCGGACAGACAACTGAGGCTTTCACGCCGTGTGGTCTGCCTTCGTTGTTCGTTGTCTCGGTGAAACCGATAACGGCGAATTTAGAGGCACAATACGCCCCACCGTTGACATGTCCAAATTTGCCGGAGACCGAGGAGACGTTAACGATATGTCCGTACTTCTGCTCACACATGTGGCTGAAGACAGCTTGTGTGCCGAGAAACACACCTTTGAGGTTGACCGCCATTGTCAAATCCCAATCCTCTTCCCGAATCTTCGGAATCGGATTGTGGATTGCCACGCCTGCGTTGTTAACGAGGATGTCCACTTTACCGAAAATATCAAGCGTTCGAGCAACCATTGCATCAACATCGGTTTTCAGTTGAATGTCGGTTGTGATAGCGAGGGCGCGCCTGCCGAGTTGTGTCACCTCTTTGGCGACAGCAGCTATTTCGGTATCCGTCCGTGCGGCGAGAACGATGTCTGCGCCTTCTCTGGCAAATGCAAGTGCCGTTGAGCGACCGATGCCGCGTCCGCCACCTGTGATAATAGCGATACGATTTTCAAGTTTCACAGTTCCTCCTGAAGATAATAAGCACACCGCGTGCTGTTCACCTATGATATTTGATACGCCGCGAGTTTTTGCTTATTGAACAGAATACCGTGCCCTGGACGATCAGGCGGTGAAAAGTGACCGTCTCTGAGCGTTAATGTGTCGTCAAGTACCGGATCAAGCGAAGGGATGTATTCCACAAAAAGCGAGTGTGGTACTGCGGCAGAGAGATGTACATGCAAATCCATCAAGAAGTGTGGGGAGACAGAGAGTCCAAAACACTCGGCGGTGTGTGCGACCTTCATCCATTCAGAAATACCCCCGACGCGCACAGCGTCTGGCTGTAGAATGTCTGCTGCACCCTGTGCGATGTACTCCTTAAAGACATATTTATTGTAAATTGTTTCGCCGATAGCAATTGGAATCGTGGTTTTCTCGCGCAGCGTCACATGGCTATCCACATCATCTGCCTCAATGGGTTCCTCAAACCAGAAGATGTCTGCTTCTTCGACCCGACAGGCGAGCTGAATGGCTTCACGTGCGTTCCACTTCATGTTGGCATCAATCATGAGATAGGGTTCTTGCCCAATCGCCTTCCTGACAGCGAAGATGCGCGCCACATCTTCGTAAAGGCTATCGCGCCCGACTTTAATCTTGATACCTTTGAAGCCTTGCGCCACAAATTCCACGGACTGTCTGACGAGTTCGTCTTCCGAGAGATGGAGCCAACCGCCGTCTGTGTTGTAGACAGGAACAGCGGATCGCGCGCCGCCAAGGAGTTGGTAGAGCGGTAACTCGGCGCGCTTTGCCATGAGGTCCCAGAGCGCGATGTCTACTGCTGCTATGCCTAAACCGACGATACCACCTCTGCCGACCCAGTGTGTGTCCATCCACATCCGATTCCAAATCCGGTCAATGTTGGCGGCATCCTCTTCAAGGAGGATCGGCGTGAGATAGGCATCCATAGTCTGCTTGATCGCCTCCCCACCTTTACCGATCGTGTAGGAGAATCCAGTGCCAACCACACCGTCTGCATCTTCAATCTCAATGAATGGGAACTCCATAGAGACAAAGGCTTGAATGGCATCGACGCGTTCAACCTCGGGTGGGATGTCGTATAGAGATGTGCGAACTGTTTTTATTTTCATTTTTTAAATTTTCCTTGCGGTTAAACAAGGTGAAATTATTATTTCAAGGGCTCTTCTTAACTCCTGCTTCGCAGTGAGAACCATTTCGGACTTCTGCCTCTAATCTTCGGACGGAAAAGCTATTGCCTTAAGTTCTCGATCATCGGCAGTAATTTTTCGATACAGATGCGCGAGGCTTCTTCACCGGCTTCAGAAAACGCCTGTCCTGCTGGACGGTTGAGGATGGCATCGTCAATTTTGAGTGAGGGTCGCCAATGTGTTTCAAGGCAGAGGTGTCCTTCATATCCGTCATCAATCAAAGCTTGCAGCTGCCCTTGCCAGTCAATAATCCCATCGCCGACGGGAACGGATTCCATTTCGCCGGTATCCGGGTTTGGAGCCGCGTCCTTGAGGTGCGCATGGATCATTGTCGGCTTCATCTGATTGTACGCATCGGGGTATGGCGTTTCGCCGCCCTTTGCATGTGCTTCATTGGCAGGATCCCAGATACCACGGATATTCGGGGAATCAATCTGCTCAATAAATTCCGCTGTAAGTTTCGCGGTGCTGAGCGAAGTCGTAGACTCGTTTTCCATGCCGAGCACAATGCCTTCGCCGTCTATCATCCTACGGGGTTCATCGTAGGCGGCGATAATGTCGGCCCAACGTTCCTCGGTTTCACCGGTGTCCCAGAAGACAAAAGTACGGATGAGATTGGTATCAAACGCCTTCGCTGTGCGGATGCACCCTTTCAGTATATCAAGGTGCTCTTTCCGTTCTTCAGCGTTATCCATATCGCATTTAAAAAATGGGGATGCAATACCGATAATCTCGATGTCGGTACCGTCAAGTAAGCGTTTCATCTCGTCAATGTCGGCTTCGGTGAGTTCATGTGGAAGTTTATCCCAGACGGAACGAATTTCGATGGAGTGTAGGTTGAAATCTTTCACAAAATTGACAACAGTGGCGAAGTCCTGTGAAACTTCGTCGCCGATAACGCCGAGTTTAAACATAGGTGTGTTCTCCTTTGAGATTTTTACGACATATTAACACAGCACAATGTTAATAGCAAGTAGGATTTTATTCGCTTTGATTTTCCGTTGATTGTTTCAGCCAATGTGTTATTATATTGATGAAGTGGAAAGTGTATGGCTGGTCCGAAAAGTTAACGCGATATGCAACCTTTTTGTCTTTATAGTGTGTCACTATCAACAGTACAGTAGACCTGAAAACCAAAACGGGGCAGGCATCGTGTTGATTCAAACCCAGTAATATCCAAATGTATTAATTTGGGCCGAATTGTACATCCGAATCTTGGAGGATATCATGCAGCAACGGAATTGGATAACTGCATTACTGAGTGCTCTGATAATGCTCGGTATTTCCAGTGGTACGGCTTTTACTGAAACGCCACAGCCTATAACTCTCATGGAACAAGAGGTCACACAAGGTGCCTTGCGCGTTGAAGTTGACGAACAGATTATCGAATGTCCATTAAAACACACCGATGTCAAAGCAAACATCGCAGGTTTCATTGCCCGCGTCACCGTAACCCAAACCTTCCACAACCCCTACGACGAAAAAATTGAAGCGGTCTATGTCTTTCCGCTTCCACATACCGCAGCGATAGACGATATGACGATGAGGGTCGGGGACCGTCGGATTGTCGGATTAATCAAGCGTCGCGCTGAGGCACAAGCCCTTTACCGAGAAGCGATCCAACAGGGAAAAACAGCAAGTCTGTTAGAACAAGAACGTCCGAATATCTTTACACAGTCGGTTGGTAACATCCAGCCAAAAGATGAGGTCCGCATCGAAATCTCCTACGTTGATGTGCTTGATTACGATATGGGCACTTATGAATTCCACTTTCCAATGGTGGTAGGTCCGCGATATATTCCGGGCACCCCAATCTCTAAGAAACCGGAACTACCGACGGTATTAAAAGGGAAAGTTGGTGAATCCGAGGCACCTTTGGATGTCCCGCCGGACAGGGCTGATCCGTCAGGGACAGGCGTAGCACCAGACACAAATCGTGTGCCGGATGCATCGCGGATTACACCGCCGGTGCTTAAGCCCGGCTACCGCACGGCACATGACATCAGTCTCGTGGTATCGCTTAGTGCGGGTGTGCCGATTCAGGATATCCAGATTGTCAATCACACGGCAGAGGTTGGGCGTGTTGACGCGTCGGGTGCTACCGCAGTGCTTTCACCCGCCGATTCAATACCGAACAAGGATTTTGTGATGAAATACGCCGTTGTCGGCGAAAAGCCGGAAATGGCGGTTTTAGCGCACTCCAACGGCCCTGAACAGGGCTACTTCATGCTTATGATTCAGCCCAAACTTGATGCCGAACTTGCCGAAGCACCACCTCGCGAAATCGTCTTCCTCGTTGACGTTTCAGGTTCAATGCGCGGAGAGCCGACCCAAAAAGTGAAAGAGACAATGCACCACTTTCTCCGACGGACCCAACCGAACGACACTGTGCAAGTCATCACTTTTGCGAGTTACGCAGATAAACTTTTTGCAAAATCGGTGCCAGCGACGCAAGCGAACATTGAACACGCCCTTAATTTCACACAACAGATGCGGGGCGGCGGCGGGACGGAGATGCTCACCGCTATTAAGTTAGTGCTCAACGAACCTGTTGACCCGAAACGGGTCCGCATCGTCGTCATGCTCACCGATGGCTACATCGGCAACGAAGCGGAAATTATCGCTGAGATTGACAGACGGGCTGGGGATCAGATCCGTTTTTCGGCTATCGGCATCGGTACATCGCCGAACCGCTATCTGATTGACGGTGTGGCAAAACACGGCGGCGGGTTGGCTGATGTGATCGAACTTAACACCGACCCCGGACCACTTGTCGAACAGATCGCCGAGCGTATTCACCGGGCACAACTCGCCAAAATCCAGATTGATTGGAATGAACTCTCTGTCTACGAGACCTATCCGCGGCGGATACCTGAACTTTGGGCGGGTCGTCCTCTTATCATGTTTGGACGTTATGCGGAAGGGGGTCGTAGAGAAATTCGACTCTCTGGCAGTGCAGAGGGGAAACCGCTAAAGTATAAGTTACATGTGACACTGCCCGACGCGCAACCAGCACACGACGTTTTGTCAAAAGTGTGGGCGCGTAAGAAGATCGAAGACATCTCTGCACAATTATATGCTGCTGATGCACCGGAAATTATTGAGGAAATCACGAATATTGCGCTCACACATCGGTTGATGACGCAATACACGAGTTTCGTCGCTGTGGATGAGAATGACATGCGACCGATAAATCAAGAAGCGAAAGCCCCTCAGCGAGTTGTTGTGCCTGTCCCATTGCCAGAAGGCCCCGATTACCAAGGATTCTACAATCAGAACGCAAGGGTTGCCGCTTCCAGCCTGGGGCGAATGGTAAAACGTAGTGCCCTTACAGCCTCCTCTGCGCCAACCGCACAGTATAGTGTTAGTGTTGATAGAGGTCCAGCCGTTGAGGCGTTAGAGGAAGCCGAGGCAATCCCTGAGATCCTCTCCGAACTCAAGAGAAACACAGGGCAATCGGAATTTTTGAGGCTATCTTTGGTGGTACCGTCTTGGCGGCTTTTGGCAGGCGCGATTGATGGTAAAGTTGACAAAGAGGCATTCGCGACACTCCAAAAGGCTTGGGAAGATCCGATGCTCGAAACAGTTATGACAAACAGAAATCAGTATATTGCCATGCGGTCGGCCTGGTGTATTCGCACGGCAGCACACGCAGTTCCAACCGATGTTGAACTGACAGCATTCTCCAAACGGGTCCTCTCAAAGGTAAGTAAGATCAAACTACTGAAGCCGCGAGATAACTCCTTATCGGCTTACCTTAGTACATTATATATGGCACTTGCGCAGCAAGAAGATGCCCACAAAGATCTGGTGAAGTCGCTGTTGATGAAAATGGATAAAAATGCGCACATAAGCATAAAGACAGCGCATTTGATCGCTGAAGGCTTGCTGAAACCGTCTTCACGAAACGATAAGGCACTACAAGCAGCACTCTTAACGCACGATATTTATGGAGAGGATCTTGTGATTCTTACCTGCCTGCTCGCCAAAAGACGCGGTGGACAGTTATGGCAAACTTTCCGCGAAGAGTTTCCATACATAGCGAAGCAAAATCAGCTGAGTGGACATATTGTGGTTATCACCAGTCGAATTGGGGCATCGCCGCGGAGCATTCAGTTTTCAGTCAAACACTAAATGGATACGGTTGAACCGTATCGAATCTATTGATCAGTTTGCGGTTGTCAGAATCTTGATTTTCCTTTATTGTTTCTCTTGGATGTGATACGATTTTGCAGAGACGTTTTGTTAAATCCAGTTGCACGGGTCAACTACCATTATAGTAAAATCCGAAAATAAATTTACACTTTCATCCCCCGGTAGGTTCGGTGTTTTTGCTGGGTGTTTTTGCTTGGGGTGTTTTTGCTTGGGTATTTCTGCGGATTGATAGGGTGTTTCTGCGGATTTCTGCGGATTTCCCTCCTAACCGAACCGATGCTAAGTGTATAAGTAATTACGGGATCTACTATAAAATGCATGTCGTTGACAATAATTCCAGGAGTTGCGACCATGAAAATCACAGGCTTTGAATATCGTACCGTCTCCATCCCGTTCCTTCCAGCGATACAAGAACACTCGGGCATGGAGTATCCGACAACGTTGGTCTGGGTACACACAGATGAAGGTCTGACAGGGTTGGGTGAAAGCAATGCCCTGCATAGCGATATTACGGATCAAGCTGACAGCATCGCTGAAAGGTACGTCGGTAAAAACCTTTGGGATATTGATCTCTCGTCTGAGTCATTTACTTTTCAGTCCGCTTTTTATGATTTAGCTGGACAAGCGTTGGGGGTGCCTGCTCATAAGTTAATCGGCGAGAAACATCGGGATAGCGTTGAACTCGCCTACTGGTCGCCACCGATGCCGCCGGAAGCGACAGCAGCAGAGGCAGAACGCGCCGCAGACCTCGGTTTTCGGGTGCATAAACTCAAGGCACGAAAGGCGAATATCGTCGAAACCTCACGTTTAATTAAAGAGGCGTGTGGGCCGGATTTCGGGATTCGCGTGGATCCGAACACAGAATTCGGAGACTTGGAGACCGGACTCCGGCTTGCCGAGGCACTGCTCCCTTATAACATTGAAGTCTACGAAGACCCGATCCGATTTGAGGATTTGTCTTGGTACCGTCAGATGCGAGAAAAGGTGGAGGTTCCAGTCGCTCGACATATAGGGGGCCCCCAAGAGATCTTAGAGAATATCCGAGCAGACGCAGTGGATGCGGTCAATACGTTTGGAAACGTTGCGGGGCTTCGTAAGAGTGCCGCTGTTGCTGAAGCCGCGGGCTTGCCGATTTGGGTGCAGGTTTTCGCTTTCGGTTCATGTGTCGCCTCGACCTTCGCTGCGCACATGGTGTGTACGATACCAAACTGTACAATGCCGATCGACGAACTCCCGCACATCCGCGTTGACGATCTTTCTGGCGGTAGCATGGACTTGTCTAACGGTGCTATCAACCTGACAGATGCCCCCGGATTGGGTATCAGTCTTGATATGGCTGCCGTTGAGCGGTATCGAATTCGTTAGAGAGTTATCTGTAATTCCGCAACCTTTCGGACACATGGAATAGTGCCGCTCGTGAGTTCAGTATAAAGGTCAAGAAGATTTTCCTCAAGTGCTGCTAATGTCTCACCTTGTGTCCAATAATCAGGGTATGCCTCAAGGTAGCCAAGAAACATGTCCTCATCTTGCCAATAAATGTACTTTTGCGTTTTCATAGAATTGTACCAACCAAATAGGGGAGCGCATCTACCCAGATATTTATTTTTCCATGTTAATAATTATACCGTTGCAATTATCAGAAATCAAGATTTATTTTGAAAAAATCAGAGCCATTCAGTTCTCGGTTTTAGTCCAATTTTGGCCCCCAGGTCCGGTAGGGTTTTCATCTGTTCTAAAGTTTTGGAAGCCTGTAAACACCGCGTCGAATCTTTACGATTTCACCGAGTGCTACAAGGCGCGTGAGTTCTGTATTTATTGCTTTTGGATGTCCTTGAATCGCCGCCACAAGTTCCGGTGTTGTTTTCTCGCCATCGGCGAGAAGTGCGAGAATTTGCTCGCGGAAAGTGACACGTATCCTTTTCCCACCGTTCCATCTTTGCAACACCCGGTTTGCCTGCCTTGGGGAGCATCCGAGGACCCGCTCTACTTCTTTTCTGCTGGATTCAGCTGTCAAGTTGTCGCGTTCGGTCTCAAAATGCTGGCGTGCCGCTATCACCTCAGCAAGTTTATCTAACCCACCTGCGACATCGAAATCTGCCCAGTCAAAAAGGAGTGTTTCAGGTCTATCGGTGATCCAAGGAATTCGCAAACCCGTAATCAACATAACCTTCTTATTTGGGAAACGGTTCAGCTGCGCGAGCTCCATAATCTCTTTAAATATACGGAAGACTGTTATTTCATAAACGCTTTGAACGCGTTCGTCTTTGTAACGGTGAAGCTCAGGTTCCATTTCATAAGAGAGGGGTTTCTCGGCGTTTCCGAACAAGATCTGAGCGCGCTTCCAAATGATGAGGGGGCCCATGTAAGGCATGCCGACTATCCAAATGACCTGTGCTTCTTGGAAAGCGGTTTCTAATCCTTTTAGTTTGCGAAAAATCGTCAAGAAAGAGACATTCTCATTTTCCGCGATATTTTCCAATTGTTCAATTGCCTGGGGATGGACGATAATCCCGTGTTTAATATCTGGGTCCCTTTCAATTTCAGCTTGGATTCTCCAAAACAGGTGCTGCCCGGTTTTAGAGAATCCAAAAACATCCCAGGTGTTGTTGATATCTATAACTGCCTGTCTTGAATAAATACCGGTACGAATCTGAAAAACACGGTTTCCGGGAACCCACGCCACCGGTTGAGTAGGCAGCATCTCAATTGCTGTATCCGGGAATATCTGACGAAAATGTTCGCTGGAGAGAACCGAGGCGGTGACTAAAAGGTGTTTGATGTTCGGATGTAGGACCGGGGGCACTGAGAATCGTAGTACTTCGGCTTCCCATCGCATCGGTGCATCCGTGTCCCGCGTGTAATGTGAAAAGAAACGCTTGAACTGATGCCAAAACGTCCAATGTGGATTCCGACAAACCGTTGGGAACGCCAAAATGCTTTCGGGAGTCGCTGCATCCAAGATCCCCAACCGGATAGCGTCTGCTATCGGGATCAAGATTTTCATGTCTTCATTCGGTACAAAGGTGTCGAGTTGAAAAACGGGTAACCTTTGTGCCACGAGTCTATCTGCGGCTGCAGCGTCCACAGGGATATAAGCAGAGATTCCGCGCGCAAACTCGATTGTCCAGCGTGCGAGTTCCGCGCCCGTCTCTGTATCAATGATGCCGCGTGCGATCACTCTGCCCTGGACGTTAACGTGACACATCTGCTGGATGATTTCGTCCTCCAACCGTTCAAAGGTTTGTCGTATTGTCCGGAGGCGTCTGACGGCATCGGCATGCGATTTATCCTTGATTTCTGCTGCGTTCAGTAAGGCCATGGCAAAGTTGCCTAAGGCACTGCCTTGCCAATTGACACGCCACTCCTCCAATACAGTTTTTGAGAGTTCGCATTCAAGGAACAGTTTATAGAACAGATGATACTCTATCGTGGTATTGATGATACAAAGCGGCTGCGTTCCATCACCCGCTTCGATCAGTTGTTCGACTATTTTCGCGTAGTGTGGGTCTAAAAACAGTTGAAGTTCTTTTATGATTTGTACTTTTGCAGCTTGTAATGCGGAGGGTTGCGATAGATAGCCACGTTCCTGACAGGCGGTATACACGGGGCACTGCGGACAGATACTTTCGCCCGGATCGCCACCCTTTTTCTCTAGTGCTTCGCACCGCTCAGGATCCTCGCAGACGTTTCCACCTTGAAACGGGTTTGCCATGCGCACGTCAACCGGTATATCTTTGACCTGATCCCAGAGATACATCCGATCCCGCCAGTGTGCGACCGGTCCCAGATTTTGCTTTTGAAAAAACTGTTCTGCTTCTGCGGCATGCGCAGCATTTGGCACGGTTAAACAGATGGCATCACGATTCCGCAGAAAGGCTTCTATTTCCCGGTTTTTCTCTGAGGTTATCTGTGACATAACTCCAAGAACGCGCACGTTCCTATTGAAAGCACGCTGTCCCTGAACGCTAATTTCTTCGTGTGGTTCAGAAGTATTTTCAGGCGGTTCAGATTTGTGTAATATCGGGGTCGGACGTTTTATTGAGAGTGGGCTGAGTTCCTCTTCCCGCACAGTGCGTACCTTATCGTCTACGGGGACCCCCGTTGCGGGGATCGGGGGCAGAATGCCGGTATCGTCCCAAATGTCTGTTATGAGCGTTGCCTCCGTAGGGAGCCCGGTATCAGACGTAACGGCACGGACCCATACGTCCCCTTCGCTTTCCCACACGGATACTTCTGCGTTGCCCATCCGATCAGCTTGCCGGTTCCAGTAGTGAAATCCGTTTTCTTGTCTGAGATAAGAAAACCCATGCTTGAAAAGTACCTCTCTGGCGAGGTCAAGCTTACAGGATCCGAGCGAGTATGGCGCGTCAGGGGCATGCGCCTTGTGTGGTAAGTTTTGCGGAACAGGATCGTGAAGCGCAGCGCGAAGCGCGTCGATGGGTGCGAAGAGCACCTCTTTGGGAATCACGGGTGGATCTAACAGATCGCCCATCAGGATTTCATGGCGTGCATCCCAGCAAGTGTCCCCTTTCTCACCGAAAATTTCAAGATAGACCTCATGTGGGTTCGGATGCTCTGCTGACAGTGCCTGTTTATAGACGTACAAACGTGCCTGCTGGGTATTCGGGTGCAGGTACTCCGGTATCCTGCAAGAAAATCGCAGCCCGCCGGACTTTGACAGTGTCAATAACGGGTTCACGGCGGCATCAACAAGTGCTTGAACGCAGGCAAGAACGGCATCCGGTGCGGCACAGATCGCTTCATATTTGAAGTCAATGTCGTGCCATGGCGCGCCATCGCGTGCTGAGGGCATCCCCGTATACACTTGAATCCCCCAGGACCTGTGCCATCGGAGGGCATCCCAGGGTGGCGTTTGTCGGTGTTTCAAGAACCGGTGTCTTTCAATATTACGCGGGGGACGGTCAGCTACAGGGGCGCGCCCTATCGGCAGAAAGGAAATATTTGCCGCCTCCAAGTCTTGAACCATCACGGGGTACCTGTGCGCGCAATAGATTGTGAAATGATAAGGATGCCCTTTATAACGCCGCGGTGTTGAGGTCGTCTTCCGTTGCTTAAGCGGCTGCTCGTGCCGGTGGTGACAGCGTGAAATAATATCTCGCAAGACATCGGTTATCATTGACACATTTCCTTACAGTAAGGCACTTTTTCCTTGAACAACATCCTGTGGCAAACTCTCGCTGGAAAAATACCCGTTATGAGACGTTCACAAATTTCATACTTTTTCAGAAGACCTTTTCAGAAGTTTAGAAATATATAATATCAAAAATCTAATCTTTTGTCAAATTTTAAATCGGTATAAAGTCAATAGTCATAAGGGTTTAATCGTTAGTTAGGTTCGGACACATTCTTTACAATAAAACAGAAATATATAAATATCTCAAGTAAAACTTTTTGTGATTCGCTGCTATTTTCGGAAGACCGATCCGATAAATATTTCACATCAGAGGGGTAAAAATATGGAAAATTCGGTAATCCCATGCCCGGTAGGGTGTTTTTGCTGGGGGGTTTCTTCACGGTTTGCAACCGCAGCGGACTTCCCCAAGAAATTACTGAATTAATTTTTTAATTCTCATCAAACCGCCTCTACCTGGATCAGGGATCGAGAATCTTGTTTCTTCTAAAATTGACACATAAAGTGTGGTTAGGAAAATATTACGCACTTTTCAAGCAAAATTAGCAATTTTTACTAAATTGATTTGCTTTTTTTCTAAAAATACCGTATAATCTTAGTCATATATAGGCTTTATAATTTAATTAATAAATAATTCAAAAATTGACTTGTTATAACCCAAGTTACTGGTTGTCAGTCTCAGCGAAACCCGACACCTCACTTTTATCAAATTCACATTAATTTTACCAATCCGGTGATAAAAATGCAAAGTAGATGCCTCAGTGTTAACATTGCAAAAGCGACTTTCCCTGCGCCCCGCCTTGACGGTAGGTGCGGTGAGAGTGTGCGCTGCTTCTCAGGAGGTTCGTTGATTCTGTGTATTATTAACTCAGAGTTAATTGTGGTATCTACATGGTTTACAGCCCCCCCCCTCACTTAACTCATAACAAGTATTATACTTCACAAGATAGTACCATCTTCCTTCAAGGGCGTTCTATCTTTGGCGTGCCTGCACGTGTTTCGTCGCAGGCTTTTTTTGTTGCATTCGGCTTTCCTGAATGCGTCTTATCCCTACCACTTTCTATTGAATACCGATAAAGGAGTTTATGATGAAACGGCTATTTGAAAATAAAAGATATAGCGTGTCAATTTTCCTGGCGGTTTTGATGGTTTTTGGCACACATGTATCAAGCTATGCGAATAACGCGCCTGTGTTCACGGACGGTAGCAGCACGATACGCACCATCGCAGAGAATACAGCATCCGGCACAAACATCGGCACGGCTTTTGCAGCCACCGATGCTGACAGTGGGGATACGTTGACGTATACCGTCGGTGGTGCTGATGCGGCAGCGTTCAGTATCGTCAGCACATCCGGGCAGCTCCAAACGAAGGCTGAATTGGATTATGAAACCAAATCATCCTATTCTGTGAGGGTTTCTGTCTCTGATAACAATGGTGGGAGTGCCTCTATTGATGTGGCAATCCGCGTCACGGATGTAACTGAGAACCGCGCACCTGTGTTCAGTGATGGTGCCAGCACGACGCGCACCATAGCAGAGAACACGGCACCCGGCACAAATATCGGCACGCCTGTCGCGGCGACTGATGCGGATCCAGGGGACACGCTTACTTATACGCTGGGTGGCACCGATGCAACGTCGTTTAGCATCAACGGCACTACTGGGCAGCTGCAGACCCGTACAGCCTTGGATTATGAAACAAAGCGTTCCTATTCCGTTACTGTTACTGCCTCCGATAGCAGTTTGACAGATAACATCACCGTCACTATCACTGTCACGAACGTCAACGAAGCCCCTGTGTTCCCCGATGACATCAGCACGACGCGCACCATAGCAGAGAACATTTTTATAGGCACAAACATCGGCACGCCTATTGCTGCGACTGATGTGGATAATGATACCTTAACTTATGTTTTAAGCAGCTCGGATCCTGTCGTATTTAGCACGTTTAGCCTCGACAGCACTTCAGGGCAGCTGCAAACAACAAATCCCCTGGATTACGAAACAAAGAACTCCTATTCCGTCACAGTTTCTGTCTCTGATGGCAAGGGTGGGAGTGATAGCATTACTGTTACTATCACTGTCACGGATGTCAACGAAGGATTACCCAGCTTCACCGAAGGCAGCAGCACGAGGCGCACCATAGCAGAAAACACGGCATCCGGCACAAATATCGGCACGCCTATCGCTGCCACAGATGCGGACAGTGGGGATACGTTGACGTACACCCTCAGTGGCACCGATGCGGCAGCGTTTAGTATTGTTAGCACATCGGGACAACTGCAAACCCTTGTAGCGTTAGACTATGAAACGAAGTGGTCCTACTCGGTGACGGTCTCCGTTTCTGATGGCAAGGGCGGGAGTGATAGCATTACTGTTACTATCACTGTCACGGATGTAAATGAAAATGTAGTAGAAAATAATGCACCCGTCTTCAGTGATGGTGCTAGCACAACGCGCACCGTTGGAGACTACGCGGCATTCGGTGAAAACATCGGTCGTGCCGTGGCGGCAACGGATGCGGACAGTGGGGATACGTTGACGTACACCCTCAGTGGCACCGATGCTTCCGCGTTCAGTATCGTTAGCACATCCGGGCAACTGCAAACCCGTGTAGCCTTGGACTATGAAATGAAGCACTCCTACTCGGTGACGGTTTCTGTATCCGATGGCAAGGGTGGGAGCGATAGTATTACCGTTACTATCAACGTTACAGATGCATCCGAATTTACTCCTGTCAATCGACGCACGCAACAGGTGCAGAATGCGATTGTGGCTGCGGTGCGAGGCGTGAATCATGCCAACGATGTGACTGCCGCACATCTTGCTGTAATCAACCAACTGAATCTAAACAATACAGCCATCACATCACTGAAATCCGGAGATTTCAGTGGTTTGACCGCACTGACAACGCTCAGACTGCGAAACAATTTCATCAGCGATATATCCGCACTTGAGGATTTGACATTGTTGACATCGCTGAGAGCCCTCTATCTGAGTAACAACTCCATCAGCGATATATCCGCACTCGAAGATTTGACATCACTGACATCTCTGGATCTGAATAACAACGCCATCAGTGATATATCCGCACTCGAAGATTTGACATCACTGACATCTCTGGATCTGAATAACAACGCCATCAGTGATATATCCGCACTCGAAGATTTGACATCACTGACATCTCTGGATCTGAATAACAACGCCATCAGCGATATATCCGCACTCGAAGATTTGACATCACTGAGAACCCTCTATCTGGCGGGCAATCCGATTTCAGATTATGGACCCGTCCGCAGACTCAAAGCAGCGGTTGAGGCAGCCGGTAATAGTAT